>NZ_AKJE01000080.1 GCF_000282495.1 Pseudomonas sp. GM79
GTTTTGTTTTGTCCGCAGGAAAATCTCGCTTGTAGGGTTTCTATGCAACAGCCCGGGGCATGGATATCATGCGGGCCTCATTGTGAGGCGAGACTTGCATGCTGACGTTGTTAAAGCTTCTTAAGGATGGTCGATTCCATTCGGGCCAAGCCCTGGGTGCTGCCTTGGGCGTCAGTCGTAGCGCTGTATGGAAGCAACTTCAGCACCTGGAAGCTGAACTCGGTTTATCCATTCACAAAGTGCGCGGTCGCGGCTATCAACTAACTGCGCCATTGACACTGCTTGATCCTGCGGAAATAAGCGCGCGGGCGCCTTCTTGTGAGTGGCCCATTCTAGTCTTCGACTCAATTGACTCCACCAACGCTGAAGCCTTGCGCGCTATCGAGCGTGGCCAGCCTGCGCCATTTCTGGTGCTCGCTGAGCGGCAAACGGCCGGTCGTGGACGGCGTGGGCGCAAATGGGTCAGCCCGTTCGCGGAAAACATCTATTACAGTCTGGTGCTGCGTATTGATGGCGGGATGCGGCAGCTGGAGGGCTTGAGTCTTGTTGTCGGGCTTGCCGTAATGCAGGCCTTGCGAGAGCTTGGTGTCTCGGGTGTGGGGTTGAAGTGGCCGAATGATGTTCTGGTGGGGCAGCAAAAGATTGCTGGAATACTGCTCGAGTTGGTGGGGGATCCTGCTGATGTGTGTCACGTGGTGATCGGTGTCGGAATAAATGTGAACATGCAGATGACCGATGAGGTTGATCAGCAATGGACGTCCATGCGCCTCGAGTCGGGTAAGGCAGTTGATCGCAATCATCTGGTTGCGGAGTTAGGGTTGATGCTCCAGGCCTATTTAAATCGCCACCAGGCCGGCGGATTTTCGGCTATCCAGGCGGAGTGGGAGCAAAATCATCTATGGCAGGGGCGGGCGGTATCGTTGATTGCCGGTGTGAGTCAGATAGATGGGGAGGTGCTGGGTATCGATAGTCAGGGTGCCTTGCGCTTGAAGGTGAATGGTGTGGAGAAGGTCTTTAGTGGTGGCGAGCTCAGCCTGAGGTTGCGTGATGATTCTTGAGCTCGATTGTGGAAACAGTTTCATCAAATGGCGTGTACTCGGCGAGGATGTCCGGCGGGTGATTGGCGAGGGGGTCGTTGATACAGATCTCGCATTGCTGGAGAGCTTGAGGGGGCTCAAGGGGCTCGCTCTCATGCATTGTCGTTTGGTTAGTGTCAGAACCGCCGAAGAAACCAGTGCATTGATTTCTCTGTTGACCGAGGCTTTTGGCGTTTCCGTCGTGTGCGCGGCACCGGCTCGGGAGATGTCCGGGGTTCGAAATGGCTATGAGGAGTTCGAGCGGCTAGGGCTTGATCGCTGGCTTGCAGTGCTCGGAGGATTTCATCTGGCTTCGGGTGCTTGTCTGGTGCTCGACTTTGGTACGGCTGTTACGGCTGACTTTATTGCAGGAGATGGTGAGCATCTCGGCGGATTCATCTGTCCAGGGATGCCTTTGATGCGCAACCAGTTGCGTACCCATACCCGTAGAATTCGCTATGGAGATCTTGCTGCCGAGCGCGCTTTGGAGAGTCTTGTTCCTGGGCGCACAACCGTCGAGGCGGTCGAGCGAGGTTGTTTGCTAATGTTGAGAGGGTTTGTCCTGACTCAGCTAGAGTTGGCGCGCAGCTATTGGGGAGAAGATTTCGCAGTCTTCCTGACAGGAGGGGATGCTGATCTGATCTCCGAGATTGTGCCCGAGGCCAGGGTGGTTCCAGACCTGGTATTTGTAGGTTTGGCGATGGCGTGTCCCTTGTCCTGAGGTTTTTATGCGTTGGTTGTTCCTGCTGTTGCTTGTTCTCAATGTGTTCTATTACGTCTGGCACCAACAGGAGGCTCCGCTTCGCGCGAAGGATGTAACCCCCTTGAGTTTGTATCGCGGCTCGCAGCAGGATATTCGTTTGTTGAGCGAGGCGACGGATACGGCTCGAGACAAAGGAAAATCCACGCAGGCGGATAGCAGTTGTCTCTATCTGGGAGGTTCTGCTCGGCAGGACGTCGCCCAGGTAATCGAGCGTCGATTGAGTGACATGGATATCATGTTTCAGTCCTTGCCGAAGGATCTCCCCGAATATGCTGGTTACTGGGTGCGCATAGCCCCGGAAAGCCGGCGTTTGCTGGGTGACTCGCAGTTGCAAAACCTTTCTAAAGAATTCAATGAGTTAAAACATAAAATAATGCCGTGCGAGGGGGTTGCACCCGTCGAATAGTTTGCATAGAATGGCGCCCGCTTCGCAGTGAAGACCTTTAGCGGTCAGCAGTGTGAAGCGAGGTCAACGCAGCTAACCTCAGGTTTTTAATGAGAAAATGCTTGACAGAAGGCTGGCATGATATAGAATGCCGGCTCGCTTAGGAGGGGTTCCCGAGCGGCCAAAGGGATCAGACTGTAAATCTGACGTCTACGACTTCGAAGGTTCGAATCCTTCCCCCTCCACCATTTTTAGCGAGAGCTGCAAGCTCCGCGGGTATAGTTTAGTGGTAGAACCTCAGCCTTCCAAGCTGATGATGCGGGTTCGATTCCCGCTACCCGCTCCAAGTTTGCAGGTCCTGCAAAGTGTTACGCTCTTGTAGCTCAGTTGGTAGAGCACACCCTTGGTAAGGGTGAGGTCAGCGGTTCAAATCCGCTCAAGAGCTCCATATAACAAGGCAGATATGAAAATATCTGCCTTTGTTTTAATGGCTGATAGTACTTGCTTAATTCTTCTGCTAGGGGTGATTTCGATGGCTAAGGAAAAGTTCGAGCGTAACAAGCCGCACGTCAACGTTGGCACCATTGGTCACGTAGACCATGGCAAGACGACCTTGACCGCTGCTCTGACCCGTGTCTGCTCCGAAGTGTTCGGTTCGGCAAAGGTTGACTTCGACAAGATCGATAGCGCCCCAGAAGAAAAAGCTCGTGGTATCACCATTAACACTGCTCACGTTGAGTATGATTCGGCTGTGCGTCACTACGCACACGTTGACTGTCCAGGTCACGCCGACTACGTAAAAAACATGATCACCGGTGCTGCGCAGATGGATGGTGCGATTCTGGTTTGCTCGGCCGCTGATGGTCCGATGCCGCAAACCCGTGAGCATATCCTGTTGTCCCGTCAGGTTGGCGTTCCGTATATCGTTGTCTTCCTGAACAAGGCTGACATGGTCGACGACGCTGAGTTGCTGGAACTGGTTGAGATGGAAGTGCGCGATCTGTTGAGCACTTACGATTTCCCAGGTGATGACACTCCGATCATTATTGGTTCGGCGCTGATGGCGCTGAATGGTCAAGACGATAACGAGATGGGTACTACTGCCGTCAAGAAGTTGGTCGAGACTCTGGATAGCTATATTCCGCAGCCTGAGCGTGCTATCGATAAGCCGTTCCTGATGCCGATCGAGGATGTGTTCTCGATCTCCGGTCGCGGTACTGTTGTGACTGGTCGTGTTGAGCGTGGCATTGTCCGCATTCAGGAAGAAGTTGAGATTGTTGGTCTTCGTGACACTGTCAAAACTACTTGTACTGGTGTTGAAATGTTCCGCAAGCTGCTCGACGAAGGTCGTGCGGGTGAGAACTGCGGCGTTTTGCTGCGTGGTACCAAGCGTGATGATGTTGAGCGTGGCCAGGTCCTGGTTAAGCCCGGCACTGTCAAGCCGCATACCAAGTTCACTGCTGAGGTTTACGTTCTGAGTAAGGAAGAAGGCGGTCGTCACACTCCGTTCTTCAAGGGCTACCGTCCACAGTTCTACTTCCGTACAACTGACGTGACTGGTAACTGTGAGCTGCCAGAAGGTGTTGAAATGGTGATGCCGGGCGATAACGTTCAAATGACCGTTACCCTGATCAAAACCATCGCGATGGAAGATGGTCTGCGTTTCGCTATCCGCGAGGGCGGTCGTACCGTCGGCGCTGGTGTCGTAGCAAAAGTCATCGAGTAAGTTGTTGTAATGTCTTTTTCGGGCCGGCATAATGGTCGGCCTGATTTTGTTTTAGGTCAGTAGCTCAATTGGCAGAGCGACGGTCTCCAAAACCGTAGGTTGGGGGTTCGATTCCCTCCTGACCTGCCAGATTCACTTGGTGTGTCTGGCTTTCTTTTCACAGGATCTTCATAGATGACTCCTAAAGCTGAAGCTCAAGGCTCTCGCTTCGATCTGTTCAAGTGGCTAGTAGTAGTCGCTTTGGTGGTTGTTGGCGTTGTTGGCAATCAGTATTACTCTGCTTCGCCGATCCTGTACCGCGTACTTGCTTTGCTTGTCATCGCTGCTGTAGCTGCCTTTGTAGGCCTGCAGACAGTCAAGGGCAAGTCTTTCTTTGTACTGGTTAAGGAAGCTCGCACCGAGATTCGTAAAGTCGTATGGCCAACTCGCCAAGAAACCACGCAGACCACGCTGATTGTTGTGGCTGTTGTCCTGGTTATGGCGTTGCTGTTGTGGGGGCTTGATTCCCTGCTCGGCTGGCTTGTTTCCTTGATTGTCGGCTAAGGGTGTCCCGTGGCTAAGCGTTGGTACGTTGTGCATGCTTACTCCGGTTACGAGAAGCATGTCATGCGCTCGTTGGTAGAGCGCGTAAAGCTGGCTGGCATGGAAGATGGCTTTGGCGAAATTCTGGTTCCCACTGAAGAAGTGGTTGAAATGCGTAATGGCCAGAAACGCAAAAGCGAGCGCAAGTTCTTCCCAGGTTATGTGCTGGTCCAGATGGACATGAACGAGGGTACTTGGCACTTGGTCAAGGATACTCCTCGGGTGATGGGTTTCATTGGCGGTACTGCTGATAAGCCTGCACCGATCACGGATAAAGAGGCAGAAGCGATTCTGCGTCGCGTTGCTGATGGTAGCGACAAACCGAAGCCGAAGACGTTGTTCGAGCCGGGTGAGTCGGTACGTGTCAATGACGGGCCGTTTGCTGATTTTACTGGCACGGTTGAAGAAGTTAACTACGAGAAGAGCCGGATCCAAGTGGCAGTGCTCATTTTCGGTCGCTCTACTCCGGTAGAGCTAGAGTTCAGCCAGGTCGAAAAGGTCTAGCTGAGCAAGCATCCCAACCCCGCAGCCCTAGGCTGTGGGGTTTTGTCGTCACTGGGATAAACGCGCAAGTAACCGGGGAGCCTTTCGAGGCGTTCGAACCCGTAATTGGAGTGCCTCATGGCCAAGAAGATTACCGCTTACATCAAGCTGCAAGTGAAGGCCGCTCAGGCTAACCCAAGTCCACCTGTTGGTCCTGCTCTGGGTCAGCACGGCGTGAACATCATGGAATTCTGCAAGGCTTTCAACGCCCGTACTCAGGGTATTGAGCCAGGTCTGCCGACTCCAGTGATCATCACTGTCTACAGCGACCGTAGCTTCACTTTCGAAACCAAATCCACACCTGCTTCGGTTCTGCTGAAGAAGGCTGCTGGTCTGACTAGCGGTTCCGCTCGTCCGAACACCGTTAAGGTTGGCACCGTGACCCGTGCTCAGCTGGAAGAAATCGCGAAAACCAAAAACGCGGATCTGACTGCAGCTGATATGGAAGCAGCCGTGCGTACTATCGCCGGTTCTGCTCGTAGCATGGGCCTTAACGTGGAGGGTGTGTAATGGCTAAGTTGACCAAGCGTCAAAAGGCTATCGCCGGCAAAATCGAAGCAGGCAAGTCCTACAACTTTGTAGACGCTGCTGCTCTGCTGGCTGAGCTGTCGACTGTAAAGTTCAGCGAGTCGTTCGACGTTGCTGTGAACCTGGGTGTTGACCCGCGTAAATCCGACCAGGTCGTTCGTAGCGCTACCGTGCTGCCACACGGCACTGGCAAGACTGTTCGCGTTGCTGTGTTCACCCAGGGTCCAGCTGCCGAGGCTGCTCTGGCTGCCGGCGCTGACCGTGTAGGCATGGACGACCTGGCTGCCGAAATGAAAGGCGGCGACCTGAACTATGACGTAGTTATCGCATCCCCGGATGCCATGCGCGTTGTTGGTCAGTTGGGTCAGATCCTGGGCCCACGCGGCCTGATGCCTAACCCTAAAGTCGGCACTGTAACTCCAGACGTAGCTACCGCGGTTAAAAACGCCAAGGCTGGTCAGGTTCGTTATCGCACCGACAAAAACGGCATCATCCACACCTCCGTTGGCAAAGTCGGCTTCGATGCCGTCAAGCTGAAGGAAAACGTTGAAGCCCTGATCGCTGATCTGAAGCGTATCAAGCCAGCTTCCTCGAAAGGTATTTACGTCAAGCGCGTTACCCTGAGCACCACCATGGGTCCAGGTCTGGTCATCGACCAAGGCTCGCTCGACGCGTAAGACACAGGTTGGCGCAAGCGATTGCGCCAATTGAAAGATTGGGGTCCCTGCCTGGCGGGGGCTATCCAAGACCGTAGGCGACGCAAGTCTTAAACCACAAGCCTACGCAGATGGTGCTCCCGGTTCCTTACCGAATCAGACACCAAAACGACATCCGGCTTCGGTTGGATGAAACGGTAACAAGCAGGAGTTAAACCCGTGGCAATTAAACTCGAAGACAAGAAGGCCATCGTCGCTGAAGTCAACGAGGCTGCCAATGTTGCCCTGTCTGCTGTTGTGGCTGATGCCCGCGGCGTGACAGTTGGCGCTATGACCGGACTCCGTAAAGAGGCTCGTGAAGCTGGCGTTTACGTACGTGTTGTACGTAACACCCTGCTCAAGCGCGCCGTTGCTGGCACTCAATATGACGTGCTCAACGACGTGTTCACCGGCCCGACCTTGATTGCATTTTCGAAAGAGCATCCGGGCGCTGCTGCTCGTATCTTCAAAGAATTCGCAAAAGGTCAGGATAAGTTCGAGATCAAGGCAGCTGCGTTCGAGGGCAAGTTCCTCGCAGCTAATCAGATCGACGTACTGGCAAGTCTGCCGACCCGTGACGAAGCAATTTCTCAGCTGATGAGCGTGATTCAAGGCGCAACCAGCAAATTGGCTCGTACTCTGGCGGCCCTTCGCGACCAGAAAGAAGCTGCCGCAGCCTAAGGCTGAGCGACTCCTTTCAGCGTTTATTGTTTATTTCGATGGCCGCGTAGGCTGTCACCCCAATACAGGAATTTATAGTCATGTCTCTGACTAACGACCAAATCATCGAAGCAATCGGCGAAAAATCCGTTCTGGAAATCGTTGAGCTGATCAAGGCCATGGAAGAGAAGTTCGGCGTTTCCGCTGCCGCTGCTTCCGCTGGTCCAGCTGCTGTTGCTGCCGTTGTTGAAGAACAAACTGAATTCAACGTCATGCTGACCGAAGCTGGCGAGAAGAAAGTTAACGTGATCAAGGCAGTGCGTGAACTGACCGGTCTGGGCCTGAAAGAAGCCAAGGCTGTAGTTGACGGCGCTCCTGCCATGGTTCTGGAAGCTGTTTCGAAAGACGCAGCTGACAAAGCCAAAGCAACTCTGGAAGAAGCAGGCGCTAAAGTCGAGCTGAAGTAAGCATCGACTTTGCACCTCCAGCCCGAGCGTTAAGCGAAAGGCTGATGGCTGGTGGCTCTTGCCACCGGCCTTTTTCCGTTATTGGCAGCCGACTGGGTCGGTGCTGGTAACGAGCTGTAACCACCCGATGCGGTGGCGCAAACCATGGGGTTTGCACGATTTTCTGGCTGCTCCCGTCGGGAGGGGCCAAACAAGCAGGTGACCAAGCTGGGGAACGCTGATGGCTTACTCATATACTGAGAAAAAACGTATCCGCAAGGACTTTAGCAAGTTGCCGGACGTCATGGATGTGCCGTACCTCCTGGCCATCCAGCTGGATTCGTATCGTGAATTCTTGCAAGCGGGAGCGACTAAAGATCAGTTCCGCGACGTGGGCCTGCATGCGGCCTTCAAATCCGTTTTCCCGATCATCAGCTACTCCGGCAATGCTGCGCTGGAGTACGTCGGTTATCGCCTGGGCGAACCGGCATTTGATGTCAAAGAATGCGTATTGCGCGGTGTAACTTACGCCGTACCTTTGCGGGTAAAAGTGCGCCTGATCATTTTCGACAAAGAATCGTCGAACAAAGCGATCAAGGACATCAAAGAGCAAGAAGTCTACATGGGTGAAATCCCCCTGATGACTGAAAACGGTACCTTCGTAATCAACGGTACCGAGCGTGTAATCGTTTCCCAGCTGCACCGTTCCCCGGGCGTGTTCTTCGACCACGACCGTGGCAAGACGCACAGCTCCGGCAAACTGCTGTACTCCGCGCGCATCATTCCTTACCGCGGTTCGTGGCTGGACTTCGAGTTCGACCCGAAAGACTGCGTGTTCGTGCGTATCGACCGTCGTCGCAAGCTGCCTGCATCGGTACTGCTGCGCGCGCTGGGCTATACCACTGAAGAAGTGCTGGACGCGTTCTACACCACCAACGTCTTCCACGTGCAAGGTGAAAACCTCAGCCTGGAACTGGTGCCTCAGCGCCTGCGTGGTGAAATTGCTGTCCTGGATATCCTGGATGACAAAGGCAAGGTTATTGTCGAGCAAGGTCGTCGTATCACTGCTCGCCACATCAACCAGCTGGAAAAAGCAGGGATCAAAGAGCTGCAAGTGCCTCTGGACTACGTCCTGGGTCGCACTACCGCCAAGGTCATCGTGCATCCGGCAACCGGCGAAATCCTGGCAGAGTGCAACACCGAGCTGAACACCGAGATCCTGGCAAAAATCGCCAAGGCTCAGGTTGTTCGCATCGAAACTCTGTACACCAACGATATCGACTGCGGTCCGTTCGTCTCCGACACTCTGAAGATCGACTCCACCAGCAACCAATTGGAAGCGCTGGTCGAGATCTATCGCATGATGCGTCCTGGCGAGCCGCCAACCAAAGACGCTGCCGAAACCCTGTTCAACAACCTATTCTTCAGCCCTGAGCGCTATGACCTCTCTGCGGTCGGCCGGATGAAGTTCAACCGTCGTATCGGTCGTACCGAGATCGAAGGTTCGGGCGTGTTGTGCAAAGAAGACATCGTCGCGGTACTGAAGACTCTGGTCGACATCCGTAACGGTAAAGGCATCGTCGATGACATCGACCACCTGGGTAACCGTCGTGTTCGCTGCGTAGGCGAAATGGCCGAGAACCAGTTCCGCGTTGGCCTGGTACGTGTTGAGCGTGCGGTCAAAGAGCGTCTGTCGATGGCTGAAAGCGAAGGCCTGATGCCGCAAGACCTGATCAACGCCAAGCCAGTGGCTGCGGCGGTGAAAGAGTTCTTCGGTTCCAGCCAGCTTTCCCAGTTCATGGACCAGAACAACCCGCTGTCCGAGATCACCCACAAGCGTCGTGTTTCTGCACTCGGCCCTGGCGGTTTGACTCGTGAGCGTGCTGGCTTTGAAGTGCGTGACGTACACCCGACTCACTACGGTCGTGTATGCCCGATTGAAACGCCGGAAGGTCCGAACATCGGTCTGATCAACTCCTTGGCTGCCTATGCGCGCACCAACCAGTACGGCTTCCTCGAGAGCCCGTACCGTGTGGTGAAAGACGCTCTGGTCACCGACGAGATCGTGTTCCTGTCCGCCATCGAAGAAGCTGATCACGTGATCGCTCAGGCTTCGGCCACGATGAACGACAAGAAAGTCCTGATCGACGAGCTGGTAGCTGTTCGTCACTTGAACGAGTTCACCGTCAAGGCGCCGGAAGACGTCACCTTGATGGACGTATCGCCGAAGCAGGTAGTTTCGGTTGCAGCGTCGCTGATCCCGTTCCTCGAGCACGACGACGCCAACCGTGCGTTGATGGGTTCGAACATGCAGCGTCAAGCTGTACCAACCCTGCGCGCTGACAAGCCGCTGGTCGGTACCGGCATGGAGCGTAACGTAGCCCGTGACTCCGGCGTTTGCGTCGTGGCTCGTCGTGGCGGCGTGATCGACTCCGTCGACGCCAGCCGTATTGTGGTTCGTGTTGCTGATGATGAGGTTGAAACCGGCGAAGCTGGTGTCGACATCTACAACCTGACCAAGTACACCCGCTCCAACCAGAACACCTGCATCAACCAGCGTCCGCTGGTGAGCAAGGGTGATCGGGTTCAGCGCAGCGACATCATGGCCGACGGTCCGTCCACCGACATGGGTGAACTGGCTCTGGGTCAGAACATGCGCATCGCGTTCATGGCATGGAACGGCTTCAACTTCGAAGACTCCATCTGCCTGTCCGAGCGTGTTGTTCAGGAAGACCGTTTCACCACGATCCACATTCAGGAACTGACCTGTGTGGCGCGTGACACCAAGCTTGGGCCAGAGGAAATCACTGCAGACATCCCGAACGTGGGTGAGGCTGCACTGAACAAGCTGGACGAAGCCGGTATCGTTTACGTAGGTGCTGAAGTTGGCGCAGGCGACATCCTGGTTGGTAAGGTCACTCCGAAAGGCGAGACCCAACTGACTCCGGAAGAAAAACTGCTGCGTGCCATTTTCGGTGAAAAAGCCAGCGACGTTAAAGACACTTCCCTGCGTGTGCCTACCGGCACCAAGGGTACTGTCATCGACGTACAGGTCTTCACCCGTGACGGCGTTGAGCGTGATGCTCGTGCACTGTCGATCGAGAAGACTCAACTCGACGAGATCCGCAAGGATCTGAACGAAGAGTTCCGTATCGTTGAGGGCGCCACTTTCGAACGTCTGCGTTCCGCTCTGGTCGGCCACAAAGCCGAAGGCGGCGCCGGTCTGAAGAAAGGTCAGGAAATCACCGACGAAGTTCTCGACGGTCTTGAGCATGGTCAGTGGTTCAAACTGCGCATGGCTGAAGATGCTCTGAACGAGCAGCTCGAGAAGGCTCAGGCCTACATCGTTGATCGCCGCCGTCTGCTGGACGACAAGTTCGAAGACAAGAAGCGCAAACTGCAGCAGGGCGATGACCTGGCTCCAGGCGTGCTGAAAATCGTCAAGGTTTACCTGGCAATCCGTCGTCGCATCCAGCCGGGCGACAAGATGGCCGGTCGTCACGGTAACAAAGGTGTGGTCTCCGTGATCATGCCGGTTGAAGACATGCCGCACGATGCCAATGGCACCCCGGTCGACGTCGTCCTCAACCCGTTGGGCGTACCTTCGCGTATGAACGTTGGTCAGATCCTTGAAACCCACCTGGGCCTCGCGGCCAAAGGTCTGGGCGAGAAGATCAACCGGATGGTCGAAGAGCAGCGTAAGGTTGCTGAGCTTCGCACCTTCCTGGACGAGATCTACAACCAGATCGGCGGTCGTAACGAAGATCTGGATAGCTTCTCCGACCAGGAAATCCTGGATCTGGCGAAGAACCTGCGTGGCGGCGTACCAATGGCCACTCCAGTGTTCGACGGTGCCAAGGAAAGCGAAATCAAGGCCATGCTGAAACTGGCAGACCTGCCAGAAAGCGGCCAGATGCAGCTGACCGACGGCCGTACCGGCAACAAGTTCGAGCGCCCGGTTACTGTTGGCTACATGTACATGCTGAAGCTGAACCACTTGGTAGACGACAAGATGCACGCTCGTTCTACCGGTTCGTACAGCCTGGTTACCCAGCAGCCGCTGGGTGGTAAGGCACAGTTCGGTGGTCAGCGTTTCGGGGAGATGGAGGTCTGGGCACTGGAAGCATACGGTGCTGCTTACACTCTGCAAGAAATGCTCACAGTGAAGTCGGACGATGTGAACGGTCGGACCAAGATGTACAAAAACATCGTGGACGGCGATCACCGTATGGAGCCGGGCATGCCCGAGTCCTTCAACGTGTTGATCAAAGAAATTCGTTCCCTCGGCATCGATATCGATCTGGAAACCGAATAACACGTGACGCGAATCGAGAGCGGGGCAGGATTGCCCGCTCTCTGCTCCGCCAGGAGGAAAGGCCTTGAAAGACCTACTGAATTTGCTGAAAAACCAGGGTCAAGTCGAAGAGTTCGACGCCATCCGTATTGGATTGGCATCGCCTGAGATGATCCGTTCGTGGTCGTTCGGTGAAGTTAAAAAGCCGGAAACCATCAACTACCGTACGTTCAAACCTGAACGTGACGGCCTGTTCTGCGCCAAGATCTTTGGCCCGGTAAAGGATTACGAGTGCCTGTGCGGTAAGTACAAGCGCTTGAAGCACCGTGGTGTGATCTGCGAGAAGTGCGGCGTTGAAGTCGCGCTGGCAAAAGTTCGTCGTGAGCGCATGGCGCACATCGAACTGGCCTCGCCAGTTGCCCACATCTGGTTCCTGAAATCGCTGCCGTCGCGTATCGGCTTGCTGATGGACATGACCCTGCGTGATATCGAACGCGTTCTCTACTTCGAGAGCTATGTCGTTATCGATCCAGGCATGACCACCCTTGAAAAGGGTCAGCTGCTCAACGACGAGCAGTACTTCGAAGCGCTGGAAGAGTTCGGCGACGATTTCGATGCCCGCATGGGTGCCGAAGCTGTCCGTGAACTGCTGCACGCTATCGACCTGGAGCACGAGATTGGCCGCCTGCGTGAAGAAATTCCGCAAACCAACTCCGAAACCAAGATCAAGAAGCTGTCCAAGCGTCTGAAGTTGATGGAAGCCTTCCAGGGTTCCGGCAACCTGCCAGAGTGGATGGTGCTGACCGTTCTGCCGGTTCTGCCGCCAGATCTGCGTCCACTGGTCCCGCTGGATGGCGGTCGCTTCGCGACTTCCGACCTCAACGATCTGTATCGTCGAGTGATCAACCGTAACAACCGCTTGAAGCGTCTGCTCGATCTGTCCGCTCCGGACATCATCGTGCGCAACGAAAAGCGTATGTTGCAGGAAGCCGTCGATGCACTGCTCGACAACGGTCGTCGTGGCCGAGCTATCACTGGTTCCAACAAGCGTCCTCTGAAATCCCTGGCTGACATGATCAAGGGTAAGCAGGGTCGTTTCCGTCAGAACTTGCTCGGTAAGCGTGTTGACTACTCCGGTCGTTCGGTAATTACCGTAGGTCCGACCCTGCGTCTGCATCAGTGCGGTCTGCCGAAGAAGATGGCTCTCGAGCTGTTCAAGCCGTTCATTTTCGGCAAGCTGGAAATGCGTGGTCTTGCTACCACCATCAAAGCTGCCAAGAAGATGGTCGAGCGCGAGCTGCCAGAGGTTTGGGACGTTCTCGCTGAAGTGATTCGCGAACACCCGGTTCTCCTCAACCGTGCACCGACCCTTCACCGTCTGGGTATCCAGGCGTTTGAACCGGTACTGATCGAAGGTAAGGCTATCCAGCTGCACCCTCTGGTCTGTGCTGCGTACAACGCCGACTTCGACGGCGACCAAATGGCCGTGCACGTACCGCTGACACTGGAAGCCCAGTTGGAAGCGCGTGCGTTGATGATGTCGACCAACAACATTCTGTCGCCAGCCAACGGTGAGCCAATCATCGTTCCGTCGCAGGACGTTGTATTGGGTCTGTACTACATGACTCGTGAAGCGATCAACGCCAAGGGCGAAGGTCGTGTGTTCGCGGATCTGCAAGAAGTTGACCGTGTGTTCCGTGCCGGCGAAGCCGCACTGCACGCCAAGGTCAAAGTGCGGATCAACGAAACCGTCAACGATCGTGATGGTGGCAGCGTCAAGAACACCCGTATCGTCGACACCACTGTCGGCCGTGCGCTGTTGTTCCAGGTTGTTCCACCTGGCCTGTCGTACGACGTCGTCAACCAGCCGATGAAGAAAAAGGCGATCTCCAAGCTGATCAACCAGTGCTACCGCGTGGTTGGTTTGAAAGAGACCGTGATCTTCGCTGACCAGTTGATGTACACCGGTTTTGCTTACTCGACCATCTCCGGCGTTTCCATCGGTGTTAACGACTTCGTTATCCCGGATGAAAAAGCCCGCATCATCGGTGCTGCTACCGACGAAGTGAAAGAGATCGAAAGTCAGTACGCCTCCGGCCTGGTAACCCAGGGCGAGAAGTACAACAAAGTGATCGACCTTTGGTCCAAGGCGAACGACGAAGTTTCCAAGGCGATGATGGCCAACCTCTCGAAAGAGAAAGTCATCGACCGTCATGGCGTTGAAGTCGACCAAGAGTCTTTCAACTCGATGTACATGATGGCCGACTCGGGCGCACGGGGTTCTGCTGCGCAGATCCGTCAGCTCGCCGGTATGCGTGGCCTGATGGCCAAGCCGGACGGTTCCATCATCGAAACGCCGATTACTGCGAACTTCCGTGAAG
The DNA here is from genome assembly GCF_000282495.1 of Pseudomonas sp. GM79. Taxonomy (GTDB): domain Bacteria; phylum Pseudomonadota; class Gammaproteobacteria; order Pseudomonadales; family Pseudomonadaceae; genus Aquipseudomonas. The sequence goes on from NZ_AKJE01000080.1 coordinate 14,080, forward strand.
GTTTGAGCGTACTTCAGTACTTCATCTCCACTCACGGTGCTCGTAAAGGTTTGGCGGATACCGCATTGAAAACTGCGAACTCCGGTTACCTGACTCGTCGTCTGGTAGACGTGGCGCAGGATCTGGTTGTGACCGAGATCGATTGCGGCACCGAACATGGCCTGGTAATGACTCCGCACATTGAAGGCGGTGACGTTGTTGAGCCGTTGGGTGAGCGCGTATTGGGTCGTGTTATCGCCCGTGACGTATTCAAGCCAGGTACCGAGGAAATCATCGTTCCTGCCGGCACTCTGGTAGACGAGAAGTGGGTCGAGTTCATCGAGCTGAACAGCATCGACGAAGTGATCGTGCGTTCGCCGATCAGCTGCGAAACCCGCTACGGCATTTGCGCCAAGTGCTACGGCCGTGACCTGGCTCGTGGTCACCAGGTGAACATCGGTGAAGCGGTCGGCGTTATCGCTGCCCAGTCCATCGGTGAGCCGGGTACCCAGCTGACGATGCGTACGTTCCACATCGGTGGTGCGGCAAGCCGGACCTCCGCAGCCGACAGTGTTCAGGTGAAGAATGGCGGTACCGTCCGTCTGCATAACCTGAAGCATGTTGAGCGAGTGGATGGTTGCCTGGTTGCTGTGTCCCGTTCCGGTGAGCTGGCGATCGCTGATGACTTCGGTCGTGAGCGCGAGCGTTACAAGCTGCCGTACGGTGCTGTGATTTCGGTTAAAGAAGGTGACAAGGTCGACGCTGGCGCAATCGTGGCCAAGTGGGATCCGCACACTCACCCAATCGTTACCGAAATGAAAGGTACCGTTACCTACGTGGGCATGGAAGAAGGCATCACGATCAAGCGTCAGACTGACGAATTGACCGGTATGACCAACATTGAAGTACTCGACGCCAAAGACCGTCCAGCTGCCGGTAAAGATATCCGTCCTGCTGTGAAGATGGTTGATGATAACGGCAAGGATCTCTTGCTGCCGGGTACCGACGTAATTGCTCAGTACTTCCTGCCTGCTAACGCCCTGGTCGGTGTAGCGGACGGTGCGAAAATCGCGATCGGTGATGTTATCGCTCGTATTCCGCAAGAGACTTCGAAGACCCGTGACATCACCGGTGGTCTGCCGCGTGTTGCCGACTTGTTCGAAGCCCGTCGTCCGAAAGAAGCCTCGATTCTGGCTGAAGTCAGCGGCACCATCGCGTTCGGTAAAGAGACCAAAGGCAAGCGCCGTCTGGTTATCACCCCGAACGACGGCAGTGATCCGTACGAAGAGCTGATTCCGAAGTGGCGTCACCTGAACGTCTTCGAAGGCGAACAGGTAAACCGCGGCGAAGTTATCTCCGACGGCCCGAGCGACCCACACGACATCCTGCGTCTGCTGGGTGTGAGTGCGCTGGCCAAGTACATCGTGAACGAGATCCAGGACGTTTATCGTCTACAAGGCGTGAAGATCAACGATAAGCACATCGAGACCATCCTGCGTCAGATGCTGCGTAAAGTTGAAATCGCTGAATCCGGCGACTCCAGTTTCATCAAGGGCGACCAGATGGAATTGACTCACGTTCTGGTAGAGAACGAGCGTCTGGCTGGCGACGAGAAGTTCGTTTCCAAGTTCACTCGCGTACTGCTGGGTATCACCAAGGCGTCGTTGTCCACCGAATCGTTCATCTCGGCGGCTTCCTTCCAGGAAACCACTCGCGTACTGACCGAAGCGGCGGTAACCGGCAAGCGCGATTACCTGCGCGGCCTGAAAGAAAACGTGGTCGTGGGTCGTTTGATCCCGGCAGGTACCGGTCTGGCTTACCACAGCGAGCGTAAGCGCCGCCGTGATGCTGACAAACCGTTGCGCGTAAGCGCCAGTGAAGTGGAAGCTGCACTGACCGAAGCGCTGAACTCTAGCGGTAACTGAGTTCTGCGATAAATAAGCGTAAGGCCCTGGCCATTCCGTTCATCGAATCGAGACAATTTGTCGAGGTTGGATGAGCGGGGAGGTCGGGGCCTTGCCTTGACTGGGGGCAAGATCCTCTTTAGACTCTTGTACCCCTAAATTTGGCGGGAATTCGTTCCTGCCATTTTGCTTTTCTTGCAAGACAATAGCGTCGCAAGACAACAGTGGAGCTAGTAGATGGCAACTATCAACCAGCTGGTACGTCAGCCGCGTAAGCGTATCGTCGAGAAATCCGACGTGCCTGCGCTGCAGAACTGCCCGCAACGTCGTGGCGTATGCACCCGTGTGTATACCACCACGCCGAAAAAACCTAACTCGGCACTGCGTAAAGTATGCCGTGTGCGTCTGACCAACGGTTTCGAGGTTTCCTCGTACATCGGCGGTGAAGGCCACAACCTGCAAGAACACAGCGTGGTACTGATCCGCGGCGGTCGTGTAAAAGACTTGCCAGGTGTTCGTTACCACACCGTACGCGGTTCTTTGGATACTTCCGGCGTTAAAGGTCGTAACCAGGGTCGCTCGAAGTACGGTACCAAGAAGCCTAAGTAGTAGTGGCTTTTTGTAAAAACTGATTTTCTATTTTTCTGAGTCGATAAGAGTAAGGTCGGAGGCGTCCCGAAAGGGCACCGATTCCGAGCGAACCTGAAGACCGTTTGAGGGCTTATCCATGCCAAGAAGACGCGTAGCAGCCAAGCGCGAAGTGCTTGACGATCCAAAATACGGCAGCCAAATCCTGGCCAAGTTCATGAACCACGTTATGGAAAGCGGCAAGAAAGCCGTTGCCGAGCGTATCGTTTATGGCGCGCTGGAAAAGGTTAAAGAACGCAAGAACAGCGATCCCCTGGAAATCTTCGAGAAAGCTCTCGACGCCATCGCTCCGCTGGTCGAAGTAAAGTCGCGCCGTGTAGGCGGTGCTACTTACCAGGTTCCGGTCGAAGTTCGTCCGTCCCGTCGTAACGCTCTGGCAATGCGCTGGTTGGTAGACTTCGCCCGTAAGCGCGGCGAGAAGTCTATGGCTCTGCGTTTGGCTGGCGAACTGTTGGACGCTGCCGAAGGCAAAGGTGCTGCAGTTAAGAAGCGTGAAGACGTGCACCGTATGGCTGAAGCCAACAAGGCTTTCTCGCACTACCGCTTCTAATTTTAGCGTCACTAATTTTGCGAGGGCTTTATGGCTCGTACTACACCGATTAACCGCTACCGTAACATTGGTATCGTTGCTCACGTGGATGCTGGTAAAACCACCACCACCGAGCGCGTCCTTTTTTACACTGGCAAAAGTCACAAAATGGGCGAGGTGCATGACGGCGCCGCGACCACAGACTGGATGGTGCAGGAGCAGGAGCGTGGTATTACCATTACTTCTGCTGCAATCACCGCCTTCTGGCAGGGTTCCGAGAAGCAGCACAAGGACCAATACCGCTTCAACGTCATCGACACCCCGGGCCACGTTGACTTCACTATTGAAGTTGAGCGTTCCCTGCGTGTTCTCGATGGCGCGGTCGTTGTGTTCTGCGGCACCTCGGGTGTTGAGCCTCAGTCGGAAACCGTATGGCGTCAAGCCAACAAATACGGCGTTCCACGTCTTGTTTACGTAAACAAGATGGACCGTGCTGGTGCGAACTTCCTGCGCGTGATCGGTCAGATCAAGCAGCGTCTGGGTCACACTCCGGTGCCAATCCAGTTGGCCATCGGTTCCGAAGACAACTTCCAGGGTCAGATCGATCTGATGTCCATGGAAGCTGTTTACTGGAATGACGCTGACAAAGGCATGGTTCCAGTTCGCAAGCCTATCCCTGCTGAGCTGCAGGAGCTGGCTGACGAGTGGCGCGGCAACATGGTTGAGGCTGCGGCCGAAGCCAGCGAAGAGCTGATGAACAAGTACCTCGAAGGTGAAGAACTCACCAACGCGGAAATCAAGGCCGCTCTGCGTCAGCGTACAATCGCTGGTGAGATCGTTCTGGCTGTTTGCGGTTCTTCCTTCAAGAACAAGGGTGTTCCCCTGGTTCTCGATGCCGTGATCGACTACCTGCCTGCTCCTACCGACATTCCTGCCATCAAGGGTACTGACCCGGATGACGAGACCAAGGAAATGGAGCGTCACGCAGACGACAGCGAGCCGTTCTCGGCTCTGGCGTTCAAGATCGCTACCGACCCATTCGTGGGTACCTTGACCTTTGTTCGAGTTTACTCGGGCGTGTTGGCCTCCGGCGACGGCGTGATCAACTCGGTTAAAGGCAAGAAAGAGCGCGTGGGTCGTATGGTGCAAATGCACGCAAACGCCCGTGAAGAAATCAAGGAAGTACGCGCTGGTGACATCGCGGCCTTGATCGGCATGAAGGACGTCACCACTGGTGAAACTTTGTGCAACGCTGACAAGCCAATCATCCTGGTTCGCATGGACTTCCCGGAGCCGGTTATTTCGGTTGCCGTAGAGCCTAAGACCAAGGACGACCAGGAAAAAATGGGTATCGCTCTGGGCAAGCTCGCTCAGGAAGATCCATCTTTCCGCGTCAAGACTGATGAAGAGACTGGTCAAACGATCATCTCCGGCATGGGCGAGTTGCACCTGGACATCCTGGTTGACCGGATGCGCCGTGAGTTCAACGTCGAAGCCAACATCGGTAAGCCTCAAGTTTCGTACCGTGAGCGCATCACGAAGAGCTGCGAGATTGAAGGCAAGTTCGTTCGCCAGTCCGGCGGTCGTGGCCAGTTCGGTCACTGCTGGATTCGTTTTGCTCCTGCTGACGAAGGTCAGGAAGGTCTGCAATTCCTGAACGAAGTAGTGGGTGGTGTGGTTCCTAAGGAATACATCCCGGCTATCCAGAAGGGTATCGAAGAGCAGATGAAGAACGGCGTTGTTGCCGGCTATCCGCTGATCGGCCTGAAGGCTACCGTGTTTGATGGTTCCTACCACGACGTCGACTCCAACGAGATGGCGTTTAAAGTGGCTGCTTCCATGGCAACCAAGCAACTGGCCCAGAAGGGCGGTGGTGAGTTGCTTGAGCCGATCATGGCGGTAGAGGTTGTTACGCCTGAAGACTATATGGGTGACGTGATGGGCGACCTTAACCGTCGTCGCGGCATGATCCTGGGTATGGAAGACACGGTCTCCGGCAAAGTGATTCGCGCCGAAGTGCCGCTGGGTGAGATGTTCGGTTATGCGACCGACGTCCGTTCCATGTCCCAAGGTCGCGCAAGCTACTCTATGGAATTCAAAAAATACAATACAGCTCCGTCGCATATCGTCGAAACTGTTACCAAAAAACAAGGCTGATTCAGCCCCTTTAGGCTAGGAGTTAATTGTCGTGGCTAAAGAAAAATTTGACCGTACCCTCCCGCACGTCAACGTTGGCACCATCGGTCACGTCGACCACGGTAAAACCACGCTGACCGCTGCTCTGACTCGCGTCTGCTCCGAAGTTTTCGGTTCGGCCGTTGTTGCTTTCGACAAAATCGACAGCGCTCCGGAAGAAAAGGCTCGTGGTATCACCATCAACACTGCGCACGTTGAATACAACTCGCTGATCCGTCACTACGCTCACGTTGACTGCCCAGGTCACGCTGACTATGTGAAGAACATGATCACCGGTGCTGCTCAGATGGACGGCGCTATCCTGGTTTGCTCGGCCGCTGATGGTCCGATGCCACAAACCCGTGAGCACATCCTGCTGTCCCGTCAGGTTGGCGTTCCGTACATCGTTGTCTTCCTGAACAAGGCTGACATGGTTGACGACGCTGAGCTGCTGGAACTGGTTGAGATGGAAGTGCGCGATCTGCTGAGCACTTACGACTTCCCAGGTGACGACACTCCGATCATCATCGGTTCGGCTCTGATGGCTCTGAACGGCCAAGACGACAACGAAATGGGCACCACTGCCGTTCGTAAACTGGTTGAGACTCTGGACAGCTACATCCCGGATCCGGTCCGTGTTATCGACAAGCCGTTCCTGATGCCAATCGAAGACGTATTCTCGATCTCCGGTCGCGGTACTGTTGTAACTGGCCGTATCGAGCGCGGTATCGTCAAGGTTCAGGATCCACTGGAAATCGTTGGTCTGCGTGACACTACCGTCACCACCTGCACCGGTGTTGAAATGTTCCGTAAGCTGCTCGACGAAGGTCGTGCTGGCGAGAACTGCGGCGTTCTGCTGCGTGGTACCAAGCGTGACGACGTTGAGCGTGGCCAGGTTCTGGTTAAGCCGGGTTCGGTTAAGCCGCACACCAAGTTCGAAGCCGAAGTCTACGTTCTGAGCAAAGAAGAAGGCGGTCGTCACACTCCGTTCTTCAAAGGCTACCGTCCACAGTTCTACTTCCGTACTACTGACGTGACTGGTAACTGCGAACTGCCGGAAGGCGTTGAAATGGTAATGCCAGGCGACAACATCAAAATGGTTGTCACCCTGATCAAGACCATCGCAATGGAAGACGGTCTGCGTTTCGCTATCCGTGAAGGCGGTCGTACCGTCGGCGCTGGCGTCGTAGCCAAAATCATCGAGTAAGCGCTTTTTTGAGTAAGCTTCGATGAGTTGAGAAAGCCCCCGCTTAGCGGGGGCTTTTTTATTGGGTTGACACCTATATGGGGCGTCTATAGAATTGCGCCTCCTTTTAACGGGCGTATTGCGCTCGGTGGGAATAGCAGCCGGAGTCTGAAATCCAATGCAAAATCAGCAAATCCGTATCAGGTTGAAGGCTTTTGACCATCGCCTGATCGACCAATCCACCCAGGAAATCGTGGAAACCGCGAAACGTACTGGTGCTCAAGTGCGTGGTCCAATTCCACTGCCTACCCGTAAAGAGCGGTTCACCGTTCTGGTCTCCCCGCACGTCAACAAAGACGCGCGTGACCAGTACGAGATCCGTACTCATAAGCGCGTTCTGGACATCGTCCAGCCAACGGATAAAACCGTTGATGCACTTATGAAGCTTGATCTTGCGGCCGGTGTGGAAGTGCAGATCAGCCTCGGCTAAGACTCGGTCTTAGTCGTGTAACGCTCTGAAATGGGCGGCCATAGCGGGTGAAAGCCCCGTACACTCATGAGGTTTACAACATGACTATTGGTGTAGTCGGTCGTAAATGCGGTATGACCCGTATTTTCACCGAAGAAGGTGTCTCCATTCCGGTCACGGTCATTGAGATCGAGCCGAATCGCGTCACCCAGTTCAAAACTGAAGAGACCGATGGCTATCGTGCAGTGCAAGTCACTGTAGGCGAGCGTCGTGCTTCGCGTGTTACAGCTGCTCAGGCTGGCCACTTCGCTAAAGCGAACGTTGCCGCTGGTCGTACCGTAATGGAATTCCGCCTTGAAGAAGGCGAGTACCAGGCCGGCGATCTGATCAACGCTGAAATCTTCGCTGCTGGTCAACTGGTTGATGTAACCGGTCAGTCCAAAGGTAAAGGCTTCCAGGGTACGATCAAGCGTTGGAACTTTCGCGGGCAAGATAATACCCACGGTAACTCCGTGTCCCACCGCGTTCCAGGCTCTATCGGCCAGTGCCAGACTCCTGGTCGTGTATTCAAGGGCAAAAAAATGTCCGGTCATATGGGCGCTGAGCGCGTGACCGTGCAGTCCCTCGAAGTAGTGCGCGTGGACGCTGAACGCAATCTGTTGTTGGTCAAGGGCGCTGTTCCTGGCGCTACTGGCGGCAACTTGGTTGTACGTCCAGCAGCCAAGGCTCGCGGTTAAGGGGAAGCTGACATGCAATTAAATGTAAATGACGCTCAAGCGATCGAAGTTTCCGAACTGACATTTGGCGGCGAATTCAACGAGACGCTGGTTCACCAAGCAGTCGTGGCCTACATGGCCGGCGGCCGTCAAGGTAGCAAGCAGCAAAAGACCCGTTCCGACGTTCGTGGTGGCGGTAAGCGCCCATGGCGTCAGAAAGGTACTGGCCGTGCTCGTGCCGGTACTATCCGTAGCCCAATCTGGCGTGGCGGCGGTACCACTTTCGCAGCTCGTCCTCAGGATCACACCCAGAAGCTGAACAAGAAGATGTATCGCGCAGCAATGCGTTCCATCCTTGCTGAGCTGGTGCGTACTGATCGTCTGGTTGTGGTTCAGGACTTCGCTGTTGATGCACCGAAGACCAAAGATCTGCTGAACAAACTGACCGGCATGGGCTTGACTGACGTCTTGATCGTGTCTGAAGTGGTTGATCAGAACCTGTACCTGGCTGCTCGCAACCTGCCACACGTTGATGTACGTGACGTGCAAGGTTCCGATCCAGTTAGTCTGATCGCATACGACAAGGTGTTGATCACCGTGTCGGCCGTGAAGAAATTCGAGGAGCTGCTGGGATGAACCAGGAACGCGTATTTAAAGTTCTGCTTGGCCCGCACGTTTCCGAGAAGGCTACGGTTCTGGCTGACAAGAAAGGCCAGTTCGTTTTCAAGGTTGCAACTGACGCAACCAAGCTGGAAATCAAGAAGGCCGTCGAAAGCCTGTTCAGCGTGAAAGTAGAGCGTGTTACTACCCTGAATGTTCTGGGTAAGAGCAAGCGCACTGCTCGCGGTCTGGGCAAGCGTAATGACTGGAAGAAGGCAGTTATCTCCCTTCAGCCAGGCCAAGATCTCGATTTCAGCAGCAGTGCTGAGTAAGGAAGGGGTGCATCATGGCAATCGTTAAATGCAAACCGACTTCCCCTGGCCGCCGTTTTGTGGTCAAGGTGGTCAACCAGGAGCTGCATAAAGGCGCTCCTCACGCACCGCTGCTCGAGAAAAAATCGAAGACTGGTGGTCGTAACAACAATGGTCGTATTACCACTCGTCACATCGGTGGTGGCCATAAGCAGCATTATCGTCTGGTCGATTTCCGTCGCAACGACAAAGATGGCATCTCTGCCACTGTCGAGCGTATTGAATACGATCCAAACCGTACTGCTCACATCGCTCTGCTGCTGTACGCAGATGGCGAGCGTCGCTACATCATCGCCCCTAAGGGCGTGAGTGCTGGTGACCAGCTGATCGCAGGTGCTTTGGCGCCGATCAAGCCGGGCAACGCTCTGCAACTGCGTAACATTCCAGTTGGTAGCACCGTACACGGCATCGAATTGAAGCCAGGTAAAGGCGCGCAAATCGCTCGTTCCGCTGGTGCTTCGGCTCAGCTGATCGCTCGTGAAGGTGTCTACGTGACCCTGCGTCTGCGTTCTGGTGAGATGCGTAAAGTGCTGGCTGAATGCCGCGCGACCCTGGGTGAAGTCTCGAACTCCGAGCACAGCCTGCGTTCGCTGGGTAAAGCTGGTGCCAAACGCTGGCGTGGCGTTCGCCCAACCGTTCGTGGTGTTGCCATGAACCCGGTTGACCACCCGCATGGTGGTGGTGAAGGTCGTACCTCTGGTGGTCGTCATCCGGTATCGCCATGGGGCTTCCCGACTAAGGGCGCGAAGACTCGTGGTAATAAGCGTACCGACAAAATGATCGTCCGTCGTCGCAAGTAAATAGAGGGATACGACAGTGCCACGTTCTCTGAAAAAAGGTCCTTTTATTGATCTTCACCTACTGAAGAAGATCGAAGTGGCGGCGGAAAAGAACGATCGCAAACCAGTTAAGACCTGGTCGCGCCGTTCCATGATCCTGCCACAAATGGTCGGTTTGACCATTGCTGTGCATAACGGTCGTCAACATGTTCCAGTTCTCGTGAACGAAGACATGGTCGGCCACAAACTGGGCGAGTTTGCCGGTACCCGCACATATCGTGGGCACGTGGCAGACAAGAAAGCCAAGCGTTAAGGGGTAAGGAACGATGGAAGTAGCCGCTAAGTTGTCGGGCGCTCGAATCTCCGCCCAGAAAGCCCGCTTGGTCGCCGACCAGATCCGCGGGAAGAAGGTGGGCGAAGCGCTCAACCTGTTGGCTTTCAGCAGTAAGAAAGCCGCCGAGATCATGAAGAAAGTGCTGGAGTCGGCCGTAGCCAACGCCGAGCATAACGAAGGCGCAGACGTTGATGACCTGAAGGTCAGCACCGTTTTCGTCAACGAAGGGCGTTCGCTGAAGCGAATCATGCCACGTGCCAAAGGCCGTGCTGATCGCATCGTCAAGCGGTCTTGCCATATCACTGTCAAGGTTGCTGACAAGTAACGGAGTCGAAGAGATGGGTCAGAAAGTACATCCCATTGGCATTCGCCTGGGAATCGTCAAGGAGCACACCTCCGTCTGGTACGCAGACGGTCGGACTTATGCGGACTATTTGTTCGCTGATCTGAAGGTGCGTGAGTATCTCCAAGACAAACTAAAAAGCGCGTCCGTAAGCCGTATCGATATCCATCGTCCGGCTCAGACTGCACGTATCACCATCCACACCGCTCGTCCAGGTATCGTTATCGGGAAGAAAGGTGAAGATGTTGAGAAACTGCGTCAGGACCTGACCAAGCAAATGGGTGTGCCTGTGCACATCAATATCGAAGAGATCCGTAAGCCGGAGCTCGACGGTATGCTGGTTGCGCAGAGCGTAGCTCAGCAGCTGGAGCGTCGCGTAATGTTCCGTCGCGCTATGAAGCGCGCTGTTCAGAACGCCATGCGCATTGGTGCCAAAGGCATCAAAATCCAAGTGAGCGGTCGTCTCGGCGGTGCTGAAATCGCACGTACTGAATGGTATCGCGAAGGTCGTGTGCCACTGCACACCCTGCGTGCCGACATCGACTATGCCAACTACGAAGCTCACACCACTTACGGTGTGATCGGTGTAAAGGTTTGGATCTTCAAAGGCGAAGTAATTGGTGGTCGCCAAGAAGAACTGAAACCACAAGCACCAGCGCCTCGTAAAAAAGCTGCTAAGTAAGGGGTACGCCAAATGTTGCAACCAAAGCGTACGAAGTTCCGCAAGCAGATGACAGGCCACAACCGTGGTCTGGCTCAGCGCGGTAGCAAAGTCAGCTTCGGCGAGTTCGCGCTGAAGTCTGTAGCTCGTGGTCGTCTCACCGCTCGTCAGATTGAGTCAGCGCGTCGTGCACTGACCCGTCACGTTAAACGTGGCGGCAAGATCTGGATCCGTGTATTCCCGGACAAGCCTATTTCCAAAAAGCCACTCGAAGTTCGGATGGGTAAAGGTAAGGGTAGTGTGGAGTACTGGGTTGCCCAGATTCAGCCAGGCAAAGTCCTGTATGAAATCGAGGGCGTTTCTGAAGAGCTGGCGCGTGAGGCTTTTGCCTTGGCTGCTGCAAAGCTGCCGCTCGCCACCGCTTTTGTTAAACGGACGGTGATGTGATGAAAGCGAATGAACTTCGTGAAAAAGACGCGCCGCAGCTTAACGAGCAACTGCTCGGCCTGCTGCGCGACCAGTTCAATCTGCGGATGCAGAAAGCAACTGGCCAGTTGGGGCAGTCTCACCTGCTCCGGCAAGTTAAGCGTGACATCGCTCGCGTGAAGACTGTGCTCAAACAGCAGGCAGGTAAGTAATCATGGCTGAAGCCGAAAAAACCGTCCGTACGCTGACTGGCCGTGTTGTCAGCGACAAAATGGACAAGACCATCACCGTTCTGATCGAGCGTCGCGTTAAGCACCCGATCTACGGTAAATACGTTAAGCGTTCGACTAAGCTGCACGCGCACGACGAAACCAATCAGTGCCACATCGGCGACAAAGTCACTATTCGTGAAACTCGTCCTTTGGCCAAGACCAAGTCTTGGGCGCTGGTTGATGTTCTCGAACGCGCTGTGGAAGTCTAAGGACTAGGGGTCGGAGAAATTATATGATTCAGACTCAATCCATGCTCGATGTGGCCGATAACTCTGGCGCTCGCCGTGTTATGTGCATCAAGGTGCTGGGTGGCTCCCATCGTCGTTACGCTGGTATCGGTGACATCATCAAAGTTACCGTGAAGGAAGCAATTCCTCGCGGTAAAGTGAAAAAAGGCCAAGTGATGACTGCTGTTGTAGTCCGCACTCGTCACGGCGTACGTCGTGCTGATGGCTCCATTATCCGCTTTGATGGCAACGCTGCTGTTCTTCTGAACAACAAGCAAGAGCCGATCGGCACCCGTATCTTTGGGCCAGTGACCCGTGAACTTCGTACTGAGAAGTTCATGAAGATCGTCTCGCTCGCCCCAGAAGTGCTGTAAGGAGATCCGACATGCAAAAGATTCGTCGTGACGACGAGATCATCGTGATCGCCGGCAAAGACAAAGGTAAGCGCGGTAAGGTGCTTAAGGTTCTCGCTAATAACCGTCTGGTTATCGGTGGTCTGAACCTGGTTAAGCGTCATACCAAGCCTAACCCGATGTCGGGCGTACAAGGCGGTATCGTCGAAAAAGAAGCTCCACTGGACGCTTCTAACGTCGCCATTTTCAACGGCGAAACCAACAAGGCTGATCGCGTTGGTTTCAAAGTAGAAGACGGCAAGAAAATTCGTGTCTTCAAGTCGACCCAAAAAGCGGTTGATGCTTGAACACTGCTAGGTAGAAGACCATGGCACGACTAAAAGAGATTTACTGGAAGGAAATCGCACCGAAGCTTAAGGAAGAACTTAAGCTTTCGAACGTGATGGAAGTTCCACGCGTTACCAAAATCACCCTGAACATGGGTCTGGGCGAAGCAGTCGGTGACAAGAAAGTCATCGAGCACGCTGTTGCTGACCTGGAAAAGATCACCGGTCAGAAAGTCGTTGTGACTTACGCTCGGAAATCCATCGCTGGCTTTAAAGTCCGTGAAGGTTGGCCGATCGGCGTCAAAGTGACTCTGCGCCGTGAGCGTATGTATGAATTCCTGGATCGTCTGCTGTCGATCTCCCTGCCTCGGGTTCGCGACTTCCGCGGCCTGAATGCCAAGTCCTTCGATGGTCGTGGTAACTACAGCATGGGCGTTAAAGAGCAGATCATCTTCCCGGAAATCGACTACGACAAGATCGATGCTCTCCGCGGTCTGGACATTACCCTGACCACCACTGCCAAGAACGATGATGAAGGTCGCGCTCTGCTGCGCGCTTTCAAATTCCCGTTCCGCAACTGATTGGAGTAGGAAAATGGCCAAGATGAGCATGAAAAACCGCGAGCTGAAGCGTCAGCTCACGGTTGCCAAGTACGCCAAAAAGCGTGCAGCACTGAAAGCTATCATCGTTGATCTGAACGCAAGTCCAGAAGCGCGTTGGGAAGCTACAGTAGCTCTGCAGAAGCAGCCACGTGACGCAAGCGCCTCGCGCATGCGTAACCGCTGCCGCCTGACCGGTCGTCCACACGGCGTTTACCGCAAGTTCGGCCTCGGCCGTAACAAACTGCGTGAAGCTGCTATGCGTGGTGACGTACCTGGTCTGGTTAAAGCCAGCTGGTAAGCACTATCAAAGTCTCGGTGTTCGGGATCGCAAGATCCTGACCATCGGTGACCTTGAACTTGAATCAAGCCCCTATTGGGGCTTGATTCATTTGTGGGGTGTGTCTAGAATACCCGGCTCGCCTGAGCCCGTGCTTTTTTCGCGCGGATGTGCTCGGCGACACGTAGTAGCCGCAAGGCTAATTTTTTGTGTATTAGGAGCGTCTAGCCCATGAGTATGCAGGACCCGTTAGCGGACATGCTAACTCGAATCCGTAATGCCCAGATGGCTGAAAAGTCCGTCGTAAGCATGCCATCTTCTACTTTGAAGGTAGCTGTTGCCAAAGTCCTGAAGGACGAAGGTTACATTGCGGGTTATCAGATCAGCAGCGAAATCAAACCACTGCTGTCCATCGAGCTGAAGTACTTCGAAGGCCGTCCGGTCATCGAAGAAGTGAAGCGCGTTAGCCGTCCAGGCCTGCGTCAGTACAAGTCCGTCGATGATCTGCCAAAAGTTCGTGGCGGTCTCGGTGTGTCTATCGTCTCCACCAACAAAGGTGTGATGACGGATCGTGCTGCGCGCGCTGCCGGTGTCGGCGGCGAAGTTCTTTGCACTGTGTTCTAAGGGGGGATAAGCATGTCACGCGTCGCTAAGAACCCCGTTAAGCTGCCAGCCGGTGTCGAAGTCAAATTCGCAGGCCAACAGCTTTCGGTGAAGGGTGCCAAGGGTACTCTCGAACTGAACATCCATTCGTCCGTTGAGATTGTTGAAGAAGCTGGTGAGCTGCGTTTTGCTGCTCGCAATGGCGATCAACAGACTCGCGCAATGGCTGGTACCACTCGTGCGTTGGTTAACAACATGGTCCAAGGCGTAAGCCAAGGCTTCGAGCGCAAGCTCCAGCTGGTCGGTGTTGGTTACAAAGCGCAAGCAAAAGGCACAGTGCTGAACCTGGCTCTTGGCTTCTCGCACCCAGTGGATTATGAACTGCCGGAAGGCATCACCGCTGAGACTCCTAGCCAGACCGATATCCTGATCAAGGGCATCGATAAGCAGCTGGTAGGTCAAGTGGCCGCCGAGATCCGCGACTTCCGTCCACCAGAGCCGTACAAAGGCAAAGGTGTGCGCTACGCGGACGAAGTCGTCCGTCGTAAAGAAGCCAAGAAGAAGTAGGGCATAGCAAATGACCGACAAAAAAGTTACTCGACTGCGTCGCGCTCGCAAAGCACGCCTGAAAATGCACGAACTCGAAGTCGTGCGTCTCTGCGTGTTCCGCTCGTCGCAGCACATCTACGCCCAGGTCATTTCGGCCGACGGCAACAAAGTCCTGGCAAGTGCCTCGACTTTGGATAAAGAACTGCGTGATGGCGCCACTGGCAACATCGACGCGGCCACTAAGGTTGGCCAGCTGGTCGCTACGCGTGCTAAAGCCGCTGGCGTCTCGCAGGTGGCTTTCGACCGCTCTGGCTTCAAGTACCACGGTCGCGTCAAGGCGCTGGCTGATGCTGCTCGTGAAGCTGGGCTGGAGTTCTAAGTTATGTCAAATAACGACCAAAAGCGCGACGAAGGCTACATCGAGAAGCTGGTTCAAGTTAACCGCGTAGCCAAAACCGTTAAAGGCGGCCGTATCTTCACTTTCACCGCGTTGACCGTGGTTGGTGATGGTAAAGGGCGTGTTGGCTTCGGCCGTGGCAAGTCGCGTGAAGTGCCTGCTGCGATCCAGAAGGCAATGGAAGCTGCTCGCCGCAACATGATCCAAGTTGATCTGAACGGCACCACTCTGCAGTACGCAATGAAGTCCGCCCATGGCGCTTCGAAGGTGTACATGCAGCCTGCTTCTGAAGGTACCGGTATCATCGCTGGCGGCGCTATGCGTGCTGTTCTCGAAGTTGCTGGCGTTCAGAACGTTCTGGCCAAGTGCTACGGCTCGACTAACCCGGTAAACGTGGTTCACGCCACTTTCAAAGGTTTGAAAGCTATGCAGTCTCCTGAATCCATTGCCGCCAAGCGTGGCAAAAGCGTCAAGGAGATCTTCTGATCATGGCTACCGTTAAAGTTACGCTGATCAAAAGCATGACCGGCCGCATCCCTAACCACAAACTGTGCGTTAAGGGTCTGGGTCTGCGTCGCATCGGTCACACTGTAGAAGTGCTTGATACTCCCGAGAATCGCGGGATGATCAACAAGGCTTACTACATGCTGCGTGTCGAGGGTTAATCGATGAAACTCAATGATCTGAGTCCAGCGCCGGGTTCCCGTCGCGAAAAGCATCGTCCGGGCCGTGGTATCGGTAGTGGTTTGGGTAAGACCGGTGGCCGTGGCCACAAAGGTCAGTCCTCCCGCTCCGGTGGCACCATTGCTCCAGGCTTTGAAGGCGGTCAACAGCCGCTGCATCGTCGCCTGCCGAAGTTCGGTTTCGTTTCCCTGAAAGCCATGGATCGCGCAGAAGTGCGTTTGTCCGAGCTGGCTAAAGTGGAAGGCGACATCGTCACCGTGCAGTCCCTGAAAGATGCCAACGTGATCAACGTCAACGTTCAGCGTGTGAAAATCATGCTGTCCGGCGAAGTTACTCGCGCTGTCACCATCGGAAAGGGAATCGGCGCCACCAAAGGTGCGCGTGCGGCTATCGAAGCAGCTGGCGGCAAGTTCGAGGAATAAATGGCTAAGCAAGGTGCTCTCTCTGCGCTCGGCAAAGGCGGTATGTCTGAACTCTGGGCTCGTCTGCGTTTTCTATTCTTGGCGATTATCGTCTACCGAATAGGCGCACACATCCCGGTTCCAGGTATCAACCCGGACCGACTCGCGGACCTGTTTCGACAGAATGAGGGGACCATTCTTAGCTTGTTCAACATGTTTTCCGGCGGCGCGCTGGAGCGGATGAGCATCTTTGCACTGGGGATCATGCCGTACATTTCGGCATCGATCATCATGCAGCTGATGACCGCCGTCAGCCCGCAGCTGGAGCAGTTGAAGAAGGAAGGTGAAGCTGGGCGTCGCAAGATCGCTCAGTACACCCGCTACGGCACTGTCGTTCTCGCTCTCGTTCAGGCAATTGGCATGTCCATTGGTCTGGCGGGGCAGGGCGTTTCGTTCACTGGTGACTTTGGCTTCCATTTCGTCGCGGTATCCACTTTTGTGGCTGGTGCGATGTTCATGATGTGGCTGGGTGAGCAGATTACTGAGCGTGGTGTTGGCAACGGTATCTCGATGTTGATTTTCGCAGGTATCGTCGCCGGTCTTCCGAGAGCGATCGGGCAGTCTTTCGAGTCTGCGCGTCAGGGTGATATCAACATTTTTGCCCTGGTTGCCATCGGTTTGCTGGCAGTAGCGATTATCGGTTTCGTGGTGTTCATTGAGCGTGGTCAGCGTCGTATTGCTGTTCATTACGCCAAGCGCCAGCAGGGCCGCAAGGTCTTTGCTGCGCAGACTAGCCACTTGCCGTTGAAGGTGAACATGGCCGGTGTTATTCCGGCCATTTTCGCGAGCAGCATTTTGCTGTTCCCGGCTTCGTTGGGTACCTGGTTTGGTCAGTCTGAAGGTATGGGCTGGCTGCAGGACATCTCGCAGTCGATCGCTCCTGGTCAGCCGTTGAATATTCTGCTGTTTAGTGCAGGGATTATTTTCTTCTGCTTCTTCTATACGGCGTTGATGTTCAATCCGAAAGACGTAGCGGAAAACCTGAAGAAGTCCGGTGCCTTTATTCCGGGCATCCGTCCAGGAGAGCAGTCTGCGCGCTACATTGATGGCGTTCTGACTCGTTTGACCCTGTTCGGTGCTCTATATATGACGGCCGTGTGTCTGTTGCCCCAGTTCCTGGTGGTTGCGGCAAACGTTCCGTTCTACCTTGGCGGGACCTCGTTGCTGATCGTCGTCGTGGTTGTGATGGACTTCATGTCCCAAGTACAATCGCACCTCGTTTCGCACCAGTACGAATCCCTGATGAAGAAAGCCAACCTGAAGGGTTACGGCAGCGGCATGTTGCGCTGAGTACCCATAAGGTTCGAGGAGTTGGTGATGAAAGTTCGTGCATCGGTGAAAAAGCTGTGCCGTAACTGCAAGATTATTCGCCGCGAAGGTGTTGTTCGAGTAATTTGCAGCGCGGAACCGCGTCACAAACAGCGCCAAGGCTGAGTGTGATTGTGCTTCAAGCCCGGCAGCTAGTGCGCTGCCGGGTTGATTATTTGTTATTACAGCGATATTATCTCGCGCCCTATTTCTTGGCTTCCGGGGCGTAGGTAGCTGTCAATTGGAGTCCCACTGAATGGCCCGTATTGCAGGCGTTAACATTCCAGATAACAAGCATACTGTTATCTCGCTGACCTACATCTATGGTGTTGGTCGCACTACTGCACAGAAAATTTGTGCAGTGACTGGGGTAAACCCAGCCGCAAAGATCAAAGATCTGAGCGACGAGCAGATTGAACAGCTGCGTGGCGAAGTGGCGAAGTTCACCACTGAAGGTGACCTGCGTCGCGAAATCAACATGAAAATCAAGCGTTTGATGGACCTCGGTTGCTATCGCGGTCTGCGTCATCGTCGTGGTCTTCCAGTGCGCGGTCAGCGTACGAAGACTAACGCGCGTACCCGTAAAGGTCCGCGTAAGCCGATCCGCAAGTAATCGCCCCAGCGAATCGACAGGAAATTAATCATGGCTAAACCTGCTGCTCGTCCTCGTAAAAAAGTTAAAAAGACAGTGGTTGATGGCATCGCCCACATCCATGCTTCTTTTAACAACACAATCGTGACCATCACCGACCGTCAAGGCAACGCTCTTTCCTGGGCTACCTCCGGTGGTTCGGGTTTCCGCGGTTCCCGCAAGTCCACCCCGTTCGCTGCTCAAGTAGCTGCTGAACGTGCTGGTCAAGCTGCGCTGGAATACGGCCTGAAAAACCTCGACGTTAACGTCAAAGGTCCAGGCCCAGGTCGTGAATCCGCAGTCCGCGCTTTGAACGGCTGTGGCTACAAGATCGCCAGCATCACCGACGTGACGCCAATCCCGCACAACGGGTGCCGTCCGCCGAAGAAGCGCCGCGTGTAATCCAGGAGATTGTAAAGAATGGCTCGTTACATTGGTCCAAAATGCAAACTCGCTCGTCGCGAAGGCACCGATCTCTTTCTGAAGAGCGGCGTGCGCGCGATCGAATCGAAGTGCAACATCGAAGCAGCACCTGGTATCCACGGCCAACGCCGCGGTCGCCAGTCCGATTACGGCACCCAACTGCGTGAAAAGCAGAAGGTCCGTCGTATCTACGGCGTTCTCGAGCGTCAATTCAGCGGCTACTACAAAGAAGCTGCTGGCAAGAAAGGCGCAACTGGCGAAAACCTGTTGCAGCTGCTCGAATGCCGTCTGGACAACGTTGTATACCGTATGGGTTTTGGCTCTACTCGTGCCGAATCCCGTCAGCTGGTATCGCACAAGTCGATCAGCGTTAACGGTCAGACCGTAAACGTTCCGTCTTACCAGGTTCGTGCTGGTGACGTGGTTGCAGTTCGCGAGAAAGCAAAGAACCAACTTCGCATTGTCCAAGCTCTCGATCTGTGTGCCCAACGTGGCCGCGTAGAATGGGTAGAAGTAGACACTGAGAAGAAGTCGGGCGTTTTCAAGAACGTTCCAGCTCGCAGTGATCTGTCCGCCGACATCAACGAAAGCCTGATTGTCGAGCTCTACTCCAAGTAAGGGCTAGAAAATAGGTGCATCCATGCAGATTTCGGTAAATGAGTTCCTGACACCCCGCCATATTGATGTGCAGGTTGTCAGTCCAACCCGCGCCAAGATCACTCTCGAGCCTCTCGAGCGTGGTTTTGGCCACACCCTGGGCAACGCGCTGCGCCGCATCCTGTTGTCCTCAATGCCCGGCTGTGCAGTAGTCGAGGCCGAGATTGACGGTGTGCTCCATGAGTACAGCGCCATCGAAGGTGTACAGGAAGACGTAATTGAAATCCTGTTGAACCTTAAAGGTCTGGCTATCAAGCTGCACGGTCGAGACGAAGTTACGCTGACCTTGTCGAAGAAGGGTTCGGGGGTGGTTACCGCTGCCGATATTCAGCTGGATCATGATGTCGAGATCGTTAACCCCGATCACGTAATCGCTAACCTGGCGTCTAACGGCGCCCTGAACATGAAGCTCACCGTAGCTCGTGGTCGTGGTTATGAGCCGGCAGACTCGCGTCAGAGCGATGAAGACGAAAGCCGCAGCATTGGTCGCTTGCAGCTTGACTCTTCGTTCAGCCCGGTTCGCCGTATCGCTTACGTGGTGGAAAACGCCCGTGTCGAACAGCGTACTAACCTGGACAAGCTGGTTATTGATCTGGAAACCAACGGTACCCTGGATCCTGAAGAGGCTATCCGCCGTGCTGCAACCATCCTGCAACAGCAGTTGGCTGCGTTCGTCGATCTCAAAGGTGACAGTGAGCCAGTGGTTGTCGAGCAGGAAGACGAGATCGATCCGATCCTGCTTCGCCCGGTTGACGATCTGGAACTGACTGTACGTTCGGCTAACTGCCTTAAGGCGGAAAACATCTACTACATCGGTGACCTGATTCAGCGCACCGAAGTAGAGCTGTTGAAGACTCCGAACCTTGGCAAGAAATCCTTGACCGAAATCAAGGACGTTCTGGCCTCCCGCGGTCTGTCCCTCGGCATGCGCCTCGACAACTGGCCGCCTGCAAGTCTTAAGAAGGACGACAAGGCGACTGCCTGATCGTCGTAATCACCGAACGTTGTGTTTGGTAAGGAATGAACCATGCGTCATCGTAAAAGTGGTCGTCACCTGAGCCGCACCAGCTCGCACCGCAAGGCCATGTTTCAAAACATGGCGGTGTCGCTGTTCGAGCACGAGCTGATCAAAACTACACTGCCAAAAGCCAAAGAACTGCGTCGCGTTGCTGAGCCGCTGATCACTTTGGCCAAGACAGACAGTCTGGCTAACCGCCGTCTGGCTTTCGACCGTACTCGTTCGAAAGCTATCGTTGGTAAGCTCTTCAACGACCTGGGCAAGCGTTACGCTACCCGTGAGGGTGGCTACCTGCGCATCCTCAAGTGCGGCTTCCGCACTGGCGACAACGCGCCTATGGCGTACGTCGAGTTGGTTGATCGTCCTGTCGGCGGTGAAGCTGTATCCGCTGAGTAAGACGTCAGTCTGAAACAAAGAACCGGGCCTAGTGCCCGGTTTTTTGTGCGTGTAAGAAACGCGCTGTTTGTACAAGCTTCTTTGCGGTTCATGCCTTCAGTATATGAGCGGGATTGTTGGTAGTATTTTTCTATTGATGTCTGCAAATTAATGAATTTGTAGGTGTCATGATTGATGGTCAATACTCCCTCCCACGCCGATTAGCCGGCAGTTCCAAAACTGACAGAGGATGAGATCGCATGAGCCAAAACAAAACGCTTACGACCGCCAGTGGCGCTCCTGTCGCCGACAACCAGAATTCCCGCTCCGCCGGCCCTCGTGGCCCTTTGCTGCTCGACGATTTCCACCTGATCGAGAAGCTTGCGCACTTCAATCGTGAAAACATTCCTGAGCGTCGTGTACACGCCAAAGGTTCGGGTGCGTACGGTACGTTCACCGTGACTCGCGACATCACCGAATACACCAGCGCCAAGCTGTTTGAGTCCGTCGGCAAACAAACCCCGACATTCTTGCGATTCTCCACCGTAGGTGGCGAGCGTGGTTCGGCTGACACCGAGCGTGATCCGCGCGGTTTCGCCCTGAAGTTCTACACAGAAGAAGGCAACTGGGACATCGTTGGTAACAACACGCCAGTGTTCTTCATTCGCGACCCGCTGAAATTCCCTGACTTTATCCACACCCAAAAGCGCTTGCCGCAAAGCAACCTGAAAAGTGCGCAGGCGATGTGGGATTTCTGGTCGCATTCGCCTGAGGCGTTGCACCAGGTCACTATCCTGTTCTCGGACCGTGGCATCCCAGACGGCTATCGCCACATGCATGGCTTCGGCAGCCACACCTACAGCCTGATCAACGCCAATGGCGAGCGTCACTGGGTGAAGTGGCACTACAAAACCAGGCAAGGGATCAAGAACCTCACTCCTGCAGAAGCGGCACGTCTGGCCGGTACTGACCCGGATTACGCGCAACGTGATCTGTTCGGCGCCATTGAGCGCGGTGACTTCCCGAAATGGAGCGTCAACATTCAAGTCATGACTGAGGCTCAAGCCGCGGCTCATTACGAAAACCCGTTTGACGTGACCAAAACCTGGTCGCAGAAAGAGTTTCCGCTGATCGAAGTGGGTGAGTTGGAGCTCAACCGTAATCCGTTGAATTACTTCGCTGAAGTCGAGCAGGCGGCGTTCGGTCCGAGCAACATGGTGCCGGGTGTTGGTTTATCGCCTGATCGCATGCTGCAAGGTCGTGTGTTCGCGTACGCTGATGCCCACCGCTACCGCGTGGGAACCAACCACCAGCAACTCCCGGTGAATGCACCTCGCAGCCCGGTTAATACTTATCAGCGCGACGGTTCGATGGCCTTTGGCAGCAATGGTGGTGCAGCCCCGAACTACGAGCCGAACAGCTATGTGGAATCACCAAAACAGGCACCGCGCTATGCGGAACCTGCCTTGGCCTTGAGTGGCGCGGCTGATCGTTACGATCATCGCGAAGATACCGACTACTACAGCCACGCTGGTGCGCTGTTCCGCTTGATGAGCGATGAGCAGAAAACGCTGCTGATCAACAACATTGCCGGCGCAATGGCTGGTGTTTCCAGCGATGTGGTTGATCGCCAATTGCAGCATTTCTTCAAGGCCGACCCGGCGTATGGAGAAGCAATCGCAAAGGCACTCAACGTACAGCTTAACTAAGTCTAAACGATAAGCAGAACCGCCCTCATTTGGGCGGTTTTTGCGTTATTTAAACTGCTTTTCTCAGAATATCTTCGCTTTTATAGCGTCGGGCGAGTGACCTTCCGGTCAGGTTGGTTCAAACTACAGACTTTCAAGCAGGGAGATGTAGGGCGATGCAAGGTCACCCAGACGTAATCGATTACCTCAACACGTTGCTGACAGGCGAACTGGCAGCCCGTGATCAATATTTCGTCCATTCGCGGATGTATGAGGACTGGGGTTTCACCAAGCTCTACGAACGTATCAACCACGAGATGGAAGAAGAAGCCGGGCACGCTGATGCCCTGATGCGTCGTATTCTGATGCTCGAAGGCACGCCTCGCATGCGTCCGGACGACCTTGATGTTGGCACCACTGTGCCGGACATGCTCGCCGCTGACCTGCGCCTGGAATACAAAGTCCGCGCCGCGCTCTGCAAGGGCATTGAACTCTGCGAGCAGCACAAGGACTATGTCAGCCGCGAGATGCTGCGGGTTCAATTGCATGACACCGAAGAAGACCACACCTACTGGCTTGAAAAGCAGATGGGTCTGATCAAGTTGATCGGTCTCGAGAACTACCTGCAATCCCACGCCTGATCGCACCGATACAAAAAGCCCCTGTCACTGAGCAAGTGACAGGGGCTTTTTTTGGAGCCGGATTCAGGCCCGATCACGCTCCAGCAGCGGCTTCAAGTAGAAGCCGGTGTGCGACTGCTTCATCTCCGACACTTCCTCTGGCGTTCCGACGGCAATGATCTGCCCACCCTTGGAACCGCCCTCCGGCCCCAGGTCCACCAACCAGTCGGCGGTCTTGATCACGTCCAGGTTGTGCTCGATCACCACCACGGTATTGCCGTGGTCGCGCAGACGATGCAACACATCGAGCAGTTGCTGGATATCCGCAAAGTGCAGGCCGGTGGTCGGCTCATCGAGGATGTACAGGGTCTTGCCAGTATCACGCTTGGACAGTTCGCGAGACAGTTTCACCCGCTGGGCTTCACCGCCGGACAGCGTCGTCGCCGATTGCCCCAGCTTGATGTACGAAAGGCCTACGTCCATCAGCGTCTGAAGCTTGCGCGCCAAAGCTGGAACGGCGTCGAAGAACACCCGGGCTTCCTCGATGGTCATCTCGAGGGTTTCGTGGATGCTCTTGCCCTTGTACTTGATCTCCAGCGTTTCGCGGTTGTAGCGTTTGCTCTTGCAGACGTCGCACGGGACATAGATGTCCGGCAGGAAGTGCATTTCCACCTTGATCAGGCCATCGCCCTGACAAGCTTCGCAGCGTCCGCCCTTCACGTTGAAGGAGAAACGCCCCGGCCCGTAACCGCGGGAGCGCGATTCCGGCACACCGGCGAACAACTCGCGAATCGGCGTGAACAACCCGGTATAGGTCGCGGGGTTGGAACGCGGCGTGCGACCGATCGGGCTCTGGTCGATGTCCACAACCTTGTCCAGATGTTCCAGGCCTTTAATGCTGTCGTGAGCAGCCGCTTCCAGGGTCGTTGCTCCATTGAGTGCGGTAGCGCTCAAAGGAAACAGAGTGTTGTTGATCAGCGTTGACTTGCCCGAGCCGGAAACACCCGTCACGCAGGTCAACAGGCCGATCGGAATCTCCAGATCGACATTGCGCAAATTGTTGCCGCGAGCGCCCTTGAGGGCCAGCGACAACTTCTTGTTACGCGGCGTGCGTTTGGCTGGCACTGCGATCTTCACTCGCCCCGACAAGTACTTGCCGGTCAGCGAATCAGGGTGAGCCATGACCTCGGCCGGCGTACCTTCGGCGACGATATGCCCGCCGTGTACCCCCGCGCCCGGGCCGATATCCACCACATAGTCGGCCAGACGAATCGCGTCTTCGTCGTGCTCGACCACGATCACCGTGTTACCGATGTCCCGCAGGTGCTTGAGGGTGCCCAGCAACCGGTCGTTGTCCCGTTGGTGTAGGCCAATTGACGGTTCGTCGAGGATATACAGAACCCCCACGAGGCCGGCGCCAATCTGACTGGCCAGGCGGATACGCTGGGCCTCACCGCCGGACAGCGTGTCGGCACTGCGATCCAGTGACAGATAGTCCAGGCCAACGTTGACCAGGAACTGCAAACGCTCGCGGATTTCCTTGAGAATCTTGTCGGCAATTTCGCCACGGCGGCCGGTCAGTTTCAGTACGCCGAAATATTCACACGCGTCGCCAATTGGCAGATTGGTTACCGCCGGCAAGGTCTTCTCGCCAACCCACACGTGCCGCGCCTCGCGACGCAGACGGGTGCCACGGCAATCGGGGCAGGGCTGGGTGCTGAGGAATTTGGCCAGTTCTTCACGGACCGAAGCCGATTCGGTTTCGCGGTAGCGGCGTTCCAGGTTTGGCACGATGCCTTCGAACGGGTGCGAGCGTTTGACGATATCGCCACGGTCGTTCAGGTACTTGAAGTCGACATTCTGCGAGCCGCTGCCGTGCAGGATGAATTTCTGCTGATCGGCCGGCAGGTCGTTGAACGGCACTTCAAGGCTGAACTTGTAGTGGGCGGCCAGCGAACCAAGCATCTGGAAGTAATAGACGTTGCGCCGGTCCCAGCCGCGGATCGCACCTTCGGCCAGGGTCAGTTCACCGTTCACCAATCGTTTGGTATCGAAGAACTGTTTAACCCCCAGGCCATCGCAGGTCGGGCAGGCGCCGGCCGGGTTGTTGAAGGAAAACAGCTTGGGTTCCAGCTCGCTGATGGCGTGGCCGCAGATCGGGCAGGCAAAGCGCGCGGAGAAGATGATTTCTTCGCCGGGCTCGTCATCCATTGGCGCCACAAGAGCGATACCGTCCGCCAGTTTCAGCGCGGTCTCGAACGATTCGGCCAGGCGTTGTTGCAGATCAGCGCGGACCTTGAAGCGGTCGACCACGACGTCGATCGAATGCTTCTTCTGTTTATCCAGCTTCGGCAGTTCGTCCAGCTCGCACAATCTGCCGTTGACCCGGGCTCGTACAAAACCCTGGGCGCGCAGTTCTTCGAAGACCGAAAGATGTTCGCCTTTGCGCTCACGGATCACCGGGGCCAGCAGCATCAGTTTGCTGCCCTCAGGTTGTGCCAGCACCAGGTCGACCATCTGGCTGACGGTCTGGGCTTCCAGCGGAATGTCGTGATCCGGGCAGCGCGGAATACCGACGCGAGCGTAGAGCAGGCGCAGGTAGTCGTAGATTTCGGTAATGGTGCCAACCGTCGAGCGCGGGTTGTGCGAGGTCGACTTCTGTTCGATGGAGATCGCTGGCGACAGACCTTCAATGGTGTCGACGTCAGGTTTTTCCATCATCGACAGGAATTGCCGGGCGTAAGCCGACAGCGATTCGACATAACGGCGCTGGCCTTCGGCGTACAGCGTGTCGAAGGCCAGGGACGACTTGCCGGATCCGGACAAGCCGGTGATGACGATCAGTTTGTCCCGTGGCAGGGTCAGGTCGATGTTCTTCAGGTTGTGGGTTCGGGCCCCACGAATCAGGATCTTGTCCAAAGTGGCCTCGCTCGGCGGGCGTCGAAAACGTAGGAGTATACGGCCAAATACTGGATGGATGCACACTATCAAATGAGGGGCGCGCAGCCTTGCATGAAGACTGTGTCATCTATACGCGTCATAGCGTCGCGATATACCCCGTCAATCGATGGGACTGGTAGAATCGCCGCCGGTTCACATGAGGTTTTTCCATGCACGATCCCCACAGCGAACGCATGAGTGGCAGTGAGACCCGCGCAGCAAGCGGTCTGGCCCTGGTGTTCGCCTTCCGTATGCTTGGCATGTTCATGGTGTTGCCGGTTCTGGCGACCTATGGGATGGACCTGGCGGGAGCGACCCCGGCCCTCATCGGGTTGGCGATTGGCGCTTACGGCCTGACCCAGGCGATCTTTCAGATTCCTTTCGGCTTCATTTCCGACCGCATCGGTCGTCGTCCGGTGATTTACCTGGGGCTGATCGTCTTCGCCCTGGGCAGCGTGCTGGCGGCCAATGCCGATTCGATCTGGGGCGTCATCGCCGGACGCATCCTGCAGGGCGCAGGGGCGATTTCCGCGGCGGTGATGGCGTTGCTGTCAGACCTGACCCGGGAACAGCATCGGACCAAAGCCATGGCCATGATCGGCATGACGATTGGTCTGTCGTTCGCTGTCGCCATGGTTGTAGGCCCGTTGCTGACCCGTGTCTTCGGTCTGTCCGGGTTGTTCTTCGTCACCGGTGGCATGGCGCTGGTCGGCATCGTCATCGTGATGTTCATGGTGCCGCGTGCAACCGGGCCGTTGCAGCACCGCGAGTCCGGCGTTGCGCGCCAGGCGCTGATACCGACACTCAAGCATCCGGACCTGCTGCGCCTGGACCTGGGTATTTTTGTGTTGCACGCGATGTTGATGTCGAGCTTCGTTGCATTGCCCCTGGCCCTGGTCGAAAAAGCCGGGCTGCCCAAAGAGCAGCATTGGTGGGTGTACCTGACCGCGTTGCTGATTTCCTTCTTTGCCATGATCCCGTTCATTATCTACGGCGAGAAGCGACGCAAAATGAAACGAGTTTTGCTCGGTGCCGTCGTGACGCTGATGTTCACTGAGCTATTCTTCTGGCAGTTCGGCGACAGCTTGCGGGCTCTGGTGATTGGTACGGTGGTGTTCTTCACCGCGTTCAATCTGCTGGAAGCCTCCTTGCCATCGCTGATCAGCAAGGTTTCACCCGCAGGCGGCAAGGGCACAGCGATGGGGGTTTATTCCACCAGTCAGTTCCTCGGTTCGGCACTGGGCGGGATCCTCGGCGGCTGGATGTTCCAGCACGGCGGTTTGTCGGTTGTATTCCTCGGATGCGCCGGCCTGGCTGCCCTCTGGCTGGCCTTTGCTGTTACCATGCGCGAACCACCTTACGTCACGAGCCTGCGCTTGCCGTTGTCGCCCGAGGCGATCCGCGAAGCGGGTCTGGTCGAGCGCCTGAAGGCCGTCGTAGGGGTAACAGATGCAGTGATCGTCGAAGATGAAGCGGCGATTTACATCAAATTGGACACAGAACTATTGGATCGCACCACCCTTGAGCGCCTGGTGAACAACCCGGCCGAGGCAGCGTGCGTAGCCTAGGAGAACGTTATGGCCCGTGGGGTTAACAAAGTCATATTGGTCGGCACTTGCGGCCAGGATCCCGAAGTTCGCTACTTGCCTAACGGTAACGCCGTGACCAACCTGAGTCTGGCGACCAGCGAACAATGGACCGACAAGCAAACCGGTCAGAAGGTCGAGAAGACCGAATGGCACCGTGTTTCGATGTTCGGCAAGGTTGCCGAAATTGCCGGCGAATACCTGCGCAAAGGTTCGCAGGTGTACATCGAAGGCAAGCTGCAGACCCGCGAATGGGAGAAAGACGGTATCAAGCGTTACACCACTGAAATCGTGGTCGACATGCAAGGCACCATGCAACTGTTGGGCGGCCGTCCACAGCAGGGCGACCAACAAGGCGGGGGCAATAACTACCAGCAGTCCGCCCCGGCTCCACGCCAACAGGCTCCGCGTCCGCAGCAGTCGGCACCGCAACAGTCGCGTCCGGCTCCACAGCAGCAGCAGGCCGCTCCTCAGCCGGCTCCGGATTTCGACAGCTTTGATGACGATATCCCGTTCTAAAAAACAGTAAGTAATAAAAAAGCGAAGCCAGTGATCTGGCTTCGCTTTTTTGTGGGCGCTATTAACTGAATACAGCAGTCACATTGGCCCGTGCCGAGTGCAGTTTCTTGTAGCTGTCGATCAGTCGCAAGTGCCTGTCGAGCCCCTCCAGTTTCATGCTGGTCGGCGTCAAGCCATGGAAGCGCACGCTGCCGTCCACCGATCCGATTGCTGCATCCGTCCGCTCGTTGCCAAACATCCGGCGGAAATTGGCCTCGTAGTCTTCCAGTTCCAGGTCTTCGTCCAGCTTCATCTCCAGCACCACATTGACGGCCTGGTAGAACAAGCCACGCTCAACCGTGTTGTCGTTGTACTGAAGGAACATCTCCACCGCCTCTTTCGCCTCTTCGAATTGCTGCAAGGCGAGATAAATCAGCAGCTTCAACTCCAGGATCGTCAGCTGACCCCAAGCCGTATTGTCGTCGAATTCGATGCCGATCAAGGAGGTGATGTCGGTGTAGTCGTCCAGCTCACTTTCCACCAGGCGCTCAACCAGCGCTTTCAGTTCGTCTTCGTCCAGGCGATGCAGGTTCAGGATGTCGGTGCGGAAGAACAGCGCTTTGTTGGTGTTGTCCCAGATCAGATCGTCCGCGGGATAGATTTCCGAATAGTTCGGCACCAGGATGCGGCACGCCTTCGCGCCGATATGCTCGTAGACCGCCATGTACACTTCCTTGCCCATGCCTTCGAGAATGCCGAACAAGGTCGCGGCTTCCTCTGCGTTCGAGTTTTCACCCTGGCCGGAGAAGTCCCACTCAACGAACTCGTAATCCGATTTGGCACTGAAGAAGCGCCACGACACCACGCCGCTGGAGTCGATGAAGTGCTCGACGAAGTTATTCGGCTCGGTCACCGCATGCCCTTCAAACGTCGGCTGGGGCAAGTCGTTGAGGCCTTCGAAGCTGCGGCCCTGCAGCAATTCGGTCAGGCTGCGTTCCAGCGCCACTTCCAGGCTCGGATGCGCGCCGAACGAGGCGAACACACCGCCGGTACGCGGGTTCATCAACGTGACGCACATCACCGGGAATTCACCTCCCAGGGACGCATCCTTCACCAGCACGGGAAACCCTTGCGCTTCCAGCGCCTGAATACCGGCCAGTATCCCGGGGTACTTCGCCAGCACGTGGGCGGGCACATCCGGCAGGGCAAATTCGCCTTCGATGATTTCGCGTTTTACCGCACGTTCGAAGATCTCCGACAGGCACTGCACCTGGGCTTCGGCCAGCGTGTTACCGGCACTCATGCCGTTGCTCAGGAACAGGTTTTCAATCAGATTGGACGGGAAATACACCACCTCGCCATCCGACTGGCGCACGTACGGCAGCGAGCAGATGCCGCGCTCTTCATTGCCCGAGTTGGTATCGATCAGATGGGAACCACGCAGCTCGCCGTCGCGGTTGTAAATCTTCAGGCAGTACTCGTCGAGAATTTCAGTTGGCAGCTCATCTTTACGGCCAGGCATGAACCAGCGTTCGTCCGGGTAGTGCACAAACGCTGCGTTGGCGATGTCTTCGCCCCAGAACTGGTCGTTGTAGAAGAAGTTGCAGTTGAGTCGCTCGATAAACTCGCCCAACGCCGACGCCAACGCGCCTTCCTTGGTCGCACCCTTACCGTTGGTAAAGCACATCGGCGAGTGCGCATCGCGGATGTGCAGCGACCACACATTGGGCACGATATTGCGCCACGAGGCGATTTCAATCTTCATGCCCAGGTCCGCCAGAATGGCCGACATATTGGCGATGGTTTGCTCCAGCGGCAGATCCTTGCCTGCGATATAAGTGCTCGCCTCTGAACTGGACGCAGGCATTAGCAACGCCTGGGCATCGGCGTCGAGGTTTTCGACTTCTTCGATCACAAACTCAGGCCCGGCTTGCACCACTTTTTTTACGGTGCAACGGTCGATGGAACGCAGGATTCCCTGACGGTCCTTGTCGGAGATGTCCGCCGGCAACTCGACCTGGATCTTGAAAATCTGGTTGTAGCGGTTTTCCGGATCAACAATGTTGTTCTGCGACAGGCGGATGTTATCTGTGGGAATACTGCGAGTGTCGCAGTACAACTTCACGAAATAAGCCGCACACAACGCCGATGAAGCCAGAAAGTAATCGAACGGACCCGGTGCCGAGCCATCGCCCTTGTAGCGGATAGGTTGATCGGCCACCACCGTGAAGTCATCGAACTTGGCTTCAAGTCGAAGGTTGTCGAGAAAGTTGACCTTGATTTCCATGGGGGATTACCAGAATAACGGCTAAACGAATGGCCGCCATTATCCGGTATTTCAGCCGTAAGTCTTGCGGACATCGTACTTATGTCCACACCGGCGATGGATGGGTCAGTCGAGTATCAGGTGCGGCAAAAACCGGCTCGAATCCTTGGTGATCAAACTGTTGTCTTCCCGCACGCCGATACCGGCCGCTTGATCGCCGATAACCCAGGAACCCACCAGCGTAAAGCTGTCGCCAAACTTCGGCAGCGGGGCGAACTCCTGAAGGATAAATGGTGCGTCGGTGTAGGGCCCGTCCTCTTTCACGATCAGACCGTCAGCGGTTTGCAGCTCAATGTTGGCGCCTTCCCGGGAGAAGAACGGTTTGCGCACCCAACCTTTAGGCACCGCTTTGCCTGGGTCGGTATCCAGGTGCGCCGCGAGCAGGTTCGGGTGATCTTTGTTGAACTCCCACAGCAACGGCAGGATGCCCTTGTTGGAGATGATTGATTTCCAGGCCGGCTCGAAAAACTGTGTATCGCTCTGGGCAATCGCTGCACCGAAGGGCTCGTGGAAGATGAACTCCCAGGCATGCAGCTTGAACAAATGAGGGATCCAGCGATCTTCGAGGTCGACGAAACGTCCATCGCTGGTGAGGCCAATGTCTTCGATATCGATGTGCCGCGATTCGATGCCGACCTTTTCCGCGATCAGGCGCAAGTAGTCGGTGGTGCCTTTGTCTTCGACCGAGTCTTTCATCGAGGCGAAATAGAAGGGGCGTTTGAGCTGCAGTTGGGCAAAGGCCTGATGCAGCTTGGTGTCGATGCTGTTGAACTGGTCGGCATGCTTGGGCAGCAAGCCGCGCTCGATGCATTGCTCCAACCAGCCCCATTGAAACGCCGCGGCCTCATACAGGCTGGTCGGCGTGTCGTAGTTGAGTTCCAGCAATTTGGCCGGCCCGCTGCCGTTGTAGGAGAAATCCATGCGTCCATACAGGTGCGGGTGGCCTTCGAGCCATGAAGTGCGAACCATGTCGAAGAATGGTGCGGGAATGCTCAGGCGCTCCAGCAATTCCTCGCTCTGAACCACGCGGGCCACCAGGTCCATGCACATCTCATGAATCTCGGTGGTCGGGTCTTCGAGATCGTTCTCGATCTGTTTGAGCGTGAACTGGTAATACGCGCTCTCGTCCCAATAGGGTTCGTCGTCAATGGTATGGAACAGAAAGCCGAGACTTTCGGCGGTCTGTTTCCAGTCATGACGCTCTGCGCAGAGGATCTTCTTCATGGTGCCCGTTCCTTAACTGCTCGATCGGCCAGCGCTGCTTGAACCGCCCCAACCGCTGCGGGCGCTGGCTTTGCTGCCGAAGCCGCCACGGGAGGTGGATGAGGCAACGGACATCGGCTTGCTGCCGGAACGGATTGAGTCGGCGTAGCTGCTGCTGCCATACCTCGCCTGATTGGACTTGGTAAAGGTTGAGCCTTTGGAAATCCGCTGGTTGAGCGTCGAGGAGCCATAGTTGCCGCGATCATCGCGGTAGCGGTAGACCGGCTCGGAGAAGTAGCTGTTGCGGTTGCTGCTCAGCATGTTGCCGATCAGCAGGCCGGTCAGCAGGCTGGTGCCGGAGAACCCGGAGCCTCCACTGTTCGCTTCCGAGGCTGGTAATTGAGCCTTGGCTGCGTCCACTTGGGATTGTGTTACCTCGCCATCGGCAGTCAGTTCGAAACCACCCAGCTTGGGGATGAACTTGCCGGCGGAATCCTGTTGGCACCAGTCGGCGACAAAGTCGGCATCGCAATCGGCCTGGTTGTCGTAGACCGGCGCGATGCGGCGGTGCTCGGCCATGGCGCTCATGTAGGCGTCAGAGCAGACGTCCACCGGGAGCTTTTCATCGGCGCACTGCTGAACGGACTGGAAGTTGTATTTCTTCTGCACCGGGTAGGTTTTTTCCGCTTGCCCGCAGCCTGATATGGCCATGGCGACCGACGCGGCCAGCGAGAGCTGAACGTACTTGCTTCGTTTCATCGGGATCTCCGTGGCGCAATCAGTTCTGGGAAGGGGTCATGCAGGCGGCGTTCAACATGCCGACGCTGATGGCCACTGCCGCGATATAGATACCCGCAGCGATTTCACCTTTTTTAATGCGTTCAGAGGCGCCTTTAAGCACCAGGCTGGTCACCAGAAACGCCAGCAGTTGTACGAAAGCGGCGATCACTGCCCAGACGACGAAATCCAGAATGCTGATCGAGTAGGCGATCACATTGCTGGCCGGAATGGCGAAACCGATGATGGCACCACCCAGTGCGATCGAGGCCGCAACGTTGCCAGAACGGATCAGTTCGAACTCTTTGTGCGGGGTGATTCGGGTGTAGATGAATTGGAACAGCGCGAACAATACGGCGGCACCGAGGATGTACAACACAAACCCGAGCACGGCGGCTTTGTTCAGGGAGATGGAGAGCGCTTCAAGCATGGACTTCTTCCTTATTTAAAAAGTGTTCAGGTCAGTGGTGTACAACGAAATGCCCAGCGAAGTGCTCAAGCTGATGGTGCCTTCGGCGTCTTCTTCGACGGAAAACAGCAGGAATTCCCGGCGATCGGTCAGGCCGGTTTCGCGGGCATACAGCATCGAACGGTGCTCGATGCTGTAGGACTCATCCGGGTTTTTCAGGTGTTCGCTCAGCGCCACCAGTTCTGTCTGGCCGTTCTCGGTGCCCCATTCGCGGGTGTATTCGACACCGTTGTGGGTGTAGGTCGGCAGGCCGATCAAGCTTTCAGGGCCGGCCAGTCGACGCAGCTCCGCTTCACTGTTGATGGTGATGTAGTTGAGGTAATTGAACAGGATCACCGACTCGACCTGTCCGGCAATGTCGCCGGTGGTGTGCACTTGCAACCAGTAGTCTTCGTCGTTCATGTAATAGCGCGACAGCCAGGTCGACTGCCCGAGATCAATGGTGCCGGCGCTCCAGACTTGCTGGGAGCCAGGGATGACCACATCGGTGTTGCCATCGAGCAACAATTTCAGGGTCGTGTCGAACATCACGCCTTTGCCCAATGCCAGGCCCAGCGGGCCGATGGCGGGCAGGGTTTCGTTGGCTGTCCATTTCGATTCCGTATTCGCTTTCGGGGCCTCAAGCCCCATCAACTGTTTAAACCATCCCATTGGTGATTTCCTTGAGGCGAGAGGAGGCGATGTAGAAGAGTTCGCCGCCCTCAACGCGAGTGGTGCCGGGCGGATTGATCCAAGGCTGTCGGGCGCCTTTGGCGCGGTAGCCGATAAGGGTCGCGTTGTGCTGTTCTTTCAGCTGTGCGTACAGATCGCCGAACGTGGCTTCAAAGGTCTCGGGCAGTTTCATCAGGTACTGGGTGGCACCTTGACCCACGCACAGCAATTCATTGATGACCGCGGATGAGCCCGGATCCTGGGAGGCGCGTACCAACATCTCGATGGCCATGCTTGAGGTGCATTCCAGGCTGGGCGCGTAGGCGCTGGCAAGGGCGGCGATTTCGCTTTCATTGAAGTGGGCGACCACATGGCCGACAGGGCCCAGTTGATTGACTGCCAGCACGGTGGCCAGGGTCAGGTCGTCTGAATGGGTTCGCACCAGCACGCGTTCGGCACCGGGAACACCGGCCCGCAGCAACAGCGCGGCAGAGGACAGGCTTTCGCCTTTGATAAAGTCCGCTTTGCCCGGCATGGGATTTTCTTCGAGGTCGCAATCGCAAATGACGATCAGGTTGTCATTGGAGGTTTCGTCCTGCAGCAATAATTCAATGACCCGCTCGCTGGACGCGCCTTCCCAGCCGATGAGTACGGTATGGCCGACCTTGCCGGTGAAATCGCCTTTGCCTTTCATGCCTTTTCTCCATACATCGATGACACTGCTGGTGGTTTTGCCGATGGCTGCCGTCAGCAGCGCAATGCCCCCGAGCATGACCCAGGTAGCCACGAAAATTCGTCCCGCGGCTGTCTGTGGCGCAAGATCGCCATAGCCGACGGTGAGCGTGGTGGTGAGATAGAAATAGATAAACGTGGCGGGAGCGGTGAGGTGTTGTTCGCCCAGAAGCACCAGGCCGATATAGGCCGTGCTTATGTGTATACCCAGCGCAATGGCCAGGCCTGCCCAGCCGAACCGATGGAAGAAGGACGAGGCGTACGTGCGCAATAAAAGGAAAATCGACATTACATCCCTGACTCCGTGGGGGCTCATTCCTGGCGACGTAATCGCTCTGGCGTCTGAGTGCTCAAATGCGGTTACCGGGTGGCATTAAACCTGCTGCGCGGCGTAGATAACAGTACCTTGGCTGCAATAAATCCGGCGATCGCACCAAAGATATGCCCTTCGAAGGACATGCCCTGGCGAGGAAGGAAGCCAAAAATCAGGCCGCCATAGAGCAGGACCACGACACTGGCTGTTATCAGGTTGCTCCAGCTCCTTTGGAACCAGGCGCGCGACAGGAGGTACGCCCACAGCCCGAATACCCATCCGCTGGCACCGATGTGAACGCCTGCAAAACCGAACAGCCAGACCAGCGAACCGCCCAGCAGAATAATGATAGCGCTGACGGCCATGAAGCGGCTGAGCCCGTCGACAATGACTAGGGTACCTAGGATCAAAAAGGCAATCAGGTTGGTGCTCACGTGCGCAAAGGACCCGTGCAAGAAAGGCGAGGTGATGATGCCGACCAGTCCCTGCCATGTTCTCGGGACCAGGCCGAAGGCAATAAGGCTGTAGCCGGTCGCCACATTGAGCAGTTGCAGCGCGACCATGAAGAGGGCCACACCCGCGATTGTCTTGAAACCCTTCAGGGCATCCATCCATGACCTCGAGTCGACAAAAAATATGGCAACGAATCCATGTGGGAGCGGGCTTGCTCGCGAAGGCGGTGTGTCAGGCAACATTGATGTCGACTGATACTCCCTCTTCGCGAGCAAGCCCGCTTCCACAGGTTATGCGCCAGGCATCAGGGCCGGTTACTCAGCAGATTTTTTCTTCAGGCGTTCCAGAATCGCATTGGCGCTGCCTTCGTTCGGCGTGATGCCGGCATCGCGCAGCTTGCGCTCCAGGTCGGTGCCGGTCGACGCATCGGCCAGTTGGTCCTGGGCTTCCAGTTCTGCGGCGCGTTGCTGCTGCTTGGCTTGCAGGCGGTTCAGCGTACCGACGGCGGTTTCCAGCTTGCCGTTGGCGCCGCCACTGGCGATCGAAGCACTGACCTGGGCTTTCTGTACGCTTTCACGCGCCTTGGCCATGTCCACTTGCTGACGCAGGCTTTTGATGCGGCTTTCGGCCTTGGTGATGTCTTTGCGCATGTTGTCCGCGTAACCGCCGAATTCGGTGGCCTGCTTTTGCTCGACATCCAGTTCGTTGGTCAGGGTCGAAATGGCTTCTGCCACTTCCAGTGCCAGGTCTTCGCGGTTGGCCTGGATCGCGGCCAGAGCCTTGGATTCCAGATCCTTGATCTTGGCGTTGTACTCGCTGACGCGATCAGCCGACAGTTTGTGCTTGGCCATGATGGTGACCAGCTCACGCTTGGCGTTGGCCAGCGCGCTGTCAGCATCGCGAATTTCCTGGTCGAGGATGCGCAGGGCCTGTTGGTCGACGATCGATTCGCCGACTTCGTTGGCACCGCCACGCAGCGCGGTGAACAATTTGCTCCAGATGGACTGAGTCATTGGATATTTCCTGTTCCCGAAAAATTAGATGAAGAAACGTTCAAAGGCTTCGCTGGCGCGCTGGACGTTGTCGACGAGGGTTTTGACCTCGGTCACGACGTTGGTCAGGCTGGAGTCGGAGCTGAGTGCGCCGAACATGTTGTAAACGATCTGCCCGTTGGGCATGGACTCGATACCGATCGAGGACAGCGGGAACATTTCCCGGCTGCGCAGAACGGCATCGTTGAATGCCGGTACGTCGTTGATGGACTCGACATCGACCAGAACGGTATCGACAATGATCTGATCGCCAACCACTGCGATGTAAATCGGCAAGCCACCGAAATCGTTCATTTCCAGCTTGATGCTGGACTCGGCGCCTTGAACCAGGGAGAGGGTGATGTCGTTCGCAACCACTTCGTCGAGGGCCTGAAGGGCGCTGTAGAGGCGATCGATGTTCCAGTTATTACCTGCGCTCATGTAATTCTCCGACATGAATGAGCCAGCCAGAATCGGTTGGCGTAGCTGTTTCTCCATCTGCTTGAGCAGGCTTCGATTTTCGGGAAGCACCCAAGTCTCGTGTTTCACATAACCGGCGGCACCCAGGCCCGCGCGCATTTGCTTCATATAGAAACTAGATGGTTTTTTCGCGGACGGTTTCGAGCGCTCTCCCTTTTGGCTCGCTGAATCGGTCACAGATCCGGTAGGCGGATCTGATGGAGAGCTGCTTTTCATGATGCTGACCTCGTTGTGAAAAATCTCACGCGTGAGAAACACTACAGGCAATTTTTACGGCCATCAATAGCTCACGCGTGAGATTTTTCGGACTGTTGCACACGTGTATGACAATAGAAGGTTATGTGGGAGCGGGCTTGCTCGCGAAGGCGGCGAGACAGTCAACATTGATGTTGCCTGATACACCGCTTTCGCGAGCAAGCCCGCTCCCACAGGTTTCTCACTTAACCAACCAGGAAGTCGTCAGTGGACACCACGCTCGCATAGGCAAAACCCAGGGCCGACATGAAGGCGGCGTGAACGTGGGCGGCCGGGACGGTGACGCCGTTGAATTCCAGGTCTCGGGTGGCACAGGCGTCGTGAATCACCGTGACGGTATAGCCCAGGTCGGCCGCGGCGCGGGTGATGCCGTCGATGCACATGTGGCTCATGCTGCCGACGATTACCAGGTGTTCGATGCCTTGCTGGTCGAGGATGGCTTCCAGTTCGGTTTCGCGGAACGAGTTGACGAAATGTTTAAGCACGACCGTCTCGTCTGTGCGGTTGAGAACTTTAGGGTGCAACTTCGCGCCGTCGGAGCCCGGAGTGAAGAACGGCGCGGCGTCGGAGGTGAATTCGTGGCGGATATGCACCACCGGATCACCGGCCTCGCGAAACGCCTGAATCATCCGTGCGGCGTTGTCTGCTGCGGCGTCGGCGCCGACCAAAGGCCACTTGCCCTGGGGGAAGTAGTCGTTCTGGATATCGACTACGATGAGTGCTTGCTTGGCCATGAGTGTTTCCTCGAAGTGTTTGTTGGGTGTGAATCAAGTATTAGGTTTTGCTGGCCGCCCGAGGATTGGCCGCACCGACAATAGAAGGGGGAAAACTGACAATGGGTGCAGAAAGGACAGTCGCCGAACTGGGCGTGCTGATCTATCCCGGTGCGCAGATGGCGGCGGTGCATGGGCTGACGGACCTGTTCGGCGTGGCCAACCGGATCGCCGCCGAGCATCAGTCGGCGCAGCTGCCGTTGCTGCGGGTCAGTCATTGGCAGGTCGAGGGTGATCAAGTGCCCGAGCGGGTCTATGACACTGATCCCGGCCCGGCCGGCGCATTGGTTGCCGTGTTGATTCCGCCCTCGATCGGAGGTTTTTCCGAGGGGCAGGCGCCCCAAGGGCTGATTCGCTGGCTTCGTCAGCAACATGCCAACGGTGCAACCCTCGGCGGGGTCTGCGTGGGTTCTATTCTGTTGGCTGAAAGTGGCTTGCTCGATGGCCGTAGCGCGACTACCCACTGGACCTCGGCCAAGGCTTTCGCCGAGCGTTACCCGGCGATCAAGCTCAAGGCTGACACGCCGATTGTCGACGATGGTGACCTGATCACCACTGCCGGGTTGATGGCCTGGTCAGAGCTGGGATTACGATTGGTGAACCGCTTGCTCGGGCCGAGCATCGCCACCGGCACAGCGCGGTTTCTGGTGGTGGAACACAGCGACAGTGCGAGCGAGTGCGGCAGTAATTTTTCACCGATTCTCAACCATGGCGATGCGTCGATTCTCAAGGTCCAGCATTGGCTGCAAAGCACCGGGGCGAGCGATGTCTCATTGGCGGCAATGGCCGAGCGGGCGGGGCTGGAAGAGCGCACTTTCCTGCGGCGATTCCGTGCGGCAACCGGGTTGAAACCCACCGAGTACTGCCAACACCTGCGGGTTGGCAAGGCGCGGGAAATGCTTGAATTCACCAACGGCACCATTGATCACATTGCCTGGACCGTGGGTTACCAGGACCCGAGTGCGTTTCGGGCAACGTTCAAGAAGATTACCGGGCTGGCGCCGAGCGATTACCGGGCGCGGTTTGGTGTATCTGCGACCGCAGCCATGGCTCGGTAGCGAGTATCACCACAGAACTCATGTGGGAGCGGGCTTGCTCGCGAAAGCGGTCCATCAGTCGACATTGATGCTGACTGACCCACCGCCTTCGCGAGCAAGCCCGCTCCCACATTGGGTCTGTGCCAGACTTTGAGTCGTGCAAAATGCCGGGAGTATTGAAAGGTGTCGTGCAGAATAAAACAGGCCTTGTGCTATCGCATATTTCACAAACGGCTGATTTGAAACCCGTTTCTCTCCAGTCGCCGTTGGCCTGATCTCTGCACCTCCTTCAGCTACATTCATCAAGCGCAAATTGAAGGGGAACGCATGACCCCAACAAACCGCAAGAAACTGGTGCTCGCCCATTCGGTGCGCCCCGATGCCCCGCTGCACGAAGTCGAAACCAACCGCGCGCTGGCCCGTTGGCTGGCGAAGGTCGTCGGGCTCGAATACGGCGGCAGTTATGACGTGGAGCTGCACAGCGGTCGTGACGTTTATCTGTTGCCGACCCAGACGCTGGTGGGCGTTGCTGCCGCCCGGCAGCTGGGCGTCAAAGGCCCGGAGGATTTGTGGGGCGGTTACGTCGACCACGCTTTCATCTGTACCAAAGCCATCAGCCATGGGTTGTTGAACCGCTATGCGTTCGCGCCCGAAGGCTGGTCGTCGTTGTTTTCCGAACGGGTACGCGGTGTTGTGCTCGATGGCCTCAGCGTGTTCTCCCTGGACGATGCTCGCCCGGCAGCGGAGCACCTGCTCTACAGCGGTCCGATCCGCATGAAGCCGATTCATGCCTGCGCCGGGCGCGGTCAGGAAGTGATCAAAAGCCTCGACCAGTTCGACGCCATCCTCGCTCGCCCCGATGCCAAAACATTGTTCACCGAAGGTGTGGTGCTGGAACAAGACTTGACCGAGGTGGTCACCCATAGCGTCGGTCAGAGTTTTATTGGCGACAAAGTGCTGAGTTATTGCGGTGATCAATACTTGACCGAAGACGGTCAGGGCGAGCAGGTTTATGGCGGGTCCAATCTGTTGGTGGTCCAGGGTTATTACGAGGACCTGCTGGCGCTGGAGCTCCCGGACGACACGAGGCTGGCGATCCAGCAAGCGCAGGTATTCGACAGCGCGGCCGATGAAGCCTACCCCGGTTTCTATGCCTCGCGGCGCAACTACGACATCGCCCAGGGGCTGGATTGCGATGGCAAACAACGCAGCGGCGTGCTCGAACAGTCCTGGCGCCTGGGCGGTGCCAGCAGTGCTGAAGTCGCGGCGCTGCAGAGCTTCGTCAACAACCCCGGCTTGCGCGCGATTCGCGTGTCGTCGGTCGAAACCTATACCGATCAACCTCTGCCGGCCAACGCCATTGAGGTCTACCGGGGGCCTGCGCAACACAGTGACTTTCTTCTCAAGTACGTAACGGTCAAATCCTATGACGGCTAGAAGCGAAACCATTGCGATCGACATCGACGATGAACAGATGAGCGGAACCTTCCTCAGCCCCAAATCGAAAGTCCCGGGTGTGCTTTTCGTACACGGCTGGGGCGGTAGTCAGGAGCGCGACCTGGCGCGCGCCAAAGGCATCGCCGGGTTGGGTTGCGTGTGCCTGACATTCGACTTGCGCGGCCACACCGGCGGGACCGGTATTCCGTTGTCCCGGGTCACCCGCGAAGACAACCTGCGTGACCTGCTGGCGGCCTACGATCGACTGCTCGCCCATCCGGCGCTCGACACGTCTGCGATCGCCGTGGTCGGCACCAGTTATGGTGGTTATCTGGCGGCGATCCTGACGTCCTTGCGCCCGGTGCGCTGGCTGGCGCTGCGGGTGCCAGCGTTGTATCGCGACGACTTTTGGCACACACCCAAGCGTGAACTGGACAAGCTCGATCTGCGCGATTACCGCAGCACGCGGGTCAGCGCCGACAGCAATCGCGCACTGCATGCCTGCTCGCAATTTACCGGGGATGTGTTGCTGGTGGAGTCCGAGACCGACGCCTATGTGCCCCACGCGACCATCATGAGTTACCGCGCGGCGTGTCAGCAGACCCACTCGCTGACTCACCGGATTATCGACGGCGCCGATCACGCCTTGAGCGAGCCGGTCTCACAACAGGCGTACACCTCAATCCTGGTGGGCTGGATCACGGAAATGGTGGTGGGTGAGCGGTTGAGCATTATTCAGTCGAGTTGAGATTTGTGGTGTTCTTGCGATCATTCGCGAGCAAGCCCGCTCCCACATTGATCGCGTTCAGGCAGGCAGTGCGGATCAAATGTGGGAGCGGGCTTGCTCGCGAAAGCGGCATCCGTTTCAACCAATCTCTCAAGAAGGTTTCTTCTGGATCCGCAACGACCTGGCCTTGGCTTCCACCACCAGGTACATCACCACGGTAATCAGCAGCGGCAGCAGGAAATAGATCGCCCGATAAGCAAGCAACCCCGCCACCAGGCTTCCCCGCGAGACCTCGTGCTGCAACAGCGCCACGAACACCGCCTCCAGCACGCCAAGCCCGGCCGGAATGTGGGTGATGACCCCGGCAATGGCGCTGATCAGCAACACGCCAAGCACCAGCGGATAGTCCAGTTTGCTCGGCAACAGGGTGAAGATCACCGCCGCCATCAGTGACCAGTTCAGCGCGCCGAGGGCCAGTTGCAGAATCGCCATGTGCAGCGACGGCAGGTTGATTTCCACGCCACGAATCGACCATTCCCGTCGCCTGGAAAACCGGCAGGCCGCCAGATAACCCGCGCTCAGCAGCAGCAATAACACGCCCACGCCTTGCAGGGCGTCGCTGCTCAGTTTCCAGCCTGGCGGCATTCGCACCAGTCCGCTGCTGAACACCGTGCCGGCAATCACCATGTAGCCGAACCAGTTGGTCGCCAGGCTCAGCCCGAGGATTTTCGCGATGTTGCTTTTGCTTACGCCGAGCCGCGAATACAGCCGATAACGCATGGCAACCCCGCCGACCCAGGCGCTCAGGTTAAGGTTGAAGGCATAGCTGATGATCCCCACCGGCAGGATCTGTCGCCAGGTCAGCTCCTGTCGGATGTAAGTGCGGCCGATCAGGTCGAAACAGGCGTACACCAGAAAACTCAGCAACGTCAGTCCGGACGCGATAGTCAGTGTGCGCACTTTGAAATCGGCGAGGGTATCGAACACTTCGCCCCATTCGATGCGTTG
Organism: Pseudomonas sp. GM79; assembly: GCF_000282495.1. Classification (GTDB taxonomy): domain Bacteria; phylum Pseudomonadota; class Gammaproteobacteria; order Pseudomonadales; family Pseudomonadaceae; genus Aquipseudomonas. The sequence goes on from NZ_AKJE01000080.1 coordinate 55,367, forward strand.
GGCGAGCATTGTGAACAGTACGATCAGCGCCAGAAAAAACAGCATCGTCAGAGGCTTTTTCCAGCGGTGCCAGTGGGATTTTCGCGGCGTGTCGGAGTGAGGGGCAGGCCGCGCATCAGAATGGCTCATGCCTTATCGCTCCCGGTCGGATGAATGAAGGGTTTGAGGCGCGGTTTATGCGCCGGCAGCCAACCGGCCCATGCCGGGAAATGCTGCAGGAAGTGAAACACCAGAAAACCGATGGTCATGTGCCAGACCCGTCCGCGCGGCGCCTTGTCCGCCGACATGACCTTGCAGTGGTTGCTGCTCAATTCGTCGAGACGCTCGAACAGGTCGCGGTTGAAGGCTCGGTCGCGGATCAACACGTTGGCCTCCAGGTTCAGGGCCAGGCTCAGCGGGTCGAGGTTGCTTGAGCCGACGGTGCTCCAGTCCTCGTCGACCAGGGCGACTTTGCCATGCAGGGGACGGTCGCAGTATTCGTAAATCGCTACTCCGGCTCGCAGCAGATAATCGTAGGTCATGCGCGCGGCGAGTCTGGCCACCCGCAAATCCGGCTGGCCCTGAAGAATCAGGCGCACCTCGACCCCTCGGCGCGCCGCGTTGCGGATCTCCCGCAGCAGCCGATAGCCTGGAAAGAAGTAGGCGTTGGCGATTACCACGCGACGTCGGGCACTGCGCACGACCTGCAAGTACACCTCTTCGATATCGCCCGGGTGTTCGCCATTGTCGCGATACACCAGTCGCACCTGACCATCATGATCGCTGACCGCCAGTTCTGCGCGCCTCTGTCTGCGGCGTTGCCACCAGTATTTGGCCCGGGCCGGGCGACCGCTTTGCAGCAAGGCGAAATGATGAATATCGGCCACCGCCGGGCCTTGCACTTCAACCGAATAATCCTGTTTGGCTTCAGGGCCGAAGTCGGCCAAATGGTCGGCGGAAAAATTGATTCCGCCGAGGAACGCAATCGTGCCGTCGACCACCACAATCTTGCGGTGCATGCGGCGGAACCAGTTGGTGCGGATGCCGAAGTGACGCGGCGCGGGGTCGAATATTTGCAGGCGCACACCTGCATTGCTCAGCGCCGCAAGGTACTCCGTGCTCAGTTCGCCGCAGCCAAAACCGTCGAGGTTGACGGTGATACGCACCCCGCGTTGAGCCGCTTCAATCAGGATTTTCTGCAGTTCATTGCCGACCTTGTCCTCGAACACAATGAAGGTCTCCAGCAGGATTTCACTCTGGGCCTGGCGCAGCGCTTCAAACACCCGTGGAAAGTATTCCTCACCGTTCTCCAGCAATTGGACCCGGTTGTTACCGTGCCAACCGTATACGACGTTAACAACCGCCGGCTCACGTACGGGCGGCGGTGTGGAAACGTGTTCGATCGTGGTTTTTTCCATCAATGGGCCGGTCATAGCTCGATCTCCACCGATAGCGGTGCATGGTCGGAAAGGTGTGACCAGGGCCGGGCCGCCAGTACTTGCGGATGGCTGGCTTTGAGGTTGCGCACATAGATGCGGTCCAGGCGCAACGCAGGCAAACGCGCCGGGAAACTACGCGCCGGTTTGCCATGCAACTCGGCAAAGACTTCACGCAAGCCGCAGGGCTTGAGCAGCGCATCAGCGCGCAGGCGCCAATCGTTGAAGTCGCCGGCGACCACCACCGGGGCATCTTCCGGCAACTCTTCCATACGTTGGATCAGCAGCCTGAGTTGTGCCTTGCGATGACTTTCGCGAAGCCCCAGATGGACGCAAATGGCATGCACTTCCCGACCATCGCCGGGCATCCGCAGCACGCAATGCAGGATTCCACGGTTTTCATGGCCGCTGATGGAAACGTCGAGGTTGTCGTGGCGAATGATCTGGAACTTCGACAACAGCGCATTGCCGTGATCGCCTGCCGGATAGACCGCGTTGCGCCCATAGGCAAATTGCGGCCACAGGGTATCGGCAAGAAATTCGTACTGTGGCATCGCCGGCCAATTGAGGTAGCGCTGTGGATGATGTTCGTGGGTGCCATGGACCTCCTGCAAAAACACCACGTCGGCGGACACACTGCGCACCGCCTCGCGTAACTCGGGCAGGATGAAGCGCCGGTTGAGCGCGGTGAAACCCTTGTGGGTGTTGACCGTCAGCACGGTAAAACGGCTCACGGCGCTGATAATTGGCTGCTGTTCATCCGTCGTGCCGACTGGTTCGGGAATGCTCATGGCAGCACTCCTTCGGCAACCGGCTCACCGGGTGCGGTGGCAAGGTCTTTGTCGAGATGCAAACGCTCAAGCAGGCGGCGGGCATCGAAGGGCGCGCGGACTTTGATGTCGTTATCGAAATAGCAGAATATTTCCCGGGCTCTGCGTGTCTTGGGTTTTTGCCGAGGCGCAATCAATTGCGGATCTGCCGGTTGCTGTCCGTGATACCAGGCCTCGATCCGGTCGCCCCAGCGTTTCAGCGCTTGGGGGGTATAACCGCTGGCGTAGAGTTCTTCGGCACCGTGCAGGCGCAGGTAGACGAAATCACTGGTGAGGTCTTCGCGATACGGCCATTTGCCGGCGGTGTCAGCAATGACCAGCGCGGTGTTGTAGCGTTTGAGCAGACGGACGAAAGCGGGATCGACAAAGCTTTCGTGGCGAATTTCCACGGCATGGCGCAGCGGTTTTTTGCCGTAAGCCTTCATGCTGGCGTGACCGTTCAGGCGTGGCTCATGCTGGCGGGCGAGGGCGGCGGCCTGTTCCGTGTCGTGGGGTAATTGTTCGAGAAAGCTTTCGAACAATTCCGGGTCGAATTTAAAGTTGGGTGGGAATTGCCAGAGGATCGGGCCGAGTTTTTCCTTGAGTTCCAGTACCCCGGAGGCAAAGAAATTCGCCAGTGGCTTATGAATGTCCCGCAGGCGCTTGATGTGGGTGATAAAACGCGGCGCCTTGACGCTGAACACGAAGCCCGCCGGGGTTTCGGCGTACCACTGGGCATAACGTTCGGGCCGTTGCAGGGCGTAAAACGATCCATTGATTTCGATGCTGTTCACTGCCCGTGAAGCGAATTGCAATTCGCGCTTCTGGGTCAGCCCCTTCGGGTAGAACTCCCCCCGCCAAGGCGTGTAGCGCCAGCCTGAAATACCAATATGAATCGCCGCCATATCGCCTCCCGTCCTCGGACAGCCCTGTCTTTTGATGACTGTCGGGCGGGCGAGAAAGTTTCGACGGGGCTACGGACGGTAAAAGTTAGACAAAACACCCCAAATCAAATGTGGGAGCGGGCTTGCTCGCGAAAGCGGTGTGTCAGTCACATCAATGCTGGATGTGCCGCAGCTTTCGCGAGCAAGCCCGCTCCCACAGGGTCCGTCAGTGACTGGCGACGATACGTTGTGAACCCTCAGCCGGTTCGACATACACCGGACCCAACCGGTCAAGACGCCCACTCCAGGCGGTCAGTGCCAGAGCGACCAATACCACCAGGCCGCCGATCCACGCGGTATGAATCAGACCCATGTGCGCCACGATCAAACCACCGCCCCACGCCCCACCGGCAATGCCGAGGTTGAACGCCGCAATGTTCAGGCCCGAAGCCACGTCCACCGCATTCGGGGTGTGATGTTCGGCCTGACGCACCACATACACTTGCAGGCCCGGCACGTTGCCGAAAGCAACGGCGCCCCAAACCAGCACGGTGGCCAGGGCCAGCCATGGATTGCCGGCAGTGAACGTCAGCACGAACAGCACGGCGGCGAGCAGGGCGAAGATGAATTTCAGGGCACTGATCGGGCCGTGTTTGTCCGCCAGTTTGCCGCCCCAGATGTTGCCGACGGCCACCGAGATGCCGTACACCAGCAGCACCAGGCTGACAGTGCTGGCGCCGAAGCCGGAAATGTCCTGAAGAATCGGCGCCAGAAAGGTGAAGGCAATGAATGAGCCGCCATAACCGACCGCCGTCATGGCATACACCAGCAGCAGGCGCGGCTGCTTGAGCACCTGCAATTGCTGCAACAGCGAAGCCGGTTTGCTGTGGGCGATGTTTTTCGGCACGTAGAGCAGGCTGCCGATGAAGGCGATCACACCCAATGCAGACACGGCAAGGAAGGTTTCACGCCAGCCGAAATGCTGACCGATAAACGTCCCCAATGGCACGCCGGTGACCAGCGCCACGGTCAGGCCGGTGAACATGATGGCAATCGCGCTGGCGGCTTTTTCCTTCGGCACCAGGCTGGTGGCGATGATCGAGCCAATCGAGAAAAATACCCCGTGAGCCAGGCCCGTGACGATCCGCGCAATGATCAGCGACTCGTAGCTCGGCGCTTTCCAGGCCAGCAAGTTGCCGAGGGTGAACAGCACCATCAACGACAACAACAGCAATTTGCGTGGGACTTTGCCGGTAAGGGCGGTCAGCACCGGCGCGCCGATGGCCACGCCAAGTGCATAAAGGCTGACCAGCAGGCCGGCGGACGGCAGGCTGACACCGAGGTCGGCGCCGATAGTAGGTAACAGGCCAACGATGACGAACTCCGTCGTCCCGATGGCGAAAGCGCTGAGGGTCAGCGCGAGCAAGGCAATGGGCATGGCTGCAACTCCGGTGGATTGATTGATGGAGCGCAGTGTCGGGGTTGGGGGCGTGGGGAAAAATACAGGGATGGGCATTTGATATTTGCGTGGAGGTCAAAAATCTCGTGGGCTAGCAACACCTATGGCAAGGGGGGCTTGTCCTAATGCCAGTCAGTTAAGGCGCAGAACCTGTGGGAGCGTGGCTTGCCCGCGAAGAACGATGACGCGTAATTCCTGAAAAAACGCGGTGCATTCTTCGCGAGCAAGCCCGCTCCCACATTTGTTCTGTGTCGGAGCACGGTTTTGTGATCGACACACATCCCCTGTGGGAGCGGGCTTGCTCGCGAAGGCGCCAGACCAGACGCCATCAATGCCGGATCAGTTTGCTACGCACCTCGCCACTGGCCTGCTGATCCAGCTCCAGCCAGAACTGCTGCTTGCCGGCGATCTCGGCGGCGGCCGGTATGCCGTCGCGATACACCAGTCGATTACTCGCCAGCGCCGGCACTTTCGCGCCTGGCAACAGGGTGCCGGCGAGGTTCAGCGGATCCACCCCACACACCGCGATCAGACTTCCATCGTGAGGTCGCCGCCTGACTTCGCGCAGCAATGGAATCGCCTCGGGCAGCGCAAATTGTTCCCCCGCCAGGCCACTGACAAACCGCCCGCCACGAATCTCGCCCCGGGCCTCAAGCCGATGGAACGTGCGCAACAATTCCCGCCAACTTGGCAACCAGTCCGCCTCACGCTCCAGCAGGCGCCAGAACACCACGCCGTAACGGCGCAGCAAGGTCATGGCGATGTGTTCCAGGGTTTCGCTGGGTGTGGGCGCGGGTCGTTGCTTATCCACAATCGGCGCGACAGCACCGCGGCGCAGCAACGCCCAACGTCCGGCATCGTCCATCCCGCCGGAAAACGCTCCGCGTCCGTGTCGGCTGCTGCGATTCTGGCGTTTGCTGGCCGGGGTAATCAGCGCCCGCAGGCCGGCGAAGCTGTCGGCGTTTATCAGCCCGGCACCGACCAGTTCCTGCAAGGCGATTTCCAGTTCCGAGCGCAGCAGATGGGCTTCATGAATCAGCTCATCGAAAAACAGTGCGCCGTGCTGGCTGAGCGCTTCATGGACTTTTTGTGTTTTGGGCGACAGTTCGCTGACCGGCGTCTGTTCGGTCAAGCCGCTCCACAATCCAACCTGGCTGCGCGGCAGCAATAGAATCGGCGTGCTGCGCAATGCGGTGCTGGCGCTCTTGTTGCGCGCGGTCAGACGGGTCCAGACCAGTTTTCCGCTGCGGCATAACTCATCCAGCCAGCTCGCCGAATAGTCTTTGAGCCGCGCCGGCAGAATGTCGCTGTCCCACGCCGAAGCGGCGGCGGGGTAGCCTTCGAACTGGCTGATGATCGCCGGCAACACCGCGCGGCCCTGGCCTTGGCTCGCGGCGGAAAGATGCTGCCAGTCGAACAGAAAACGCATGAAATCCTGCAACGCCACCGGCTCGATTTCCCGTCGCAGCCGTTTGACCGTGTAGCGATGAATCCGCGCCAGCAGATGCCGTTCGCACCATTCTTCATCAGGGGCGCCTGGGGTGAATTGCCCGCGCAGTACATAGCCTTCGCGCTCCAGTTGTGCCAAAGCCTGAGTGACTCGAGTCGCCGGTAATTCAAGCGGTTCGGCAATCGCTTTGAGCGGCAGCGGAGCAAACGCGCTGAGCCGCGCGCGGATCACTTCCAGCACTGCTTCGTCCGGCTCCCAGGTTTCATCGAAACCGGGCAACGCCTCTAACGGTGGAACCAATGTGGCCTGTGGATAAATCGCCCGCAGGCAGGTCAGTCGCTCCAGCGCCAGCCACAGCGATTGCTCGGCGTTGATCTGCAAACGGCTGGCGCGGCCACTGTCGGCCAGGGTGTTCAGCCAATCGAGCCAATTCGGGTTGGCCTGAGCCTCGGTCTCGGTAATGCACGCCAGGCTCATCAGCGCTTCATGCATTTCATCAACGCTGGTTGGCGTAGGCCAGGCTTCATCACGCACCGCAGTGATCGCGTCGGCGTCCAGCGCACCGAGATCATCGGTGGATTGCGGATCACTCCAGCGGCGGTTGAGCACTGCCTGAGTGCGGCGCTCTTCCAGCGGCGCATCATCGAGGAAGGTGTAGGGGCGGGCGCTGAGGATTTCCGCCGCCAGTGGCGAGGGCGCCGGCAGGTCGCGGCTGATCAGGCGAATGTCGCCCTGTTCCATGCGCCGCAGCAATGCCAGCCAGCCTTCGCTGTCCATGGCTTCGTGCAGGCAATCGTCGAGGGTTTGTTCCACCAGTGGATGGTCGGGAATCTCGCGCTCGCCGGCGAGGTTTTCCACGCAGGCGATCTGATCGGGAAACACGCTGGCGATCAAATCTTCGCTTTTCATCCGCTGGATCTGCGGCGGTACTTTGCGTCCGCCGCTGTAACGCGGCAGCGCCAAAGCGACCCCGGCGTTCCAGCGCCAGCGTACGCCGAACAATGGGGCCTCGAGTACCGCCTGAATCAGGATGTGCTCGGCGCTGTTGCTGTGCAGATAACGCCAGACGTCCTCCAACTCGAAGCTGTGACCGGTGGACAGCGACAGCACGATGGCGTCCTCGCTGGCGGCGGCCTGCAATTCGAAGTTGAACGTGCGGCAGAAACGCTTGCGCAGGGCCAGGCCCCAGGCACGGTTGATGCGGCTGCCGAACGGCGAATGGATGATCAGCTGAGTACCGCCGGACTCGTCGAAAAACCGCTCCATCAGCAGCGTGTCTTGCGATGGTAGGGCGCCGAGGGTCAGTCGCGCCCGGGCCAGGTAATCTACCAGTTGTTCGGCACTGGCGAGGTTCAGACCGAGGGTGTCGGTCAACCAGTCGAGGGCCGGCTGCAAGTTGCCGGGTGTGGCGCCGAGTCGTTCATCGAGTTGTGCTTGCAGGCGGGCCACGGCGAACGACAGTTCATCACTGCGACCCGGTGCTTCACCGAGCCAGAACGGAATGGTTGGCGGCTGGCCCTGAGCGTCTTCGACCCGGACCTTGCCGGTTTCGACCCGCAGGATTCGATACGACGTATTGCCCAACTGAAAGATATCCCCGGCGATACTTTCCACCGCGAAGTCTTCGTTGACGCTGCCGATGTTCAGCCCTTGAGGCCCCAGCAAAACGCTGTAGTCGGCGTTGTCCGGAATCGTCCCGCCGCTGGTCACGGCGGTCAGTTTGGCGCCTCGACGGCCGCGCAGGGTGCGGCTCACGGCGTCCCGGTGCAGGTAAGCGCTGCGAACACCCAGGCGCCCGTTGTAGCCCTCGGCGAGCATCTGCAGCAGTGCCTGATAGTGCTTTTCGTCGAGCGCGGCGTAAGGCGAGGCTTTTCGCAGCATTTCCAGCAACGCCTGTTCCTGCCATTCCTGGCAGCTGACCTCGGCGATGATCTGCTGGGCCAGCACGTCCAGCGGTGCTTCGGGGATCAGCAGCGTGTCGAGTTCGCCACGGCGCACGCAATCGAGCAGGGCGGCGCATTCGATCAGGTCGTCGCGGGTGGTGGCAAACAATCGGCCCTTGGGCGTGCCGCCGACCTGGTGCCCGGAGCGGCCGACCCGTTGCAGAAAACCGGCAATCGAGCGTGGCGAAGCGATCTGGCACACCAGGTCGACGTCACCGATATCGATCCCCAATTCCAGCGAAGCGGTAGCGATCAGCACTTGCAGCTCGCCGCGCTTGAGCCGTTGCTCGGCGTCCAGGCGAAACTCCTTGGCCAGGCTGCCATGGTGGGCGGCAACGGCCTCCTTGCCGAGGCGTTCGCTCAAATGTCGACTCAGGCGTTCGGCCAGACGCCGGGTGTTGACGAAAATCAGCGTGGTCCGGTGTTCACGGGCGAGGGCGGCGAGTCGGTCATAGACCAGTTCCCAGATGTCGTTGGCCATTACCGCCGACAACGGCACGGGCGGCACCTCTATATCGAGATCCCGTGGACGGGCGTGGCCGATGTCGATGATTTCGCAGTCGCGATCACGGCCAACCAAAAAGCGCGAGACCGCTTCGATGGGTTTTTGCGTGGCGGACAAGCCGATACGCACCAGCGGTTGCGAGCAGAGCGCTTGCAAACGCTCCAGGCTCAGGGCCAGGTGACTGCCACGCTTGCTGGCGGCAATGGCGTGGATTTCGTCGACGATCACCGTGTGGGTGGTGCCGAGCATTTGCCGGCCGGAGTCGGAGCCGAGCAGCACATAGAGGGATTCCGGGGTGGTCACCAGAATGTGCGGCGCGGTTTTGCGCATGGCCGAGCGCTCTTTTTGCGGCGTATCGCCGGTGCGCACGGCGGTGCTGATCGGCACGTCGGGCAGGCCCATCACGCGCAACTGTTCGGTGATGCCGGCCAGCGGGTTTTGCAGGTTGATCCGGATGTCGTTGGACAGGGCCTTGAGCGGCGAAACGTAGACCACCAGGGTTTCGTCGGGCAGGCCGTCCGGGCTCTCCAGACCACGATGGACCAGATCGTCGAGCACGGCCAGAAACGCGGTGAGGGTTTTGCCGGAGCCGGTGGGCGCGGCGATCAGGGTCGAGCGGCGCTGGCGGATCAACGGCCACGCCCGGGCCTGTGCGGCGGTGGCCGTTGCGAAGGTATTGCTGAACCAGGCGCTGACGGCGGGGTGAAAGCCCGCCAGAGCAGCGTCCGTGGGGATGGGCAGATTCATGGAGTAATTTATGCGGGTGGGGGCGGGAAGTTGCAAGTACCGCTAAAGTCCTCTGTCGGCTTTTAGGGCCCCTTCGCGAGCAAGCCCGCTCCCACAGTTGAACAGTGTCGGTCACAAAATGTGAGTACACAGGAGATCCAAAGTGGGAGCGAGCTTGCTCGCGAAGGGGCCAGCAGGGTCAACCCAATCCGACGGAACTACACTTTACGGATGACGGTTGCGCACTAAACCCGCAAAATGCAACGATTCCGGCAATTATTGAGGACATCGCCTGCGGGCGCTGTCGATAAAGCCATCGTTCCAATCAGACTGGGCCTGCTGACTCTATGCGAATGCGCCTTATGTTACTGGGCGGCGGAAATGCCCTTGGGCAGGCGCTGATTCGCCTCGGTGCGGAGGAAGACATCGGTTTCCTCGCCCCCCGCCCACCACAAGACGGCTGGGACGCCGCGAGCCTGACGCAACTGCTCGACGATACCCGTCCGGATGCGTTGATCAATCTCGCCTACTATTTTGACTGGTTCCAGGCGGAGACCGTCAGCGAACAGCGTCTGGCCGGGCAGGAGCGAGCCATCGAACGGCTGGCCGAGCTGTGCCAGCATCACAACATTGTGCTGCTGCAACCGTCGAGTTATCGCGTGTTCGATGGCTCCCGGGCGACCGCCTACAGCGAAAAAGACGAACCGGTACCGCTGGGTCTGCGCGGTCAGGCCTTGTGGCGAATCGAGCAAAGCGTGCGCGCCACCTGTCCGCAGCATGTGTTGCTGCGTTTCGGCTGGCTGCTCGATGACAGCCCCGATGGCACCCTCGGGCGGTTCCTGGCCCGGGCCGAGAAAGCTGAAGAACTGTTGATGGCCGATGACCGTCGCGGTAATCCGACGCCGGTGGACGATGCTGCCCGGGTGATCATTTCGGTGCTCAAGCAACTCGATTGCGCGGCGCCGCTGTGGGGCACTTACCACTACGCCGGGCATGAGGCGACCACGCCGCTGGCACTGGGGCAGGCGATTCTTACCGAAGCGCGCGCCCTGCACCCGTTGGCCATCGAAGCGCCGACCGCCCAGGCTCACGCCGCGCGGCCCGACGCCGCCGAAGAACCGCAACACGCGGTGCTGGCCTGCAAGAAAATTCTGCACACTTTCGGGATCAAGCCCCGCGCCTGGCGCGCGGCACTCCCGGGCTTACTGGATAGGTTTTATCGTCATGGCTGAAGGCCCTGTTTTAATCACCGGCGGTGCCGGTTTCATCGGTTCGCACCTGACCGATGCCTTGCTCGCCAAAGGTCACTCGGTGCGTATTCTCGATGACCTCTCCACCGGCAAACGCAGCAACCTGCCGCTGGACAATCCCCTCGTCGAACTGATCGTGGGCGACGTCGCCGATGCTGCACTGGTGGCGCAGGCGATGGTCGGTTGCAGCGCGGTGGCGCACCTGGCCGCGGTGGCCTCGGTGCAAGCTTCGGTGGATGACCCGGTCAAAACGCATCAGAGCAATTTCATCGGTTCGCTGAATGTCTGCGAAGCCATGCGTCAAACCGGCGTCAAACGGGTGCTGTTCGCGTCCAGCGCGGCGGTCTACGGCAATAATGGCGAAGGCGAGTCGATCGACGAAGACACGCCCAAGGCACCGTTGACCCCGTACGCCGCGGACAAATTGGCGAGCGAGCATTACTTCGATTTCTATCGTCGCCAGCACAGTCTGGAGCCGGTGATTTTCCGCTTCTTCAATATCTTCGGCCCGCGCCAGGATCCGTCCTCGCCATATTCCGGGGTGATCAGCATATTCAGCGAGCGCGCGCAGAAAGGCTTGCCAATCACCGTGTTTGGCGATGGCGAACAGACTCGGGATTTTGTCTATGTCGAGGACCTGGTGGGCGTGTTGGTGCAAGCCATCGAGAAACCGCAGGTCGAAGTCGGCGCGGTGAATGTCGGCTGGAATCAGGCTACGACCCTTAAGCAAATGCTTGAAGCCCTTGAAGCTGTGGTCGGCGAGCTGCCGCCCGTGAGCTACGGCCCGGCGCGTTCCGGTGACATCCGCCATTCACGGGCGAACAACCGGCGTTTGCTGGAGCGGTTTACCTACCCGCAGCAGACACCGATGAGTGTCGGCCTGGCACGGTTGTTGGGGCACTGAGGTTTTACACAGCCATGAAAAAGGCGCCTTTGACGGCGCCTTTTTTGTGGCCGATGCAGTTCCCTGTGGCGAGGGAGCTTGCTCCCGTTCGAGTGCGCAGCGCTCGCTTTTTTTTGGGGCCGCTTCGCAGCCCAGCGGGAGCAAGCTCCCTCGCCACAAAAGCCGGACAAGTGTTGATTAAAACTTGTAACCCAAACCCACCATGTAAATGAACGGGTCCACATCAACGTCCACCTTGGCCCGGGTGCCCGGTGCGACGGCATTGTTTTCCACGGTCGCGGTGGTGTCGATGTCGATGTAGCGCACTTGGGCGTTGATCATTACGTTGTCGGTCAGCATGTAGTCGGCACCGACCTGCCAGGCCAGACCCCAGGAACTGTCCGCCTTGAAGTTACTGAAACCGTTGGCGGCGGCTTCGCTGCTGACGTGCTCGTCGTAGATCCAGGTGTAGTTGATACCGCCGCCGATGTACGGCTGGAACGCGGACTTGGAATCCAGTGGGTAGTAGACCAGGCTCAGGGTCGGCGGCAGGTGTTTGAGCGTGCCGAGTTTGCCGTTGGCGGCGCCGAGCGCGGTGCCTTTGAGCTTCACGTCATGCTCGAACGGCGAGGCCGCGAGCAGTTCGATTCCCAGGTTGTTGGTGATCATGTAGGCGAAGTTCAGACCCAGTTGCGTGTCGCTGCTCATGGTGGCCTTGCCACCCAGATCGGCGCCCTTCAGCGGGCCTTGATCGACCTTGACGCTGGAACTGTCGGCATCCGGGTTGACGGTGATCGCACCGGCCCGAACGAGGATGTCACCGGCGGTGTGAGCATGGGCGAGCGGGGCTGCGAGCGCGAGGGCGAACAGCGAAGCGCAGAGCAAGGACTTGTGCATGGGAGCTCCAAAGGACGTTAAAAATGTTCGATGTCCAATGGTAGGGATCCAACTGATACGGTCTTTTGACTCAGCTCAATGAAACAGTGATGGCCTTGATTTTTGCGGAACCTTTGATGGCCTCTTCGCGGGCAAGCCTCGCTCCTACGGGGCTTGCGTGGCCTCTGTAGGAGCGAGGCTTGCCCGCGAAGGTGTCCTCACTATCAAAACATAACTACCGGTCACTGCGGCAGTTCATACGCATAAATCTTGTCCGCCTCCATCTGATACCCGGCATCCGCCAGCTCGCTGGTGGATGCTTTCACCTGTAACGAACCTTCGATCCAGTACGGCTGATACAGCTCATCAAGCTTCACGCCGACTTCGCTTTTGACATGCACGATCTGGTTCGACGGTGGCGGCGGCACATGGATGCAGGCGCCGAAATATGGCACCAGCAGAAACTCCGTGGTGCGGCCTTCTTCACTGACTTCCAGCGGCACGATGTACCCCGGTAAACGAATATTCTTGCCGTCGAGGCTCTTCACCACCGGCGCATTCGGCATGTCCTGCTTGGCCGCTGGCGCCGATTCTGCGGACAACGCATCGCTCATCTTCGACAGGTCATGCAGGGGCGTCATGTTCGGCACTTCTGGCGCCGCATCCGGCGGGATCATCTCCGACCAGGTCAGGTCTTTTGGCTCGGCCGCCCACAGCGGAAGGGCAACCAGCATCAATAGCGCAAGCACAGCGCGGGGCATCATTAATGTCCTCATAGTCGGATTGACAGGCCATCGGCCAAGGATTGGCGATACGCGCGCCAGGCCGGCACGCTACCCATCAGCAGCGCGGCGATCAGGATGCCACCGAGCAGCGTCCATTCATATTCACTTGGCCAGGCCAGCGGCAAGTACAAGCCATAATTCGCCTGCACGTAACCCTGCGCCACAGCGATGCACACATACAACAGCGCCACACCGGCAATCACCCCGGACAACGCCAAGGCAAAGGCTTCCAGCACCAGCAAGGTCGCAATATGCCACGGCCGCGCGCCCACCGAACGCAGAATCGCCATCTCGCGGCGCCGCTCGTTGAGGCTGGTGAGGATCGCCGTGAGCATGCCGATCAACCCGGTCAGTACTACGAACAGCGAGACGACGAACAAGGCTTTTTCCGCCGTGCTCATCAAACTCCACAGCTCCTGCAATGCCACACCCGGCAGGATCGCCAGCATCGGTTCGCCACGGAATTCGTTGATCTCCCGTTGCAGCGCAAACGTCGAAATCTTGCTGTTGAGGCCGAGCATGAACGCAGTGATCGCTTGTGGCGTCAGGTCCATGTTGCGCGCCTGGTCGGCACTGATCCGCCCGTTGCCACGTGCCGGAACGCCGTTGTGCCAGTCGACGTGAATCGCTTCCATGCCGCCGAGGCTGATGTGCAGCGTGCGGTCCACCGGGGTGCCGGTGCGTTTGAGAATGCCGACCACGGTGAACGGTTTGTCGTCGTGTTTGACCAGGCTGATCACCGCTACGCCATGGGCCAACACCAGTTTGTCGCCGAGCTTGTAATGCAGTGCATCGGCCACTTCGGCGCCGAGCACCACTTCGAACGGATCGCTGGCGAAGGCACGGCCATCAGCCAGTTCGAGGTGCTGTTGATGGCCGTACTGGTAATGCTCGAAGTACGCCTCGGTGGTGCCCATCACCCGATAGCCGCGATGGGAGTCGCCGAGGGACATCGGGATCGCCCACTTCACTTTCGGGTTGTTGGCGAAATGTTCGAAGCTGTCCCAGCGGATGTTGTTGGTGGCGTTGCCGATGCGGAACACCGAATACAGCAGCAGATTCACCGAGCCGGAACGCGCGCCGACGATCAGGTCGGTGCCGCTGATGGTGCTGGCGAAACTGGCCTTGGCCTCGGTGCGCACACGCTCCACCGCCAGCAGCAGGCAGACCGACAGGGCGATGGCGAACGCGGTGAGGATCGCGGTGAAGCGACGGTTAGCCAGGCTGGCCATGGCTAGACGAAACAAATACATCTCAAACCTCGGACGGGGTGGCGGCGCGATTGAGATCGGCCAGCGACAGGTGGCGATCGAACAGCGGCGCGAGGCTCTGGTCATGGCTGACGAACAACAGGCTCGACCCGGCTTCGCGGCATTCGGCGAACAGCAGGCGAATGAAGTTCTCGCGGGCGTCGTAGTCCAGCGCCGAGGTCGGTTCGTCGGCGATCACCAGTTCCGGCTGACCGATCAACGCACGTGCGGCGGCGACCCGTTGCTGCTGGCCGATGGACAGCGAATCGGCGCGGCGGCTGAGGATGTTTTCATCCTTCAGGCCCAAGTGGGCGAGCAGGGTGGCCGCGGCCTGATCGACGCTGCCGTGTCGCTGTTTCGCCCGTTCGGCACGCAGCTTGGAGAAGTGGCAGGGCAGCTCGACGTTCTCGCGTACCGAGAGAAACGGCAGCAAGTTGAACTGCTGGAAGATGTAGCCGGTGTGATCGACGCGGAAGTGGTCGCGGGCACCGGCAGAGAGTTCGGTCAGCTCCTGGCCAAGCAGGCGAATGCTGCCGCGATCTGGCTTTTGCACGCCACCGAGCAGGCCGAGCAGGGTGGTCTTGCCACTGCCGCTGGGGCCTTTGAGGAACAGGGTTTCACCTGGCATAAGACGAAACGCCGGGATGTCCAGCAGCGGCGGATGACCGGGCCAACTGAAGCCCAGGTCGGACAGTTCGATGAGTGCTTGGGTCATGTGAAACCGGTCAGGTTGGTGGTGAACCCTGTGGGAGCGGGCTTGCTCGCGAAAGCGGTATTTCAGTCACATCATTGCTGTATGTGCTGCCGTCTTCGCGAGCAAGCCCGCTCCCACATTGGATTGGTGTGTCGGATCAGAATTTCAGGGCGGCAGCCTTGGCCGTCACTTCAACCCCTTGCTGGCCGCTCGGGCTGATCAGTTGTACCTGAATCTTCTGGGTGGCCGGGAATGTGTTGAAGATATTCGCCAGGTCCAGGGTCTTCAGCGCGCCCGGGGCCGAGCAGCTGAGTTGGTAATGGGCGTGGATCTCGCTGTGGTCATGGTGGTGCTCGTGACCGTCCTTGTCCGCTTCGTCGTGGTCATCGTCGGCATCTGGTTTGTCACCGAACAACGGGCTTTCCAGTTCCTGAGTCGCGACCACGCAACCGGCGGCTTTTGGCAGGTTGAACAGCACCAGCGGTTTTTCCAGCTGCGTGCGGACGGCGGCGACTTTGGCCTTGTCGGCGTCAGTGGTGGCGGCGTGTTCGAAACCCACCAGGTTCATCGCCGGGCTTTCCAGCTCCAGCTCCAGAGTCTGGCCATCCAGCGCCGCATTCAGGCGACCGACGCCATGTTCGTGGGCGCTGAGGCTGCCATGTTCATCATGATCGTGATCATGCTCGACCGCCGCATGGGCGACAGCCAGCGGCAACAAGGCAAACGGCAAAGCGAGCAGCAGACGGCGCATGACGGGTCTCCGGAAAGTAAAATGAAAAGTTTGTTATGTAATCTTATAACGAAAGTGCGGAGAGTTTGACCGTCTGCTTGGCGTTGCGCAAGACCCATGGGAGCATGCGAGTCAGGTATGGGCAGGAGCAGACTTATGTTGCGAATACGCGGAAGCATCGGCGACTGGCCGGTGGATTTGACGCTGGAACTGGATGAAGGCGACTGGGCGCAGCTCGGTGCGCAGTTGCAGGCAGCAAAACCGGAGGCGAGTGTTGCGCCCGCCAAACCGGTGAATCAGGACGATGCGCTGTGGCAGATCGCCCAAGAGTTGCTGCGCAAGGCCGGACAATTGAGCGGGCCGGATTTGCTGGAGCAGCTGGAAGGGCTGACCGGCAGCGCAGCGGCGGGCAAGCGCTTGTTGGTGCGCTTGCGCCACTGTGCAGACGTCAAAGTGGTGAGCGGCGGGGATACACCGCTGTACCACTGGATCGAGCCTGCGTAGGAATCGGGTTCACACGGACGGATCGAGTAAGCCGCAAAAAAGATCGCAGCCCGCGGCAGCTCCTACGCGGGATCTGTATTCCCCTGTAGGAGCTGCCGAAGGCTGCGATCTTTTGATCTTAATAGAGCGCAGCAAACAACTTGCGACGGTACGTGGTCACCAGCGGGTGATCGTTGCCCAGCAGTTCGAACACTTGCAGCAAGGTCTTGTGCGGCAAGCCTTCGCTGTAGCTGCGATTGCGGATGAACAGCTTCAGCAAGGCATCCAGCGCCGCGTCGTATTGCTGACGGGCCAGTTGCTGGATCGCCAGTTGATAGACCGCCTCATCGTCCTGCGGATTTTTCGCCAGACGCGCTTTCAGGTCTGCCGCATCCGGCAAATCCCTGGCCTGACCGAGAAACTGGATCTGCGCCTTGGCGCCGGCCAACGCGGCCTTGTGCTCATCGGTCTTGACCGCGTCGAGCACGATTTGCGCTTCACCCAGTTCGCCACGCTCGGTGAGGCAGCGGGCATAGAGAATCAGCGCCTTGGCGTTGGTGTTGTCTTCAGCCAGCAGTACTTTGAGCGTGGCTTCGGCGTCGGCGTAACGGCCATCATCGAACAGCGCCTGAGCCTGTTCGAACGGGTCGGCCGCAGCGGGCGGCGGCATTTGCACGTGGGGTTCGAGCATCGTGCGCACTGCCGACTCCGGTTGCGCGCCGGCAAAACCGTCCACCGGCTGACCGTCCTTGAATAGCACCACGGTCGGCAGGCTGCGAATGCCGAAGCGCGCAACAATGTCCTGCTCGATGTCGCAATTGACCTTGGCCAGCAGCAACTCGCCCTGATAGCTCTCGGCGATGGTTTGCAGCATCGGCATCAAGGCCTTGCACGGCGCACACCATTCGGCCCAGAAATCCACCAGCACCGGTTTGTGAAAAGAGTTCTCGATCACCGACTGGTCGAAATCGGCAGTCGTGGCGTCGAAAATGTACGGCGTTTCCTGACTCATGGGGGATCTCGTAAAAGCGTGGATGGGTCAACTATACGGCTTGGTGGGGGGGGCCGGAAGCGGTGTGCCATTGAGAGGTGTGCTGCCCGACGGGACGCCTTCGCGAGCAAGCCCGCTCCCACATTGGATCTGCGGCGAACCGGGGATTTGTGATCGATACAAATCAAGTGTGGGAGCGGGCTTGCTCGCGAAGCCTTTAGAATCGCCGAGCATGGTAGAGGCTCACATGCCGAAACTCTTCGGGTTCGGCCAGATCCGGCAAGGTCATTGCCTCCAGCATTTCAATGCGCTGATACAACGGATGGCGAAAATCGCGCACCCGCGAATCCGCCACCAACGCTTCCCGGCCACGGCTGAGAAACTCGTCGAGCAACGGCAGGTTTGCCCGGTCGTACAACACGTCGGCCACCAGAATCAGATCAAACCGATCGGCCTCGGTGAAAAAGTCCGTCGAGTAGCTGAGCCGCACGCCATTGAGTTCGGCATTCGACCGACACGCGGCAATCGCCAACGGGTCCAGGTCACAGGCCACCACTTCCAGTGCCCCGGCTTTCACCGCCGCAATCGCGGCGACCCCTGAGCCGGCGCCGAAATCCAGCACCCGTTTACCTTCGACCCATTGCGGGTGCTCGGCGAGATAGCGAGCCACGGCCAGCCCACTGGCCCAGCAGAAACTCCAGTACGGCGGTTCGTGAAGAATGCGCCGGGTTTCTTCCGGGCTGAAGGCTCGGTCCATGTTGTCGCCGTCGATCAGCCAGAGTTTCAGTTCTGTGCCCGGTAACTCACAGGCTACGAGCTGTGCATCGCCGAGCAGCTCACCTAACGCCTGTTGCAGGTCGAGCGGTGCAATCATGGCGCTTTGACGAATTGCAGCTGACCCAATGCCTGGGTGGTTGGCTGTGTGATCATTTGCGCCGGCAGATGCAGAATCAACTGCCCGGACTGGCTGGCGCGGCCGCGAAGTTCGACGCGGGCACCGGCCGGAAAGGATTCAGGGTTGAAGCGCAGGCGAAACGGCAACACTTGATTGGTACCGATCAGGTTGGCACTGGCGAGCAATAGTTGCGGACGATCCTTTTCGTCGATCACCAGCAACGCCAGTTCGACTTCGGCATCGGCCGGTACGCCCAGCAGGGTGCCACTGATTTCACGTTGGTAAGCCGGCAGCGGACCGAGCTCGGCCGATGCCTTGGCTTTCTTCTGCGCCTGTTGCGGTGCAGGGCCGGGCGTTGGCGGCTGGGGCTTGGGCGCATCGCTGCCACAGGCCACCAACAGGCTGAAAAGACTGAGCAAAATGAGTGGTCGTAAAGACATTGGCGGCTCCAGCAAGCGAAATCCATAAACAGCCAGTCTGTATACCGCAAACCCTATGGCTTGTCTTGCCACGGGGATGCGCTACCATGGCCCTCCCATTTTTTGTTGCCTGCCACCATGCACTGTCCCTTCTGCGGTGCCAACGACACCAAGGTCATCGACTCGCGTCTGGTCGCCGAGGGCGAACAGGTGCGCCGCCGGCGTGAATGCCTGGCCTGCGGCGAACGTTTCACGACGTTCGAAACCGCTGAACTGGTGTTGCCGCGCCTGATCAAAACCGACGGCAGTCGCCAGCCGTTCGACGAAGAAAAACTGCGTGCCGGCATGCAGCGGGCGCTGGAGAAGCGCCCGGTGAGTGTCGAACGCCTCGAATCGTCGCTGGTGCACATCAAACACAAGCTGCGCGCCACGGGCGAGCGCGAGGTCAAATCCCTCGTGGTCGGCGAACTGGTGATGGCCGAGCTGAAGAAGCTTGATGAAGTCGCCTATATTCGCTTCGCTTCGGTGTACCGACGCTTCCAGGACCTCAACGAGTTCCGCGAAGAGATCGATCGCCTCGCCCGTGAGCCGGTGAAAGAATGACCACACCTCCCGAACAAGCCATCCTCGACGCGCATTACATGGCCCGGGCCCTGGAACTGGCGCGCAAAGGTCATTACACGACGCATCCCAACCCCCGTGTTGGCTGCGTGGTGGTGCGTGACGGGCAGATTGTCGGCGAAGGCTGGCATGTGCGCACCGGTGAGCCCCACGCCGAAGTCCACGCCCTGCGCGCCGCTGGCGACAAGGCGCGAGGCGCCACGGCTTACGTGACCCTCGAACCTTGCAGCCACCACGGCCGTACGCCGCCTTGCGCCGATGCGCTGGTGAATGCCGGTGTGGCGCGCGTCGTTGCGGCGATGCAAGACCCGAACCCGGAAGTCGCTGGTCGCGGTCTGCAACGTCTGGCCCAGGCCGGTATCGCCACTGAAAGCGGTGTGTTGGAAGGCGAGGCGCGCAAGCTCAATCAAGGCTTCCTCAAGCGCATGGAACATGGCTTGCCGTTCGTGCGGGTCAAGTTGGCGATGAGCCTCGACGGCCGCACAGCGATGGAAAGCGGCGAGAGCCAGTGGATCACCGGGCCAGCGGCGCGTTCGGCGGTACAGCGTTTGCGCGCCGAGGCCAGCGTGGTGCTGACCGGCGCCGACACGGTACTGGCGGACAATGCGCGCTTGACCGTGCGTGCCGACGAATTGGGGCTGGACGCTGAACAGACCGCGTTGGCCATGAGCCGTCCGCCGCTTCGCGTGCTGATCGACGGTCGCCTGCGGGTGCCGCTGAACGCACCGTTCTTCAAGGCGGGTCCGGCACTGGTCGCCACGTGTGTCGCGGTGGAAGAACAGTACGCCAACGGCCCGGAATGCCTGATCGTGCCGGGCGATGATGGCCAGGTCGATCTGCATCAGTTGCTGGTCGAACTCGCCAATCGTGGCGTCAATGACGTGCTGGTCGAGGCCGGGCCACGACTGGCTGGCGCATTTGCCCAGCTCGGGCTGGTGGACGAATTCCAGATATTCATCGCCGGCAAGTTTCTCGGCTCCTCGGCCCGACCCTTACTGGACTGGCCACTGGCGCAGATGAAAGACGCGCCCGAGCTCAAAATCACTGAAATCCGCGCGGTTGGCGATGACTGGCGAGTCACTGCCATCCCTGTGCCATCGGCGAGCGTATAATTCCTGGCCATTGCTCTAGCGCTGGCTCTGTTCTCGAGGAGGACTCCATGTTTACCGGCATCATCGAATCCATCGGCAGTATTCGTGCATTGACCCCAAAAGGCGGAGATGTGCGGGTCCACGTAGAAACCGGCAAGCTCGACCTGAGCGACGTCAAACTGGGCGACAGCATTGCCGTCAATGGCGTGTGCCTGACCGCGGTTGAATTGCCGGGCAATGGCTTTGCGGCGGACGTCAGTCGCGAAACTCTCGACTGCACCGCCATGAATGACCTGAAAAGCGGCAGCCCGGTGAACCTGGAAAAAGCCCTGACCCCGACCACGCGTCTGGGTGGGCATCTGGTCAGCGGTCACGTCGATGGCGTGGGCGAAGTGGTTGCCCGCACCGAAAATGCTCGCGCTGTGGAGTTCCGCATCCGTGCCCCGAAAGACCTGGCCAAGTACATCGCCCATAAAGGCTCGATCACCGTCGACGGCACCAGCCTGACCGTGAACGCAGTCGATGGCGCCGAGTTCTTGCTGACCATCATTCCGCACACCTTGAGCGAAACCATTATGGCGTCGTACCAGCCGGGTCGCCGGGTGAATCTGGAAGTCGACTTGCTGGCCCGTTATCTGGAGCGCCTTCTGCTCGGCGACAAGGCTGCAGAGCCCACATCCAGTAACATCACCGAAAGCTTTCTGGCCGCCAACGGCTACCTCAAATCCTGAAGCTCAAATTTCGAAAGAAGGGGGGTGCCTTGTGGCGCTCAATAGCATCGAAGAACTGGTTGAAGACATCCGCCAAGGCAAGATGGTCATCCTCATGGATGACGAAGACCGCGAGAACGAAGGCGACCTGATCATGGCCGCCGAGTGCTGCCAGCCTGAACACATTAACTTCATGGCCAAGCACGCCCGTGGCCTGATCTGCATGCCGATGAGCCGCGAGCGCTGCGAACTGCTCAAGCTGCCGTTGATGGCGCCACGCAACGGTTCCGGTTTCGGCACCAAGTTCACTGTGTCCATCGAAGCCGCCGAAGGCGTGACCACCGGTATCTCCGCGGCCGACCGTGCGCGCACTGTGCAGGCCGCTGCCGCCAAAGACGCCAAGGCTGAAGACATCGTCAGCCCCGGCCACATCTTCCCGCTGATGGCCCAGGCCGGCGGTACGCTGGCCCGCGCCGGTCATACCGAAGCTGCCTGCGACCTGGCGCGCATGGCCGGTTTCGAGCCGAGCGGTGTGATCTGCGAAGTGATGAACGACGACGGCACCATGTCCCGTCGCGCCGAACTCGAAGCCTTTGCCGCCGAACACAACATCAAGATCGGCACCATCGCCGACCTGATTCACTACCGGATGATCCACGAACGTACCGTTCAGCGGATTGCCGAGCAGCCGTTGGACAGCGAATTGGGTCAGTTCAACCTGGTGACCTATCGTGATTCGGTGGAAGGCGACGTGCACATGGCCCTGACCCTGGGCACCGTATGCGCTGAAGAGCCGACGCTGGTCCGGGTGCACAACATGGACCCGCTGCGTGACCTGTTGATGGTCAAGCAACCAGGCCGCTGGAGCCTGCGCGCCGCCATGGCTGCGGTTGCTGAGGCTGGCAGTGGTGTGGTGCTGTTGCTCGGTCACCCGCTCGATGGCGACGTATTGCTGGCGCACATTCGCGAAACCGCGGATCACAGCGCCGTGAAAAAACCGACCACCTACAGCATCGTCGGTGCCGGTTCGCAGATCCTTCGCGACCTGGGCGTGCGCAAAATGCGCCTGATGAGTGCGCCGATGAAATTTAATGCGATATCCGGTTTCGATCTGGAAGTTGTAGAATACGTGCCCTCCGAATAATGACCGGCAATTTGCGGGCCTGTATTCGCGGTTAACACATCACTGAGGGACGCGTAGAAAACGCGTCCCGGCTCTTTAAGAGATCTAACGAATGACCCTGAAGACCATCGAAGGTACCTTCATCGCCCCTAAAGGCCGCTACGCTTTGGTAGTGGGCCGTTTCAACAGCTTCGTCGTTGAAAGCCTGGTCAGCGGTGCAGTTGATGCCCTGGTTCGCCATGGCGTGAGCGAAAGCGACATCACCATCATCCGTGCGCCTGGCGCCTTCGAAATCCCGCTGGTTGCGCAGAAAGTCGCTCAGAAGGGCGAGTTCGCGGCAATCATCGCCCTGGGCGCAGTCATTCGTGGCGGTACTCCGCACTTCGAATACGTGGCGGGCGAATGCACCAAGGGCCTGGCCCAGGTGTCCATGGAGTTCGGCGTACCGGTCGCTTTCGGCGTACTGACCGTTGATTCCATCGAACAAGCCATCGAACGTTCCGGCACCAAGGCCGGTAACAAAGGTGCTGAAGCTGCCCTGTCCGCCCTGGAAATGGTCAGCCTGCTGGCGCAGTTGGAGGCCAAGTGATTAGCGACGAAAGTGATCGTTTCAACCCGCGCGATCCAAAGCCTGCGGATGCCGGCAAGCCATCGAAAAGCGTCAAGCGTCGCGAAGCCCGTCAGCTCGCGACTCAGGCGCTGTACCAATGGCACATGGCCAAGCAGTCGCTGAACGAGATCGAAGCGCAGTTTCGGGTCGATAACGATTTCAGCGATGTCGACGGCGCCTACTTCCGTGAAATCCTGCATGGGGTTCCGGCACAGAAGGACCGGATCGACGCCGCACTGGCGCCATGCCTGGACATCACCATCGAAGAGCTGGACCCGGTTGAACTGGTCGTTCTGCGCCTGTCCACCTGGGAGCTGCTCGAGCGCGTTGATGTGCCATACCGCGTTGTGATCAACGAAGGTATCGAACTGGCGAAAGTCTTCGGTTCCACCGACGGCCACAAGTTCGTCAACGGTGTGCTCGACAAGCTGGCCCCGCGTCTGCGTGAAGCTGAAGTGAAGGCGTTCAAGCGCTGATCGGCGCTTGGAATGTCGACACGAAGCCATGGGCGAGTTTGAGCTGATCCGCAATTTCTTCGCCGCCGCGCCTTGTGCGCAGGGCGGCGAAGGCGTTGCCCTTGGGATTGGCGATGACTGCGCCTTGCTGGCTGTTCCTCTCGGGGAACAGTTGGCCATTTCCACCGACACGCTCGTGGCCGGTGTGCATTTCGCAGACCCCTGCGACCCGTTTCTGCTCGGTCAGCGCTCGCTGGCTGTGGCCGTCAGTGATCTGGCCGCCATGGGCGCCACTCCCATTGCCTTTACGCTTGCCTTGACCTTGCCGACCGGGACTTCCGATTGGCTGGAAGCCTTCGCCCGTGGTTTGAACCTCATGGCGCAAAATTGCGGGGTGGCGCTGGTGGGTGGCGATACCACCCGCGGGCCATTGAGCCTGACCATGACCGTGTTCGGTCGGGTGCCGGCCGGTCTGGCGTTGACCCGCAGTGGCGCTCAACCGGGCGATTTGCTCTGCGTGGGCGGAGAGCTGGGTAACGGCGCGGGCGCATTGCCGTTGGTGCTCGGCCAGCGGATGGCTGAACCGGCCATTGCTGATCCGTTGCGTGCCCATTACTGGTCGCCGCAACCGCAGCTGGCGTTGGGCCAGGCGTTGCGCGGCAGAGCCACTGCGGCGCTGGATATCTCCGACGGGCTGCTCGCCGACTGTGGGCATATTGCCCTGGCGTCGAAAGTCGGGGTTCAGGTGGAGCGCAGTAAGCTGCCGTTGTCGAAGGCGCTGCTGGCCTTCCTCGGTCAGTCTGGCGCGGAGCAAGCCGCCCTGAGCGGCGGTGACGATTACGTGCTGGCCTTCACCTTGCCGCCCGCCGAGTTGCCATCGTTGCTGGCGGACGGCTGGCCGATCCATGTGCTTGGGCGGGTCGTAGCAGGGCAGGGCGTGACATTGCTGGACGCCGACGGACACGACATCACCCCATCAATCCGGGGCTATCAACATTTTCGGGAGACACCGTGACAGATCATCCCAAACAGGTCCCGGCGGAGTTCGTTCCGCCGTCGGTCTGGCGCAATCCCTGGCATTTCCTGGCGTTCGGCTTCGGCTCGGGCACCCTGCCAAAAGCGCCGGGCACCTGGGGTTCGTTAGTGGCGTTACCCTTCATTCCGTTGTGGCAGATGCTGCCCGATTGGGGTTATTGGCTGATGCTCGGCATCACCATGCTGTTCGGCTTCTGGCTGTGCGGCAAGGTCGCCGATGATTTGCGCGTACACGACCACGAAGGCATCGTCTGGGACGAAATGGTCGGGATGTGGATCACCCTGTGGCTGGTACCGGAAGGCTGGTATTGGTTGCTGGCGGGGTTCCTGATGTTCCGCTTCTTCGACATCCTCAAGCCCTGGCCGATTCACTGGATCGACCGGCATGTGCACGGTGGTGTCGGGATCATGCTCGACGACGTGCTGGCAGGCGTATTTGCGTGGTTGGCGATGCAAGGGCTGGTGTGGTTTTTCGTCTGAGGCGCCAAGTGAGAGAACCGGGGATAGCGCGACGCGGGTTGCTGCTGATGGTTTTCGCGCTATTTTGCTCGTTCGCCCAGGCGGGGGATGCACCGACGACGCCGTCCGTGATTCACCTCGCCAGCGAAGCCTGGGAAGACTTTACCGCCGCCGATGGCCATGGTTTGGGCTGGGATGTATTGCGCGAAGTGTTCGAGCCGGCGGGCGTCAAACTGGATATTCGAACCGAACCGTACACGCGCGCTACGGGCCTTGCACAGCGTGGAGAAGTGGACGCTTGTGTCGGTGCCTATCGGGATGAAGTCAGCGACGTGCTCTATCCGCGCTGGAGTTTCGATACCGATCCGATCTATGCACTGGGTCTGGCCAGCAATCCGGCGCCGACCCTGCAAACCCTGGGCAACTATCGATTGGCCTGGGTGCGCGGCTACAAGTACCAGGCTTATCTGCCCAATGTGCAGCGCTATAACGAAGTCGTGCGGCGGACGGGAGTCGTGTCGATGCTGACCCACAATCGCGCCGACTATTACATCGATGCACTGACAGAAATCGATAACATCGTTAGCCGAGCCAAGGACCCGTCGCAGTTTCGCCGCACGCATATCGCGGAATTGCCGCTTTACCTGTGCTTCGCCGATACACCTCGGGCTCGCACCTTGATGGCGCTGTTCGATCAGCGCATGGAAGTATTGGTCAAAAATGGCCGGTTGAAACCGATTTTCGCAAAGTGGAAACAGCCGTACCCGTTTGACACAGACTAAGTACGGTCAATGTGGGAGCGGGCTTGCTCGCGAAAGCGGTGTGACAGTCACAATGATTTTGAATCTGGAACCGTCTTCGCGAGCAAGCCCGCTCCTACAGGGTTGTTGGCTTGGCCTCTTGATCAAACTTTTTGATCGTTATGCCCCATAATTCAGCCTAAGCGTCTGTAGGAACGTGCTGTTACAATGCCGCCTCTGCGAATCTTCAGTACTTATAGATCAGGAGCACACCGGTGCCTGTCGTTTTTGTCGCCGCTTCCAAGCTGCCAACGCCTTTTGCGCAATTCACCATGCATGGCTTTCTCGATGAAGAGAACGGGCGCGAGCACGTCGTACTGAGCCTGGGTGAGTTTGCCGACGGTGCTCCGGTGCTCGGCCGGTTGCACTCCGAATGCCTGACCGGCGATGCCTTGTTCAGCCAGCGCTGCGACTGCGGTTCGCAACTCGAGGCAGCCCTGCAGGCAATCGCCCGTGAAGGCCGTGGCGTGTTGCTCTACTTGCGTCAGGAAGGTCGCGGCATTGGCCTGCTGAACAAGATCCGCGCCTATGAATTGCAGGACGGCGGCGCCGACACCGTTGAAGCCAACGAGCGTCTGGGTTTTGCCGCCGACCAGCGCGACTACGCCATGTGCCTGCCGATGCTGGAGCACCTGGGTGTGAAGTCCCTGCGTCTGATGACCAACAACCCACGCAAGGTCAAAGCCTTGACCGACATGGGTATCGTGGTTGCTGAGCGCGTGCCGTTGCACACCGGGCACAACCCGCACAACAAACTCTATCTGGCGACCAAGGCGAGCAAGCTCGACCATATGATGGGCAATGAGCATCAGGGCGAGGTTGACCGGGCGTGACACGCGGTCAGGTACGGCGGCGACTGTCCGTCAATTGGTGGCAATACCTGGCGCTGGCCTTGGTGCCATTGTTCGTGATCAACGGCGTATTCGGCCAGGGCGAGGCGATTGTGCCGGTGCTGGCCATGCCATTGTTCATCGCCGGTGTGGCTTCGATGTTTGTCAGTCTGAAGTTCTTTGGCGGCTACAAACACGCGCTGATCGCCACCCAGAAAGCCCTCGATACCCCTGATGAACCCGACGCCTGGATCGCCTTGGCCGCGAAACGCCGCACCGCGTTTCTGGCGGCCGGCCTGCCCGCCTGGATCGGTGCGCTGGCGGTGTTCGTCGGTCTTGAAGCTGTTCCATTGGTGCTGCTGGCGCTGTCGACCACCGTGCTGTTCTACCTCTACCGTATCCCGCGTCAACTCGGCTGATGCGCAGCATCTGGCTGGCAGTGTCGCTGCTGGCTGTCAGCGGTTCGGCGGCTGCGGTTGAGCGGGTCGTCAGTCTGGCACCGTCGCTTTCCGAGATTGTCGTGGAGCTGAACTCGGCTGACCTTCTGGTCGGTGTGCTGGATGCTGGCGAACGTCCCGCTGAACTCAAAGACATTCCTTCTGTTGGCAACTACGGCCAGTTGGACATGGAGCGACTGCTCAGCCTCAAACCCGATCTATTGCTGTTGTGGCCGGGCAGTGTGGGGCCGGCGCAGCGTGAGCAGCTCAAACGGCTGAACATTCCCACCTATGTCGCCGAACCCCACAACCTCGAACAACTTGCCGCCCAGATTGAAGTGATCGCTACACAGCTCGGAAGACCGGAGCGTGGCGTTTCATTGGCCGAAAATCTGCGTCAACGACTCGACTCCCTGCGCCAGCGTTATCGAAGGGATGAACCAATACGGGTTTTTTATCAAGTCTGGGATCGGCCGCTGTACACCGTGGGCGGTGGGCAGATCATCAGTGATGCGCTGCAGGTATGCGGGGCGCGTAATGTATTTGCCGATCTGACGCAGCCTGCACCGCAGGTCAGTGTGGAGGCGGTGTTGCAGCGCAATCCCGAGGTGATTCTGGCCAGTGATCAGGCGCAGCTCGATGCGTGGAAGGCCTGGCCCCAGGTGACGGCGGTGGCGCAGGGGCAATTGCTGCTGGTGACGGACAAAGGCCTGGAGCGGCCGAGTGGGCAGATGATCGAAGCGACTGCCAAGTTGTGCCAAGTGATCGCGCCGGACCGTTGAGACCGAGGTGCCTGCTTCGCGAGCAAGCCCGCTCCCACATTAGACCGAGTTGCTGGGTGGCACGCAGTCAAATGTGGGAGCGGGCTTGCTCGCGAAGCAGGCCAGTTCAAACACCGCAAACTTCAGATCAGAGTTCCGGCGTCCAGGTCACCCCGAACATCCACGCCCGACCTTCCTCGCGATACCCATACTGACTGCCGTCATGGCTGTACAACGCCCGGCTGTAGCCCTTGTCCAGCAGGTTATCGACCTTCAATTCCAGCTTGATCTCGCGATTCAGCGCCCAACTGCTGCGCAACCCCAACAAGGCATACCCGCCTAACGGCTGCTGGTTGTTCTCGTCGTCATAACTGCTGCTCACCGCTTGCCAACTGGCACCGAGGCCGAGCCGGTCGAACTGCCGATCCAGGTCCAGGCTCAAAGTCCGCCGTGCACGACGGGCGAGGGTGTGGCCGCTGTCGCGATCCCGAGGGTCGATGATCGCCACGCCGAGGTTGCTCTGCCAGCCGAACAGCTCTTGTTTCAAGGCCGCTTCGAAACCGTTGATCCGCGCCGAGGCGACGTTCGCCGGGCGGTTGTTGCTGCCGAAAATAATCGCGTCTTGCAGATCGGTGCGGTACAGCGAAGCTTCCAGGCGACTGGTTTCTGTCAGCTGACTGCGCCATTGCAGCTCATAACTTTTCGAGGTTTCGGGTTTCAAATCCGGATTGCTGAAATCCGGGTAGTACAGGTCGTTGAAGGTCGGTGCGCGGAAGCCTTCGCTGTAGGTCAACAGTACATCGTTGTCCGGGTTCAGCGGCAGGGTGAAGGTGCCGCTCCAGCTGTTCTGGCTGCCGAACTGCTGGTTCTGGTCGCGACGCAGGCCCAGTTCGGTAGAAAAGCTGTCGGCTTGATAGCGATGCTGGATAAACGCTGCACGGTTCCAGCGGCTGTCTTCGTCGAACGCTGTGCTGCTGTTGATTCGGTCTTCGTACCAGTCGCCGCCGAGGATCAGGCTGTTGCGCTCATCCAGCGTCAGGTCGTTTTGCCAATTCACCGAATCGCGGTAGGTGTTGAACACGCTGCGCTCGTCGCTGAGCTTGTCGAGTGTCTTCTCACGGTTTTCGCTATGGCCGAGCTCGACGCGGGTTTTCCACCGGTCATTGATCCTCGCGTCGACATAACTGCTGACGCTGCTCACAGAGAACTCGCTGTAGGGCTGTTGCTGGACCGATTCAAAGGTGTTCATGTCGAAGCGGCCGAACGGATTGTCGAATGCGCTTTTGCCCTGGTTATCCAGCAGATTGGCGCCGACTTCGATGTCATCGGTGAGGGCGTGACTCAGGCTTAAGCTGACCGACTTATTGCGGTATTCATCGTGATCACCATCACTGGGATAAGACTGGTGAGTGCGATTGATGCCTGCCGTTTCATCGAGGCTGGCACCGAGATTGAATCGGGTCTGCGCGTCGCCGCCAGACAATCCAAGGCTGCGTTCCCAGGTCTGATTGCTGCCAACCCCCACGTGCATACGTGGTTGCAGGCCTTGTTCGTCGCCACGGCGAGTGAAGATCTGGATCACCCCGCCAATCGCATCGCTGCCGTAAATCACTGAGCGCGAGCCCCGCAGCACTTCCACGCGCTCGACCTGTTCGATGTTGATGTGTTGCAGGTTGCTGTCACCGGAGGTCGAGTTGCCGATGCGCTGGCCGTCGACCAGCACCAGACTTTGCGCCGACTTGGTACCACGAATATAAACCCCCGGCAGACTGCCGCGCCCGCCAGTTTGCCCGACCTGTACACCCGGTACCCGGCGCAGCAGGTCAGTGACACTGCTCGGTTGCAGACGGTCGATGTCGTCGCGGGTGAACACGGTGTTGGCGGCGCTGCTGTCGTTGCGCGCTTCGACCTGACGGTTGGCGCTGATCAGCACGTCCGGCAGTTTCAGGGCCTGGTCGCGTTCGAAGGTGTCGGCCAAGAGTTGGCCGGCCGGCAGGAGGGCCAGCGCTAGGGCGAGGCGGGGGAGTTTCATGGGCAGTCCGTTGACGCTCTAAAGCGAATACATTTTTATGAGGTTGCACAAAACCAATGTGGGAGCGGGCTTGCTCGCGAATGCGGTGTGTCAGTCAACATTGATGCCGACTGACACACCGCATTCGCG
>NZ_AKJE01000081.1 GCF_000282495.1 Pseudomonas sp. GM79
GGAGTTGTCCCTGCCGATCGGCTTGACCGGCCAGGAGGTCGAGCGGCTGGATACCCTGATCGTTCAGCGGGTAAAGGTGAAAAAAGGTGCCGCCCTGTACCGGGCCGGTGATCCGTTGCGCTCGCTGTATGCGGTACGCATTGGTGCATTCAAGACCAGCATGCTGTCGGTCGATGGCCGCGAGCAGGTGACCGGTTTTCAGATACCCGGCGAGATGCTCGGTCTGGACGCCATCAGCGACGATCGGCACACCTGCAGCGCCTTTGCCCTGGAAGACAGCGAAGTCTGCCCCCTGCACTACGCACAACTGGAGAAACTCGCCCAGGAGTTGCCCTCACTGCAACACAACATGAACAAGCTCCTGAGCCGGGAAATCGTTCGTGATCACAGCATGCTCATGATGATGGGCAACATGAACTCCGATGAACGCCTGGCGGCCTTCCTGCTGAACCTGTCGCAACGGCTGAGCATTCGCGGGTACTCGTCCAGAGACTTCGTGCTGAAGATGCGCCGTGAAGAGATCGGCTCGTATCTGGGCCTGCGCCTGGAAACCATCTGCCGGGGCATCGCTCATCTGCGGGATCAGGGGTTGGTCGAGATTTGCGGGCGTAACGTCAAAGTCCTGAATCTGGACGGGCTCAAGCAATTGGTCGTCGGCTGTCACCGGCAGTCGCCCCCCTGACGCCCCAGGTGCATCGGCTTTTGGAGAATTATCATGCGCGCGATGGTTTTGCATGCCCCCGGCCAGCCGCTGCAACGGGAGGAGCGTGCCATCCCGATACCCGACGCACACCAACTGTTAATCAAAGTCCTGGCCTGTGGCGTGTGCCGCACCGACCTGCATCTGGTGGATGGTGAATTGCCGCAAGCAGTGCTGCCGCGGGTGCCGGGCCATGAAATCGTCGGTGAAGTGACGGCGGTGGGTGCCAACGTCGCGCCCGACTGTATCGGTAAGCGCGTGGGCGTTCCCTGGCTCGGCTGGACGTGCGGTGAGTGCACATTCTGCCGCTCGGGCCGGGAGAACCTCTGCGATCGCGCCCGGTTCACCGGCTGTCACCTGGATGGCGGTTATGCCGAGTACACCGTTGCCGACGCCCATTTCTGTTTTCCCATCCCGGACGCGCTCTCGGCCGCCGAAGCCGCACCGTTACTGTGTGCCGGGCTGATCGGTTTTCGCGCCTTGCAAATGGCCAAAGGGGCGCGTCATCTGGGTCTCTATGGCTTCGGCGCGGCGGCGCATCTGGCAATTCAGGTGGCACGGGGCCGGGGGCAGCAGGTGTATGCCTTCACCCGTCCGGGCGACAGCGAGGGCCAGGCCTATGCCCGAACCCTGGGCGCCGAATGGGCAGGCCCCTCGGATCAACCGCCGCCTCACCCGCTCGACGCCAGCCTGATCTTCGCCCCCGTCGGTGCGCTGGTGCCACCGGCGCTGGAGGCCACCGTCAAGGGTGGCTGTGTGATTTGCGCGGGCATCCACATGAGCGACATCCCCAGCTTCCCTTATCGATTGCTGTGGGGCGAACGCAGCATCCGTTCAGTGGCAAACCTGACTCGCGAGGACGGCACGGCGTTTTTTGCAGAGCTGCGTCATACGCCCGTGCACAGCGATGTCACCTGTTTCGCCCTGGACGATGCCAATCAGGCACTGGCCAGCCTGCGGACCGGTCAGATCAAAGGCGCGATTGTGCTCATCCCCTGATACGCGATCCCGGCTGCTTGACCGCCAGAATACTGCCCGGCACCGAGTAAAGCGCTCGTTCCGTGTTGCTGCCGATCAACCGATCGAACCCCACCCGATGCACCGTTCCCATTACAACGACATCGACCAGATACTCCTCGACAAACTCACTCAGCACCGGCGCCGGCAGGCCCATGATGAAATGCCGGCGCTCCGGTGGCACGCCATAGCGATCGGCCAGGCTGACAAACGTCTGGTGCAGGGATTGCCGCAGCTCCTCCATGAAGTCCACGTTCCACCCACCGCTGACCAAGGGCGCATCGCCATTGAAGGCCGGCGACAAGTCATACGCGTACAGCAGATGCAACGGTACATCGCATTGCAGGGCCAGTGCATTCGCCGATTGAATGATGGTGTCGTTGAGGCCACTGATTTGCGTCGAGGGGTCGAACGGATCCACTGCCGCCACGATCCGGTGCGGCAAAGCGTGACGGGCCTCATTGACCAGATGCACCGGCACTTGGCATTCGCGCAGCAGATGGCAATCCAGAGGGGTGACAAACACGCGCTTGAGCAGCGGCTCCAGCGTGACGTCCTTGATCAGCAGGTCGGGCTTGAGATCTTCGACGCACCTCAGGATGTCCAGCAATGGATGAGTGGTAAAGACCACTTCCACGCTCACTTTCAGTCCCTCACCGCTGAGGCGCTGAATTTCTTCCGCCATCCAGCGGCGATAGCGGCGCAGATAGCGCTGGTACTCCGCCTCATCGGTTTTTTCTTCCCACAAATGGATGATCGGGGCCGGTTCTATGAACGCCCGCACATCCAGAATCGCCCCGCTGACCTTGGCGAGGGCAACGGCGCGCTGCAAGGCCGGGGATTGGTACAGGGTTCGGTCGGCGATCAGCAACACACGTTGATATTGACCCATAACACACCTCGATTCGGTGCCGGTCCAAAGCGCCGGTATGTTCCCAGACTGCGCTCGTTGCTCCCTACCCCGGTTGATTTACATCAGATGCGAGCGTTTGAGCCTGCCTGTCACGAGTGTCTGATCCAGATCAGATTCAAGCGCCGCCGGCGGCGTAAAAAGAAATGAACCGCGTGGTTCGTTGCGACGCGCGAGCCTTTCAACCCGGATGGAGAATTGCACCATGCTCACTGTTAAAGACCACAATGACCGAGCGGCTGCCGCCTACGCTGCCGTCTCCGGACAGTACTGGATTGAAGCGCTCAGGGACGGGCGCCATGTGCTGATCCGGCCGCTGACAGAAAAAGACCGCGAACGTGAATATGCTTTTATCAAGCAGCTGTCCCCGGAGTCGCGGCACATGCGCTTTCTGGCGCAAGTCAATGAGCCCGGCACGGCCATGCTCGACCAGTTGATGGATGTCGACGGCAAGAAGCGGTTGGCTTACATCGCCCTGGTCCATGACAACGGCAAACTGATTGAAATCGGTGTCAGCCGCTATGCCGCCACCGCCGACAACGAGTGTGAATGTGCCGTGACGATTGCCGATGAATACCAGCATCTGGGCTTGGGCACGACGCTGATGGAGCATTTGATCAAGGCCGCGCGCAAGAATGGTTTTCGTCAGATGTATTCCGTCGACGCCGCCAGCAATGCCCCCATGCGCGATTTGGCCAAAGCCTTGGGCTTTGAGACCCGTCACGATCCCGATGACAGTCGTCAGGTCATTCATAGTCTCTATCTGTAAAAAAACGCCCCTCGGCGTCATTGGATCCGCCGAGGGGTGTTTCAACACTCAGGGCTCTAACAACGAGTGCCGACCCGCCGTTCGGTGTTTTTTTCAACGGTGTCCGCCAACAACGCTAGGCTTACAAACAATGTGGTGATCATCGCCATTTTGCAGGGAGCGCAAAAATGGAAATCATTAACCGTTGGCAAAACCTCTCCCTCAGGATGGCCCAGGGAGGAATGCCGCAATGAAGCTTTCCAATCATTACAAATGGACAGCCTTGGGCGCCATTGCGCTGACCCTTTTCAGCGTATTGATATTTTTGCTGATCAAATCCTATTCCTACGACACATCGACCTACTTCGAGTCCCGCGACTTCGTTCGCCAACTCAAGCAGTTCGATGCCAACTGGAACGTGAAGATTCTGAGAGCCAAAATCGGCCTGAACGACAATTTGTTTCTGGGAGCACCCGCTGAAGCAGAACAGCGATGGGCGCAGCTCGACAACCTCAATACAACCGGCCCCCTCTCGACCCTTTGGCAAACTCGACGCCAGGGTTATCTGGATGCGTTAGAAAACAAAACCCGACTGGTTGAGCAATTCAAACAGCACAACACGGCCTTGCGAATATCATTCGAGGCCCTGCCTGAGCTGGAAGATAACATTCGGGTGTTGCTGGAAGATTTCAACGACAAACGCCCGAAAGTGGATGCTGTGGCGGCCTCAGTGGTGTTCGATGTTACGTTGGATACCCTTGAATACGCCCTCTATGTCTCCAGCGAAAGGGCCGAGGAAATCTCCGGACATATGAAGTACCTGAATGACTACATCAATCAACTGCCGCTCGAACAGCGCCCGCCTTTCACTGCCTTTGTAGACGCGGTGAATGCCATTGTTCGAGAACAGCCCATCGTCAATGATCTGCTTGATCGCATCAGTGTGATTCCGGTCGCACGGCAGTTGGACAGCATCAACGAATTATTGAACGAGAAACAACGGCGCACCAGCGCGACAGACCGCCAATATCACCTTTACCTGGGCATATGCGCCGGCATCATGGCGCTGCTGTTGTTGTATCTGGCCGGCCGCCTGATTCGCAGTTATGCCCTGATCAACAAAATGAACAGTGAGTTGCAAACGGCAAACGAGCGACTGGAACAACGCGTCGAAGAACGCACCCGCGAACTGCTGGAAGCCGAGCGCGAACTGGTCGATGCCGCGCGAATGGCCGGCATGGCAGAGATCGCGACCAATGTGCTGCACAACGTCGGCAATGTGCTGAACAGCGTTAACGTCTCGGCAGATGTAATCACCCGCAAATTGGCAGCCAGTAAAACCCTCGGCCTGGGTAAAGCGGTGAAAATGATGAACGAACATGCCGAAGACCTGGGGCAGTTCATCACGTGCGATGAAAAAGGCAAATTGCTCCCCCTTTACCTCAATCAACTGGTCGACTCCATCGCGAACGAGCAATCGAGCATCGTTGACGAGCTGTCGCAACTGACCAAAAGCATCGATCACATCAAGGACATCGTTTCCACTCAACAGGCCTATGCCGGTGCGGCCAGGCTGGTCGAGCCGTTGAACGTCGTCGATCTGTTCGAGGATGCGTTACGCATGAATTCCGGCGCCTTGAGCCGGCACCATGTCGTCGTCACCAAGGACTACCAGGACGCGCCGACGATCATCGGCGACAAACACCGGCTGCTGTTGATCCTGATCAACCTGATCAGCAATGCCAAATATGCAATGTCCAAGGTCAGCGACCATCAGCGCCATATGACGCTGGGCGTCAAGATTATCGATAACGCAATACTGCGCCTCAGCGTAGAGGATCAGGGCGAAGGAATCGCGGCCGAGAACTTGACCCGAATCTTCAATCACGGCTTCACCACCCGCAAGGAAGGTCACGGTTTTGGCCTGCACAGTTGTGCGCTCGCGGCGGTGGAGATGAATGGGCACCTTCGCGTCCATAGTAATGGACCGGGCAAGGGGGCGCTTTTCACCCTGGAGATTCCGCTGGAGACTGCCGACGCATTGCCGGCAGCTGGAATGTCAGTCAGTTAAGCCACAAAACCTGTGGGAGCGGGCTTGCTCGCGAAGAGGGAGTGTCAGTCGACATTGATGTTGCCTGACACACCGCCTTCGCGAGCAAGCCCGCTCCCACATGGATTGCGCTTGACTGACTGGCATTAATCGCCCCACCAACGGGCCTACCCCACCAAGGCCATCAACTGTTGGCGTTGCGCATCCGTCAGCATCGGGCCTGCACCTGCACCGGCGTTTTCCGCCATGTAACGCGGGTTGCTCGTGCCGGGGATGACACAGGTCACCGCCGGATGAGCCAGCAGGAACTTGAGCGCCAATTGCGCCCAGCTAATGACCCCCACTTGCGCGGCCCATCCCGGCAGCGGTTTGCCTTTCAATCGCGCGAGCAGGTCACCGCCACCGAAAGGCCGATTGCAGATCACCGCCACGCCGCGCTCGCGACACAGCGGCAGGATTCGTTTCTCGACGCCGCGGTCGTCCAGGGCATAGTTGATCTGCAAAAAGTCCAGCGGCTCGGCTTTCAACACGGCCTCCACTTCGTCATACGCCGACGCCGTGTAATGGGTGATGCCGATGTAGCGGATGCGCCCTTCTGCCTTCCATTGGCGCAGAATGGGCAGGTGGATTTTCCAGTCCAGCAGGTTGTGAATCTGCATCAGATCGATACGGTCTGTCTGCAACAGCTTGAACGACTGTTCCATCTGCGCGATGCCTTCTTCGCGACCCTGGGTCCAGACCTTGGTGGCCAGAAACGCAGGCGAACGAGGCCGATGGATCGACAGCAACTCACCGGTCGTCTGCTCGGCACGACCATACATCGGCGAGCTGTCGATCACCGTGCCGCCCTTCTCGAACAACGCGATGAGCACGGCGGGCAGTTGCTTGTAGGCGGCGTCGGAAGGCGCGACATCAAAGCCGCGATAGGTGCCCAACCCGACTATGGGTAACGGCTCGTTGCTGGAAGGAATGGCTCGGGTCAGCATGTTCTTGCCTCCTGTTTCCGTCGACGGCGCCGATGCGGCATAGGCCGGATCGAAGGTGAAGACCGCCGAAACACCGGCAGCCAGCGTGAGTATTTTTCTACGGCTGAAAACAATCATAGGCAAAGACCAGTCAGTAACACGCAACCCTGTGGGAGCGGGCTTGCTCGCGAAGACGGCGGCACAGTCAACATTGATGCTGCCTGACACACCGCTTTCGCGAGCAAGCCCGCTCCCACAGGAATTGCGCTTGATTGACTGACATTGGGCACCTCTCCTGTACAGCTGAATTTGCTGAACTACACTTTGGCCGCACTCAGGCAATAGCTGTCTCAAGGCCCAAAGCAGTCCATGTCGTCCACTAAACTTAGTCGAATGTCGCGCCCCCTGATGTCTCTCTTCGCTTTCATTGCAATTGCGTACCTGGTGCTCTGCTCGGCGTTGTTCGTGTTTCAACGCGCCCTCATCTACTACCCGCAACCACGCGCCATCGACTCACCCGAAACACTGCTGACGCTGCAAGTCGCCGATGCGCAGGTGCTGGTGACCGTCAGGCCACACGACGGCCCGAAGGCGTTGATCTACTTTGGTGGCAATGCCGAGGATGTTTCCCGCAGCCTGCCCGGGTTTTCGCAGGCCTTTGCGGATCATGCGATCTACTTGCTGCATTACCGAGGCTACGGTGGCAGTTCCGGGTCGCCGTCCGAGGAGGCGATTCAGCAAGATGCCATGACCTTGTTCGACATGGTTTACAACACCCATACCAATATTGCGGTAGTCGGGCGCAGCCTCGGTTCCGGTGTCGCCGTGCGCCTCGCCAGCCAACGCCCGGCCTCGCGGCTGATCCTGATCACGCCCTACAACAGCCTTGAAGACCTCGCCGCCCGCCAGTTCCGCTGGTTCCCGGTGAAGTGGCTGCTTCGGGACAAGTTCGAATCCTGGAAATACGCCGCTCACATCACCGTACCGACACTGTTGATTGCCGCCGAGCACGACGAAGTCATACCGCGCTCAAGCACGGACCAGCTCTACACCCATTTCGCCAAGGGCGTGGCCTCGCTGCAAGTGATACCGGGCACGGGCCACAACTCGATCTCCGAAAGCCCCCTATACCTGAAGATGCTGGGTGCAGGGCTGTGAAGTCAGCGCATCAGGAGACAGTCACAAAATCGACATGAATGCTTAACGTTTTTTTTACAACCCAGCAGGCACGTTATGCGTGGCTGCGGGTGCTGCGGCTCATGATGAGCATCGCGCGGGCCTTTGATAAAACAATGGAGCAAGGCATGGAGCCAACGGTGATATCGACCCAAACACATACGCTGATCAGCACGCACTCAGGGGTGAATGTCATGCAAAGGCCTCCTTTGCGCACGGCGGGGATTGGTCGCGCACAGGCGCGGGCCTCATGACGGTTCTGGTCACGGGCGCCGCCGGTTTCATCGGGTATCACACCGTCAAGCGATTGTGTCGGGAAGGCCTTGAAGTGGTCGGTATCGACAATCTCAACGACTACTACAGCGTGGAACTCAAACATGCACGGCTCAAGGCGCTGGAACCCTTGCCGGGCTTTCGTTTCCAGACTCTGGACATCGTCGACAAACCGGCCTTGATGGCGTTATTCGAAGACCATGCTTTCACCGAGGTTGTGCACTTGGCGGCCCAGGCGGGCGTTCGCTATTCGCTGGACAACCCGGACGTCTATGCGCAGTCCAATCTGGTGGGTTTCCTGAATATGCTGGAAGCCTGCCGACACCACCGCCCCGCGCATCTGATCTATGCCTCGAGCAGCTCGGTGTATGGCACCAACAGCAAAATGCCGTTCAGCGTCGAAGACAGCGTCGATCATCCCATTTCGTTGTACGCCGCCACTAAACGAGCCAATGAACTGTTGGCGCACAGCTACTGCCACCTCTATGGCCTGAAGGCCAGCGGCCTGCGCTTTTTTACCGTTTACGGGCCTTGGGGCCGCCCCGACATGGCGCTGTTCAAGTTTACCGAGGCGATCATCAAAGGCTTGCCGATTGACATCTATAACCATGGCCAGATGTCGCGCGACTTCACTTACATCGACGACATCGTCGAAAGCATCGCCCGCCTGCGCTCAAAACCACCGGTGCCGAACGGGCCCGGCGATGGTGTAAACCGAATCTTCAACATAGGCCGCGGCCAGCCGGTGCCGCTGCTGGAATTCGTCGATTGCCTGGAATCGGCGCTGGGCATCAAGGCCCAACGCAACTTCATGCCGCTACAGGCAGGCGATGTGATCAAGACCTGGGCCGATATTTCGGCATTGGCCGAATGGGTCGACTTCCGCCCTCAGGTGACGGTTGAAGCAGGCGTGACGGAATTTGTGAAGTGGTATCGCCACTTCTATCAGATATGAAACGTGAGCCCTTGATAATAAAAGACCAAGGCGCAAGGGGGACTCTATGAGCCAAGACATCTTTGTATCTGTATTGATTCCAGCAAAAAACGAAGCAAACAACCTCAAGCCCTTACTTGAGGAAATCCACACCGCGTTGGCCGATGAGGCTTACGAAATCATTGTCGTGGACGACGGCAGTACCGATTCCACCTTGCATGAACTGCGGCAGATCAAAAACAACGGTCTGAGCACGTTGCGCATCCTGCGTCATGAGCGTTCGCTGGGGCAAAGCACTTCGCTCTACCATGCCGCGCTGAATGCCCGGGGCCAATGGCTGGCGACACTCGATGGCGACGGTCAAAACGACCCCGCGGACATCCCCGGGATGTTGGCGCTGGTGCGCGGTGAACAGGGTCTGGTAGACGTTCAGTTGGTAGCCGGGCACCGGGTCAATCGCCGCGATACCGCCAGCAAGCGCTGGGCCTCGCGTTTCGCCAACGGCCTGCGCAGCCGCCTGCTCAAGGACGCCACGCCGGACACCGGCTGTGGGCTGAAGCTGATCGAGCGCGCGGCGTTTCTGCGCTTGCCGTACTTCGACCATATGCATCGGTTCATTCCTGCGCTGATCCAGCGTCACAACGGCCGCATGATCGTCCATCCGGTCAACCACCGCCCCCGCACCGCAGGGGTGTCCAAATACGGCAACATCGACCGTGCCCTGGTGGGCATTCTCGACCTGTTCGGCGTTTGGTGGCTGATCAAGCGCACCCGGTTGAACACCAACGCACAGGAGATCGAAGGATGAACCTCTCCCGCGAAACCCTATGGCTGGTGATCGGCTTCGGTGGCCAGATCGCCTTTACCGGTCGCTTTGTCTTGCAGTGGCTGTACAGCGAATACAAGAAACGCAGCGTGATCCCGGTGAGCTTCTGGTACCTGAGCATCGTCGGCAGCACCTTGCTGTTCGCGTACGCCATTTACCGGCAAGACCCGGTCTTCATTGTCGGCCAGGCCTTTGGCTCCATCGTCTATTTGCGCAACTTGCAATTGATTGCCCGCAGCAGACATTTAAAGGACTGAGCCATGCGCAAAACCCTGTCGCCCGGGATCGAATGCCTGGGCCTGATGCTGCTCGCCTTGCTGTTGATCGGTGCCGGGCTGGGGCTGCGTCAACCGCAGAATGTGGACGAAGAACGCTTCCTCGGCGTGGCCCTGGAAATGCTGCACAACGGCGCGTGGTTCATCCCCCACCGCGCCGCGGAGATATACGGCGACAAGCCGCCGATCTTTATGTGGACGGTAGCATTCTTCGCGTGGCTTACCGGCCTGCCTGCCCTCGCCCTTTATATTCCGGGGCTTCTGTCGGCCGCAACGGTCACGGCCATGGTCTACGATCTGGGTCGCAGATTATGGAATCAGCGCATCGGTCGGACGGCGGCGCTCTTGTACCTGGCCACCTATCAGACTTACAGCATCTTGCGAACCGGGCAGATCGACAGCTTTTTGATTCTGTTCACCTCGCTGGGCCTGTACGGGCTGGCGCGGCACCTGCTGCTCGGGCCGGCCTGGCGTTGGTTCTATGTGGGCTGCGCCGCCATGGGCATTGGCGTGATCACCAAAGGGGTCGGCTTCGTCCCTGTCCTGATGCTGATTCCGTATGCCTATGCGGTGCGTAAAAACTGGTCCGGTGTGGTGGCCATGCCGGGCGAAGCGCGCAAGTGGTTCCTGGGCTTCTTGGTCGCCCTCGGCGCCATCGCCATCTGGCTACTGCCCTTGGCGCTTTCCATTGTGCTCAATGGCACTGCGGATGAAATTGCCTATGCGCGAGAAATCCTGCTGCGTCAGACAGCGGCACGCTATGCCGCCGCGTGGGATCACCGCGAACCGTTCTGGTATTTCTTCGTCAACGTCATCCCGCAATATTGGCTGCCGTTGGTGCTGGCCCTGCCTTGGCTGGTGCCGGCCTGGCGCCGGCAACTGCGCAAACACGACGGTCGAGTGCTGGTGCTGCTGGGCTGGGTCGTGCTGGTGGTGTTGTTCTTCTGCCTGAGCAGCGGCAAGCGCAAGTTGTACATCTATCCGGCGCTGCCAGGGCTGGTGCTGGTGGCAGCGCCGCTGATTCCATGGCTGCTCAAGCGCTGGTTCGGCAAACGCCCGCGCGGTCGGCGCATATTCCAGGCGCTGGTGGTGACCTGGTTTGTTTTGTGGTTCGCCCGCGGTTTCATCGAGACGATCAAGGACGGTCGCAACCCCCATGAAGCGCTCATGGCGCAGGCGGCGACCATGACCCACGGTGCCGATCTGGTGCTGGTCAACTGGCGCGAGGGCCACTGGCTATTCGCCCGGCAGCCGATCGTGCATTTCGGGATGAAAGACTCCTCGGTCGAACAAGCAGCACAGTGGTTGCGCGACCACCGTGAGGCGTACGCCTTGGTGCCGGACGGAGTGTTGAGCCGGTGTTTCAATCCTGAAGCCGCCCATGCGCTGGGCGAAACGTCTCGTGCGCAGTGGTCGATCGTCGGCGCCGATGCCGATAACGGCCGTTGCCATCCCGGGCAGCCACTCAAGGTCTATCGCTTCAGCTGGGACAAGGAAAAGTCATGAGCAAGGCATGGAAGCCGGGAATATTTTTCATTGTTGTATTGCTTGGCGCCTACGCGGTTTCGGTACATTTTATGGTCCACCGGCAGCTGTATGCGCACTGGCAAAACCTCTGGCACGGCAATCAGGCACCGGACAAAAATATCTGGCTGCCGGACTATAAGGCCGTGATCCAGGCCAAGCCTGTTGCAGACGTGACTAATTTGTCCGGCATCGCCTATGACCCGGATCACGATCGTCTGCTGGGCATCACCAATGGTGCGCCCATGGAGATTGTGGCAATGAGCCGTAACGGCGACTTGCTCGAACGTTACCCGCTGATCGGGTTCCAGGACACCGAAGGCATTGCTTACATGGGTAACGGTCGCGTGCTAATCGCCGATGAAAGCTTGCAGCGACTGTACGTCCTGACCTTGCCGGACAGCCCAGGCCCCATCCCTGTGGAAAACGCACAATTTGTCGCCATCGAGATAAACCTGAGCGAACACAACAAGGGCTTTGAAGGCGTGACCTATGACGCGGCCAATGATCGTATCTTCGCGATCAAGGAGCGCGATCCGCGGCAGCTGTATTCGGTCACGGGCATGCTTGCCTCCATGGGTGGCCCGTTGCAGGTGCGCATCAAGGACTTGACGAGCTGGATAGACCGTAGCGTATTCGGCATGGATCTATCCGAGGGTTACTACGATCCTCGGACCGGTCACTTGCTGGTGCTGAGCGAGCAGTCCTCCAACCTGACCGAACTCGATCAGGACGGAACTTTCGTCAGCATCCGCTCCTTGCTCGGTCTGACGGCTGACCTCGAAAAAACCATACCGCAAGCCGAAGGCATGACCATGGACGCCGACGGCGAGCTCTACATTGTGAGCGAGCCCAATCTGTTTTATCGGTTCAGTAAATCGAAGGCTGCTGTGGCGCATTAATGGGTTTTGTGTGGGATGGGCCGGCCTCTTCGCGAGCAAGCCCGCTCCCACATTTGATCTGCGGCGATCGCAAAAACGGGTTCACAGCAGATCCCCTGTGGGAGCGGGCTTGCATCGCGAAAAGGCCAGCAAGAACACCCTCCTGTTTCCGGTTAAATCACACCGAATCAGGCCGAGCTTCAGCCGTCGCCATGTGCGCCTTCAAAAACCCGATAAACGCCGTCACCTTGGGCGACGGCAAATGCTCCCGAGCCGTTACCGCATTCAGGTCCTGTGGCGGCCCGATCCATTCCGGCAGCACCCGGCGCAGTCTTCCCGCGTCCACATCGGCCTGCATGCTTTGATCCATGCCCAGGCTCAACCCTTCGCCGGCACACAATGCATCTTTGAGCAGGGCGGGATCGTTGGCGATGATGGTCGGCTCAACCCGATAACTGCGCATTTTGGCGCCAGCCTTGCGCAACGGCCAGACGTAACCCACATCGCGCCGAGCCTGATGCAGCACCAATGTCCGGTGTTGAACCAGTTCGTCCGGCGTCGCCGGCAAGCCATGGCGCTCGATGTACTCAGGCGCGGCGTAGATGCCCGTGGCGTAACTCGCCAGGCGGCGGGCGACCAGACTGGAATCCGGCAAGGCGCCGAGGCGCAGCGCCACATCAACCTCCTCGCCGACCAGATCCAACGGCACGTGGGACGCCAGAATCTCCAGTCTGATGTGCGGGTACGCCTGACGAAAACCGGCCACCAACGGTGAAAACCAACTGACCCCGAACGAGTACGGCACCGTCACCCGCAGCCAGCCGCGCGGGTCATCGCGCAGTTGATGCACTGCCAGCTCGGCGTGTTCCAGGGTGGTGGCGATGTCCTTGCACTGGTCAAAGTAAACCGCTCCCGCCTCGGTCAGGCTCAACTGGCGCGTGGTACGGCGCAACAACTGCACACCGATGGCCTGTTCCAACTCGCGCACGCGGCGGCTGACGGTCGTCTTCGGAATCTGCAAGGCATGGGCGGCGGCGGTGAAACTGCCCAACCTCACCACGCGCACAAACACCAGCGTGTCATTCAAGTCCCGGATCATTCGAGCCACCTGCGAGGGAAAATCAAGATGGCCCAATTGTGCCACTGACGGCACATTTCATACCGCTTTTATGGGCTAATCAACGCCGCGGGCGGCACCTATCATCGGGGCTCTCAACTGGAGAACTCCCATGAATCTGAACGAATATGCAACCTACGACGGTATCGGCCTCGCGCAATTGGTGGCGACTGGCGAAGTCACGTCGGCTGAACTGGCGGAGCTGGCCATTGCCGCCGTGCAACAGGTCAACCCGCAAATCAACGCGGTCATTGAACACTGGTCGCCCACTGTCACCGAGGGCACGGGGCCGCTGGCCGGTGTGCCCTTCCTGATCAAGGACCTGGCGATTACCTCGGCCGGCCGCCGCGTTGAACTGGGCAGCCGATTGGCCCAAGGCCTGGTGGCCGAGTCGGATTCGTACCTGATGCAACGCTTCAACGCCGCCGGCCTCGCCACCCTCGGGCGCACCACCACCCCGGAAATGGCCTTTAGCACCGAGACCGAATCCGTGCTCCAGGGCCCGACCCGCAACCCGTGGGACACTCGGCTGTCGGCCGGCGGATCGAGCGGTGGTTCGGGTGCCGCGGTCGCTGCCGGCATCGTGCCGATTGCCCATGCCACTGACGCAGCGGGTTCAATCCGCGTACCGGCATCTTACAACGGGCTGGTCGGGCTGAAACCGACTCGCGGCAGAGCCTCGAACGGCCCGGCGCTCGATGAGGTATTTGCCGGTTTCGGCGTACAACTCGGTCTGTCGAGAACCGTGCGCGACAGCGCGGCGTTGATGGACATCGTCCAGGGCTATGCGCCGGGCGATCCTTACTACACCGCTGCACCGGACGAAGGTTTTCTGGCGCAGGTGGGACGCGATCCGGGACGATTGCGCATCGGCCTGCTCGACACACCGTGGAACGGCGCCGCACCGGATCCCGAGATTGCCGAGGCCACCTTGGCCGTGGCCCGCGAACTGGAAGCGCTCGGTCATCGCGTAGAACGAGTGACCGCACCACTCGGTACGTCGTGGGATTCATTCGTCCAGGCTAACGCCCACATCTGGTGTGCCACCCTCGTGCGCTGGATCGACGGGCTCGCCGCCACCACTTCACGGCCCATCGACCTGAGTACCCTGGAGCCCGCCACCCTCGCCTGCTACGCCTATGGCCAACA
The DNA here is from genome assembly GCF_000282495.1 of Pseudomonas sp. GM79. Classification (GTDB taxonomy): domain Bacteria; phylum Pseudomonadota; class Gammaproteobacteria; order Pseudomonadales; family Pseudomonadaceae; genus Aquipseudomonas. The sequence continues at coordinate 14,546 of NZ_AKJE01000081.1, forward strand.
GGCCCGCGCCGTGGAATTCGCCGGCGCGCTGGAAGTGCGTAACCTCATCGCCCGCAGCGTGGCCGGTTGGTTCGACGACTTCGACGTACTGCTGACGCCGACCCTGCCGCGCCTGCCCCACGCCCTCGACACCTACAGCCGTGGAGCGCAAACCATGGACGGTTTGCAATGGACTGCGCGGGTCTTCGAGCACTCACCGTTCACACCGGTGTTCAATGTGGCGGGGACGCCGGCGATGTCGTTGCCACTGGCCATGTCCCGCGAACAGGGTTTGCCCATCGGCCTGCAATTTGCTGCGCGATTCGGGGCTGAGGAGGTGTTGTTACGGTTGGCGGGGCAATTGGAGCAGGCGCTGCCGTGGCATGAGCGCAGACCGCAGATTTGGGTCGGCGATAACTGAGTCAATGCCCCGACAACGACAGGGGTGGCGGCTGGAGATGTCGATTAAACATTGTCTGTTTATCGGTCTTACTGTGGGTTTTGTAGTGGATGGGACGGCCTCTTCGCGAGCAAGCCCGCTCCCACATTTGATCGATGTTGGTCACAAATTTCGTGATCACAGTAGATCCAGTGTGGGAGCGGGCTTGCTCGCGAAGAGGCCCGCAAGAACACCCTCGAACAGGTGTTCAAGGCACTGCTGAGACTATTGCATTCACGGATAACTAAACCCCTTAACCAACGTGCCTGAGGTTGATCAGACGCAACTGCGTGTCGGTACTGTTCTTGAAGCCTTTTTATTCTTCATTCCGCACAAGATTGCCGTCGGCGTCATAGACCAGAGACTCGTCAGGATTGCTCGGATCATTCACGTAGTAACGGGCTTCGTTGCTGTTATCAGGGACTTTCAGGCTGGTGTAGGAACCGAGTTTCTTGACCTGTTTGTTGTTTTGACTGATCAACACCAGTCCACTACCACCGCCGGCCGGGACGGCGGCTGCGTAGCGGGTCTGGAAAGAGTTGATCCTGTTGTACTCCAGCGGAATCTGCAACGTGCCGGTCAGGTCGATGGCTCCATAGCTGTGATCACGCCCGACCACCGCCATGCCGTTGGAAAACGGCTCCACCTCGTCATACGGTAACTTGATGGGTAGCAGCGTCCCCTGGCGGTTGATAAAAGCAAATTTCTTACTTTTAGCGTCCCGCACCAGCAGTGGCTGCTCGCCGAAGAACCGACCTATCACGTTGTAACCCTGGAGGTTGATCCGTTTACCTTCCAGGTCGAAAACGTCCTGACGACTCCGATCGGCTGAGTGGGTGTAGAGGTAGCCACCGCTTTGCTCGATGTCAGAGAACTGTGGTGGCAGAATCTCCTTGCCGGCCAAGGTATAGGCGCCGTAGAGGCCTTCCATGGCATAGGTTTTTTTGCCAAGACGGGCGATGAACACGTTGCCGGTGACGGTGGGGTTGACGAACTTCATCGGCAACGTGAAACGGTGATTCCTGGCGTCGTAGAGCCCATAAGGTCCGTTGGTTTCACGCTCCACCAGCAGCAGGCCATCGTCCAGTGTCTGCGTTATGTTTTCGAACGGCAGGTAGACGAGTTTATTGCTAGCGGCGGGAAAATAGGCGAGTTGGCTGCGCAATTCCTGCATGTCAGATTGAGGGTCGCTGGATTTTTCTAGTGTGAACAACGTGTAGATATCCGCCACCACGCTATCGTGCAGCTCTACCCAACGTGGTTTGATCAACCACTGTCCGGCCTGATCGATGAAGCCGTAGTGATCGGTTTTCCGGTCGCGGGCGATGTAACGTGTCTGCTCTGCAAGAACGTTGTGTACCTCGTTGATAACGGCAGTATTGTCTTCCATCGGATCAAGCACATGAATGACGATACGTTGCGGCGTGGCCTCGAACTGGTAGTCGGCCTCGGTGTTTTTCAGCGGCCCCGCCTGAGTGGAAAGATTACTGACCAAATGCTCCAGCCGTTGTTGCACAGCCTGACTGGTCTTGAACCGATCGAGATCATCCTTGGTCTGCAGCAGGGCTTTGTAAAAGTCACGCATCGCCGCAATATCGCCGTCCGAGGGGAAGGAGCGGGTGTTGTTGCCATTGCTGTAAAGCGCCTTGCCCGAATCGGTCAAACCCTGCACCACGAAGGTCGACATTTTGGGCGTACTCAGCCACAGTGAGGCGCTTGCGTCACCAAGGGCAGTGAGCTGAAAATATTGGCCGTCGTCCAGGGTAACCTGCGGGTGATCCTTGTCCAGAACCACTTTTTTGAACGCCGGATAGCTGCGGTAAGCGATCGTCAGGCCGAGACTAGCCAAGGGCTTGTTGACCGATAGTGCGATGGGTTCACGGGACGACACACTATCGTGCGACTCAACCTTGGACTGCACCTTTATATCGGCGAAGACTTTCTCGCTGCCATCTCGAAACCGCAAACGCTGCGCACGGTACTATCCGGCGTGGCGGCGCGCTTCCAGAGAGGATCAAGGCTGCTGGTGTCAAACCTCACTTCGGAACCATCAGCAAACAGCGTCTGAACAAAACGCAGGTCCTGGACCGACGCCAGCGCAGTTTTCAATTGCGCACTGGTGAAAGGGACAAACAACTCCTCGTATTGCAACTTCTGCTCGTCGGCGGGCTTGGTTCCGTCAACTGTCAGGCTAAATTCCGAGTGAGTGACCAGCTCCAAAGCGCTGAGGGTTTCACCGGTGTCGTGGATCAAGTAGTTCAGACGCTTTTCCACGTCAGGCAGTGCCAGCGTGCCGATGTCCTCTACGCCGCCTTCGTTCATGTCCTCGGCGGTGAAGCTTTCACTTGTCGACGCACTGCTCTGGCGAAACAGGTAGTAGGACGTACAGCCCACCACTAACAGGGTCACGGTCAGTATCGACAACAATCTCAAACGAGGCGGGGTAAGGTTCATCATGGCTTCGGTAGTTAAAGGGCTGGAAAGTGCAGGCAGCGTCCTATCTGATTTCAATTGGCGTCCTGTCAGGCACCAACATCCAGATTTTTCGCATTTCGCTGTTAGTTACAGCAATGCAACCATCAGTCCAGTCCCACAGATGATGAAGCGGTTCAAGCCACGCCCATCCATTGGGTAGACCATGAATCATAATGTTACCGCCTGGCAAATACCCGTTATGACGAGCAGCGGCTTCGTCTGCCGGATTCGGATATGAAATGTGCAAGCTAAGGTACGCCATTGATTTTGGATTGCGCCAATCGATGAAATAACGTCCCTCAGGCGTTTTCTCATCCCCTTCTCGTTGCTTTGCGCCGTCATTCGCGGCCGCTCCAAGCGCTATGCGATATTCGGCCAATACCACACCCTCTCGCCACAGAAACATCCGCCTTTCTTGTTTATTGACGGTTATCAAATCAGCCTGTTTGTTTGGCTGATCAAGCTCCGGGGTTGGAGCAGGACCTCCGCCCAAGCGGCCCATGACTGCCGTATACCCAAATGCCGCTATTAGTAGAAACAGCCCAGAAAGAGCCAAGCGCTTTAGCATGTTCAATCCTTTCAAGAAACAGCGGTGGTCAGCCCGGTTATTGGTGCCCTTCTCTGCCTTTTGGATAAAAGACCGACTCAGAAAAAAGCTAAACTTGAATAACTCACAACTCAGTTATCTCCTCACGGATAACTAAACCCCTTAACCAACGTCAACTCCCCCACCGCCCGCATCGGCACCAGGAACGTCTCCATCTTCTCGTTCGGCGTCCCCTCCTCCGTAATCACCGTAATCTGCGCCGTGGTCAGGGGCTGAACAGCCTCTTCCTGCCCCTCCTCATCACTGCGATACCCGCCACCGTAGTAGTTCACGTACACCAGGTATTGCCCCTTGATCGGCGCTGGCATGGCGAAGATTTCCGGGCCGTAGCCGGTGGTGACGTCGACGTCGAGTGCGCCGCCGTTGGCTGCGACGCGGTCGCCGTACCAGATGTGGCCACCGTCAGGCGTGACGAGGTGCAGGTCGAGGTCGGTGCCATCGCTGTCCCAGGCCAGCAGCACTCGCAACTTGGCCGGGGTGGCGCCGCCGCTGGTGTTGAGGAACTGCGTGCGGTGGCGTTGTTGGCCATCGGGGCTGCGGACTTCAACGCTGTTGCTGCCGTTGGGGAATGAGAACGGGCGATCATAGCGGCCGGTGGGGTCGAGCTTCAGCGGCATGCTGACGCCGTTGACGATCAGCTTGCCGGGCTCATTGCCCTTGGGCGTGGATTTGATTTGGCCGGTAATGCGAGCGGTATTGGCCTGCCCCACCGGTGTGTTGACCGAGGACGCCGGGTAATTAACCGTCTGACGAAAGTTTTCGCCTTCGCCTTCGGGTGCGCCTGTGCGCCAGCCGCCGACGGGCGTGTCGAGTTTGACCGCGCTATCGGTGGCGAACGTGGTCGGCCATACGCAAAAGGAACAAAGGAACAGGAGGACCTGTGGGTAACGGAGTTTCATGGCCTAATCCAGCAAGAGGTGGCGGGCGAGCCCTTCGATGTAGGTTTCATCCTGGCCGTTGGGGTGTGCTTCGAAGGCCAGGTGCAGGTATTCGTGGGTCAGGTCGAGGCGGTCTTGCAGCGACAGCACGCCGCGCACGTAAATGCGCTGGCGTTCGCGATCGACAAAAGGACGGCCGAAGGCCAGGCGGCAGACGGCGAAGGTGTTGACTTCGTTGTAGCCAACCTCGCTTTCCAGCCGTGGTCGCCAACCGCGGCGTTGTTTTTGCAGCCAGTCTTGCGCGGCGGGCAATGCATCGCAGGAAGCCACTGGATTGTCCCAGCGGCTGAGGCTGGCGCGTGGGTAAGCGTGCAGCAGGATGGCGTCATAGCGTTGACCGGCATTGGCCTGTTCGACGGCTTGCTGCCAGGAGAGCTTGTCCGGCCCCGGTTGGTCGGAGTGATAGGTGACGTCGCTGCCGGCCAGGACCAGGTCGCTGGTCCACGCGGCGATGTTGCGTGATTCGGTCGCGGCCGGGCGTGGGGCGACGCGCTGTCGGCTGCTGCTGTCTTCGATGCTCAGGCAGTCGCCGTTGCGCGTGGCGTTTTGCAGCAGGTAGGTGCGGATCGCGACGCTCAGGGCTTTGGCGGCTTCGGCGGGTTCCGGTCTGGCTTCGCGCTGCAGGACGCGGGCGACGTATTCTTCGCGGTCCAGACGGGCGACGAGTGTGTCTTTGAGCAGGAACAACTCACCGTCGCTATGGATATCGAGTTGATTGCCGTTGGCGAACTCGACGCGATAGTCGCCTTGCAAGGGCCCGGGCGCTAACACGCGATCTCCCGCCAGCACGCGTTTCAGCGGATAACGTGCGAACAGGCTGACCTCGACGCACTTCCCCGCCTCCGCCGGCCATGACGAAGGCAACACCGTCGCCAGTGCCTGACCGTAATTGCGCAAGACCATTTGACTGGTGCCGCGCCCACCGGCCCAGATCGGCGTGCCGTCTGCCGTCCAGCCAGCGAACCCGCCCTGGCGTGACGAAGGATCCTGATCCCCCAGCCAGCTCCAGGTTTTCACCCGCAACCGGCCGCCAAGCTCACCGACGACATTGCCATCAGCAGCATTCAGCACCACATCAAGCAACACTCGCCGCGCCTGATCCTGCGCCGGCATCACGGCCAAGACCTTCAGCAACTCAGCCACCGAAACCCGGGTCTGCGGTTGCAACGACGGCAAGTCCAACAGCCACTTCGGCGCTTGTCTCGCCTGCCAATAATCGCGCCATTCAGCGCCAGCAATGCCCAGCCGTGCAGGCTCAAAGTACAACCCGCAAGACTTCACCAACGCCTGATCGCGCTCAATCCTGCCGCCCGCCGTGCAGCAATACACTTCTTCCTTCGATTGCCCGCGACATTCATAAGCCGGTTCCCGTGCGCCGGTGTCCACCAGCCAGCCGTAGACAAACAGCTTCCACAAGCTGCCCAGAGGGGTTTGCAGATCAGCAGGCAATGGCTGACGCGAGATCACCTGAGTCTGGCTCAACGAAAGCAATTCATCCTTGAAGCCCAGTCGCAACGGTTCGTCCTGCGCTGTCGCCAGCGCAGGCATCAAACACAACAACCACCAGACCAGACGCCGGGTCATCGTCAGTGAACCGTGACCTGGCCGAGCGCCGGTTTCTGTTCCTGAGCCTGATGCTGTGGCGCATAGACCTGGGTGAAACGCACCGGCGGCAGGTTGAACTGACCCTTTTGCGAGAAACGCACCAGATGACGCAGGCGCAATTCACCGCTCAAGGCATCCACCGGGATCGCGTAGGCCATTTGCCCCGGTTCGAAGCGGGCTTTCTCCAGCGAAGTCGGCTCGGTGCCTGCCTTACCCATCAGCTTGATGCCCCACGTGGTGCGCTCGACGTCCGCACCCGGTGGCAGCGGCACTTCGAGCATGCCGTAGCGCAGCGGTTTTGCGGCTTTGCTGGTGATGATCACTTCGTCCAGGTACAGGCTGTCGCTGGACAACGGTTTGGTGCCGACGGCTTCGAGTTTGAATTCGAACGCTTCGTCACCCGGCACCAGACGCGACAGACGACGAGTGATGGTCACGGCCATCGGGTCCACCGGCGGTTGCTTGCTCTGGAAGCTCAACGCAGCACGAAGCGGACGTTCTTGCGTCCCGCTCAGCGACAACGTTGCAGGCACGGTTGCAGCCCCCTGCCACGTCCAATACATCTCACCGGTATCACCGTACTTTTTCTTCCAGCCTTCGCCCGGTGCCAGTGCGATGGTAGGTGAAGCCTGTTCGATGCTGCGTTGCAGCCAGGTCAGCGCCAAGGCGCGTTCCAGGGTCGATTGCTGTGGCAACAGGCGTTGCAACAGCGCTTGCGCGTGAGCCTGATCAAAGGCTTGCAGCGACAGGTTCAAGGCTTCGACAAATGGCTGGGAACTGGCGGCCACTTGTTGTTGCGCAGCGTCCAGTTGACGATTGAACGCCTCCGGCAGATTGACCTTGGCCTGACGCGCCAACGATGCGGTCAACAGCCGAGCACTGGCCAGCCCCAATGCCGAGTCCGGATCGTTCATGACCAGGCTCTCTTCGCCGTCGTCCATCACGCTCGCCCCATGACCCTCGCCGGCTTTCACCAAATCGTCGATCAAACCGCTGAGCAGCGTGTTCACCGGCAATTGCATCTGCTTGGCAAACGACAGAATCAGTGCCCGCTGCAACAGCGGCGTGTTCTGCGACTGCTTGGCGTACACCTCCAGCACCCGCTGCCAATGCTCCGGCGGCAGGTTCAGTTCCAGCGCTTTGCTGGCGTGCCAGTCGGCGTAATAGGCATAGGCGGTGAGGAACGCATCCGGCTCACCGTCAAAGCCCCACCAGGTGAAGCTCGCCGACGGGCCGGCCATTTGTACCAGCCGCAGGCGGCTGTTCTGCATGATCAAACGCAAGCGATCGCGGATCTGCGGGTTCGACGATAAGGTCGGATAAGCGATGCTCAATGGCAGCAAACGGCTGGCGGTCTGTTCAACGCCGCCATACGGATAGCTCAGCAGATCATCGAGGGCCGAACGGAACAGCGCTTGCGGGCTGTCATCCAGACGCAGGCGAATATCCGTGGCGTCCGCGGGCAAGGTCAACGGCGTATCACCGCTGGCCACGTCCAGGCTTTGGCTTTGAGTCACCTGCCAGCCTTCGCCGGTCGCGGTCAGGCGCACGGCCAGGGCATCAGCGGTTTTGCCGTCCTGCACCAGCTCGGCGGTCCACTCGCCATTGGCCACTGTGAACGCGGGCAAGGCGATGTAGTTGATGCCGTTGTTCAACGTGACCGGCACCCGTTGCTCGGCGCCCGCGTAATGAATCACCAGCTCAGCCTTGACCGGCTTCTCGGCCTGGCTGAAAGCGAACACACCGAGGTCCGGTTTGTCGCTGTTGCGGAACTTGGTCGGGCCGCTCCACTTCAGGTACAGCGGTTTTTCCGAGCGCACGAACTGCTTCTTCTGCCCGACCTGGCCGTCATCGGCAATGGCCCGGGCGGTGATGCGCCAGCGGGTCAGCGAGTCCGGCATTTTGAAGGTGAAGCGGGTTTTGCCATTCGCATCGGTGATCAATTCAGGCTGCCACGCGGCGGTGTCGACGTCTTCGCGACGCGGCCGCTCCAGCACTTTCACGCCACGTTCGCTGCGGTTGGCTTTGCCCGGCGCGCCTGGGCTGCCCGGCAATGCCACGTCGTAGCTGATGAACGACAAACTGGCGCTGGTGCGCACGTTGTTGCGGCGTGGGTGGTAGAAGAACTGGTCGATGGTCGGCGCGACTTCCGGTTGCAGGGCGTAGACCATCTCGTCCACGACACTGACCGTCAGGTGCGCCGGAATGGCTTTGCCGGCGAACTGCGTAGCGAGATCGACGGTAACCGTATCCCCTGGTTGATACGCCTCTTTGTCGGTGGTGATCGCCACATCGATTTGCGGCGCGATCACCTTGATCCCGGCGTTCTGGAAGCTGTATTGGCCACCCTTGGTGTAAAGAACCGAGAACGTCAGGTTCGGCGCGAAGGTGTCCTTCACCAGGATGCGCGCGCGGTACTGGGTGTCGCTGATTTTTTCCATCTTCAGCCAATCGCTGCCCTTGGACAGCAGCGCCGTGGCCTCGACCTTGTCGCGTTCCAGCGACAACAGCGCATCGATAATCGGCTCGGGGAAAGTGATCAACGCGAGGGCTTCGTCGCCGGCCTTGTACTCGGGTTTATCGAGGACGATTTCCACGGTGCCGGGCACGGCTTTAACGCCATCGCCGGTGACCGAATGACCGGTCGCGCCAAGCACGCGGCCATGATCATCTTTCAGCGTCAGGTTGTAAGTGCCCGGACGGTCGAAGGCCAGGGTGAAGCCTTTATCTTTGGCGGTGAGTTTACCTTCGCCAGTGGTTTGATCCTCCAGTCGCACCCAGCTGTAGCTGCTCGGGTTGACCGCTTTGCTCTGCTCGCTGCCACCTTCGTTGGCATAGTTGAAGGCAACCTTACCGCCCACCGCGCTGAACCGCTGCGGCGCGCTCAGGCGGAAACTCGCGGCACCGCGATCGATGAGGATTTCCTTGGTGGTCTTGACCCGATACGCCGCGCCATCGCTGGCGAACACGGTGAGCATGTAGCGGCTCGGTTTCTCGGCGGCCGGCAGGTCGAGGCTGGCGTTGCCCTTGGCGTCGGTGGTCAGTTCGGCGCTGGTCAGCTCCACCGGGAATTGCCCGAGGTATTGCAGCTCGTTGTCGACCATCGACAATTGCTGGGCGCGCAGGCTCAGGCTCAACTTGGCGTTGGCCACCGGTTTGCCGTCCGGGTACAACAGCACCAGACTGCCCTTCACCGGTTCGCCGGTGCGGTAATCCTGCTTGGCCAGGTTCATGGATATTTCGAAGTGCGGCTTGATGTATTCGGCAACACGGAAGGCGCTGCTGTAGGCCTGATCCTTGTAGCTGAAACGCAGCTCATAGCCGCCAGCCACGGCGTTGTCCGGCAACTGGAAACGGCCCTGAGTACCGGCCTTGGAATCAAGCTTCAGCGCCAACGATTGCAGCGCCGTGCCCGTGGCATCGAGCACGGTGACATTGACGTCGGCAGCGGTCGGTGTCACGGAATCCCGCGCATTCTTGAACTCGCGACCGACGATTTTCAGCGACACCCAATCCCCCGGCCGATATAGAGGCCGGTCGGTGAACGCATAGAGTTTGGTGTCGTAGATTTCGCTGTCGTAATAGAAGTTCTCGGAGACGAACACCCCGCCCTCTTCGTCCTCGCCGATCACGAACGAACGCTCCGGGCTGACGTGCTTCAGGCGCAGCAAGCCGTCGGCATCAGTCGCGCCGCTGCTCATCACGCCCAGGCCGTCGGTCCACAGCACATTCACTTTTGGCACCGAACTGCCTTCGTGTTTGCGCGCGGCCCACACCAGCAATTCATCGCCAGCAATCTTGCTCACGGCCACGGTGTTGGAAACGAAAACCATGGTGGTCGCGCGGTATTTGCCGACCAGTGCTTCCACCAGATACAGGCCCGGCTTCAGGTTGCCCAACGGGATGTACACATTGCCCGGCGAGACACTGACGAACTCGCTGGAAGAACCGGCCAGGTTCACGCCTTCAGGCGGCTGGATCGGTTTGGCTTGCCACAGCGGATAACGGAATTGGCTGACCACCGGCAGGCCCGGAATCAACGCGAATTGTGGCTGTGCGTCGTAAGGCGTTGGCGCGGCGATGGCGGTGCCCATCTTCAGTTCCGGCACTTCCTCGGTGACTTGTTTACGCGACTCGTAGGAAAACGCCCGTTGCATCACCCGACGGGATTTGCGGTACCAGTTGTCCCACAGGTACGCGAGGGTGTTCGACAGGCCTTCGCCCTTGAACTGGCCGTCACTGACCACGCGGTGCAGGTTCTTCTGGCGCTTGAGGAAATCCAGCGGCTTGTCGATGCGATACACGCGAATGTCCGCACCGCCGTAAGGTTCCATGCGGAACCGGCGGTAATCGCGGCCCGGCGCTTCGAGGCGAACCATCGCCTGTTCGTCGCTGGCGAAACTGCTGTCGGCCAGCAGGAAAAAGCTTTCACCGGCCACCGGCGTGTAGCCGCTTGGCTCGACGGTGTCTTCGGCGTTGACCGTGGCTAAAGGCGCCAGAAGGGCCAGCAGCAATGGAATTCGAGAGCAAATGCGCAGCATGCGGGCACCGATCATTGGGAGAGGAAGTTCAGTCGATAGACGCCGATGAAGTTGGGGTTGGCTGCGTCGGGTATCCATCGGGTGTCCTTCCATGTCATGAGTTGTTGCAGGCTTGCGGAGCGCATGCCGTTGTCAGTGGGGGTAGTAGTGCCGGTGTGATAGGCGATGAAGCGGCCCATCCAGATCATCAGGTGCTGGTCGTCGCCCTGATCGAAAAACATCAGGTCGCCGGGCCGGGCCTGGGCCACATCGCGACCGACCAGATGACTGTTGAACTGAATCAGTTTGATCGCGTTGACGTAAGGCCCGACCTTGCCACCGCCCTGCTGCCATTGCTGGGCGAGGCCGCGTTGGGCGTCGCTCAGTTGCAGTTCGGGCGGCAGGTAGCGATTGGACAAGCCATTGCTGCGCAGCCATTTATCGTCATGGACTTTCAGCGCTTCGTTGGCGGCAAACCGCACCAGCCCGGCGCAGTCCTGCTGATACCAGCGCGGGCTCGGGCCTTGGGTCAGTTGTTCCTGGGCGATGCGCACGAACCAGGCGCGGAATACCTGGGATTGCTGCGGGTCGAGCGCCGGGGCTTCGCTGGCAAAGGTGCGAGTCCCCAGCAACAACGCCAGCAGGCCGAGGCCTCGGATGAGTGCGGTCACAGGGCTTTCCACTCCAGCGGCAGCCACTGCCAGTGACCGTCGGGCTCGCTGCCTTTAGGCAAGGTCAGGGCATATTTGCCATAGCCGCCGAGGGTGCGCAGTTTCGGGATCAGGTAGGTTTGCGCGGCGTTGTAGAACACCGGCTCCATGTCTTGCGGCAGGCTGTCGAGAGTTTCCTGTTGCATCAGTTGCGCCATGGAGTCCGGGCCGAAATAGATCGGCATCAGCAGGTCTTTCGGCACGACGTCAGCCATGGGCGGGAAGCGTTTGTCGAGGGTGCCAAGGGCTTTGTCGACCAGTTTGTCGTCAAGGGAGAACAGCAGCGTCGAACCGTGGCGCGCCAGGCTTACGCGCATAAAGGCTTTGCCGGTGATCGCGTCCGGTTGCTCGGCATCCTTGGCTTTATAGGGACCGAAGTTGGAGCTGACCTGGCGCTGCCACTGGTGGGTCTGGCCTTCCTGTTTCTCGACCACCGGGAACGCGTGCTCGGCGACGTTGCCCTCGTAGGCGCCGACCATCGAGCCGAACAGGTTGCCCAGGTCGCCGTCGAGTTTGGCACTGTCATCGTCATTCAGGCTGGCCACCAGCAGCGGCGTGTACAGCCGCGAATCGGCGTACCAGCACAGGCCGGCGGCACCGGCCATGTGTTCGGTCAGGGCTTGGGCCACGGCGTCGTCGGCGCCGAGTTTCACCAGCAGCGGTTTCTGTTGCTCGGCGGCCAGCGGCAAGGTCACGCAGGCACTGGCGCCCATCGGCATGGCCTGCCAGATCGGTTTGAAGTCGAAGTCTGGCTGGTTTTCCAGTTCGTCCATGGCGAGGAAGCTGTGCCAGCCCTTCTCGTCCATGTCGAAACGCAGGCCGGCGAAATTCGGGATGAAGCGCTGGTAACCCATGGCAAGGACGCTGGAGTTGACCGAGAGGCGTTGCTTCACTTCAGGCGCGCGGGGTTGCAGGCCGAAGGCTTCGGGGAACAGTTTCTGGCCGCTGAGCAGTGCTTCCAGCGATTCGGTCGAGACCATGCCGGGTTCTTCGACTGGACCGTGGCCGGCTTCATAAAGCTTGGCCGGGTTGGACAGCACCACCAGTTTGTCGCCATGAGAGGCGAACAGCAGCGCTTTGCTGTTGTTGTAGGTGAGTTGATAAAGCGGCACCACATCGCCGGCGACCTTGATTTCAGCCAGCTTGCTCAGCTGCGTATCATCCAGCGCCACTTTCGCCAGCGGCTCCAGCACCTTGGCCAGCCCGCCGCGATCCATCACCAACAGGAAATCCTTCAGACGCCCATCCGCACCGCGCCACAGCGCCACGTCCGCCGGTTGATCGAACAGCTGCTCGATCAGGCTGTCCTGCAACTTCAGGTCATGCTCGTAAATGATCCGCCGCAGACTGCCGATCAAACCGAGGCGGTCGGCGTGGGCTTGGTAATAGAAGACGAAATCTTCGGTCAGGGTTTCCTTGAGAAACGGCACCGCCAGCAGATCCTTTGGCAGCTGGCTCAGGGAGTGGGTTTCGAGCAGACCGTCCGGCCGGCCCATGCCCAGTTTGTCACTGGCCAGTTCCGCAGGCGGAGCCTTGGGTTTGTTCAGGAACCACCCCAACCCGCCCGCCACGCCGGCCACCAGGCATAGCCCGATCACCACTGCCGGCCAGCGACGGGACGTGTTGGCCACAGGTGCGGCAGCGGCCGGGGAAGCGGCCGGTAAAATAGTGTTATCACTCATGTTCACAAACCCAATTCATCCGTGGTGCGGGATGTTTAATAGTTGAAAGTCTTGACCAGCAGCAGGTCGCCGATCGCTCGCAAAGGCACGATGAAGGTCTCGCGTTTTTCGTCGACGGTGTTTTCGTTGAGCACCAGATTGATTTGCGAGGTGATCACCTCGTTCTGGTTGCTGGTCTCATCGAAGTTATAGCCGCCGCTGCCGAAGTTGCCCCAATAGTTCACGTAAACCAGATAAGTGCCATGCATCGGCGCGGTCATGGTGAACATTTCCGGACCGGGACCATCGACCCCGTCCGGGTCCAGGCCGCCGCCATTGCTCATTGCCGGGCGAGCCCAGAACGCATGCTGGCCGTCGGGGGTAATGATGTGCAGGTCGAGTTCGGCCTTGGGATCGTCCCAACCCAGCACCACGCGAATTCGTGCCGGCGTGCGCAGGTTGTTGGCTTCGTAGAATTGAACGCGCTTGAGCGACTTGCCCTCGGAACTGCGCACTTCGACGCTGTTGGAGCCGGCGCCGAACGCATACGGCCGGGCAAAACGCCCTTGGTCGTCGGTGTATAGATTCAGGGGATTGCCGTTGACCGCCAGGCTATGGGGCGGACGCAACGTGCCGAGAGCCTTGAGCTGGCCTTCGATCATCGTGCGATTGCGCTGCACGCCCCGGTCGATGGGCGGCGTGGGATAGGCGACTCGAGGGTTTTCACTACGGTCCAGCAGGCCGTGATAGCGCCAGCCGCCCACCGGTTCCGACAACTCGGCCGTGGGCTCGGCCCATGCCACCTGGGCGCAGACCAGCGTGATCAGCAGTGAAAGAACACAACGCATGTAACGCCTCCTGCCATGCATAACGAAGCCTTGCGCCCAATCCTCGGCGCGTTATTTGAACTGACTGCTGGGAAGGCGCTTGAGTAACCTCAAACAAGCCTTCGAACTTCAAAACATGATGGGTGCAGATGCCCAATGCCAGTCAGTCAAGCGCAATCCATGTGGGAGCGGGCTTGCTCGCGAAGACGGCGGCACAGTCAACATTGATGTCGCCTGATACACCGCTTTCGCGAGCAAGCCCGCTCCCACAGATCCCGCGCCTTGACTGACTGGCATTGGGGCAGAGGCTGGCAATATAACATTCCCGCCAATCTGTTTTTCCGGTCTTTTTGTGCGCATCTCTGCATTTTTTCAAGTTGACCCGATCGTCGTCTGAGCGAACCACCTATCGGACAACACCAAGCAGTTCCATTGCGGGTCTTTAATGGTTGCAGGATTCAACGTCAGCCCCTCGATCTGTCCACCAACACGATACTCAGGACTGACATCGCATCAGGAGACTCGTCATGAAAATCGTCGTCATTGGCGGTACCGGGCTGATCGGCAGACACCTGTGCAAAAACCTGCAAGACCTGGGGCATGAAACCCTGGCCGCATCACCGAGCACCGGCGTCAACGCCCTCACCGGCGAAGGACTGCAAACCGCCTTGCAAGGCGCCGACGTGGTGGTCGACGTAGCCAACTCGCCCTCCTTCGAAGACGCTGCCGTACTCGAATTCTTCGAAACCAGCGGGCGTAACCTGCTCGCCGCCGAGAAAACCGCCGGCGTCAAACACCATATCGCCCTGTCGGTGGTGGGCACCGAGCGCATGCTAGACAGCGGTTACTTCCGGGCGAAAATGGCCCAGGAAACACTCATCAAGGACTCAGGCGTTCCTTACACAATTCTGCGGGCCACGCAGTTTTTCGAGTTCATCGGGGCGATTTCGCACTCGGGCGCTCAGGACGGCGACACCGTCCGCCTGACCTCCGCCGAGCTACAACCGATTGCCGCGGTCGATGTCGCGATGGCGTTGGCGAAGGTCGCCGTGCAAGCACCGAGCAATCAAACCCTGGAAGTGGCCGGGCCAGAGCGCTGGCCGCTGGTGGAATTCGTGCGCCTGTTTTTGCAACACACCCACGACCCGCGCCAGACCCAAGCGGACGACACGGTCCCCTACTTCGGCGCGCCCATCGATGACCATTCGCTCACGCCGGGAGAGCACCCCATCATCGGGCCGACGCGCTTCGAGACCTGGCTCAAGAGCAGCGTTTGATACTCAAATGGGTAATTGCACAGACTTGCCCACCCATTTGCATTCGACCTGACCAGTCATTTGCATCGGAATTGACCATCACGCTTCGTGACCATGACCGGCAGAGAACGGCCCAAAGCTGCCGGTCAGCAGAGGCAGAAACCGGCCATTAGCTGTCATTCCTGATGTGCAACAATCGGACGAGAGCAGACGCTCATCGACGACTGCCTCCGAACCAAGGTACGCCTTTCGCCCAAGACTCCTCAGTGTGGGCTGGCGGTCGGACGAACCACAATCTCACTCACATCCACATCGTCAGGCTGCTCGATGGCATAGGCGAGCGCTCGCGCAATGGCGTCGGCGTTGAGCGCCACCCGCCGGAAAGCCTTCATTTCCTCGCGGGCCACCTCATCGGAAATCGTATCGGCCAGTTCAGACTCGACAACGCCCGGGCACACCACGGTGACACGGATCTTGTCCGTTTCCTGGCGCAGACCATCCGAGATAGCCCTGACCGCAAATTTGGTCGCGCAGTACACCGCGGCTGTCGGAGAAACCGCGAGGCCGCCGATTGAGGAGATATTGATGACCTGGCCGAAACCTTGCGCCTCCATGTCCGGCAAGACGGCTGCAATACCGTGCAGCACTCCGCGGACGTTGACATCGAGCATCTGGTTCCACTCATTGACCTTCAACGAAGTCAAAGGAGACAGGGGCATCACGCCTGCGTTGTTGATGATCACATCGACCTTGCCATGTTGCGTCTTGGCGAATGCCACGAATGCGTGCATGGATTGCAGATCCGTAACGTCCAGTGCGCAGGCACTTGCTGAGCCACCTTCGGCGTGGATCTCGCTGACAAGTTTGTCCAGGCGTTCGGTACGGCGGGCGCCGAGTACCACATGGGCACCTTTGGCGGCGATCAATCTGGCCGCCGCTTCGCCAATACCACTGCTTGCACCGGTAATCAGGACGACTTTGTTTTGAATGTTCGACATATCCGTAGCTCCTGCTGTCTGCATTGAAGTTCAGCACCGACCGTTGAAGACGCGGGCGTTGCTGCGGGGTACGTCGAAAAGATTAAAGGCACAGGCCTGCTCGACGCGTGCCGAAACCTGCGCAACTTTTGCCTATTCGTGTCTGTGAGCATCAAGCGCTCGCAAAAGGCGTGAAGCGACGTCAGTTACGCCCCACGGAACTCGCTGGGCGTTACGCCCATCTCGCGACGAAATACCTGGGAGAAGTGACTGGGGCTGGAGTAGCCGACCTCCAGCCCGACGTCGATGACGCTAAGCCGGGTCTCCAGCAACAAGTGCCGTGCACGAACCATGCGCA
The DNA here is from genome assembly GCF_000282495.1 of Pseudomonas sp. GM79. GTDB lineage: Bacteria > Pseudomonadota > Gammaproteobacteria > Pseudomonadales > Pseudomonadaceae > Aquipseudomonas. Next base: position 30,898 of record NZ_AKJE01000081.1, read on the forward strand.
AGCGAATGAAGTACTGCGACGGCGAAAGCCCCGTCGCACGCTTGAACAGGCGGCTGAAGTGGTACTCGCTCAGCTCGGCAAGCCTGGCCAACTTTGCCAGGCTGAACTCAGCGCCCAGATCCGCACTCATGGCGTCAGTGACTTTGCGCAGCTTGTAGGCTTGCAAGGCGTTGACCCGACGCCCAGGCTGGTTTTCGGCGAGATAGCTGCGCACCAGGTGTACGACCAGCGCCTGTGCCAGAGACCGGACGAACAGAGCACTGGGCGAGCGCTCCACGACCAGTTCGGTGCGCAGCTGCTCCATGACAAACGTGACGCGCCCGTCCTGTGCCCCGGAAACATCGCGAAATCGAACTGCCCTGGCATGCTCACCCAACAGCTCCCGTGACGCTTGCTCGATCAGCGGTAATCCCAGATAAAGATGCATGACTTCGAAGGTATCGCCTCCATGGGTCTGCCAGCGCATTTCATACGGCTCATCAGAACTGGTGAGGAAAAAATCGCCGGCACTGACCTCTGCCGCCTCCCACTCCCCACCCGGCACGCGCTCCTCCACCCTGGCCGCCCCCGCCAGAACCAGGACAAGCAGCGGTTCCACCACCGCAGGCACGAGAATGGGCTCAATGACGCTGCGATGGGTAAACAGCTGAATCACAATATCCTTGATTTCCAGGCCCGGTGGAAACGCCTGCGGCTGGCCTGGCAGGTATTCACGCATCGACTCACCGGTGATGCGCAAATCCCGAGAGGATGTCGACATCTGTTCCTGGGACGTGCGCCCGGTATTTGCCATGAACTCGTCCTTTTCATATTCCGCTGTGCAAAGCCAGACAGGTCTCCAGACGCTTGCCCGAACTCCGCACCATGGAGACCGGATCGATGATATCGGGCTTTTCCCGCTTGCTGAACCGAGCACCGAACCGTCCTCACTCATATTCGGCGCAAAACCCCGACAGCGTGGGCAATCTTACGAAAGCCGTCTTCGCCTCGCTGCGAGACAGTAGGCCCGTCGCCGATGACAAGCGCCTTGCGGGCGCCGACACGGCTTATCCCCTACTTGATCACAACGCTGGAGAACATCATGACCGATATCAAGAACAGCACCCCAAACGAAGTGGCAGATAAAGTCGCTCTGGTCACTGGCGCGGCCAGCGGTATTGGCCAGGCCATCGCACTGCTGCTGCATGCCCGCGGGGCCAAGGTCATCGCCGAAGATATAAACCCTGAAGTACAAGCGCTGGCCCGCCCTGGCCTGGTACCACTGGTGGCCGACATCACTCAGGACGGCGCCGCCGAGCGCGCGGTCGCTTTGGCCGTCGAGCAATTCGGTCGGCTGGACATTCTGGTCAATAACGCCGGCATCATCATCAACAAGCTGGTCATCGACATGACCCGCGAAGACTGGGAGCGCATTCAAGCGGTCAACGCCACGGCGGCATTCCTGCATAGCCGCGAAGCGGTCAAAGCGATGATGCCCAACAAATCCGGATCGATCGTCAACATCGCGTCCTACGCCTCCTACTTCGCCTTCCCCACCATTGCCGCCTACACCGCCTCTAAAGGCGCGCTTGCGCAACTGACGCGCACCCTGGCGCTTGAGGTCATTGGCCACGGCATCCGCGTCAATGCCGTCGGTGTGGGAGATGTGGTGACCAACATCCTCAACCATGTGGTCGACGATGGCCCTGCATTTCTCGCCCAACATGGCGAAGCCGCACCGATCGGCCGCGCCGCACAACCGGAAGAAATCGCCGAAGTGGTCGCGTTCATCGCCTCGGATCGTGCCAGCTTCATGGTCGGTTCGGTGGTCATGGCAGACGGCGGTATGACCGTCACGGCCGGGTGAGTCGCCGCAGGAAGGAGCTGCCGGACATGCTCGGCAAACGCGAGAGGATCAGGCAAATCTGCGGCAGTTTCGTCCTAACACCGCTGCGCTCGGCTACGTAATCTGAATACACGCAACGGACGCAGACACCGGCCAAGGCAGGCCACTCAGATGAACAACGTCAATGAGGACTGAACAATGAAAAACGCAAAACGGCTTTCCCTGTCACTGGTGATCAGCGCGATGGTTGCCTGCGCGGTCAACCTCTCTTCTACCAGCCTGTACCTGGCTGCAGACGGTGCGGATCGCACTCCCGGCATGCGCGTGACTGAAGGCGGCAGTGACCGCACTCCGGGTTTTCGCGTTGCCGAAAACGGCTCTAATCGCACTGCCCTGGGTCGTATCGGCTAAGCCTGCCATCGAGGAGAAAAGCTGATGAAAAATGCCAAACAAGCCACGCCTGATCATCGTTACGCAGGCATGTGGGTCACCGCTGATGGATTCATCCGTCACGAGCTTCTGACCACTGGGCGTTACGACGAGGCCCGTGGTAAAAATAAGAGCGCCTGGCAAGGCCGGTACGAAATAGTCGGTGACTACATCCAGTACTGGGACGACACCGGCTTCACCGCTGACGGGCACTTTCATGACGACGTGCTGTATCACGCCGGCATGATCCTCTATCGGCAATGAGCACTTTGATGATGTCGGGTGAATATCGTCTGCTGGGGAAGACTCGGGCAGCATTAACACTTGTGAGAGCCTTGAAATGGAACAGAGCGATGCTTTCATCCTGCAAAACACGGCCATCTACCGTGACGAACTGGTTCGCCTGCTGACACAACGCTTTACCACGCCCGGGATCTATGAGACCGCGATAGCGCCGCTGCATGTCATTCGTTTTGACGCGCCTTCGGAGCTTATCCATACCGTCCACAAGCCGGCCCTTTGCCTGATCGTGCAAGGACAAAAAGAAATCGGCCTGGGCGACGACCGTTACCTGTACGACCCCCTGAGTTATCTGGTGGTATCGGTGACACTTCCGGTTTCCGGGCGCGTGCTGATGGCCAGCCCGGAGGCGCCCTACCTGTGTATCCGCTTTGATTTCGAGGCCGCGGAAATTGCACAGGTCATCGCCGATGCGCCAGCGACGGGCGTCCCGGACGAGCCGGAGCTTGGCCTTTTCCTTGAGAAGGTCGACGTGCCCCTGCTGGAAACAATGCTTCGGCTGGTACGGTTGCTGGAAACACCGAAAGACATCGGCATGTTGGCGCCGCTCGCCCTGCGGGAGCTGTATTACCGCCTCCTGCGAGGCGTGCACGGACGCCGGCTGTATGAGCTTGCCCTCGGTGATTCGCAAACACGACGTGTGACACGGGCCATCGACTGGCTGAATAACCATTACACCCAGCCCTTACGCATCGAAGAACTTGCCCGGGTCGCCAATTTGGGCAGCTCCACGTTGCATCATCGCTTCAAGGCAGTGACCGCGATGAGCCCACTGCAGTATCAGAAACAACTGCGTCTGCAGGAAGCCCGCCGTCTGTTGCTGGGTGAAGGGCTGGATGTGGCGAGTGCCTGTTATCGAGTGGGCTACGAAAGCCCATCGCAATTCAGCCGGGAATACAGTCGCCAGTTTGGGTGTCCGCCATCAAGAGATGCCAGCCGAGTTCGCCACTCTGCGTGAAAGTCTGACCGGCTGCCTACTGCTTATGAGGTTCTACTCGTTTAGTAAGGTTAGAGTAGCTATTGCCTTGGAACCTAATTCATCGAACAGCCCACTTTCACTAATGGTAATTTTCGCCTATTGCTGTCGTTTGAATGTCTGCTTTTGGCCGAGGCTGTGTAAAAACGTTTTTGATCGTAATAGGTGGCTGGATTCGACACAAAAATTGCGCTCCTACGCAAATTTCAGGTCTGCTGAGTTGCTGAGTGCCAGCAACCCTAGAGCTCCACTTTGTTGTTCGCGGACTGCGTCAAAAACTCGGTGATCAGTGACGTAACCTGCTGTTGGATTACCTCGCGCGGGCGAGCATTGTCGCCATCCCCGCAAATGATGCCATCGCCAGGAATGTCCTCTTCGAGCAATGCCACTGCACCTGGTTTGCAAATCGGCAAGAAGCTGAAATGGCTGGCGTCACTGATCTCGACATAGCGGCTGGACGCTTGGGGCAGGCGTGTGGCCAGGTTGGCGGACTCCAACTGAGCAGGCAGTTCCACCGATGGTGCGCCGGCAGCGATAACCAGCACCGGCACCGGCAGTGCCGCAAGGCTCTCATCGGTCATCCCGCGCGAGAGTCCCAGGTCCAAAGAAACCACAGCGGTGACGCGTTGATCGCGCAAATCGCCGGCCAGACCAGCCTTTAATGCCGGAGTACTCTCAGGGTTGATCTTTTGATAATTGGTGCAACTGGATAACTGCGGATGGAGTTTGCAGTCACGGGCAAACAGGGCCGGGTCGAAACGAGCACCGGCGATCTCCATTGCAGTCCAGCCGCCGAGTGAATGGCCCACTACAGCAATTTGACGCTTTGCGACCACGCCAAATTTTTCAGGTTGAGTGGTGACCGCCTCAATGGCCCGATGCAGGTCAATGGGCCGCTGCCATAACTGCGCCGCCGCTTGCGGGCTGCGATCATGGGTCGTGGTGCCGGGGTGGTTGACCGCTGCGACAATGTAACCCTGATGGGCCAATGCACTCGCCAACCAGTTCTGATTGTTCCAATTGCCTCTGAATCCATGGGAGAGCACCACCAATGGGTGCTCTCCAGCAGAGGGTGGCGCGTTGCGAACCGCAGAAGCACCGACAAACACCACATCGTCGCCGATCAACTGTGGGGTGACGGTCGTTGTACTGGGATACCAGACGACCATCTCCAGCGGACGCTCATTGTGTGGGTCCGGCAGGGTGGAGGATTGGAAGCCGACAGAGTTGACGTCAGCGAGAGCGCTGGTCGTCAGACAGGTTAAAAGCAGGGCGCCGAGAGCTGTTTTCAATGGGTTTGTCTTCCTTGATTTAGATAGGGGGTTCAGAACCTGAAACCCACCGATAGCGTGCATCACATCTCGCAAGTTATAGAAATCCAGCGCCGTGAGCAGGTGAATCTGCACCGACATTAAAGCCGATACTCCGACTGACATGCATAGTTTTCGTTATCTGCATCGATCGGTTGAATCCACAACCCGAAGCGGACAGTCGAAGGGGCAACAATTAATGAAGTAGTTCAGTCAGGTTGAGCGTGTCCTTCCAGAATCTCAAATCCATCATCAAAGGGAGCGTACCCCACAACTTTTCTGGTCTTCTCGATAGAAAGTCGCTTATATCTGTTATCTGAGACCCCGTGGATAACATGAAATCCGCTCAGCTCGGCCTCGACGCAATTACTAAGTAGTGCGACAACATCCCTGATACTAATAAAAGCAGCTACATCCCTGTGACTGTGGTTTTCCCCTTGGTGAAATATAGCTACGTTTGCAATACGGACTGCGATTGTTGTCATTTGACCATCGTTTGCATACATCGAAGCCAGAGCTTCCCCGAACGCTTTGCTGACCCCGTATAGATTGCCTGGCTTAGGTGCCATACATTCATGTACCTGGACATCCTCTGGATAACCTTCGATAGCCTGAGCGCTGCTCGCAAATATAAAGCGCTCGCAGCCTTGAGCCTTTGCGGCGAATAGCATGTTGTAGGTGCCCACAATATTCACAGGGAGCAGGGATGTCATGAAATCGGCGTCTGGGCGAGGGTCAGCAGCTAGATGAATCACTGTATGTATGCCTTCGCAAGCTTCAAGGCAACTGGCTTGAACGCTGATGTCGAGAGCGAAACGTTGTGCCGATTGCGGAAGTGTTGATACATCTATGTCGGCTAAACGCAAATCTGACTTATCGTAATGCGCTTTCCAAAAAGCGCTGCCGATTCGGCCCGCAGCACCTGTGATTAAAATTTTTCGCGCGTTCATTTCAGCATGTCCTTATGGTAAACGTCACTGTAGCTTCCCCGCGTCGTGGTCGGTTGACAACCTCCAATGAGAGTAACAAGCGTCAACACGTCCGCTTCTGGCCGATTGCTGCCTGTCGAGAAGGGCTGCAATGCGCAATTCTCTGCCGATCACGGTTACGAAGCATGACGGTCAAATCCCATGCAACCGGTGGTCAGATGCGATGCAAATTATTGGTCAGGTCGAATGCAAACAGGTGGTCAAGTGGAGTGCAATTTCGCACTCAAACGAAGGCCCTACACCAACCGCTCAATCTTCTGATGCTGCCAGACCATTTTGTAATACAGCGTCTGCAGCATCAGCATGCCCAGATAGGCCACCGGAAACGCCATCCACACACCTTGCAGCCCAAAGCGCGCATCCAGCAGATACGCCACCGGCAACTGCACCCCGACCACGCAAACGATCGTAACCACCACCGGCACCAACACCGTGCCGCTGGCGCGCATGATGCCGCCGACAATCGCCTGAAAGCCAAACACCAGCAGACTCCAGAGCATGATGTGCAACAGGTGTTCGGCCATCGCCCGGGTGGAATCATCCGTGAGGAACAACCCCAGCAACCAGTGCGACAGCAAGTAACCCAACACCACCAAACCACCGGTCAGGCACACGTTGATCAACAGCCCCGTGCGCAAAATCGGCCCCATGCGCTCGATGCGCCCTGCCCCAATCGCCTGCGCACCGAGAATCGACGCCGTGATCGCAATCGACAGCGCCGGGAACTGCACGTAATTGACGATCTGCGTCACCGCCCCGTACGCCGCCGTCGCCTGGGAACCGTGCTGATTCACCAGCGCCAGAATCACCAGCTCCGACAACGACAGCACCACCATCTGCAACCCGGTCGGCAGCCCGATGCGCAACACCTTGCCGAGGATGTCCATGTCCAGCCGCATCGAGGCAAACATCTCCCGATCCGGCGCCAACGGATGCCCCTTGCGAATCAACCGCCACGCCAGCCACCCCATCGCCGCCAAGTTACCCGCCAACCCCGCCCACGCCGCACTCTGAATCCCCATCGGCGGCAACCCCAACCACCCGAGAATCAACGCCGGCGTCAGCGCCAGCCCGACACACGTCGACACCACCAGCGCCAACAACGGCGACACCGTATCGCTCACCCCACGCAGCAACTGCGTGAACAACACAAACACCAACAGCGACGGCAAGATCCACATCATCACATGGGCATACGCCACCGCATCGTCCAGCACATCCACAGGCGTGCCCAAACCCTGCAACGCCGGCCGGGCAAACACACTGCCCAACACCGCCGCCACCAACCCGATCATCGCCCCCAACAGCAACGTCGAACCGGCGATAGCCTTCACCAAATGCAACTCCCGAGCGCCCCAGGCTTGGCCGATCAACACCCCAGCGCCAGCGCCAAGGCCGATGACCAGGGCGATGAAGAAGAACACCACGGGGAACATGCCTGATACCGCCGCGAGGGATTGGGTGCCGAGCATTTGGCCGATGTAGATGCTGTTGATGGTGCCCGACATGGACTGGAGGAAATTGGAGAGGACCATGGGGGCCAGGAATAGGAGGTAGGTTTGCCAGAGGGGGTGTTGGGTGGTGGGGGTTTGCATTGAGGTTCCGTCTCGGGTGGGGGCTGGCGTTTGGGAAATTCTACGCTACGGGACTGGGGAACGATGCGCTCCTATTTTGCGAATTAGGGGAGCGTGAGTAATGGCTGCTTTCTGCAAGCAGCGGCCAACGGAACAGCAAGTGTTCGGGAAGGCGTTTTTACACACCCTGGGCCAGAAGCGGCCATCCCTTCCCCTCTTCCCAGGTAGGGAGCACAGCCTGGACAAAGCTGCTACCTACCATACACTTGGCAAACAAGCGCAGTTTTTGTTTCCCGGCTAGATAACCCAGGTCAGGCCTATGAACCCTCGCTATCATGAAATACACCGGGCCGAGATCAAAAGACAGCTGTATCGCCACGCCGATCAACAGTGGGACGCTCTCTTTGGGCTATTCATCGCAAGCATTATCTTTGCTGGCTTTGGGGTTAAGCTCTGCTTTGCGCCTATATCAGGCAGCTGGATTATAGGGTTCGTGTTCTTTTCCTTGAGTGCACTTTTTTTCGCCTTCTATCGGTGGACGCTTCGTATGCTGAGCACGCGAGGAACAGACAGCGGATGGCTTAATACACCTGATCAACTAATCTGCGTAGCACTTATATGTCTGGCTATATTTTTATCTAACTCCAACCAAGTGGTATTGTTTTTTTTCTTTCTTTGCGCAGGTGCATACGGTAATTGGCGTCTAAGGCAGAACCTGCGAATTCATTTGATGCGCTACTATTTTCGCGAAGCGCGCGAGTACATTCGAGAGATAGAACGTTACAGCCCTCGCCCTAAACGCCCGACCAAGTTGAAAGCGCCACAATAGGAAAAAGATACTTTGAGTCGCAAGCTGCCCTTCTTGATCGGCAGAAACGGCCAAAAGCGGGCATTGGCTACCAACACTAGCAATGACCCAGAAACGTTTCGATGGCTCACTCAGCGCAGAGGGGATCTGCTTAAAGTTTTCCGCAGGTAGCTTGCTGACGAAGGGCACAAATGCTTGAACTGAGCTGTCTGGGTAATTGCGACAGGCGCTTTACCCCTATCAAGCAGTTCGTACCCGTTGGCCGTGAAAAAATTAACAGCGCTTTGGGTCAACAAATGCAGTCGGGCTGCGCCTCGGGAGACCGCGTATTGCTCCAGTTCCGACAATACCGCTGTACCCAGTCCCGCTCCACGATGCTCCTCGCAAACGACCATAGAGCGCAGCAGGAGATCGGGGCCACTACCCTCCAACCCTCCATAAGCAACCAATTTCCCATCCACGTCGAATCGGTAGAACTGCCGCCCGGGATCGCTCACATCATCGTAGGGCAATCCAGCTTGACTCAAAGACGCACGGAGCTGATTCAAACCGCTCGCTCCTACTTTAATCATCTGCATCATCAGTGCTCTTATAGGCTCTCTGACACTCAATGCTAGCAGGCTCAATCCTTATCAGAGTTCAATCGACAACGGCACTTGAATTCGTCTGCTTTGGGTCGTCGATTGCAGCCCTTCGTGACAGGCAGCAATCGGTCCAGGCTGTGTGAAAACGTCTTGGAGTCGGTTTGACGGTCAGAACCGAAGCGAAAGTCGCTCTCCTACGCAAATTTCAGGTCTGCTGATTAACCAAGCATTCGCAGATTTTACGTAGCAACGCAGACTTCAAAAAGGTGAATGCATTTTCACACAGCCTGTGAGTGGCGCCCGTTTTTGTATCCGCGCGCACCGGACTTCTCACGCTGATTGTCTACGCCAAGTACCGGGTGATGTGCCGAACTGGCGTTTGAATGCGCGGCTGAACGCAGCTTCGGACTCATAGCCAACTGCAAAACCAATTTGCGCAACATTACCGCGACCTTCGCGCAGGTGTTGAGCCGCTACGTGCATACGCCAGAGCGTCAGGTATTGCATCGGTGGCTGTCCGACCAATGCCGTGAATCGTTCCGCGAATACCGAGCGCGACATGCCCACTTCAAGCGCCAGGGCTTCTGCAGTCCAGCCCTCGGTTGGACGAGCATGGAGCAGCGCCAGTGCGCGCCCGATATGCGGATCTCGCAAACCCGCCAGCCACCCGCGCCGCTCAGCGGGGAGGCTCGCGACGTACTGGCTGACGGCTTCGACGAAGAGCAATTCGGAGAGCTTGGCGATGACCGTTGTCGAGCCGAGGCGCCCCGCTGCAATCTCACTGACAGCGAACCGGAATGAGCTTTCAATCCAGGCTCCCGAAGCCGTCGCGCGCAAGTCTAGTTTCAATAAGGATGGCAGCGATGAAAGCAACGGACTGAAGGGGGTTTCAGAGCCGAGGAATCCGCACAATAGTTGCGTGACCTCGCCGCCCCCGCCGTACTTGATTCGTGAAATAGCGCCGACTTCCGGTGGCTGAATAACTTCGCCTGCCGGCATGGGCGCAATGCTTAGATCGCTGCCAAAAGAATGAGCGTCATTGTGAGGAAGCAGAACGAGTTCGCCTGCCCGCACGTCGATGGCGGCACCACCGTCGACTTGTAATTGCATATGCCCTGCGGCGACAAAATGCGACGCAATGATATGTCGAGGTGCCGCCAGGAACGGTTTGCAATCGTCCGCAGAGATTCTTCCCTTGATGCACCAGGGCGCAGTGAATTCCGCCTCGAGAAAAACCCCTCCAGACAGCCGAATCACACGCAACACATCAGAAAACGCATCCAACAATTGCCAGCCCTCCTTTCCGGAGTCCGGAGCATGTAATCAGGCGCACTGGTCATTCATCGCCTGAACTGCGAGGCCTAGATTAGCACCAACGCGGACTCCGTGATCGAGACGCTCCCCACACGCTTCACCAATGGTCATTGGCTCCGACGTTAACCGTAATTGCCCTATTCCAACTCGACCAGGCAAGCAGGAGATCGATATGAACACCGTTGCTACCATGCCCAGCGCAGATTCGGACAACGCCGACCGTTATGCTCAACTTGTCAGATCATCGAAGAAAGCTGAATGGCAAATCGATCGTGATTTGCTACAGGACCGGAGTTTCGACTTCTCGCGCAAATTCTTGCCCGACGGACTGTCGCGGATCGACCGCCTGACTTTTCTCGACGCGGATGAGGCGCGCCTGCTCAGTCAGATTCAGGGCCGAACCTATGCGTATATCTTTGGCTTGGTCGAGCGTTTTATCAGCGCCAAAATGCTCGATCAAGGTCGAGCCCATGTCTTTGACGATCAGCTCGCACTCGAAGCGCTGGTGCGTTTTTCTAACGATGAGATCAAGCACCAGGAGCTGTTCCGGCGCATGGAGACGATGATTAGTTCGCACTTGCCAGCGGGGTATCGTCAAGTTGCCGATCCAAACGATGTGGCGCGCTCGGTACTTGCGGCCAGCACCTGGTCGGTGCTGGCGCTGACCTGTCATATCGAGCTGTTTGTTCAGGCGCACTACGCGCAAAGCATCGCCCCGCGTGAGGAGTTGTGCCCACTGTTCAAGGATGTTTTCAAATTCCACTGGAAGGATGAAAGCCGGCACGTCGTTCTCGATGAACTGGAGTGGAAGGCGGAGCACGCGAAACTCTCGCCAGCCGAGCGCGACCAGGCAGTGAACGATCTGATTGCGCTGGTGGCGGCCGTTGATGCAATCCTGCAGGCACAATCGGCATCCGATGCCGACTACTTTATTCGCAATGTCTCAAGATCATTCAGTGACGATGAGACAGCGCAAATCAAAGCTTCCGTGCTGAGCGCCTACCGCTGGCAATACATAATCTCGGGCGTGGAGCATCCACACTTTGGCCGACTGCTTACGCGCATGACAACACCTGCACAGATGTCCACGATTCAGACCGCGCTGGCGCCAATCATGAGCAATTGATCGACAGGGAGCGGCCGACCGTGCGTCGGCCGCGCGGCTGTGGGATGACGTATTGAAAACGATTTATCGAGGCTGGCAGTCATGACAATACCGATGTGGATGTTGCTTGGATTTGCGACCTGGACTTTGCTGCTGTTGATGGCAACTGTCGGGGTGTATCGCTGGGTCAGAATCTTGTTCTCGAATGTTCCGATTGGCTCTTTTCGATGCGATCAGCTCGAAGGCGAGGATTGGTATCGGCGTGGGATAAGAGCACACGCGAACTGTGTGGAAAACCTGCCGGTCTTTGGCGCCATCGTATTGGTGATTTCAACCCTTGGTGTCGACGGCCCTGCAGTGAGCTACTTGTCCGTAATCGTCCTGATCGCTCGCGTGTGCCAGTCTGTGGTTCATGTATCCCATGTGCAAACCAATACGTTCGTGGCGGTTCGGTTTGCCTTCTTTTTCGTTCAGTTGGTCTGTTTTCTCGCGCTCATTGTTATAGCCGCTAGTTATGGCGTATGAATCTCTAAAAATAGAGGGGTGAATCCAGGCTTGGTGCTTAGGAAAATCGAGAGTCACTTAATCTGATTCGATGGATAAAGACCGGCAAGCCGCGCTGTCACAACACCCACGTAAAAGACGCCTGAAAACTCTTCAACCATCACTAAGTCCACCTTCGACACTTTCTATGGAAATGGCTTCCAGCAGCACCTGCTCCAAAATGACAAAAAAACATTTGATGTGAGCCTGTTTCAACGCCTGCGGCCGGGTCACCAGATAGACCTCCATATCTGGAAGCTGGATCTGCGGGAACAACTCGATCAGGTCCTTCGCCAGAATACGGGGCAGCACTGCCACGCCCATACCTCGCCTCACCGATTCGAGCTGAGCCGCGAACGAGTTCACGCTGATCTGCGTGTGTTCCAGACCCGCGGCCTTTGCCACACACAGTTGCGGCAACATATCCAGCGGAGGAAGCAAGGCAATATTGACCGCAGTGGCCGGAGTCACCCCTGGAAACCGCTTCAGATAACTTGCATCGGCGAAGACACCATAAGCGAGCCTGCCTATGGGGCGATAAATCAGCGACGGCTCGCCCAGATGAGCTGTGCGTACGGCAATGTCTGCGGCGCCGCGGACGATCTTGTGAAAGTCGGCTGTTATCAGCAACTCCACCGAGCAACGCGGGTGAAGTGAGGTGAGGCGACTCGCGGCCTCCAGCACAGAAGACGAGAACCCCTCCCCTGCACTGACCACGACAGTGCCAGATAACTCTGTGTGTGGCTCGGACATGCCCGTAACGGTTTGACGCCTCAAGCCCGCTTCCGTAGCCAGGGCAACGTCCACGAGGGATTGGCCTCGCGGGGTCAACCAGCATCCTTCAACACCCCGCTCCACGAGTGGCTCGCCCAGCGCCCTTTCAAGTTGGGTCAGCCGTCGCGACACAGTAGACGCAGCGATCCCCAGCAATTGGCCGGCCTGAAGAAAGCTGCCGCGTCGCGAGACTGCCAACAGCAGGCGAAGATCGTCCCAGTTTGCTTGCAAAGCCATGCTTCATATCTTCCCTGATTTGCAAATGTGCAAAGCCATTATGCAGCAGTCGCTGTTTTTCGGCAGAGGCGTCAACGGTATATCTACACGTCCTCGAAACGAATGGAACGGACTGTATGACTACTGGCCCCAACGACTTTGCGGAACGCGCCGCCAGCGCCTTCAATCGCCGTGATGTGGAAGCGATGCTTACGCTGGTTTGCGAAGACTTCATCTACTTCGATGGGATGGGGATGCAAACCGGTCGCGAATCCATGCGCAAACGAGAAATCGCATTACTCGAAGCCTTCCCCGATGCCCAGCTGACCTTCAGCCCATTTGCCGTCAGTGACGATCGTTTGGCACTGACCGCCTTCCTGACCGGCACCTTCACCGCACCATTAGTGCTGCCGGACCGGGTGATTCCACCCCATGGACGCCATATTGCCGTGTACTACGCCGCACACTTCACCTTCAAAGACGGGCTGGCCATCCGTGAAGAGGCCTTCTTCGACAGTGCGGTGTTGATGTCATTTTTTAGCCGATCAGCGTGAGGGTTGACCTATGCACAGCACATTCGTCACTGGCGCGACCGGTTTGTTGGGCAATAACCTGGTGCGTGAACTGGTCGCTCGTGGTTGCGCGGTCAAAGCCCTGGTTCGTTCAAGAGCCAAAGGTGAACAACAGTTCAAGCATTTGCAGGGTGTGGAGCTGGTCGTTGGTGACATGGCCGATGTCGACGCGTTCGCAGCGTCGCTGCAAGGCTGCGATACGGTGTTTCACACCGCCGCATTCTTTCGCGACAACTACAAGGGCGGCAGCCACTGGAAGGAACTCGAAAAGATTAACGTGGAGGGTACGCGACGCCTGCTTGCCCAGGCCTACAACGCCGGTATCCGACGTTTCATCCATACCTCTTCCATCGCCGTGCTCGACGGTGCACCCGGCACGTCAATCGATGAAACTTGCCTGCGGGCCGACGCCGACGCGGATGACTACTACCGTAGCAAGATCCTCGCCGACCGTGTCGTCTTGTCGTTCCTGGAACGCCATCCCGAGATGCGTGCCTGCATGGTCCTGCCTGGCTGGATGTGGGGCCCTGCCGATATTGGCCCGACCTCCTCCGGACAACTGGTTAACGATGTCGTGCGCGGCAAATTGCCCGGACTGATCCCCGGCAGCTTCTCTGTTGTCGATGCCCGCGATGTGGCATTGGCGCAGATTGCCGCAGCCAGGCATGGACGGCGCGGTGAGCGCTATCTCGCGGCGGGCCGGCATATGACCATGCGTGAGCTGGTGCCTGTTCTGGGACGCATAGCTGGCGTCAAGACACCCGCTCGACAACTACCGCTGCCCTTTCTATACGCCTTGGCGTCGGTGCAGGAGATTTATGCGCGTGTCACCGGCAAGCCCATTCTGCTGAGCATGGCCACGTTGCGCCTATTGGTACGAGAGAAGGACCGCACCTGTTTCAACCACAGCAAGAGTGAACAAGAGCTTGGCCTGAGTTTCCGGGCGTTGGAGCTGACACTCACTGACACCGTGGCGTGGTACCGCGATCACGGTTGGTTTGAAAATCGCAGTGCGCCTCCGTCGCCGGAAAAACGCACATCCGTCATGGCCGACGACTGACTTTCGCAGATAAGATTACCGTCGAGCTCCACATTCACCGCATACCAGGACAAGGACGTAAACATACTGTGAGCAGGAAAATAATCCTGATGCGGCACGGCCAGCCAACGTTGGTCGCAACCAACAAAATGTCAGCGCTCGATATGAAAGACTGGATCGAACACTACAACCGGTCCGAAATCACCAGCCAACCGGTCCCGGATGCCAGCATGCAGCTCGCCGCAACCGCCACGGTGATTGTCTCAAGCAACTCGCCTCGTGCGCTGACTTCCGTCCAGGCTCTTGGCCTGAAACCCGCCCTCGTCGACGCACTTTTCTGTGAAGCGCAACTGCCTTATGGTCACTGGAAACTGCCACGGCTATCGCCGTTTACCTGGGCATTTATCCTTCGAGTCTTATGGTTGTGCGGTTACTCACGCAGCGTCGAATCCGTCGCCACTGCGAAGATGCGCGCCAGCACGGCGGCTCAACGACTTCAGACACTCGCTGCCAGCGAAGGACCGGTTCTACTGCTCGGTCATGGCTTTATGAATCGGATGATCGCCAAACAACTGGTGGCAGATGGATGGACTCGGCAAAAACGTAATGGCAGCCAGTATTGGAGTGCAACGGTGTATCAATATGGCGGTGTTTGAGAGGTGCCTATCACCTCGACGTACGTTTTTACACACTCTGGGCCATAGGCGGACCTCAACGATCAATACAAGAAGTAGCCGTCACGCAGGTCACGCCCCTCTTGCCAACAAGGGTACCGTACAGATACTGTCAACTTTATGAATCAGCCACGCATTACCTCGACCACCACTACCACGACCGCCCAGGGCGGGTCGTGAGAGGTGTCGTGAGCCAATAACGCACGAACTTCAAAAGGCCCGCCAGCGATGGACAGGGCCTTTTCTTTTGCCCTTGTGTCGCTGGCCCAAATGCAAGGAAAGCACTATGTATGCACTGTTAATTCTCGATATGCAGGTTGGATTGTTTCATGGCCCGGATAAACCATGGGCTGGCGAAGCACTTCTAAACACTTTGAATAGTCTGTTGAGCAAAGCCCGGAGGGCAGGCGCGCCAATTTTTCTTGCTCGCCACGTAGGTCCGCCTGGCTCGCCTATTGAACCTGGAAGCCCGATGACAGAACTGGTGCAGGAACTGCTGCTACAAGGCGACGAAGTAATCTTCGAAAAAAGCCGACCCAACGCTTTCGCCATGACGGACCTCGCCGATCAGCTAAAAGCTTGTGGATCTCAAGGCGTGGTTATTGCCGGAATGAAGACCCAGTATTGTGTCGACAGCACCTGCCGCGCCGCACGAGATCTTGGGTTCGATGCAGTGCTGATCGCCGATGCTCATACCTGCACCGACACCCCTGCATTGAAGGCCGAAAATATCGTCGCTCATCACAATGCAACCCTGGCGGGCCCATTCTGTCGTGTCGTTCACGCTGAGGAATGGCGTTTCTAACCAGCAAAAATACGCGTCGACGGTTCAACTCGTTCGCTTCGCTCACCCTGCCCTCAAGTGAATGCCTAACCCGCTAATACCTCTTCCGAAGTCCCACGATTTTTTTCAGCAAATGGAGTCATTTACATGGAAGTCATCAATCAATTACAACCCGCAGAGTGTGAAGGCATGGAGGACATCCGACGCGAAATCGATGCCCTTGATCACGCCGTTATCAAGCTGTTGGGAAAGCGTTTTCAGTACGTGCTGGCTGCCTCGAAGTTCAAGACCTCGGCGACTTCGGTGCGTGCTCCGGAGCGTTTCAAGGCGATGTTGGCGACACGTCGCGAGTGGGCTGAGACCGAGGGCTTGAGCCCGGATGCCATCGAGAAGATGTACAGCGACCTGGTGAACCACTTCATTGCCGAAGAGATGAAACACTGGGCGGCTCATCAATCCGAAATCTGATCCATTGCGCAACGACCAAGTAGTTCTACCAGAAAGGGAAGCGACCTTATGAGCCCCGTCAGAATTCGTACCCTACAAAGTACTGACGCTGAGGCGTTGTTGGCATTTGAAATGGACAATCGCGAGTGGTTCGAGCGTTTCATTGACGCGCGCGATGCTGCTTTTTATACGGTGCAGGGTGTCACCGACCACATTGCGGCTTATTTATCTGGTTTTACCGCCGGAACCTGGCACCCATTTGTCCTCGAAGAGGCTGGCGGAACTATTGTTGGACGCGCGAACCTGAAAGGCATCGACATGTCCGAGCGGTCGGCAGAAGTTGGCTATCGGATTGCTCAAAGCGCTTGCGGACGGGGACTGGCAACCCTGGCGGTGAGGCATTTGATTCAGGAGGCGCTGTTGCATTGGAATCTTAAACAACTGGTTGCCAACGTATACGCTGGCAATATTGGTTCGGCAAAAGTACTCGAACGGTGTGGCTTTTTGATCGAACCTCTATCCCGGCAAGAAACGACAGCGCATGAATATCGGTTTGATCTTTCGATTTAGATGATTGAAAAACGGGCGCCTTGTCAGGTGTCCGTTTTTTTTACAGTTGGTCATCGCAGTTCTGACGACGAACCCGGCTGATACACAGAGGTCAAAGCAGGTGATGACGTCGCCAATGATCAAAGAGCTCATTCAAGGGCGAAGTCAGTAGCTCACATATTTTAGGGTGCGC
This sequence comes from Pseudomonas sp. GM79, assembly GCF_000282495.1. GTDB lineage: Bacteria > Pseudomonadota > Gammaproteobacteria > Pseudomonadales > Pseudomonadaceae > Aquipseudomonas. The sequence continues at coordinate 47,903 of NZ_AKJE01000081.1, forward strand.
CGGATAGTTTCAGCAGGCTCGGATTGTTCCGAGGGGCAAGTGCTGACTGCTGCTCATATCCAATGCTCCCGTATCGGAGTACTAACATGACTCAGTCAATGCGGTTCTTCCTATCGATCGTCCTTGCGACACTGGCATCGGCCAGCTTCTTGAACACTGCTAGCGCGGCAACCGCCGAGGATCTGGATGTCGACTCTCGGCAAGCGTTGCAAACTCTGTACAAGTCCACGCCATTTGCTGAAAGCATTTCGCACAACGCCAAAGCGATTCTTGTCTTCCCGAAAATCATCAAGGCGGGCCTTGTGTTTGGCGGCAGCTATGGTGAAGGCGTGTTGTTGAAGGACAAGAAAGTAGAGAATTATTACAACTCCGTAACCGGGTCCTGGGGGCTGCAAGCAGGTGCCCAGTCGTATGGCTATGCGGTTTTCCTGATGACCGACAAAGCCGTGGACTACATACGCAAATCCAAGGGTTGGGAAGTCGGCGTAGGACCCACTGTTGTAATGGTTGATGAAGGGGTGGCGAAGAATCTGTCCAGCACGACCGTGAAGGACGATGCCTACGCGTTCATTTTCGACCAGCAGGGGTTAATGGCCGGGATCAGCATCGAAGGAACCAAGATTTCGCTGATCAAGCGCTAACACCGGTCGTTTGGCGCATGGATGCGCCAGTCCATAAATGCGCCCTCTTGAAGCCATGCGGGGTCCAGTTACTGATTCAAGCGACTTGCCCAGTCAACGACCTACACCAGCACGGTTAACCAGGCCGACACCAGCAGCAAACAAGCCAGTGCAGTGTTCATACGTTTGAATGCCTGCGACGAACCAAAAGCCCGGGCACTGCCCACGCCGAGCAACGCCCACAGGGTCATGCAGGGCACGGAGACCAACAAAAATATCAGCGACAACACTACCAGCCGCAGGGTCTTGTCACCGCCACCGACAAATACGCTCACTACCGCCACCGCCATCATCCAGACCTTGGGGTTGACCAATTGCAGGGTGGCGGCACCGAACACGCTGACACCTTCGTCGCGCGAGGTGGTCGGGGCCAGGGACGGCGGCGCGCTTTGAAAGATCTGCCAGGCGAGCCAACTCAACCAGAGCACCCCGGCCCACGCCATTGCCTGCTGTACACGCGCAAACCGCAGCAGCGTTTCGCCCACGCCGAGCCCGACCGCAAACACAATCAGCGCCGCCGCCCCGCAGGCAGCAAAAATGATGGGCAGTGTGGCCCCCAGCCCCCGCCGCGAACTGTGGCTCAACACCAGAATATTGGTCGGCCCCGGGGTAATCGAGGCAACGAACGCAAACAGCAGGAAAGGCAGCAACGATTCCATGGCATGGACTCCTTGATCAGATAGGAATCCATGGTCGCGGATCAGCGAAATTCAGTCTGGAAGGTTTGAGCAGCGCTTGCGGTAATCCGCGGGTGTGAGCTGGTAGGCACGACGGAACCAGCGCCCCATATGACTTTGATCGGCGAACCCGAGGGCACTGGCCACCTGTGCCGGCGACTCGCCCCGCGCCAGCAGCTGTCGCGCCTTGGCCAGGCGCAGCTGGATCAAGTAAGCATGAGGCGCCAGCCCAAAGGCTGCCTTGAAGGCCCGCGTCAGACGAAAGCGATCAACACCACAGGCTTTGGCCAGATCATCCAGCCCAATGTCTTCATAGACATGGGCATGCAAATAGTCACGCGCAACCTGGGCCACCCACGGCAGGCGCGGATCAAAAGCCTGACGCTTGCGCCAATCAAGGTGGCCAGTGAGCGCCCCCAACAAGGTGTCGATGGCGCTCTGGCGCACAATGCGCAAATCGCCCTCATGGAGCGCGTGGAAGGCTTGAAAAATGGCAGTGGCCAGGCGCGGATCCTGGCTCAGGGTGTCGGCAAAACCCGGCTGACTGTTGGCCGGCGCATGCTCGAACAACGCGTGCAACTCCCGCTCCAGCCAATGCGGATCGAGGTAGAGCATGGAATAGGTAAACCCCTCCTCGGTCGGCGCGTGCCCATCGTGGATTTCCCCCGGCTCCAGCATGAATACCTTGCCCGGCGTACTGAGGTGGCGAACGCGCCGGCAATTGAACTGCTGCACGCCCTGCTCGGTGACCCCCACCAGAAAACTGTCATGCCAATGCGGATCGTAGGCATGGCCCTGAAAATGAGCACGAATTGATTCAATCCCGGTATCGGCGTCCTGGGACAGCTCAATCCAGTTGCGTCTATCCACGGAAGGCTCCATTGGTTCAGCGTTTATCTGTGCGGACGACTAAATTACCGCGCAATGGAAATGACGTTTAGAAGATTTGTGCAGGCTCCTCGGCAAATGCATCCTTGATGAATGCCTCCAGCTCTTTCTCTTCAAGCAGCTCAATAGAAAAATGCCCAAAGCGTTTCGGTAACCAAATGATGCGTGTCCCGCTTGGCGATTGCAGATTATCGCGGGACAGAGGTTTTCCGTTCTCATTTTCCGGCTGGACTCCTGCATCGATCAATTCGTCGTACGCTGCCTCAATGTCTGGTGTGGAATAGCAGTGACGATAGATCGTGCCTTCGCCGTTGGAGTCCATCAGCGCCTTGAGATTTCCGGTAAACGGTTGCACTAACATAAGGCGCTCCGTTCCAAACATGACGATCGCATAGCGCACATGCAAACCGTCGCGCTGCCAATCAAGTGTCTTTGAGATCCTGGCGCTGAAAACTCGGGCGTAATACCTGCACGCTTCTTCAAGGTCTTCGACGAGAACATCCACGTGGCTGAACTTTAATTTCAATGGCCTCACCCTTTTCAGACATACGATTCGTTTGCTGTCAGTCCGGGTATTCTGATTCGCTAACCTTTGCGATAGCTACTGATGTCTGCATTCGGTCGATTCTGTTGAAAAAGTCGGTCCTTCCGGACTGCTCGCATACTGAAACAGCCTTTTTGCGCGCAGCTACGTGAAATCTGAGCCCGGAATCCTCTACTCAAAGTAAAGATTTCAATCTCAAGCGTGTACTTTTCTGCCATGGAAACCATGGCCGACTTTTTCAACAGAGTCGGCCAAAAACGGCTATTCAGTTCAAGGTGCCTTGCAGTCCAGCCGCCTAAAGTGTCCCCGCATGCTTTCGACCAAGGCTGTCGCCAAAACCACGGATCACTTCCAACAACGACTTCACCCGCAGCGGCAGATTCCCGGCCGGGTACACCGCGTGCATCTGCGGGCTTTCACCGCCGCTGGAGGTAAGTTTGTACTCGGGACAGACCCGCAGCAGGCGCCCCGCTTCCACTTCGGGCTCCGCCATCCAGTCCGCCAGGCGGGCGATCCCGACGCCCGCCAGCGCCGCCTGGAACACCGCCAAACCGGAGCTGAAACGAAATTTTGGATGAACCCGGAAGCTGATGGCCCGCTCTTCACTGCGAAAATTCCACTCCTTGAGAATCCGCGGCGCCGTGTGCAGGATCAGCGAGTGCGCCTCCAGCGCCTCGATGGAGTCGGGCATCCCGCGCCGCTCCAGATACCCGGGGCTGGCATACAGGTAACGTGAATAATTCCAGAGCGGATAGCCGATCAGGTCACTCGATTGCGCAAACGCTCCGCGAATCGAGAAGTCCAACTTGCTCTTGGCCGGGTCAATGAGTTCATCGGTAAAAATCACATCGACGTTCACGTCTGGATAACGCTCACTGTACTGCGCGATCAACCGGGGCAATACCCCGTGCCCGAGAAACTCGGGGGCGGAAAAGCGGATCCAGCCGTAGGCCAGGCCGCTGAGACCGGCCAGGTCTTCATCCGCCTCACGTTGCAGATCCAGCATTTTGTAAGCGTGAGGCATCAAGCGCTCACCCGCTTCGGTCAAGCTCACGGCATTGGACGAGCGATTGAACAATTTGACCCCGACACTTTCCTCCAGGGCTTGAACGGCACGGGTCAGCGCGCTGGGGGAGCGCCCCAGAGTACGTGCCGCCGCGATGAAACTGCGCTTGCGAGCCACCGTCGCGAAGGCTTCTAGTTCCCCCAACATATTCAATGCCATTGACCACCTCATTGCACTTTTCACAACGTGGTATTGCAACACAAAAAAAGCCCTTCCGTTAACCTTCCCGCTCAACCCACAAGGATGGGGCAAACAGGAGCAGAAGGACGTGTCGAAGCTGGATGAAATAGTCGGGAAATCCGCAACCTGTATCGGTGAAGAAATTAATGAATGGCTGGGAAAAAAATCTGCGACTTCGACCCGACAGGAGATACCGCAAATTCATCTGTCGTTCGAAGAACAGCGCACGCTTCAAGCCGGCCTGGCATCCCTGGCCGTGACCGACAGCGCCTCAGGTATCCGCCACATGCCGGCCTTGGGGCAGTTGCTGGAGAGTGTCCTGTGCACCGAGAAAATCCAGCAGTTGCGTAACTTTCCCCAGGCCCGTGAAGTGGCGATGATCGTCAGGGGGCTGCCGCTGGACCCGCAGCTGCCCGCCACGCCCTACGACTTGGAACCAGGTATCGAGAACCTGTCGGTTGTGGCCGGGGCGATCCTGTCCGTGCTGCAAACCCTGCAAACCCGTCCGCTGGCGTACGAGGGTGAAAGCGACGACACGGTGTTCCGCCACGTATCACCCAAGCACAAGCGAGAGACCGAAAAGAGTTCCTATGGCTCGCGCGCGGATCTGGACATGCATGTCGACAACCCTCATCTGCCCTTGACCTGCGAACCCGTGTCGCAGTTGTCGGCTTGTCCGGAGTACCTGACTCTGACCGGCCTGCGATGCGAGCTCGACGTGCCGACGCGCATCATCGCCATTGACGAGGTGCTGGCCATGCTGCCGGCCTCCGTCGAAGAAGAATTGTCACGACCGAACTTCTCCATTCGCCGACCGGCCTCCTTCGGCAAGCAGGGTAATGTGTTGGAAAACGTCCCCCTGCTGTACAGAAACGCAACCGGTGGACTGTATTGCCGCTACAACAAGGCGAGTGTCGAAGCGACCTGCGCCAATGCGCAGTTTGCCCTGCAACTGTTCTCCGCCGCCGCCAATCATCCCGATGTCGTGCACCACATACTGCTGCAACCGGGGGACATGCTGATCTTCAAGAACCAGCAAACCCTGCACGCCCGGGACGGTTTTACCCCCCGCTACGACGGCCGGGATCGCTGGATGCTGCGCGTCTTCGGGGTCAACGACCCGGCACGCGTGATGCCGCTGGACCCTCACCAACCCTACATAGTCAGAGCCTGATTTCATGGTCGATATTGTCATCCTTTGCGTGTTCGCCTTCGCCGCCGGCCTGATCGATGCGGCGGTGGGCGGCGGCGGACTGATCCAGATACCCGCGCTGTTCAACGTGCTGCCCACGGCACAACCGGCGGCGCTGCTCGGTACCAATAAAGTCGCGGCAGCCTGCGGCACCGCCTTCGCGGCCCGGTCCTTCGTGCGCAAAGTGGTGATCAACTGGGGCTTGGTGATCCCCGCCGCCTGTGCGGCCTTTGTCATGGCCTTCTTCGGAGCGGCCACGGTGTCGTTCGTACCCCAGTCGATGATTCGGCCGGCGGTGCTGGTGTTGATCGTGCTGATGGCGATCTACACCTTCTGGAAAAAGGACTTCGGCGCCCTGCACAAACCCATGCACATCGGTACCAGGGAAAAACTGCTGGCGATCGTCATCGGCGGTGCAATCGGCTTCTACGACGGACTGTTCGGTCCCGGCACTGGCAGCTTCCTGATCTTCCTGTTTATCCGCTGCTTCGCCTTCGACTTCCTCCATGCCTCGGCGTCGGCCAAGCTGGTGAACATCGCGACCAACGTAGCGGCGCTGATATTCTTCATCCCGACGGGTAATGTGCTCTACCTGATCGCAATCCCCATGGCGGCATTCAACATCCTGGGCGCGCTGACCGGCACCTGGCTGGCGGTTCATAAAGGCGTGCCTTTTGTCCGGGCTCTGTTCCTGGTGTTGCTGGTGATTCTGATCAGCAAACTGTCCTACGACCTGTTCCTGTAAACCTGAGGAAAATCACATGCATCCCATGTTCGATCGCCTGGTGGCGCTACTCGATGCCCGCGCAGCCTCTTACCGGGTATTGATGCACGATGCCGAGGGCCAGTCGGCGCGGGTCGCCGAAATCCGTGGCACCGAGCCCGGCCAAGGCGCGAAGGCCATGCTCTGCTCGCTCAAGGGTCAGGCCGAACCGTATGCTCTGGTGATTCTGCCGGGAGACCAGAAGCTCGACATGAAGAAGGTCGGTGCGGCCCTCGGCGGGAAAAAAGCCGAACTGGTGAAGGCCGAAACCGCCATGGAACTGACCGGATGCCGGATCGGCGCCATCCCTCCTTTCGTCTTCGATGAGCGGATTCAATTGATCGTCGATCCGGCCCTGACCACCGGCTACAGCGAAATCGCCTTCAATGCTGGTCGGCTGGACGCGTCGATGGTGCTCGATACGCAGGATTATCTGGCGATTGCCAAGCCTCGGTTGCTGGATATCAGCCAGGCCTGAGCACACCGCTACCGCGTGGGGAGAATGCCGCTCAAGCAAGGGGGCGCTCATGGCGCCGGCGTGCCTCGGTGTGGACGCGCCACTTGCCCACTACGTTTCAACCATTGCTGGCATCGATAGTCACCATCACGTCAATGAAGTTCTCATAAAAAATCCTCGGCGTAACATCCGCTCCATACCCAACCAATAACACCCCGGAGCACACCATCATGAAACGCCAAATCATCCTCAGTATCGCTTTCTCGGTTTTTGCAGTTAACGCTTTTGCCGCGTCTTCTACTCACCCGGTTGTCGCTGAAGGCGGCTCGGATCGTCTGATCGAAAGTCGCATCGCTGAAGGTGGTTCGGATCGTCTGATCGAGAATCGCGTTGCTGAAGGTGGTTCGGACCGTCTGATCGAGAACCGCGTCGCTGAAGGTGGTTCGGATCG
>NZ_AKJE01000082.1 GCF_000282495.1 Pseudomonas sp. GM79
CGGCTGGTGGAGCCGTTGAAGATGACATCGGTCATCGACTCGCCGCGCAAGTTCTTGGCCGAGCTCTCGCCCATCACCCAACGCACGGCGTCGATGATGTTCGACTTGCCGCAACCATTGGGCCCGACCACCGCCGCCATGTTACTGGGGAAGTTTACCGTGGTCGGGTCGACGAAGGATTTGAACCCCGCCAGTTTGATGCACTTGAGCCGCACGCTTAAGCGACCGTCAGGGCAGAGACCACCAGATCGCAGCTGCGCTGGGCATACGCCGTCAGCACCACGCGGATCTGAGGAAAGTCACGAGCCAGCACGGCAGCGAGCAAGCGTTCGAACAGCTCGAGAAACTCGCTCATCGAGGCCTTGCGCTGATCCAGCGCGAGAAAATACGCGCGGCTCATGGCCGGCTGCAGATTCTCGACGGTTTCCTGCAAGTACGGGTTGTTGGCGAACGGATAGGCGGCGCGCATCACACTGAAGCTGTCGTCGACGAACGTGCGGATGTCCTGGCGTTCGTAGCTGGCGGTCAGGCGCTGCTGGATCTCCACGAACGGCGCCATGTCGGCCTGGACTTGCCAGCCGTTGGCCACGGCGTTGCCGAGCAAAATGTACAACTCGCTCATCAGCGTGCACAGGCTTTGTACCTTGTGCGCCGTGAGTTCGGTCACGTGGGCACCACGTCGCGGCAAAATCGCGATCAAGTGGCGGCGCTCAAGGATCAGCAAGGCTTCACGGACTGAACCGCGGCTGACATTGAGGGCCAGCGTGACCTTCTGTTCCTGGATGCGCTCCCCCGGCTTCATTTCGCCGCGAATGATACGTTCGGCGAGGTGGTGAGCGATTTGCTCGGCGAGGCTGTCCGGCGCCTTGAACGTCATGGTTGTCCTTCAAACTCTTCGATCTGCACAAGCGGCGCAGTGTAGCGCAATTGATGGGTCATGGCGGAGTGCCCACCCAGCGGTTTTTGGCACGATTCAAGCAAAAGGCAAGCTACCTCTAGAGGGTCAATAATGAAGAAACGAGTTGTTGATCGACAAAACGCTATTTCCTGACCTTTAAGTCAGAAAATCATTGACCGAAAAGTCAGACCTGATAAATTCGGCTCATGTCGGTAAACAACAATAATGAGTTTGCGAGGCCTTCCGTGATCCAGTTTTTACTAAACCAGGAACTCCGTAGCGAGCACGCCCTGGACCCGAACCTGACCGTGCTCAACTATCTGCGCGAACATGTGGGCAAACCCGGCACCAAAGAAGGCTGCGCCAGCGGTGACTGTGGCGCCTGCACCGTGGTGGTCGGTGAGCTGCAGACGGACGACGATGGCCGCGAACACATTCGCTATCGCAGCCTCAACTCGTGCCTGACGTTCGTCTCCTCCTTGCACGGCAAGCAACTGATCAGCGTCGAAGACCTCAAGCACCAGGGCGAGCTGCACAGCGTGCAAAAAGCCATGGTCGAGTGCCATGGCTCGCAATGCGGTTTCTGCACGCCGGGCTTCGTGATGTCTCTGTTCGCGCTGCAAAAGAACAGCGACGCACCCGATTCTCATAAAGCCCACGAAGCCCTGGCCGGCAACCTCTGCCGTTGCACCGGTTATCGGCCGATCCTGGCCGCTGCCGAGCAATCATGCTGTGGCAAACAACCCGACCAATTCGATGCTCGCGAAGCGGAAACTATCGCTCGCCTGAAAGCCATCGCCCCCACCGATATCGGCGAACTCAACAGTGGCGACAAGCGCTGCCTGGTGCCGCTGACCGTGGCCGATCTGGCCGACCTCTACGACGCTTATCCACAGGCCCGTTTGTTGGCCGGGGGCACTGATCTGGCGCTGGAAGTCACCCAGTTCCACCGCACCTTGCCGGTGATGATTTACGTCGGCAACGTCGCCGAAATGAAACGCATAGAACGCTTCGACGATCGCCTGGAAATCGGCGCCGCCACCGCCCTCTCCGACTGCTACGACGCCTTGAAGGCCGAGTACCCGGACTTCGGCGAATTGCTGCAGCGCTTCGCGTCCTTGCAGATCCGCAACCAGGGCACCCTAGGCGGCAACATCGGCAACGCCTCGCCGATCGGTGACTCACCACCGCTGCTGATCGCCCTCGGCGCGCAGATCGTCCTGTGTAAAGGCGAAACCCGCCGCACCATGGCGCTGGAAGATTACTTCATCGATTACCGGGTGACCGCGCGCCAGGAAAGCGAGTTCATCGAAAAGATCATCGTGCCGCGCGCCAGCGTTGAACAACTGTTCCGCGCCTACAAGGTTTCCAAGCGTCTGGACGATGACATTTCCGCCGTTTGTGCCGCGTTCAACCTGCGCATCGACACCGGAGTGATCGCCGACGCCCGCGTTGCTTTCGGCGGCATGGCGGCCATTCCAAAACGCGCCAAAAACTGCGAGGCCGCCCTGCTCGGTGCGCCGTTCAACAACGCCACCCTCGAACGCGCCTGCGCTGCATTGGCCGAAGACTTCACGCCACTCTCGGACTTTCGCGCCAGCAAGGAATACCGCCTGCTCAGCGCGCAAAACCTGCTGCGTAAATACTTCATCGAACTGCAAACACCGCACATCGAGACTCGGGTGACCGCTTATGTCTAATCATCACGCTGTAGAGAAGACCCAAGCCGAACTGGCTGAATTGTTCGCCAAGGACCTGACCACCGGTGTCGGCCGCAGCGTCAAGCACGACAGCGCCGACAAGCATGTGTCCGGTGAAGCGCAGTACATCGACGATCGGCTGGAATTTCCCAATCAGTTGCACGTTTACGCACGACTGTCGGACCGCGCCCACGCGAAAATCATCAGCATCGACACCAAGCCTTGTTACGCCTTCGAAGGCGTGCGCATCGCCATCACCCACGAAGATGTACCAGGCCTGAAAGACATCGGCCCGCTGTTGCCGGGCGATCCATTGCTGGCCATCGATGACGTGCAGTTCGTCGGTCAACCGGTACTCGCCGTCGCAGCGAAAGACCTGGAAACCGCGCGCAAAGCAGCGATGGCCGCGATCATCGAATATGAAGATCTGGAACCGGTTCTGGACGTGGTCGAAGCGCTGCGCAAACGCCATTTCGTGCTCGACAGCCACACCCACCAACGTGGCGATTCGGCCACTGCGCTTTCTACTGCCGAACATCGCATCCAGGGCACGCTGCACATCGGCGGCCAGGAACACTTTTATCTGGAAACCCAGATATCTTCGGTGATGCCGACTGAAGACGGCGGCATGATCGTTTACTGCTCGACCCAGAACCCCACCGAAGTGCAAAAACTGGTGGCCGAAGTTCTGGACGTGTCGATGAACAAAATCGTCGTTGATATGCGCCGCATGGGCGGTGGTTTTGGCGGCAAGGAAACTCAAGCGGCAAGCCCGGCGTGCCTGTGCGCGGTGATCGCGCACCTGACTGGTCAGCCGACCAAAATGCGCCTGCCGCGTGTCGAAGACATGCTGATGACCGGCAAGCGTCACCCGTTCTACGTCGAGTACGACGTGGGCTTCGACAGCACCGGTCGCTTGCATGGCATTGCGCTGGAACTGGCCGGCAACTGCGGTTGCTCACCGGATTTGTCGGCATCGATTGTCGACCGCGCGATGTTCCACGCCGACAACTCGTACTACCTGGGCGACGCGACCATCAACGGTCACCGCTGCAAGACCAACACCGCGTCGAACACCGCTTACCGTGGTTTCGGCGGCCCGCAAGGCATGGTCGCCATCGAAGAAGTGATGGACGCGATTGCCCGGCATCTGGGCCTCGATCCGCTGGCCGTGCGCAAGGCCAACTACTACGGCAAGACCGAGCGCAACATCACCCATTACTACCAGACCGTCGAGCACAATATGCTCGAGGAAATGACCGCCGAACTGGAAGAAAGCAGCCAGTACGCCGAGCGTCGCGAAGCGATCCGTCGCTACAACGCCAACAGCCCTATCCTGAAAAAAGGCCTGGCGCTGACCCCGGTGAAATTCGGTATCTCCTTCACCGCCAGTTTCCTCAACCAGGCCGGCGCACTGATCCACATCTACACCGACGGTAGCATCCACCTGAACCACGGCGGCACTGAAATGGGCCAGGGTCTGAACACCAAGGTTGCGCAAGTCGTGGCTGAAGTGTTCCAGGTGGAAATGGACCGCGTGCAGATCACTGCGACCAACACCGACAAGGTGCCGAACACCTCGCCAACCGCTGCTTCGAGCGGCGCCGACCTCAATGGTAAAGCGGCGCAAAACGCGGCTGAAATCATCAAGAAACGCCTGGTGGAATTCGCCGCGCGGCAATACAAGGTCAGTGAAGAAGACGTGGAGTTCCACAACGGTCACGTTCGGGTCCGCGATCACATCCTGACGTTTGAATCGCTGATCCAGCAGGCGTATTTCGCTCAGGTGTCGCTGTCGAGCACCGGCTTCTACAAGACCCCGAAAATCTACTACGACCGCAGCCAGGCGCGGGGTCGGCCGTTCTACTACTACGCCTTCGGTGCAGCCTGCGCCGAGGTGATCGTCGACACCCTGACCGGCGAGTACAAGATGCTGCGTACCGACATTCTTCACGATGTCGGCGACTCGCTGAACCCGGCGATCGACATCGGTCAGGTCGAGGGCGGTTTCATCCAGGGCATGGGCTGGCTGACCATGGAAGAACTGGTGTGGAACAACAAAGGCAAACTGATGACCAACGGCCCGGCCAGCTACAAGATCCCGGCGGTGGCAGACATGCCATTGGACCTGCGGGTGAAGCTGGTGGAAAACCGCAAAAATCCGGAAGACACGGTGTTCCATTCCAAGGCCGTGGGTGAGCCGCCGTTCATGCTTGGCATCGCCGCGTGGTGCGCGATCAAGGACGCCGTGGCCAGTTTGGGCGACTACCAGCATCAACCGAAAATCGACGCACCGGCGACCCCGGAGCGGGTGTTGTGGGGCTGTGAGCAGATGCGCCAGTTGAAGTCTTTGAAGCCTGTTGAGGCTGAAGTCGAGTTGGCTTCGCTGTAAGACCGAGGTGCGGCCTTCGCGAGCAAGCCCGCTCCCACAAGGGAATTGTGAACACCAATCCAATGTGGGAGCGGGCTTGCTCGCGAAGACGGCCGAACAGACAACAGAGATGTCGAGGTGAAACATGTACAACTGGATCGACGCCCTCGCCGACCTGCAAACCCGGGGCGAACCCTGTGTGTTGGTGACCATCATCGAAGAGCTCGGCTCGACGCCGCGTAATACCGGCTCGAAGATGGTCATCAGCGCCACGCAAACATTCGACACCATCGGTGGCGGGCATCTGGAGTACAAGGCCATGCAGATCGGCCGCGAGATGCTGGCCAGCGGCCGACAGGACACCCATCTGGAACGCTTCAGCCTAGGCGCCAGCCTGGGCCAGTGCTGCGGTGGCGTGACCGTATTGCTGTTCGAACCGATGGGCCAGGTCCAGGCGCAGATCGCTGTGTTTGGCGCCGGCCACGTCGGCCGGGCGCTGGTGCCGCTGCTCGCCAGCCTGCCCTGCAGGGTGCGCTGGATCGACTCGCGGGAAGCTGAATTCCCCGATCAGATCCCCCATGGCGTGCGCAAAATAGTCACTGAAGAACCGCTGGATGAAGTGGATGACTTGCCCGCCGGCAGCTACTGCATCGTCATGACCCACAACCACCAGCTCGACCTTGAACTCACCGCCGCGATTCTCAAGCGCAACGACTTCGCCTACTTTGGCCTGATCGGTTCGAAGACCAAACGGGTGAAGTTCGAACACCGCCTGCGTGACCGCGGCTTCGACAGCACCGTGCTGCAACGCATGCGCTGCCCGATGGGCATTGGCGAAGTCAAAGGCAAGTTGCCTGTGGAAATCGCCATCTCCATCGCCGGCGAAATCATCGCCACCTATAACGCGAATTTCGGCCAGCACACCGCCAGCGCCGGATCATCGATCGCCAAACTGCTGCCTGCTTCACGCCGCAGCCAAGCTTTGAACTGAAAGCTTCGAACTGAACAGCTTCGAACTAATTGAGAACGCTCATGCCCCTGACTCGCAAAGCCTACCGCGCCGCCATTCTGCACAGCATCGCCGACCCTGCCGAAGTGGGTATCGAAGCCTCGTACGAGTATTTCGAAGACGGCCTGCTGGTGGTCGATAACGGCCAGATCAGTGCCATCGGCCACGCCAGCGAATTGCTGCCGACCCTGCCGGCCGACATCGAGATCACCCATTATCAGGACGCGCTGATCACCCCGGGCTTCATCGACACCCACATCCACCTGCCGCAAACCGGCATGGTCGGCGCCTATGGCGAACAACTACTGGACTGGCTGAACACCTACACCTTCCCCTGTGAAAGCCAGTTCGCCGACAAGAACCATGCGGACCAAGTCGCGGACATTTTCATCAAGGAACTGCTGCGCAACGGTACCACCACGGCCCTGGTGTTCGGCAGCGTGCATCCGCAGTCGGTGAACTCGTTCTTCGAGGCCGCCGAACAGCTGGACCTGCGAATGATTGCCGGCAAGGTGATGATGGATCGCAACGCGCCGGACTACCTGACCGACACCGCCGAATCGAGCTACGTCGAAAGCAAGGCGCTGATCGAGCGCTGGCACGGCAAGGGTCGCTTGCACTACGCGGTCACTCCGCGTTTTGCACCGACCAGCACCCCGGAACAACTGACCCTCGCCGGCCAGTTGCTCAGCGAATACCCGGATCTGTACATGCAGACCCACATCAGCGAAAACCTCAAGGAAATCGAGTGGGTCAAGGCGCTGTTCCCGGAGCGCAAGGGCTACCTGGATGTCTACGATCACTACCAATTGCTCGGCGAGCGCTCGGTGTTCGCTCACGGCGTGCACCTGTGCGACGACGAGTGTGCGCGGCTGGCGGAAACCGGCTCGGCGATCGCCTTCTGCCCGACCTCGAACTTCTTCCTCGGCAGCGGTCTGTTCAACCTGCCAATGGCCGAGAAGCACAAACTCAATGTCGGCCTCGGTACCGACGTCGGTGGCGGCACCAGCTTCTCGCTGCTGCAAACCCTGAACGAAGCCTACAAAGTCATGCAACTGCAAGGCGCGCGGCTGAGCCCGTTCAAGTCGCTGTACCTGGCCACCCTCGGCGGCGCCCGCGCACTACGTCTGGAAGACAAGATCGGTACCTTGCAGCCGGGCACCGACGCGGACTTCCTGGTGCTGGACTACAACGCCACGCCACTGCTCAGCTATCGCCTGAAACAGGCCAATAACATTGCCGAGACGTTGTTTGTATTGATGACGCTGGGGGATGACCGGACTGTTCTGCAGACGTATGCGGCGGGGAATCTGGTGCATCAGCGTTAAGCTATTCCGGGCAAAAAAAATCCCCCGCAATCGTTGGTTGCGGGGGATTTTTTTGTGTTTTTGAGGCCGCCTTCGCGAGCAAGCCCGCTCCCACATTTGAACTGCGCTAGCCACACATTGTGTGAACACAGCAGATCCAATGTGGGAGCGGGCTTGCTCGCGAAGGGTTCGACGCGGTGCCCCTGAATCACATCAGAATTTGGCGACAGGCCGCCCAGGCTTCTTGGTCTGCAACAAATGCGAAAACACCGCATGCAAATCATCCGACGCACTTTCTTCGTCAAGGTTGAGTTTGCTGTCGATGTGGTCCATGTGATGCATCATCAGGTCCACCGCCAGCGTCGCGTCCCGCGCTTCGATGGCGTTGATCAACTGAGTGTGTTCATCGTAGGAACAGTGGGAACGGTTGCCGCTCTCGTACTGGGCGATGATCAACGAAGTCTGGGACACCAGGCTGCGCTGGAAGCTGATCAGCGGCGTGTTTTTCGCCGCTTCGGCCAGCTTCAAGTGAAATTCGCCCGACAGACGGATTCCGGCACCACGATCGCCCCGGGAGAAACTGTCGCGTTCGTCGTTGACCATCTGCCGCAAGTCGGCAATCTCCTCGGCAGTGGCATGCTGAACCGCCAATTCAGTGATCGCCCGCTCCACCAGACGCCGGGCCATAAACACCTGACGGGCCTCATCGACACTCGGGCTGGCCACGACAGCACCGCGATTCGGTCGCAGCAACACCACGCCTTCATGGGCCAGACGCGACAGCGCGCGGCGAATGATGGTGCGGCTGACCCCGAAAATTTCCCCCAGCGCTTCTTCGCTCAACTTGGTGCCGGGCGCCAGACGCTGTTCGAGGATAGCCTCGAAGATATGCGCGTAGACAATATCGTCCTGGGTACCGCTGCGGCCGGCTTTGCCTGCTCGCGGTTGTTTCTTGAGGGGTTGCAACTGTTCGTTCATGGGCACTCGAGTCGGGAGAACTGCGGCGAATTGACCGTGACTGTAATACGGCACAGTGGGTCGCTGGCAAGTATCGCGTAAAAAACACCGCGATTGTACACAATGGAAGGTGGCAACACGACTGTACGGCTGTTTGTCGCCCTCGCTGTATTGCAACGACCGGTTACTTTTCAGTTTAGGCTTGAACGCAGAATCCGCAGCCTGAACACAATCCCTTGTGGGAGCGTGGCTTGCCCGCGAAGGCGCCGTGTCATTCAGCATTGATGTCGACTGACACTACGCCTTCGCGGGCAAGCCACGCTCCCACAGGGTTCAGCGTCGCTTCGGACATCTTCATGTATAAGGAACAACGCTGTCATGACCGACGCCACGCACACGCAGCTTCGCCCTCTGACTGACACATCACCCTCGGCCATCGTCGCCGGGTTCATTGCCATGATGACCGGCTACACCAGTTCACTGGTGCTGATGTTCCAGGCCGGGCAAGCAGCGGGCCTGACCAGCGGGCAGATTTCGTCGTGGATCTGGGCGATCTCTATCGGCATGGCGGTATGCTCGATCGGCTTGTCCTTGCGCTACCGCACCCCGATCACCATCGCCTGGTCGACCCCCGGCGCGGCGTTGCTGATCACCAGCCTTGGCGGTGTCAGCTACGGCGAGGCGATTGGCGCCTATATAACTTGCGCGGTGCTGGTGACCCTCTGCGGCCTGACCGGCAGTTTCGAACGGCTGGTGAAAAAGATTCCGGCCTCATTGGCGGCGGCGTTGCTGGCGGGAATTCTGTTCAAAATTGGCAGCGAGATTTTCGTCGCCGCCCAGCACCGCACTGCGCTGGTCCTGGGAATGTTCTTCACCTATCTGGTGGTTAAACGCCTGTCGCCGCGCTACGCCGTGCTCGCCGCGCTGTTGATCGGCACTGTGCTGTCAGGATTTATGGGGTTGCTGGATTTCAGTGGCTTCCATCTGGAAGTCGCGACACCGGTCTGGACTACACCGCATTTCTCCCTGGCCGCGACCATCAGCATTGGCATTCCGCTGTTCGTGGTGGCGATGACCTCGCAGAACATGCCGGGTATCGCCGTATTGCGCGCCGACGGCTACAACGTGCCAGCCTCGCCACTGATCACCACCACCGGCATTGCCTCGTTGCTGTTGGCGCCCTTCGGCTCCCATGGGATCAACCTGGCCGCCATCAGCGCGGCAATCTGCACCGGGCCGCATGCCCATGAGGATCGTAACAAGCGCTACACGGCCGCCGTCTGGTGCGGGATTTTCTACGGGATTGCCGGGGTGTTCGGCGCGACGCTGGCGGCGTTGTTTGCCGCACTGCCTAAAGAGCTGGTGCTGTCGATTGCCGCGCTCGCGCTGTTCGGCTCAATCATCAATGGGTTGAGCATTGCCATGGCGCAAGTGCAGGAACGGGAAGCAGCGCTGATTACCTTTATGGTCACGGCATCGGGGTTGACGCTGTTTTCCATCGGTTCGGCGTTCTGGGGGATTGTGGCGGGGGTGTTGACGTTGGTTATCTTGAATTGGCGTGGAGCCTAAAAGATCGCAGCCTCGTTTCACTCGACAGCTCCTACAGGGCAACGCATTCGATGGTAGGCGCTGTGTAGGAGCTGTCGAGTGAAACGAGGCTGCGATCCTTTGATCTTCAAAAAAAACGGCGACCCTTGGGTCGCCGTTTTTTAGAACATCAAGCTACCGGATTGATCGGCTTTTCCGGGTACCAGACGTCGATCAGCGGGCTGACGGTTGCTTCGGTCAGTTCGCTGCGGCCTTTGAGCCAGGCTTCAACAGCGGCACGCTGCTCTTCGGAGACCGAGCCACGCTTTTGCAGGCAAACCAGACCGAAGTCGTCGCCGCCAACATAGCCCAGACCGTTGGCTTCCATGGCTTCTTTCAGGAACGCGTCGAGGAAAGCATCAATGGCTTCATCAGCCAAATCTTCTTTGAAATCCAGGTTCAGTTCGAAACCCAGCTCTTGAAATTCATCGACGCACAGTTTTTTGCGCAGACGCTGGGAACGGTTAGTCGCCATTGGAACAATCCTCAAAAGTATTAACGGGCCGCACTTTAGCAGTTTAAGGCGCCGATTGCCCGTCTCAGAATGCCGCAACACCTACCGCCGGTAAAAAAATAGCGGATTAGACGACCGGGGTACGGCACAAGCTGTTGCACCTTGGGGCATAATGCCGACACTTTCATGACCGCTGAGGGAATTTATCTCCATGCCCTCGTCTTTTTTCCCCTCGGCTGTAGGGTTTTATTTCAAATGATCAAATCTTTGCGTCCATTGCTGCTGGCCAGCCTTCTTCTGCCCCTGGCCCTCCCCGTTTCCGCCGCCTCGATCAACACCGCCCTGTCGCCCAACGTCGAAAAGGCCCTCAAGGCCAGCAAACTGCAAGACAGTGCCCTGTCGCTGGTGATGATCCCGCTTAACGGCCCGGGCACCCCAACCATTCATAACGCTGATGTTTCGGTTAACCCGGCCTCGACCATGAAGCTGGTGACCACGTACGCCGCGCTGGAAATGCTCGGCCCGAACCACCAGTGGAAAACCGAGTTCTACACCGACGGCACCCTCAGCGGCGGCATCCTCAACGGCAACCTCTACCTCAAGGGTGGCGGCGATCCGAAGCTCAACATGGAAAAGCTCTGGCTGCTGATGCGTGATTTGCGCGCCAACGGTGTGACCCAGGTCACCGGCGACCTGGTGCTGGACCGCGGCTTCTTCGTGCAACCGCAACTGCCTGAATTCAATGACGACGGCAACGACGATAACAAGCCGTTCCTGGTCAAGCCCGACGCGCTATTGGTCAACCTCAAGGCCCTGCGCTTCGTGGCCCGCAACGACTCGGGCAAGGTCCTGGTGTCGGTCGAGCCACCGATTGCCAGCATCCGCATCGACAATCAGGTCAAGGCGCTCAACTCCAAGCAATGCACCGGTGGCGTGCGTTACAACCCGGTGCCCCAGGCTGATGGCAGCGTCACCGTGACCGTTGGCGGCCAGTTGGGCGAAGGCTGCAGCTCCCAGACCTATCTGTCGCTGCTCGACCACGCGACCTACACCGCTGGCGCTGTGCGGGCGATCTGGAAGGAATTGGGCGGCAGCATCCAGGGCCAGGATCGTCTGGCACCGACGCCGAGCAACGCCAAGGTGCTGGCCCGGGCCTACTCGCCAGACCTGGCGGAGATCATTCGCGACATCAACAAATACAGTAACAACACCATGGCTCAGCAGTTGTTCCTGAGCCTGGGCCAGAAGTTCCGCACGGATGCCGACGGTGATGATGCCAAGGCAGCCCAGCGCGTGGTGCGTCAGTGGCTGGCGAAGAAAGGCATCACTGCGCCACACCTGGTGATGGAGAACGGCTCCGGCCTGTCCCGCGCCGAGCGCGTGAGTGCCCGTGAAATGGCCGCAATGCTGCAAGCCGCCTGGCGCAGCCCGTATTCCGCCGAGTTCATCAGCTCGATGCCAATTGCCGGCACCGACGGCACCATGCGCAAACGCCTGAAGACCACCGCGATGCGCGGTGAAGCCCACGTCAAGACCGGCACCCTGAACACCGTGCGCGCCATCTCCGGCTACAGCCGCGACATCAATGGCAATACCTGGGCGGTGGTGGCGATCCTCAACGACAAGGCACCGTTTGGCGCCTCCTCGGTGCTGGATCAGGTACTGCTGGACCTGTACCGCCAGCCGAAATTGCCGGAAACGGCTTCGGTGTTGTAACCCGATCGTCCAGACACTGGAGATCAAAAATGTGGGAGCGGGCTTGCTCGCGAATGCGGTGTGTCATTCAGCATTAATGTCGACTGATACACCGCATTCGCGAGCAAGCCCGCTCCCACAGGGTCCGCATGCTGTCTTAGCTCATCTGCCCCTCAACCCGATCCCTTCCCGCCTGCTTCGCCGCATATACCCCTGAGTCCGCCCGCAACAGCAGCGCATCCGCGCCCTCTCCGGCCCGCCAACTGGCAATCCCGAAACTCGCGGTGACGATCCCGACCTCGTCGATCGGCGCACTGCGCAACCCTTGCCACAACTCCACGGCCAGCACATGAGCCTGTTCGCCGTCGATATCCGGACAGAGCACCATGAACTCTTCACCGCCCAGGCGACAGAACACATCGGTGCGCCGCAAGCGACCGCCAATGCGCTCGCACACGGCCTGCAATACCCGATCACCCACGGCATGACCGTGCTGATCGTTGATGCGTTTGAAGTGATCGATGTCGAGCATGATCACCGACAACTCGCCACCGCCGCGCTCGACCCGAGCCATTTCGGTGGTCAGGCGCTCCTGGAAGTAGCGACGGTTATGGATCCCGGTCAGGGAGTCGGTCACCGACAGTGCGCGCAATTCCTCTTCCACTCGCTTGAGGTCGGAGATGTCGGAAATGTAGCCATGCCACAGAACACCGCCACCAGGCAGTTCCTCCGGCGTCGCTTCGCCGCGGACCCAACGCAGACCGCGCTCAGGCAATTGCACGCGGTACTCTTCACGCCAGGGGCTGAGGGTGTCCGCCGAGGCCAGGATCGAAGCGCGGACCCGGCGCGTGTCCTGAGGATGAATCCGCGCGAACACCGCTTCGGCGTTGAGCAACAGCACCTCCGGCTCGAGTTCGTAGATATCGCGCATACCGTCGCTGGCGTAGATCACGCTGAAGCGCCCATCGAATTCCATCTTGAACTGGTAGATCCCGCCGGGCACATGGGCGCTGAGTTTCTTCAACAACAGGTCCCGTGCCGCCAGGGCTTCGTGGACGCGCTTGCGCTCGGTGATGTCGATACAAATCGCCAGGTGCCCGACCCACAAGCCTTGCTCGTCGAGTACCGGGGTCGCCAGCATGTTCACCGTCAAGTGACTGGCGTCGTGGCGCACCAGCGTCCACTCACGGGCTTCGTGACCGCCCTCTTCCCCGCCTTCGACCAGCATCGCCTGACACGTCGGGATGGGCTTGCCATAGCGCGCGCTCAACTCGGCCGAGCGCGCTTCGAGTTCCCGGGGCAGGTGCAGGCTTTCCAGGGTCATATGGCCTACGACCTGAGCACTGGTGTAACCGAGCATTTGCTCTGCACCGGCATTGAAGGTGCTGATCACCCCGCGCAAGTCGGTGGCGATGATTGCCACCTGAGTCGCGGCATCCAGCACACCGCGCAACTGGCCATGCGTGCCGCGTAACTCTTGCTCACGGTCGTGAAGTTCCCGGGTCCGCAGCTCCACCATTTTCAGCGCTCGCTGGCGCTGGCTGACCAACACATAGAGAAACACACTGAGCAGCAGGCTGAGCAAACCGCCGAGTACCACCAGACTGGCCACCGAGGAATGGTTGGCTTTCAGGAACGCGGCGCTGGGACGCATATCCACTTGATAATCGTGGTCGGCCAGACGTAGCAAACGCGTGGAGGACAAGCCACTGGCCCCTGCCGTGTTGGTCGACTCGTACAATACTTCGTGCTGATCCGCGGTGGACAAATCGAGGATACGCACCGAGAGAGAGTCCTGATTCCCTTCCGGCAGCCCGTCCGCCAGCAGCTGACGCATGCTGATCACCGCCATGACATAGCCGGCGGGCGCAGCATTGGGGATGTTCTGATGGATGACCGGAGTCACTAGCAACACGCCCCGCGAATAGGCGGGCTCGATGCCTACCAGATGCAACGGTTGCGACACGGCCATACGGCCATTGCGATCGGCGCGTTCCAGGGTCGAACGGCGCAGGGGCTGGGCCAGCAGGTCGTAACCCAGCGGCGTGGGCAGTCGGCTTTGGGTTTGGGTGTAGAGCACGGGCACGTACTCATCTCGCAAGCCGGCTAGTTGCAACTGACCATCGGCGTTGAGTTCGCGAAAGGTGAAATCGCTCAATCCCTCTGCGCTCACCGCGCGTTCAAGTAGCGGTCGTTCAGTGCGGGAAACCCGAGGGGCCCAGGAGTAGGCCTGGGTGCGACGCAAAAGAGGTTTGGCGTAACCGTCAAATTCCTCGCGGGACACCGATTCGGAATTGACGAAGAACCGACGCAGGCCGTCAAGGCGCTGCTCCTGATCTTCGAAACGTTCTTCGATACGGCTGTAACGTTCACTGGCGAGCAGCTGGAAACGTTGCCGCAATTGCTGATGAAACTGATTGAACGTCGCCCAGGCCAGCAATCCCGTGAGAACACCGCCGACAAGCAATGCCAACAGTGCGACCAGCCAGGCCGAAACATCTTCGCGGATAAAACCCAGGATCTTGGGGCGCACGGCGTGCAGCGACATAGATACAACTCAAAACGCCAGGTGCCGGAAAAGCCCATTGGCCATGCATTGAGTTATAGCTATTAGCCACTAATTTGACCAGCACTGAAAGAACCCAAGAGCCTTTAAAAATCAAGGCTCTGGATCCAATCAGGCTCAAGTGTCAGCGTGCAGTGATCTTCCAGGCACGATGGATCTTGCCATTACGGGCGAAATCCGGATCGATGGTCTGGGCGGTGATTTCTTCAACGGCATAACGCTCGGTGAGGTTTTCCTCAAGCGTGAACTTGCGGAAGTTGTTGGAGAAGTACAACACCCCGCCCGGCGCCAGACGAGCCATCGCCAAGTCGATCAACTGCACCTGATCACGCTGCACGTCGAAGATCCCTTCCATGCGCTTGGAGTTGGAGAAGGTCGGCGGGTCGATGAAGATCAGGTCGTACTCGTCACGGCAGGCATCGAGCCAGACCATCACATCGCCCTGTTCCAGACGGTTTTTGTCGGAAAAACCGTTCAGCGACAGGTTGCGACGCGCCCAATCCAGATAGGTTTTCGACAGGTCGACGCTGGTGGTGCTGCGCGCACCGCCCTTGGCTGCATGAACGCTGGCGGTCGCGGTGTAGCAATACAGGTTGAGGAAGCGCTTGCCGGCCGCCTCTTTCTGGATTCGCATGCGCATCGGCCGGTGGTCGAGGAACAGCCCGGTGTCGAGGTAGTCGGTGAGGTTCACCAGCAGCTTCACGCCGCCTTCGTTGACCTCATTGAACTTGCCCTGTGCGCTCTGGCGTTCGTACTGCTTGGTGCCGCTCTGACGCTCGCGACGTTTGACCACCACGCGGTTCTTGTCGATGTTCAGCGCCTGCGGGATCGCCGCCAAGGCATCAAACATCCGTGCCGAGGCTTTTTCCGGATCGATGGATTTCGGAGCGGCGTATTCCTGAACGTGGACCCAGTCGTGATACAGGTCGATGGCCATGGAATACTCCGGCATGTCGGCATCGTAGACGCGGTAGCAGTCGATGCCTTCACGCTTGACCCACTTGCCCAAAGCCTTGAGGTTTTTTTGCAGACGGTTGGCGAACATCTGCCCGCCTTCGCTCAAGCGCGGTTGCTCGATCACCACCGGGGCCGGCTTGATCGGGTTGCCGTTCTTGTTGTACTTCTCGTATTTGCCCGGTGCTTCGATGTTCGATGGAGCGTCGGATTCGGCCTGTTCGCGCTCGATCTGGCGCTGTTCCGGAGTGCGACGCTCGCCGGTGACAAACTGGTCCGGCGTGACCTTGATCAGCAGCAATTTGCACGGCAAGGCGCCGTTCCAGAACGAGTACTGCTTGTGGCTGCGGATGCCCATGCGCTTGCCCAGGTCCGGGGCGCCGGTGAACACCGCCGCTTCCCAGTTCAGGCACGCCTGACGCAGACGTTCGCCGAGGTTCTGGTAGAGGTAGAGCAGGCTCGCCTCATCGCCCAGACGCTCGCCGTACGGAGGGTTGCAGATCACCAGGCCTTTCTGGTTCTGGTCCGGACGCGGCTCGAACGTCGCGACTTCGCCCTGGTAGATCTTGATCCACTCGCTCAGGCCGGCACGTTCGACGTTATTGCGGCCCGGTTGAATCAGGCGCGGGTCAGCTTCGTAACCGCGAATCCACAGCGGTGGCTTGGCCAGGCCAGCTGCGGCGCGTTCGGTGGCTTCTTCGTGAAGTTTTTTCCACAGCGCCGGCACGTGACCGAGCCAGGCGGTGAAGCCCCACTGCTCACGACGCAGGTTCGGCGCCATGTCGGCGGCGATCATCGCCGCTTCGACCAGGAACGTACCGACACCGCACATCGGGTCAGCCAGTGCGCCGCCATCGGCGGCAATCCGTGGCCAGCCGGAACGGATCAGAATCGCCGCCGCGAGGTTTTCCTTCAGCGGCGCCGCGCCCTGCTGCAAGCGGTAGCCACGCTGGTGCAGGCTGTGACCGGACAGATCGAGGGACAAAATCGCTTCGCCACGGTCCAGACGCAGGTGAATGCGCAGGTCCGGGTTGAGCTTGTCGATGGATGGACGGTCGCCCTGGGGGGTGCGCAGTTTATCAACGATCGCATCCTTGACCTTCAAGGCGCCGAAGTGCGTGTTATCAATGCCCGAACCGTGACCGCTGAATTCGACGGCCAGGGTGCCGTCATTGAGCATGTGGTCTTGCCACTCGATATCCAGCACGCCGTGGTAGAGGTCTTCGGCGTCTTTCATCGGGAAGCGCTTGAGCACCAGCAGCACGCGGTTCGCCAGACGCGACCACAGGCACAGGCGATAGGCGGTTTCCATGGTGGCCATGCCGCGCACAGCCGAGGTGTGCTCACGTGCTTCCTCAAGGCCAAGCCCGACGGCTTCCTCGATGAGCAGGCCTTCAAGGCCTTTGGGGCAAGTGAGGAAGAGTTCGAAACGATCGGACATGGTAATTCCAGAGCCTTTAGCTAAGTGAACCGGCAACGCATTGCCGATCCGGTTTTCAATCAGGCGTTTTTCTAACAGAACGCCCGCGTGGCACGAAGGTGTGCCGTCCCACCCTGACTGCTCGGGTTAAAAGAGCTTAGATGCCAGGGCAGATAAAAAAGTTGATGCAACAAAATGTCATAAGTCGACCCTTCGTCGAATAGTCCCCAAGTGAACGGGTGTCATTCTCGTTAAAGGCCTCAACCCTCTCATCCCGCGCAGGGCCGATCATACCGGGCTTTGGCCAATGAACACGGGACAAATATCGTGTTACTTATGGCCATAGCATCTTTATGGTTACGTTCTTATGACAAAACGATCATTCCCTCGGTGTGACGCATTGGTTAGAACTCAACTCAGGTTGACGTCGCAACGGCGTCAACACCTTGGCTCGCGACGCCGGCAGCGAGCCGCCAACGGCAGGATTTTTCTGCCTGACCTCGATTGAGGTCGACGCGATAAAAACAGTCAACAAGTGAGGGAAACACCCTATGAGAAGACTTAAGCGTGATCCGTTGGAAAGAGCATTTTTGCGCGGATATCAATATGGCGTTGGTGGTAAATCCCGTGAGCTTTGCCCTTTTACTCTACCGTCGGTACGCCAAGCCTGGATCAATGGCTGGCGAGAAGGACGCGGCGACAACTGGGACGGTATGACCGGCACTGCGGGAATCCACAGACTCAACGAACTTCACGCCGTCGGCTAATACAGGGCACACACTCCGACACGACAATCTGATTACGCAACGACTTAACCACGCACGTCCCATCCGGACGGCGGGCTTCGGCCCAGGGGCTCCTTCGAGGAGCCCTTTTTTATGCCTGCATTGCAGACCGAACACGATCCCCTGTAGGAGCTGCCGAAGGCTGCGATCTTTTGATTTTGTTTCTCGGCGATCCGTGCGAGAACAAAAAATCAAGATCAAAAGATCGCAGCCTTCGGCAGCTCCTACCGGGATTTAGCGCAGGGCCGCTATGGCATCCACCGATTCACGAATCAGCGCCGGGCCTTTATAGATAAAGCCAGAGTAAATCTGCACCAAACTCGCACCCGCGGCGATTTTCTCAGCCGCGTGCTTGCCTTCGGTGATGCCGCCCACGGCAATGATCGGCAAGCGACCGGCCAGTTCCGCCGCCAGGACCTTCACAGTGTGAGTGCTCTTGTCGCGAACCGGTGCGCCAGACAACCCGCCCGCCTCGTCACCATGCTCCATGCCTTCGACGCCAACGCGGCTCAGGGTGGTGTTGGTGGCAATCACCGCGTCCATCCCGGTTTCGATCAACGCTTGAGCGACTTGAACGGTTTCTTCATCAGTCATGTCCGGCGCGATCTTGATCGCCAACGGAACATGCTTGCCGTGACGCAGGGCCAGTTCCGCCCGGCGGGTGGCCAGGTCGGCGAGCAATTGCTTGAGCGAATCGCCGAATTGCAGGCTGCGCAGGCCCGGGGTATTCGGTGAACTGACGTTGACCGTCACGTAGCTGGCGTGGGCATAGACCTTGTCCAGGCAAATCAGGTAGTCATCGACCGCACGTTCAACCGGGGTATCGAAGTTCTTGCCGATGTTGATGCCCAGCACGCCCTTGTACTTGGCCGCCGCCACGCGAGCGAGCAAGTGATCGACGCCGAGGTTGTTGAAGCCCATGCGGTTGATGATCGCCTCGGCGTCCGGCAAGCGGAAAATCCGTGGTTTCGGGTTGCCCGGTTGCGGTCGCGGCGTAATGGTGCCGATTTCGACGAAACCGAAACCCAATTGGGCAAAACCATCGATCGCCGCACCGTTCTTGTCCAGACCGGCCGCCAAACCCACCGGGTTCGGGAACTCCAGGCCCATGACCGTTACCGGCAGTTTCGCCGGCGCCTTGCACAGCAAGCCGTTAAGGCCCAAACGCCCGCCCGCGCCGATCAGGTCCAGGGACAGATCGTGGGAGGTTTCCGGGGAAAGTTTGAACAGCAGCTGACGGGCCAGGGTGTACATGGGCAGGCTTGACTCGGTTGGCGATGAGAGGCGGCGATTATAGCCGCGCATCGGGTCCACAGGCGAGGCGCGCAACAAAATCAGCCGGCGATGGCATATGCCTTGCACCAATTACAGGCATCAGCACTCATGCCAACGGCGGGATGAGTGGAAGGACAATGGCGTCGTCACCCGGCTTTGCCCACGCAAGGGCCTTGGGACGACGCTTTTTTTTGGAAGGTGCGAAATCGATGAACGAACCATCAGCCGGCCCTCTGGCCTGGGTCAACGGCAGCGATGCCCCGGAAAAGACTGAAATCAACCTCGGCTTCATGGCCCTGAGCGACTGCGCCTCAGTGGTAGTCGCCGCCACTCAGGGCTTTGCCCAACCTTATGGCCTGACTCTGAACCTCAAGCGCCAATCGTCCTGGGCCAACCTGCGAGACAAACTGGTCAGCGGCGAACTGGACGCCGCCCACAGCCTGTACGGCCTGATTTACGCCGTGCACCTGGGCATCGGCGGCGTAGCCTCCACCGACATGGCCGTGCTCATGGGCCTGAACCAGAACGGTCAGAGCATCAACCTCTCCCACGGCTTGCAGGCCCTGGGTGTGACCAGTCCTGAAGCACTCGATCGTCACGTGCACCAAAGTCGCCCAAAACTGACCTTCGCCCAGACATTTCCTACGGGCACCCACGCCATGTGGCTGTATTACTGGCTCGCGAGTCAGGGCATTCATCCGTTGCAGGATGTCGACAGCGTGGTGGTGCCGCCGCCGCAAATGGTCGCTCACTTGCAAGCCGGGCGCATCGACGGTTTCTGCGTCGGCGAGCCGTGGGCGGCCAGTGCGGTACAGCAGAATCTCGGGTTTACGATGGCCACCAGCCAGACCCTGTGGCCCGACCACCCGGAAAAAGTCCTCGGCTGCACCCGCGCCTTTGTCGAGCAATACCCCAACACCGCACGGGCATTGGTGATGGCAATCCTCGAAGCCAGCCGATTCATCGAAGCCAGCCACGAAAATCGCCACAGCACCGCGCAACTGTTGAGTGCGCCGGAATATCTGGATGCACCGCTCGATTGCATCGAACCGCGCTTGCTCGGTGACTACGCCGACGGTCTGGGGAATCGCTGGCAAGACCCACACGCCATGCGTTTCCACGGTGGTGGCGAGGTCAATCTGCCGTATTTGTCCGACGGTATGTGGTTCATGACCCAGTTCCGGCGCTGGGGTTTGTTGCGTGACGACCCGGATTACCTCGGCGTGGCCCGTCAGGTCCAGCAACTAGACTTATACCGTGAGGCCGCCACTGCTGTCGGTGTGCCCGCCCGGAGTCAGGAAATGCGCAGCAGTCAACTGATCGACGGCAAAGTCTGGGACGGCTCGGACCCGGCCGGCTATGCCCGCAGCTTCACGCTGCACGCCATGAGCGACAGCGCTCCCCTTCTCGCCAGCCGCTGACAGGAGCCTGCGAATATGTTGCGTATCCTGCTGATCAATGACACTGCGAAAAAAGTCGGGCGCCTGAAGGCGGCTCTGACCGAAGCCGGGTTCGAGGTCATCGACGAGTCCGGCCTGACCATTGACCTGCCCGCGCGCGTCGAAACGGTGCGTCCGGACGTGATCTTGATCGATACCGAGTCACCGAGCCGCGATGTGATGGAGCAAGTGGTGCTGGTGACCCGTGACCAACCACGGCCGATTGTGATGTTCACCGACGAGCACGACCCCGACGTGATGCGCCGCGCGATCAAGTCCGGCGTCAGTGCCTACATCGTCGAAGGCATTCACGCACAACGCTTGCAGCCGATTCTCGACGTGGCCATGGCGCGCTTTGAAAGCGACCAGGCCCTGCGCGCGCAACTGCACGCCCGCGACCAGCAACTGGCCGAGCGCAAGCGCATCGAGCTGGCCAAGGGGCTGCTGATGAAGATGAAGGACTGCAACGAAGAACAGGCCTACACCCTGATGCGCCGCCAGGCCATGAGCCGACAGCAGAAGCTGATACAGGTGGCGGAGCAGATCATTGCCATGAGTGAACTGCTTGGCTGAAGCCCTGCTGTGAATGATCTATCGCCTTCGCGAGCAAGCCCGCTCCCACATTTGATTTGTGTCGAACTTCAATGTCGTGAACGACGCAATTCCCCTGTGGGAGCGGGCTTGCTCGCGAATGGCCACAACGCGATCTCACGTGTTGGCACAAATCTCGCTAAGTAAATCGCTGCAAGGTAACCAACGGCGGTTGCCCCACCTACGACGAAGACGTCGCTCACCTCATTCGCCCCCTGGCGGATCGGGTAGCGGCGTTTTTCCGTTTTGGCCCCAGAGACCGGGGCCGGTGGTGCGGCCGTTGCGGCGCCCCACCTGCAAGCTCATGACTCCTTCTTGATACGCCTGACAGCTGAGGTGCGCGATGAATTCAAGCTTCTGGAAATCCGGCCATACCCCGACACTGTTCGCAGCCTTCCTCTATTTCGATCTGAGCTTCATGGTCTGGTACCTGCTCGGCCCTCTGGCGGTGCAGATCGCCGCTGACCTGCACCTGACCACCCAACAGCGCGGGCTGGTGGTGGCCACGCCAATTCTGGCCGGGGCCGTATTGCGCTTTGCGATGGGCCTGCTGGCTGATCGCCTGTCGCCAAAAACCGCCGGGATCATCGGCCAGGTGATCGTCATCTGCGCCCTGTTCGTCGCCTGGAAAGTCGGCATCCACAGTTACGAGCAAGCGCTGTTGCTGGGCCTGTTCCTCGGTATGGCCGGTGCGTCCTTCGCCGTCGCCCTGCCGCTGGCCTCGCAATGGTACCCGCCGCAGCACCAAGGCAAAGCCATGGGCATCGCCGGTGCCGGTAACTCGGGCACCGTGCTGGCCGCCTTGATTGCCCCGGTGCTGGCCGCCGCGTTTGGCTGGAGCAACGTGTTCGGCTTCGCCCTGATCCCGTTGGTCCTGACCCTGATCGTCTTCACCTGGCTGGCCAAAAATGCACCCGAGCGCCCGAAAGCCAAGTCCGTGTCTGACTATTTCAAGGCCTTGGGTGATCGCGACAGCTGGTGGTTCATGTTTTTCTACAGCGTGACCTTCGGCGGTTTCATCGGTCTGGCCAGCGCCCTGCCTGGCTACTTCAATGACCAATATGGCCTGAGCCCGGTGACTGCCGGCTACTACACCGCCGCTTGTGTGTTCGGTGGCAGCCTGATGCGTCCATTGGGCGGCGCGCTGGCGGATCGCTTCGGCGGGATTCGCACCTTGCTGGCGATGTACACCGTGGCAGCGATCTGCATTGCAACGGTAGGTTTCAATCTGCCGAGTTCCTACGCCGCGTTGGCGCTTTTCGTCTGCACTATGCTCGGTTTGGGTGCAGGCAACGGTGCGGTATTCCAGTTGGTCCCGCAGCGTTTTCGTCGGGAGATCGGTGTGATGACCGGCCTGATTGGCATGGCCGGCGGCATCGGTGGCTTCGCACTGGCGGCCGGCATGGGCGCGATCAAGCAAAGCACCGGCAGCTATCAAATGGCCTTGTGGTTGTTCGCCAGCCTCGGCGTACTCGCCTGGTTTGGTCTGCATGGTGTGAAACGTCGCTGGAGAACCACTTGGGGTTCGGCAGCCGTTACCGCAGCGCGGGTGTGAGGACTGAATGAGCCTGCAACTGAGCTTCGCCGAACACAGCGCCATCGGCCCCCGCGAGGAGAACCAGGACGCTGTGCGCCTGGTCACTCCGGCCCCGGCGCTGGCGGCGAGCAAGGGTTACCTGTTCGCCATCGCCGACGGCGTCAGCCAATGTGCCGATGGCGGTCTCGCGGCCCGTTCAACCTTGCAGGCCTTGGCGCTGGACTACTACGCCACCCCGGAAACCTGGGGTGTCGCCCAGGCATTGGACCGTCTGCTACTGGCGCAAAATCGCTGGTTGCAGGCTAACGGCGGCGGGCAACCGCTGCTGACCACGGTCAGTGCCTTGGTGATGCGCGGCCGGCGTTTCACCCTGGCGCATGTCGGCGATTGCCGGGTTTATCGCTGGCACGCCGACACACTGCAACGGGTGAGTGAGGATCACGTCTGGGACCAGCCGGGCATGCAGCATGTGCTCAAACGGGCCCTTGGGCTGGATCAACACCTGGTGCTGGACTTTCTCGATGGCGAACTGCGCCTGAACGAGAGTTTCGTGCTGCTCAGCGACGGCATCTGGGCCGTGCTGGGCGACACGGCCATTGCGGCGATTCTGCGCGATCAACCCGACCTGAACAGTGCCGCGCAGACCCTGGTCAACGCTGCACATCTGGCCGGCAGTCAGGACAACGCCAGCGCCCTGTTGGTGCGGGTCGATGCCCTCGGTGAAACCAGCATTGGCGACGCGCTGATTCATCTGCAGCAATGGCCACTCCCGCCTGCACTGAAGCCGGGCCAGACTTTCGAAGGCTGGCAGGTCGAAGGGATCCTCGGCCAGAGCCAGCAATCGCTGCTCTACCGGGTGCGCGACGCACAACAACAGCCCTGGCTGCTGAAAACCTTGCCCAGTGCGCTCCGTGACGATCACCAGGCCGGGCAGGCGTTGTTGTCAGAGGAATGGTTTCTCAAGCGTGTGGCCGGGCGGCATTTTCCTGAAGTCCATGCCGCCAGTCAGCGTCAGCATTTGTACTACGTGATGCGGGAATATTGCGGGTCTACCTTGGCTGAGCTGCATGAGCGTGTCGCAACGCTGCCATTGGCTCAATGGCTGGACCTGGCCGAACGTCTGCTGCGGGCCATCGGCATATTGCATCGACGGCAAATTCTGCATCGCGATATCAAACCGGAGAACCTGCTGCTGGGGGACGACGGTGAGCTGCGCCTGCTGGATTTCGGCCTCGCCTACTGCCCCGGCCTGTCCGAAGATCAAGCCTGCGCACTGCCCGGAACGCCCAGCTATATCGCGCCGGAAGCTTTTCGAGGTGATCCTCCTACACCACAGCAGGATTTGTATGCGGTCGGCGTAACCTTGTATTACCTGCTGACCGGGCATTATCCCTACGGCGAAATCGAAGCGTTCCAGCGCCCTCGGTTTGGTGTGCCTGTCAGCGCCAGTCGCTACCGGCCCGACCTGCCGGAATGGATTGCGCAAAGTCTGGAGCGCGCGGTGGCGGCAGCTCCGGATCAGCGCTTTGAAACGGCGGAAGAATGGTTGTTGCTAGTGGAACAGGGAGAACGCCGCAGTTTGAGCGTGCGCCCCAGACCGTTGCTGGAGCGCGAACCGCTGAAAGTCTGGAGGACGTTGGCGCTGGTGTCGTTGCTGGTGAATCTGGTGCTGCTGTTTTTGCTGTTTCATGGTTAAAAGATCAAAAGATCGCAGGCTTCGGCAGCTCCTACGGGTGCCCACGATCTCCTGTAGGAGCTGGCGAAGCCTGCGATCTTTTGATCTTTTTCTGCTTCAAAACCGGGCATCGCGCCTTGAACCGGTGCACACAAACACCCTCCTCCCGTGCTGAGAGCCCATAAATTCCGCATTTGTGCGACTTGGCACAACCACTGCATTACCTTTCCCAACATACATAAAGCCCAACCTTCAACGTAGAAGGCTGCGCTGCCCGAGAGAACGGGACAAGGACAAAGGCGTCCTCGCTAGTTAACTAGCGGGACGCCTTTTTTTGTTTGCGCAAAATTTTGTCGAGCAAGGCCTGAATGCCCTGATGAGGCAGGCCCGAGCTCCCCGGAGAACCTGATGAAAAAACTAAAACTAGTGATGATCGGCAACGGCATGGCCGGGGTTCGTACCCTGGAAGAACTGCTCAAGCTGAGTAATGAGCTGTACGACATCACGGTCTTCGGCGCCGAACCCCATACCAACTACAACCGCATCCTGCTGTCGCCCGTACTGGCCGGCGAGCAGACGTTCGAAGAAATCGTGCTCAACGATCTGGACTGGTACCTGGAAAACAACATCAAGCTGCTGCTCAACCGTAAAGTGGTGGAGATCGATCGGGTCAAACGTCGGGTCATCGCCGAAGACGGCACCGAGGCCGAATACGACCGCCTGCTGATTGCCACCGGCTCGACCCCGTTCATCCTGCCAATCCCCGGCAACACCTTGCAGGGCGTGATCGGCTACCGCGACATTGCCGACACACAGGCGATGATCGACACCGCCAAGACCCACAAGCACGCCGTGGTCATCGGCGGCGGCCTGCTGGGCCTTGAAGCCGCCAACGGCCTGCTGCTGCGCGGCATGCACGTTACCGTGGTGCACATCGGCGAATGGCTGCTGGAACGGCAACTGGACAAAACCAGCGGCCAACTCCTGCAAACCGCCCTGGAAGGCCGAGGCTTGCATTTCCGCCTGTGCGAACAGACCCAGGCCCTGCACGACGCCGGCAATGGCCGGGTTGGCTCGGTTGAGTTCAAGAACGGCGACATCATCCCTGCCGACCTGGTGGTGATGGCCGCCGGTATTCGTCCCAACACCGAGCTCGCGGAAAAATCCGGCATCCCTTGCAGCCGCGGGATTCTGGTCAACGACACCCTGCAAACCTACGACCCTCGGGTCTACGCCATCGGCGAATGCGCCAGCCACCGTGGCATCGCCTACGGCCTGGTCGCGCCGCTGTTCGAACAGGCCAAGGTGTGCGCCAACCACCTCGCCCAACTGGGTTTCGCCACCTACAAGGGCTCGGTGACGTCGACCAAATTGAAAGTCACCGGCATCGACCTGTTTTCCGCCGGCGACTTCATGGGCGGCGAAGGCACCGAGACCATCACCCTCTCCGACCCGATCGGTGGGGTCTACAAAAAACTGGTGATCAAGGATGACGTGCTGGTCGGGGCTTGTCTGTACGGCGATACGGCAGATGGCGGTTGGTATTTCCGGCAGATTCGTGAGAACCATGCCATCGGCGAGATCCGCGATCACCTGATGTTCGGCGAAAACGCCTTGGGCGACGTAGGACACCAGGGCCAGGACAAAGCCATGAGCATGGCCGACACCGCCGAAGTCTGCGGCTGCAATGGCGTGTGCAAAGGCACCATCGTCAAGGCCATCCAGGAACATGGCCTGTTCAGCGTCGATGACGTGAAAAAACATACCAAAGCTGCCAGTTCTTGCGGCTCCTGCGCCGGCCT
This sequence comes from Pseudomonas sp. GM79, assembly GCF_000282495.1. GTDB lineage: Bacteria > Pseudomonadota > Gammaproteobacteria > Pseudomonadales > Pseudomonadaceae > Aquipseudomonas. The sequence goes on from NZ_AKJE01000082.1 coordinate 26,023, forward strand.
CGTCGAGCAGATCCTGATCAACACCGTGGGCGGTGCGGCGGACGTCAAGCCGAAAAGCGAGAAAGCCATCTGCGGTTGCAGTGACCTCAACCACGGGCAAATCCGCCAGGCCATCCGCGACCAGCACCTGCTGACCATCGCCGGCACTATGAGCTACTTGAACTGGCGCACCCCGAACGGTTGCGCCACGTGCCGTCCGGCGCTCAACTACTACCTGATTTCCACTTGGCCGGGCGAAGCCAAGGACGACCCGCAATCGCGCCTGATCAACGAACGCGCCCACGCCAACATTCAGAAAGACGGCACTTACTCTGTAGTCCCGCGGATGTGGGGCGGTGTGACCAATCCTTCAGAGCTGCGGCGCATTGCCGACGTGGCCGACAAGTACAACGTGCCGATGGTCAAGGTTACCGGCGGCCAGCGCATCGACTTGCTGGGGATCAAAAAGCAGGACCTGCCAGGCGTCTGGAAAGACCTGGACATGCCGTCCGGTCACGCCTACGGCAAATCCATCCGCACGGTAAAAACCTGTGTCGGCAGCGAGTTCTGCCGCTTCGGCACCCAGAACTCCACGCAACTGGGCATCGAGCTTGAGCACGACCTGTTCAACATGTGGTCGCCGCACAAAGTGAAACTGGCCGTCTCCGGTTGCCCACGCAACTGCTCGGAAGCGGGGATCAAAGACGTCGGAATTATCGGCGTGGATTCCGGCTGGGAGATGTACATCGGTGGCAACGGAGGGATCAAAACCGAAGTCGCGGAATTCTTCGTCAAACTGAAAACCGCCGAAGAAGTGCGCGAATACAACGGCGCTTTCCTGCAGCTGTATCGCGAAGAAGCCTTCTACCTCGAGCGCACCGTGCACTACCTGCAACGGGTCGGTATGGAACACATCAAGAAAGCCGTGCTGGAAGACCCGGAACGGCGCAAGGCACTGAACGATCGCCTGCAATTTTCCCTGTCGTTCGAGCAGGACCCCTGGAAGGAACGCCTCGAACAGCCGCTGCTGAAAAAAGAATTCGAGGTCATTCCCGTGAAGAACCTGGAGGTGCAGGCATGAACTGGCTGGATATCTGCGCACTGGAAGAGATCAACACCCTTGGCTCGCGGATCATCGCCGGCCCGAAAGGCGACATCGCGATTTTTCGTACGAGCGACGATGAGGTTTTCGCCCTCGACGATCGCTGCCCGCACAAGGGCGGGCCGTTGTCCCAGGGTTTGATCTACGGCAAACGAGTGGCCTGCCCGCTGCACAACTGGCAGATCGACCTGGAAACCGGCGAGGCCCAGGCCCCTGATATTGGCTGCGCCCACCATCATTCGGCACGGGTCGAGAACGGCCGGGTGCTGCTGTCCCTGCGGGAAGCAAGCTGATGAACCAGATCACCGCCTCCACCTGCTGCTACTGCGGGGTCGGCTGTGGTGTGCTGATCGAGCACGACGGCGAGCGCATCCTCGGCGTCAGCGGCGATCCGGCACACCCGGCCAACTTCGGCAAATTGTGCAGTAAAGGTTCGACCCTGCACCTGACCGGCGACCTGACGGCACGGGCGTTGTACCCGGAACTGCGCCTGGGCAAAGGCCTGGCCCGCAGCCGCACCGACTGGGACGCTGCCCTCGATCACGCCGCCAACGTCTTCGCCGAAACCATCGCCGAGCATGGCCCGGACAGCGTTGCGTTCTATATCTCCGGGCAGTTGCTGACCGAGGACTACTACGCCTTCAACAAACTGGCGCGAGCGCTGGTGGGCACCAACAACATCGACAGTAATTCACGGCTGTGCATGTCTTCAGCGGTGGTTGGCTACAAGCGCAGCCTCGGCGCCGACGCTCCGCCCTGCAACTACGAAGACCTGGAATTGAGCGACTGCGTGATGATCGTCGGCAGCAACATGGCCTACGCCCACCCGGTACTGTTTCGTCGCCTGGAAGAAGCCAAATCCCGCCGCCCACAGATGAAAGTCATCGTCATCGACCCACGGCGCACCGACACCTGCGATTTGGCCGACATGCATTTGGCGATTCTGCCCGGCACCGATGTCGCCTTGTTCCATGGGATTTTGCACCTGTTGCTGTGGGAAGACTGGGTCGACCGCGACTTCATCAAGGCCCACACCGAAGGCCTGGCCGAGCTGAAAAACCTGGTGCGTGATTACACCCCGACAATGGTGTCGCAACTGTGCGGCATCAGCGTCGAGCAACTGCATCAATGCGCGCAATGGGTCGGCACTTCACCGAGCTTTCTGTCGCTGTGGTGCATGGGGCTGAATCAGTCCACTGCTGGCAGCGCGAAGAACAGCGCGTTGATCAATCTGCACCTGGCCACCGGACAAATCGGCCAGCCCGGTGCAGGACCTTTCTCGCTGACTGGTCAGCCAAATGCCATGGGCGGCCGGGAAACCGGCAGTTTGTCGAACCTGCTGCCAGGCCATCGCGAAGCAGCCAATGCCGAACACCGCGCGCAAGTGGCTGACTACTGGGGCGTTGATCAACTGCCCGCGAACACCGGCCTAACGGCCATCGAGCTGTTCGAGCAGATGCGCAGCGGCAAGATCAAAGCCCTGTGGATCGCCTGCACTAACCCTGCACAGTCGCTGCCGGACCAGACCGCTGTGCGCGAGGCACTGCAGGCCTGTCCGTTCGTGGTGTTGCAGGAAGCCTTTCGCACCACCGAAACCGCCGCGTTCGCCGACTTGCTGCTGCCCGCCGCCAGCTGGGGTGAAAAGGACGGCACGGTCACCAACTCCGAACGGCGCATTTCCCACGTCCGTCAGGCCATCGGCGCACCCGGTGAAGCACGGCCCGACTGGGCGATCACCGTGGATTTCGCACAGCGCCTGGAAAAACATCTGCGCCCTGGAGCCACCAGCCTGTTTGCCTTTGAAACCACGGCGCAGGTCTTCGACGAATACAAACACCTGACGTGCGGCCGCGACCTCGACCTGTCTGGAATCAGCCATGCGCTGATCGACCAGCTCGGCCCGCAGCAATGGCCCTTCCCCGCCGGGGCTCGCGAAGGCACGGCGCGGCTGTATCTCGACGGAGTTTTCCCGACCGCCAGCGGGCGTGCACAGTTCATCACCGACCCGTATCGCGCCGCCAAGGAACAACGCGATGCGCGCTTCCCCCTGACCCTGATCACCGGCCGCCTGCGCGATCAATGGCACGGTATGAGCCGCACCGGCACCGCCGCGCAGCTATTCGGCCATGTCAGTGAAGCCGTGTTGAGCCTGCACCCGGATGAACTGCGTCGGCATCGCCTGCAACCTGGCGATCTGATCAACCTGAAAAGTCGCCGGGGCTCGGTGATCGTGCCGGTCAGCAGCGATGACAGCGTACGGCCGGGCCAGACGTTTCTGCCCATGCATTGGGGCGACCGCTTTCTCAAGGGCGGCGTGAATACCCTCACCCTTCCCGCCTTCGACCCGTTGTCGAAACAACCGGAACTCAAACACAGCGGTGTGCGACTTGAGCCTGTGCAACTGCCTTGGCAGCTTTTCGCCCTGATAGAGGGCGATGTTCAACAGCACTTGGAGACGCTACGACCGCTTTGCGAGGCGTTTTCCTACGCTAGCCTCAGCCTGACCGGCCGTGAGCGTCCTGCGCTGCTGATACGTGCCGCTAGCGCCGCCGCCCCGGAGCCGCAGTTGTTGCGTGATATCGATCAATGCCTGGGGCTCAACGAAGGCCCAGTATTGGCCTACGACGATCCTCGGCGTTCGATCGGCAAACGGGTACGCATTGAAAACGGTCGGATTACCGCGATTCGCCTGGCCGGTGAAACGCTGGCCCAACACTGGCTGCAAAGTCTGTGGCTCGAAGGTCGCGCCGACGAACAGCTACGCCGTTGGCTGCTGGCGCCTTTGAGTGCGCCACCGGGCAGTGCTGGCGGTCCGGCATCGGGCACCAAAACCCTGTGCAACTGCATGAACGTCAGCCAGAACGCGGTGTGTGCCGGCATTGGCCGTGGCCTGGATTTGCAGGGTTTGAAACAAGAACTGGGTTGTGGCACGCAATGCGGCTCCTGCGTCCCGGAAATCAAGCGTTTGCTGGCCGCCACCGCGCAGCCAGTCGCCGTCATCTCGTGAGGAAAACACTATGAGCGCAAAAGTCTGGCTGGTGGGTGCGGGTCCTGGCGACCCTGAATTGCTGACCCTCAAGGCGGTTCGAGCGTTGCGCGAAGCGGACGTGGTGCTGATCGACGATCTGGTCAATGAGGCGGTGCTGGAGCATTGCCCGAACGCGCGAATCATTCCTGTGGGTAAGCGCGGTGGCTGTCGCTCCACGCCTCAAGCCTTCATTCATCGCCTGATGTTGCGTTATACCCGTCACGGCAAATGCGTGGTGCGGCTCAAGGGTGGTGATCCGTGCATCTTCGGGCGCGGCGGTGAGGAAGCGCAGTGGCTGCGTGAGCGTGGCGTCGAGGTTGAACTGGTCAATGGCATCACCGCTGGCCTTGCCGGTGCGACCCAATGCGATATCCCGCTGACGCTGAGGGGTGTCGCGCGTGGTGTGACACTGGTCACCGCGCACACTCAGGATGACAGCAGCCTGAACTGGCAGGCCCTGGCACAAGGGGGCACAACACTGGTGATTTATATGGGCGTGGCGAAACTCAGTGAAATTCGTGAGCAACTGCTGGCCGGCGGAATGGCTGCCGATACGCCTGTGGCGATGATCGAAAATGCTTCCCTGCCGCACCAACGGGAATGTCGCAGCGACTTGGCAGCCATGGAAAACGATGCCTGTGACTTCCAGCTCAAAAGCCCGGCGATCCTCGTGATCGGTGCGGTGGCGGCCTGCGATGAGATCAAAAGATCGCAACCTGCGGCAGCTCCTGCATTGGCTCGGTGTTTATCCTTGTAAGGATCAAAAGATCGCAGCCTGCGGCAACTCCTACATGGATTTGGCATTTATCCCAAGGAACTGCCGCAGGCTGCGATCTTTTAGAAACAACGCAAAACCAACGCTGCAACCCAAATCGCAGACAAAGAAAAGCCCGGCCTAAGCCGGGCTTTTCCAGAGCTGCGAGCTAATTACTTAGCGCTAGCTTCAACCTGCGCTTCTACGCGACGGTTTACAGCGCGACCAGCGTCAGTTTTGTTGTCAGCAACTGGGCGGGATTCGCCGTAGCCAACAGACTGAACGCGGGACGATTCAACACCGTACTGGTTGGTCAGAACTTGCTTAACGGCGTTTGCACGACGCTCGGACAGTTTCTGGTTGTAAGCGTCAGGACCGACGGAGTCAGTGTGACCTTCAACAGTAGTAGTGGTGGATGGGTACTGCTTCATGAAGTCAGCCAGGTTTTTGATGTCGCCGTAGCTGTTAGGCTTGACTACCGACTTGTCGAAGTCGAATTTCACGTCCAGCTCAACACGAACAACTTCAGCAACTGCTGGGCAGCCATCAGCGTCAACAGTTACGTTGGCTGGGGTGTCCGGGCACTTGTCAACGTTGTCGCAAACGCCATCGTTGTCGCTGTCGGCGCAGACTTCAGCTGGTGCTGGAACTGGAGCAGCAGCAGGCTTGGAGCCGCCACCGAAGTTCACACCGATACCAACGCTAGGAGCCCACTCGGTGTCGCCCTGGTCGATGTTGTACTGAGCTTCAACGCCGGCACGGGCGTAGAAGTTGTCGGTGAAGTACAACTTGGCACCGCCGCCAACGTTGGCGAAGGTGGAACCGTTACGACCACCGGAACCGTTCTGACCGATGCTCTGGTCGGAGAAACCAGCCGATACGTACGGACGCAGCATGTCGCCCGGGTTGTTGAAGTGGTACAGAGCATCCAGAGCAGTGTTGGAGCCCTTGATGTTACGGCCATCTTCGGCACGTGCGTTGTGCACTTCGTCGTAGGCCAGACGCAGTTCAACGTCGTCGGTCAGGAAGTAACCGATCGAACCGCCGAACAGGTTGCCGTTGTTCTTGAAGTCACGAGCGCTATCGAACATTTCTTTCTTAGCGAAGCCTTCGATTTCAACTGCGCCTTGGCCTTGTGCCAGAGCGCCGAACGAAGTGGCGGCAATAAGAGAACCAATGGCCAAGCCCAAGGTGTTTTTCAGTTTCATCCGTTAAATCCCCATCTGGTGATTGTGAAGCAGTCCCGCAAACCGGGGGACAACTCGGCGGCAAGTCTATCAGAACTTGCCTACACGTAAGAGATATTTGCGCCGAACTAAGTTTCAGCAATGCCTGCAAATTTCTCACGCAATTTGTCTAGAGCGCGTTTGTAACGCATTTTTGTTGCACTCAAACCCATGTGCATTATGTCTGCGATCTCCTGAAATTCCAGCTCTGCGACAAATCGTAGCACCAGAATTTCTCGGTCGATCGGGTTCACATACACCAGCCAGCGATCAAGTCCGCCCTTTTCCTCGGGTTTCGGCATCTTTTCTTCAGATGCTTCCTCGAGGGGGTCCAGACTCAAAGCGTCCATCAAGCGACGCTTTCGCCGTTCTTTCCGATACTGCGTGATGCACTCGTTGTACGTGATGCTATATAGCCATGTCTTGAACTTCGATTTGCCCTCGAAGTTCTTCAGGCCGTAGAGCACCTTCAACATCACTTCCTGACAGACATCGTCTGCATCACGATCGTTCCCAAGATACCGTGCACAAACGTTAAATAATGTTCGCTGGTAACGCCGCATCAGTTCTTCATAAGCGCGCGTTACGTGAAACAGCTCGGTATGCGAGCGCGCGACCAACTCCTCATCAGAGAGCTCGCGGGGGTCGTAGCGCGTGGAGAGCGATTGAGCTTTATTCAAAACAAGTCTGGCCGACAGTCAGGTCAATGTCCGCCGCAGTCCTTCAGGACATTTTGCGGCGGCATACATTAGCAGGATTTGCCGGGTTAGCGGCTACTCACATGCTGCTCCAAGAGAATCCGATTCGAGAGAGAGACTAGCTCACCCTCATCGGTCAGCACGGTGGTTTTAACCGTTCCGATCTCTTCGATCTGACCTTCGACCTCGCCAACTCGCACTTGTTGCCCAACCTGATACAACTCACGCACATAGATTCCCGCAAGAATCTGACCGGCAATTTCCCGGCTTCCCAACCCCATGGCCAGCGCAACCGCCAGACCAACGGTAATCAAGACGATCACGATCACATGGTTGAGCAGGTCAGTCTTGACCTCCAACTGGCTGATCGCAACCGAAATACTGATGATGATCACCAGGCCCTGGGCAATTCGCCCCAGACCCGCGGCGTAATCAAGCCCTACGCCTTCAGCCGCGCCACGCACCAGCCCATTGGCCAGTTGCGCCAGCAAGACACCCACCAGCAGTACCAGCGCAGCACCGAATACTTTCGGCAAATACAGCGCCAACATGTCCAGCGTAGCCGAAACTCGCTCAAGTCCAAGAGATTCTGCGGCAGAAACCAGAAATATCAGCAGAACAAACCAATACACGATTTTACCGATCAACGTCGAGATAGGCACCTGAAGGCCTGCTCGGGATAGCAATTTGGTCAACCCGGTGCCGCCCATCAGGCGATCGAGGCCCAGTTTGGCGAGCAATTTGGAGAGCAGTGTGTCCAGCAGTTTGGCCACGACAAAACCCAGCAGTAGCACAACCAGTGCGCCAAACAGGTTCGGAATGAAGTTTGCAACCTTGGTCCATAACGCAGTCATTGCAGTGACGAGGCTCTGAGTCCAGAGATCAAGTTCCATATTCAATCAGCCTTATCAGCAGTGCGAGCGGTAGGTTTACGAAGACGGGAAACCGGCGAGATATGGGCCGATCCGTTATTCAGGGCGATCATCAGCGCGGGCAACCAGCGGCCCAGCAGGCTGAACAGATCGCCGGCACCGACCTGGCGGTTGGCGGTTTTCAGCACGCGGCCCAGGCAGGCATCGTCGTCACGGCTGGACGGCGAAGCTTTGAGCATGTCACGCAAAGACTGTTCAAACGGATCGTGCATACGCACCTCTCGTGATATCTGTGAAAGACGCGGTCAAATTTGGTCGGGTCACATGACTCATCATCAGAACCAGCGCAAACGTCGGAATAGCAACCACTGCCCCAGCGCTACCGAGCCTGCCAGAAGGCAGGCGATCAGGAAGCCATAGGGGCTGGTGGAGAACGGAATACCGCCGACGTTGATGCCCAAAAGACCGGTCAGAAAACTCATCGGCAAAAAAATTCCGGTGATGATCCCGAAGCGGTACATCGTGCGGTTCATGCGCACGCTCAGACGCCGGTCTTCGGCCTCCAGGACCAGCCCCACGCGCTCCCGGGTCAATTCCAGCTCCTCGAGATAACGGGTCAGGCTGTTGTTCAATTCGTTCCAGTAATCGCCATCGTCTTCGACGAACCACGGTAGTTTTATTCGTGTCAACTGACCGAAAATATCCCGCTGCGGTGCCAGAAAACGTTTCAGTGCGGCCGCCCTGCGACGGATCTGCAAAACGGCCCCATGCTCAGGTGTATACCGTTCGTCGGTATCCAGCTTTTCTTCTTCCTCATCGACGATTTCCGAGAGGCAGCTGACCAGATCCTGCACTTTGTTAGTCAGGTACTGCGCCATATAAAGAATGAGTTCGGAGGCGGTTCTCGGCCCTTTGCCTTCAGCCAGTTGCACCAGCAACTCATCGGTGGCGCGCAACGGCCGCAGACGCAGGGAGATCACGCGCTGGGCCGAACCGAAGATCCGCACCGAGACCATGTCTTCCGGCTCGGCACCTGGATTGAGGTTGATCCCGCGCAAAAACAGCAACAGCTCGGCGTCCGGCAGCGGCAAAAGGCGCGGCCGGGTGTTCTCTTCCAGCAACAAGTCGCAACTAAATTCACTCAGACCGCTGTATTTACGCAGCCAGGTCTGGGTTTGCGGATGACTGCGATCCCAGTGCAGCCACAGGCTTTCATGGGCCTGCAACTGCAAGTCATCGAGTTCAGTCCGGGCTATCGAACGCGCACCGCCTTTACCGTCCAGCACCAGGGCATGCACCAGCCCCCACTGCGCGTTTTCTTCCTCGAACATCCTCACCCCTTTAATGAAACGCGCTTTATTCAGGCATCTTCAGCGGGCTTGGCGAAATGATCACGCCGTTGTTATCCGCATAAACATAGTGACCCGGGTGGAAGGTCACACCCGCGAAGGTCACGGCAATATTGAGTTCACCCACACCGCGCCGGTCGGTTTTCATCGGGTGACTGGCCAGGGCTTGAACCCCCAGATCGGTTTGCGCGATGACGTCGACGTCGCGAATGCAACCGTAGATCACCAGCCCTTCCCAACCGTTACTGGCGGCTTTCTCGGCCAGCAGGTCGCCCAACAGCGCGCGGCGCAGGGAACCGCCACCGTCGACCACCAGTACTTTACCGTCACCCTTGAGCGCTACTTGCTCCTTGACCAGCGAATTATCTTCGAAACATTTGATGGTCACGATTTCGCCGCCGAAAGAATCACGGCCACCAAAATTGCTGAACATCGGTTCCAGCACCTGCACCAGCTCCGGATAGGCATCGCACAGGTCAGGCGTGAGGTAATGGTTCATCGAGAAACTCCTGTAGGAAGGAAGACAATCGAGTAGGCAGCATACGCGGGCCAAGGCTGAACCGCCGCAAACGCGCAGAGCGAAACAGTCACCAAAAGTGACCAGAACCGCTTAATGCGTCATATCTTAGCCGCAAGCCGTTCAGAGCGAAATGCCCTTGTTAGAGCATCAGGTTCAAACGGCCGAGGCCAAATCCGGCTTTTCACCCAGCAAAGGCGTCTGTTGATCTGCCAGCCAACGCGCCACCAACGGCCAGACTTCAGTTTGCGCAGATTTGCTGACAAGCATTTCCACATGACCGAAATTATCGCCAAAGCCTTGCTCGCGGCCAAGGGTGATGAATTGCTTGTGCTCGGAGCCGACCTGATCGAACAGCTTGCGGCAGGCCCAGGTCGGGTCCTGATGATCGCCCGCGGCACTCACGGCCAACACCGGTAACTGAATCTCGGCCAAACCCGCCCACCAGTCCTTGTCGGCATCGCCAAAACGCCCGAACAGCCCGTACCAGCGCATGCTTTCCAGGGCCAGGCCAATCGGCTCGTCCTCCGGGCCGCGCTTGAGGCGTGAACCTGACAGTTGAGCAAACCGCTTGAGGATGAAACGCCCGCTCCACTCAACCGGTGGAAACTTCAACGGCCAGTAGGTACGGCTGACCTGCGTGCCGAAGAACGCGGCAGACGCGACGACAGGCTCGCCGATGTATTCCCCACCCAGCGCCGCCGCCAGCGTAATGCCACCCAGCGAGTGACCGATCCAGTGTGGGACCTGGCCGCTCTGTTCGCGCACAAAGGCCCCAATGGCCGGCAAGTCGTAACGCGCGTAGTCGGCAACGCGGTTCTTGCGATAGTCCTGATTGCGCTGAGACAGACCATGACCGCGCATTTCCGGGATCCACACATCGAAGCCCAGACGCGTCAGATAAGCCCCCAACCCCAGACCTTTGGGAGAGAACCAGAACCGCCGATTGGAAAAGCTGCCGTGCAACAGAATCACCGGCACGCCACGCACCGTCGGCTCATCGGCCAGACCCAGGCGTGTCACAGCCAGTTCGACGGTGCCGTCGGGGCTGTTGCCGGGTTTCAAGCGATAGACGTCTTCGCTCAGATCACCGCGCCGCTCGGCGCTGATCAGGGCGACAGGAAATAGGTTGCTGCTGCTTTGCATAATGCTCTTGCACAAAAAAGGGCGGCATCCAGAGGAGCCCGCCCTACTTGAATATCTGAAAGAGCCGGCCAGTGTGGGAGCGAGCCTGCTCGCGAAGGACGTCAGAACAACGCGTTTATCCAGCAAGTACGCGTTATCGTTTACGACCATCGCGAGCAGGCTCGCTCCCACAGAGAGCGGCCCGTCCACACCATCAGGCCGAAGCCTGACCTTCAGCCAGGAAGAACCAGGTTTCCAGCACGGAATCGGGGTTCAGCGAAACGCTTTCGATGCCCTGCTCCATCAGCCATTTGGCCAGATCAGGGTGGTCCGAAGGGCCCTGACCGCAAATGCCGATGTACTTGCCGGCCTTGTTGCAGGCCTGAATAGCATTGGCCAGCAGCTTCTTGACCGCAGGATTACGCTCGTCGAACAGGTGCGCGATGATCCCGGAGTCACGGTCCAGACCCAGTGTCAGCTGAGTCAGGTCGTTGGAGCCGATGGAGAAACCGTCGAAGAACTCGAGGAACTCTTCAGCCAGGATCGCGTTGGACGGCAGCTCGCACATCATGATGATGCGCAGACCATTCTCGCCGCGAGCCAGACCATTTTCGGCCAACAGATCGATCACTTGGCTGGCTTCGCCGAGGGTACGAACGAACGGCACCATGATTTCAACGTTGGTCAGGCCCATCTCGTTGCGCACGCGCTTGAGGGCGCGGCACTCGAGCTCAAAGCAGTCGCGGAACGATTCGCTGATGTAACGCGAAGCGCCACGGAAGCCCAGCATCGGGTTTTCTTCTTCCGGCTCGTAGAGTTTGCCGCCGATCAGGTTCGCGTATTCGTTGGACTTGAAGTCCGACAGACGCACGATGACCTTTTTCGGGGTGAACGCAGCGGCCAGGGTGCTGATGCCTTCAACCAGTTTGTCGACATAGAAGTCAACAGGATCGTCGTAACCGGCGATGCGCTTGTCGACGCTGTCCTTGATTTCTTGCGGCAGGCCGTCGTAGTTCAACAGCGCTTTGGGGTGCACGCCGATCATGCGGTTGATGATGAATTCCAGACGGGCCAGGCCCACACCGGCGTTCGGTAGCTGCGCGAAGTCGAAGGCGCGGTCCGGGTTGCCGACGTTCATCATGATCTTGAACGGCAGATCCGGCATGGCATCCACGGAGTTTTTCTTGATGTCGAAACCCAATTCGCCTTCGAAGATGTAACCGGTGTCGCCTTCAGCGCAGGAAACGGTCACGCCCTGGCCGTCTTGCAACAGTTGGGTGGCGTTGCCGCAACCGACCACGGCCGGAATACCCAGCTCACGGGCGATAATCGCCGCGTGGCAGGTACGACCGCCACGGTTGGTGACGATGGCGCTGGCGCGCTTCATCACCGGTTCCCAGTCCGGGTCGGTCATGTCGGACACCAGGACATCGCCCGGCTGGACTTTGTCCATCTCGGACACATCCTTGATGATCCGCACTTTGCCGGCGCCGATGCGCTGGCCGATAGCGCGACCTTCCACCAGCACAGTGCCGGTTTCTTTCAGCAGGTAACGTTCCATGACGTTGGCCTGGGTGCGGCTTTTCACGGTTTCCGGACGAGCCTGCACGATGTAGAGCTTGCCGTCGTCGCCGTCTTTGGCCCATTCGATGTCCATCGGGCACTTGTAGTGCTTTTCGATGATCATCGCTTGTTTGGCCAGCTCGCTGACTTCAGCGTCGCTCAGGCAGAAACGTGCACGATCGGCCTTGTCCACGTCGATGGTCTTGACCGATTTACCGGCCGTGGCCACTTCGCCGTAGATCATCTTGATGGCTTTGCTGCCCAGGTTGCGACGCAGGATGGCCGGACGACCGGCTTGCAGCGTGCCTTTGTGGACATAGAATTCATCCGGGTTCACCGCGCCTTGTACGACGGTTTCACCCAGGCCGTAAGCGCCGGTGATGAACACCACGTCACGGAAGCCCGATTCGGTATCGAGGGTGAACATCACGCCGGCAGTGCCGGTTTCGGAGCGGACCATGCGCTGCACGCCGGCCGACAGGGCAACCAGCTTGTGGTCAAAGCCCTGGTGGACGCGGTAGGAAATCGCACGATCGTTGAACAGGGAAGCGAACACCTCTTTGGCGGCACGAATAACGTTTTCGACACCACGGATGTTCAGGAAGGTTTCCTGCTGACCGGCGAAGGAAGCGTCCGGCAAGTCTTCGGCGGTAGCGGAAGAGCGCACGGCCACGGCCATGTCAGGGTTGCCGGCCGACAGCGTGGCGAACGCAGTGCGGATCTCGGCGTTGAGCTTCTCGGGGAACTCGGCTTCCATGATCCATTGACGGATCTGGGCGCCGGTTTTGGCCAGGGCGTTGACATCGTCGACATCCAGCGCGTCGAGGGCGGCGTGGATCTGATCGTTCAGACCGCTCAGCTCCAGGAAATCACGATACGCCTGAGCTGTCGTGGCGAAGCCACCGGGCACCGATACACCGGCACCTGCAAGGTTACTGATCATCTCGCCCAGGGATGCGTTCTTGCCCCCCACATGCTCTACATCATGGACGCCGAGCTTATCGAGGGAAACTACGTACTCTACCAAGGTGATCTCTCCACTAACTGTGTTGGAAAAGCTCAGAAGCCGGCGACTCGGGGGAGCATTTGCCGGCTGTATGGCCTGGACCTGGAAAATAAGTGAGAATGCTGGCCACTGGCGGCCGACAAATCGCGCCTACTATATCCAAGAATCGTCACAAGTGTCCTGTGTTGCAAATGCGTTCTTTTTTGGCGAGTGACTGTTGTTGCCAGACAAGGCGCCGCGACGAGTCATAGCTGGCTATGGCGAGGAGCGGCAACGCAGTATGGCGGCCACAGGCGCCGTCAAAAAGGAACGCATTTGTGACACAGGACACTCACTTAAGGCCCAAGGTGCAAATGAAACGATCTGCTTTCTTTATCTCCGATGGCACGGGCATTACGGCCGAAACCCTCGGTCAAAGCCTGTTGGCGCAGTTCGAAAACATTACCTTCAGCAAAATCACGCGGCCCTACATCGACAACGCGGATAAAGCGCGGGCCATGGTACAACAAATCAACAAAGCCGCCGAAAACGATGGTTTTCGTCCGATTATTTTCGACACCATCGTCAATCAGGACATTCGTGAGATCCTCGCGACGTCGAATGGTTTCATGATCGACATTTTCTCGACCTTCCTGGCGCCACTGGAACAGGAACTGACCGAGCATTCTTCCTACACCGTCGGCAAATCCCACTCCATCGGTGGCAACTCCAATTACATGGAGCGCATCGAGGCGGTGAACTTCGCCCTCGACAACGACGACGGCGCCCGCACGCACTATTACGACAAAGCTGACCTGATACTAGTGGGTGTGTCGCGCTGTGGTAAAACCCCGACGTGTTTGTACATGGCCATGCAATTCGGCATCCGCGCGGCCAATTACCCGCTCACCGAAGACGACATGGAGCGCCTGCAACTGCCAACCGCCCTGCGCGCCCATCATCACAAGCTGTTCGGCCTGACCATCGACCCGGACCGCCTCACGGCGATTCGCAATGAGCGCAAGCCCAACAGCCGCTATTCGAGCTACGCGCAGTGCGAATTCGAAGTGCGCGAGGTGGAGAATCTGTTTCGCCGCGAGAACATTGCCCACATCAATTCCACGCATTTCTCGGTAGAAGAGATTTCGGCGAAGATTCTGGTGGAGAAAGGTGTGGAGCGGCGGTTCAAGTAGTTTTTCAGCGCCTGTCAGGCCGCCTTCGCGAGCAAGCCCGCTCCCACATTTGATCTGTGTCGTACACAAAGTCTGTGTTCGCTGAAGATCAAATGTGGGAGCGGGCTTGCTCGCGAAGAACGATAACCCGGTCTCCTAGATCACAAACAAATCCACAAACCGGTTCACCACCGTCTCCTCAAGCCGCGTCTGGTCCTTGCACAACGCAAAGATCTCGGCACTGCGCTGAGCCGTGAAGCGCGTCGCCAGGTTCGCCTTGAACTTGTCCTCCAGCAACGCAATACCCTCGGCGCGGCGACGGCGATGGCCGATCGGGTATTCCACCACCACGTTCTTGGTGCTGGAGCCGTCCTTGAAGAACACCTGCACCGCATTGGCGATGGAGCGTTTATCCGGCTCCAGGTATTCGCGGGTGAAACGCGGGTCTTCGACGATGACCATTTTGTCGCGCAGCACGTCGATGATCGGATGCACGGCGTGGAAATCGTCTTCATATTGCTCGGCCACCAGATTACCGAACACCAAGGGTACGGCGATCATGTACTGGATGCAGTGGTCGCGGTCCGCGGCGTTGGCCAGCGGGCCGACCTTGGAGATGATGCGGATCGCCGATTCGTGGGTGGTGATAACGATCCTGTCGATTTCGTGCAGGCGATTCCTGACCAAGGGGTGCAAGGTGACGGCGGCCTCGCAGGCAGTTTGCGCGTGAAACTCGGCGGGAAAGCTGATCTTGAACAGCACGTTTTCCATCACGTAGCTGCCGAACGACCGGGAGAAGCTGAAGGCACGTTTGTCTTCAGGCTTGAGCGCCAGATCGTTGTTGGTGTGGCTGAACAATACGTCGTAGAAACCCCATTGTTTGGCGGTCAGCACACCGGGAATACCCATCTCCCCGCGCATCGCAATGTCCGCCAGACGCACGCCACGACTGGACGCATCCCCCGCCGCCCAGGATTTACGCGACCCGGCATTGGGCGCATGCCGGTAAGTGCGAAGCGCCTGGCCGTCGGCAAAGGCATGGGACAACGCCGACAGCAGTTGCTCACGATTGGCACCCATGAGCTTGGCGGTGACGGCGGTCGAGGCGACTTTCACCAGGATGACGTGATCGATACCGACACGATTGAAGGAATTTTCCAGCGCGATCACGCCTTGAATCTCATGCGCCATGATCATCGCTTCCAACACCACGCGAATGGTCAGCGGTGCATCGCCATTGGCCAGGCGCTTTTGCGACAGGTGGTCAGCCACCGCGAGAATGGCGCCGAGGTTATCGGACGGATGACCCCATTCGGCGGCGAGCCAGGTGTCGTTGTAATCGAGCCAGCGAACGATGCAACCGATGTCCCACGCCGCTTTGACCGGATCGAGACGGTAACTGGTGCCCGGCACGCGAGCACCGAAGGGAACGACCGTGCCTTCGACGATGGGGCCCAGGTGTTTGGTGCATTCGGGAAAACGCAGCGCCAACAGACCGCAGCCGAGGGTGTCCATCAGGCAATTGCGGGCGGTATCCAGCGCTTCCGGAGATTCGATTTTGAAGTTGAGGACGTAGTCAGCGATGTCCTGCAGGACCGTGTCGTAGTCGGGGCGGTTGTTCAGGTCGACGTTGGCGCTCATGTTCGATTCACTCGGTCAGTGGTTCGCTGATGGGACCTCGGTTCAGGATCAATCTTAGTTGGTGACGCTATTCTTGTTATTGAAATGCAATTAACTGTGGGAGCGGGCTTGCTCGCGAAGAGGGAGTGTCAGTCGAAATCAATATTGCCTGATATACCGCCTTCGCGAGCAAGCCCGCTCCCACATTGGCTCAGTGTCGGGTTAGAAAGAATCCCCCGGCACGCGGACGTAACCTTCCATCAACACCCGCGCACTGCGGCTCATGATGGCTTTTTTCACAGTCCATTCACCGTTGACCTGGCTGGCCTCGGCCCCCACGCGCAACGTGCCTGAGGGATGACCGAAGCGCACGGCGTTGCGTTCGATGCCGCCCGCCGCCAGGTTCACCAACGTGCCGGAAATTGCCGCCGCCGTGCCGATGGCCACCGCTGCCGTGCCCATCATCGCGTGGTGCAGTTTGCCCATGGACAGCGCGCGCACCAGCAAATCAATATCGGTGGCGGCGATCTTTTTGCCGCTGGAGGCAATGTAATCCGCCGGTTTGGCGACGAACGCCACCTTCGGTGTGTGCTGACGCTTGGCCGCTTCGTCCAGATGCTGAATCAGCCCCATGCGCAACGCGCCGTAAGCGCGGATGGTTTCGAACATCGCCAGGGCCTTCAGGTCGCCGTTGATCGCGCCCTGCAATTCGGTACCGGTGTAACCGATGTCTTCGGCATTGATGAAAATGGTCGGGATGCCAGCGTTGATCAGGGTCGCCTTGAGCGTACCGACGCCTGGCACTTCGAGATCATCCACCAGATTGCCGGTGGGGAACATCGCCCCCCCTTCACCCTCTTCTTCCGCCGCCGGGTCGATGAATTCGAGCTGCACTTCGGCCGCCGGAAAGGTCACGCCGTCGAGTTCGAAATCGCCTGTTTCCTGCACCTCACCGTTGGTGATCGGTACGTGGGCGATGATGGTCTTGCCGATATTGGCCTGCCACACGCGCACCACCGCCACGCCGTTGTGCGGAATGCGGCTGGCGTCCACCAGGCCATTGCTGACCGCGAACGAACCGACTGCCGCCGACAAGTTGCCGCAGTTGCCACTCCAGTCGACGAAAGGCTTGTCGATGGAGACCTGACCGAACAGGTAATCGACGTCATGGTCGGCCTTGAGGCTTTTCGACAGGATCACGGTTTTGCTGGTGCTGGACGTCGCACCGCCCATGCCGTCGATTTGCTTGTCGTATGGGTCGGGACTGCCGATCACTCGCAGCAACAACGCATCGCGAGCCGAGCCGGGAATCTGTGCCGCTTCGGGCAGGTCTTTCAGGCTGAAGAACACGCCTTTGCTGGTGCCGCCGCGCATGTAGGTAGCAGGAATCTTGATCTGGGGTGTGTGAGCCATATAGATCCTTATCGGCCAGCGCGGGGCTTAACCCCCCGCGCGGCTCGTCGTGTTAAACGGCAACCGCCGATTCTTCGAGGAAGTCCTGAGCGAAACGCTGCAACACGCCGCCGGCCTCGTAGATCGACACTTCTTCGGCGGTGTCGAGGCGGCAGGTCACCGGCACTTCGACGCGTTCGCCATTCTTGCGATTGATCACCAGCGTCAGCGTCGCACGCGGGGTGCGGTCGCCGATCACGTCGTAGGTTTCGCTGCCGTCGATGGCCAGGGTGTGACGGTCGGTGCCCGGCTGGAACTCCAGCGGCAACACGCCCATGCCCACCAGGTTGGTGCGGTGGATGCGCTCGAAACCTTCAGCGGCGATCGCTTCCACACCCGCCAGACGCACACCTTTGGCTGCCCAGTCGCGGGACGAACCCTGGCCGTAGTCGGCACCGGCGATGATGATCAGCGGCTGCTTGCGCTCCATGTAGGTTTCGATGGCTTCCCACATGCGCATGACCTGGCCTTCCGGCTCGACCCGCGCCAGGGAACCCTGCTTGACCTTGCCGTTTTCCTGAACCATTTCGTTGAACAGTTTAGGGTTGGCGAAGGTCGCGCGCTGCGCGGTCAAATGGTCGCCGCGGTGAGTGGCGTAGGAGTTGAAGTCTTCTTCCGGCAGGCCCATTTTCGCCAGGTATTCACCGGCTGCGCTGTCGAGCATGATCGCGTTGGAAGGCGACAGGTGATCGGTGGTGATGTTGTCCGGCAGCACCGCCAACGGGCGCATACCCTTGAGCGGACGAGCGCCGGCCAGCGCGCCTTCCCAGTACGGCGGACGGCGGATATAGGTGCTCATCTCGCGCCAGTCATACAGCGGCGCGACCTTCGGACCGGTGTCTTCGTGGATCGCGAACATCGGGATGTACACCTGACGGAACTGCTCCGGTTTCACCGAGGCCTTGACCACCGCGTCGATTTCTTCGTCGCTCGGCCAGATGTCTTTCAGGCGGATTTCCTTGCCATCGACCATGCCCAGCACATCTTTTTCGATGTCGAAACGAATGGTCCCGGCGATGGCATAAGCCACCACCAATGGCGGCGAAGCCAGGAACGCGTTTTTGGCGTACGGGTGAATTCGGCCGTCGAAGTTGCGGTTGCCTGACAGCACAGCGGTGGCGTACAGGTCGCGGTCAATGATCTCTTGCTGAATCACCGGGTCAAGTGCGCCGGACATGCCGTTGCAGGTGGTGCAAGCGAACGCCACGACGCCGAAACCGAGTTGCTCCAGTTCGGAGGTCAGGCCGGCTTCGTCCAGGTACAGCGCCACGGTTTTCGAACCCGGCGCCAGCGAGGATTTAACCCACGGCTTGCGGCTCAGCCCGAGCTTGTTGGCGTTGCGCGCCAGCAGGCCGGCGGCAATGACATTGCGTGGGTTGCTGGTGTTGGTGCAACTGGTGATGGCGGCGATGATCACCGCGCCATCCGGCATCTGGCCGGGCACGTCGTCCCACTGGCCGGAGATACCTTTGGCGGCCAGATCCGAAACCGCCACACGGGCGTGCGGGTTGCTCGGGCCGGCCATGTTGCGCACGACGCTGGACAGGTCAAACGTCAAGCCGCGCTCGTATTGCGCCCCCTTGAGGCTGTCAGCCCAGAGACCGGTCTGCTTGGCGTAACTCTCGACCAACTGCACTTGCTCGTCTTCACGGCCGGTGAGTTTCAGGTAGTCGATGGTCTGCTGATCGATGTAGAACATTGCCGCCGTGGCGCCGTATTCCGGGGCCATGTTGGAGATGGTCGCGCGGTCGCCCAAGGTCAGCGCCGAAGCACCTTCACCGAAGAATTCCAGCCACGCGCCGACGACTTTTTGTTTGCGCAGGTATTCGGTCAGCGCCAGCACCATGTCGGTGGCGGTGATGCCCGGTTGCAGCTTACCGGTCAGCTCGACACCGACGCTTTCCGGCAGACGCATCCACGATGCGCGACCAAGCATCACGCTCTCCGCTTCCAGGCCACCAACACCAATGGCGATCACGCCCAGCGCATCGACGTGCGGGGTGTGACTGTCGGTGCCGACGCAGGTATCGGGGAAGGCCACGCCGTCGCGCACCTGAATCACCGGCGACATTTTCTCCAGGTTGATCTGGTGCATGATTCCATTGCCCGGCGGGATCACGTCGACGTTCTTGAAGGCTTTTTTGGTCCAGTTGATGAAGTGGAAACGGTCTTCATTTCGACGGTCTTCAATGGCGCGGTTCTTCTCGAACGCTTCCGGGTCGAAGCCGCCACGCTCGACGGCCAGCGAGTGGTCGACGATCAACTGAGTCGGCACCACCGGGTTCACTTGCGCCGGATCGCCGCCTTGCAGGGCGATGGCGTCGCGCAGGCCGGCGAGGTCGACCAAGGCAGTCTGGCCAAGAATGTCGTGGCATACCACGCGGGCGGGGAACCATGGGAAGTCGAGATCGCGTTTGCGCTCGATGAATTGTTTGAGCGATTCGGTGAGCGTGGCCGGGTCGCAGCGACGCACCAGGTTTTCCGCCAGCACGCGGGAGGTGTACGGCAGGGTGTCATAGGCGCCAGGCGAAATGGCATCGACTGCCGCGCGGACGTCGAAATAATCCAGATGGCTGCCGGGCAGCGGTTTGCGGAATTCAGTGTTCATCGTCAGGACTCGGTCACGGTGGTTACAAAAGGTGGGGCCTGGCGCGGCTACTGAACTGAACCCAATCTAATGTGGGAGCGGGCTTGCTCGCGAAAGCGGTGTGTCAGTCGACATCAATGTTGGATGTCAGTCCGTCTTCGCGAGCAAGCCCGCTCCCACACTGGTTCCCGGTTCATTCAGTAACCAGCGCGGTAGCCCCCACCATTCAGCGTTGTTCGATTGGCACGAACTTGCGCTGTTCGACGCCGACGTATTCGGCGCTCGGACGGATGATGCGGTTATTGGCGCGCTGTTCGAACACGTGTGCAGCCCAGCCGGTCAGGCGCGAGCAGACGAAGATTGGCGTGAACAACTTGGTCGGAATGCCCATGAAGTGGTACGTCGACGCATGGTAGAAGTCGGCGTTCGGGAACAGTTTTTTCTGTTCCCACATGGTCTTGTCGATGGCTTCGGACACCGGGAACAGCACCGTGTCGCCCACTTCGTCGGCGAGCTTTTTCGACCAGGCCTTGATCACCTCGTTGCGTGGATCGTTGTCCTTATAGATCGCGTGGCCGAAGCCCATGATCTTGTCCTTGCGCTCGAGCATGCCGAGAGTGCCTTTGATCGCCTCTTCCGGCGACGAAAAGCGCTCGATCATTTCCATCGCCGCTTCGTTGGCGCCGCCATGCAGCGGGCCGCGCAGGGAGCCGATGGCCGCCGTGATGCAGGAATACAGATCCGACAGCGTCGAGGCGCACACCCGGGCGGTGAAGGTCGAGGCGTTGAACTCGTGTTCGGCGTAGAGGATCAGCGAAACGTTCATCACCTTGACGTGCAACTCGCTCGGCTTCTTGTCGTGCAGCAGGTGCAGGAAATGGCCGCCGATGCAGGCTTCGTCGGTCACGCAATTGATGCGTTTGCCGTCGTGGCTGAAGCGATACCAGTAGCACATGATCGCCGGGAACGCGGCCAACAGGCGGTCGGTTTTGTCGTGCTGCTCGGAGAAGTCTTTCTCCGGCTCGATGTTGCCCAGAAACGAGCAACCGGTGCGCATCACGTCCATCGGATGGGCGTCGGCGGGGATGCGCTCCAGCACTTCTTTCAGCGCTTGCGGCAGGTCGCGCAGCTTGCTCAGTTTCTCGGTGTAGGCAGCCAGTTGCGTTTTGGTTGGCAGCTCGCCGTACAGCAGCAGGTAAGCCACTTCTTCGAATTGTGCGTCAGCCGCCAGTTCGCGAACATCGTAGCCGCGATAGGTCAGGCCGGCGCCCGACTGGCCCACGGTGGACAGTGCGGTTTGCCCGGCAACCTGGCCACGGAGCCCGGCGCCACTGAGTACTTTTGCTTCGGCCATTGCTGTCTCCAGTTTTTCTTGAATTTGTCAGGGAATCGGCAAATTGTGTTTCATCAGGTTCTTTGTGATGCCGAAAGATCGCAGCCTCGCTTCGCTCGACAGCTCCTACATTGACCGCGTTCGACAACAGCCCTGTAGGAGCTGTCGAGTGAAACGAGGCTGCGATCTTTTGATCTTTTGTTCTTTATTTCTTCGCGGCGAACAACGCATCGAGCTTCTGCTCGAAGGTGTGGTAATCGATGCGATCGTAAAGCTCCATGCGCGTCTGCATGGTGTCGATAACGTTCTGTTGCGTGCCGTCGCGGCGGATCGCGGTGTAGACGTTTTCCGCAGCTTTGTTCATGGCACGGAACGCCGACAGCGGATACAGCACAAGGGACACGTCGGCGGCAGCAAGCTGCTCGGTGGTGTACAGCGGTGTCGCGCCGAATTCGGTGATGTTGGCCAGGATCGGCGCTTTCACGCGGCTGGCGAACAGCTTGTACATCTCAAGCTCGGTGATCGCTTCCGGGAACACCATGTCGGCACCGGCCTCGATGCACGCCGCGGCGCGATCCAGCGCAGATTCAAGACCTTCCACCGCCAGCGCATCAGTGCGGGCCATGATCACGAAGCTGTCATCGGTGCGAGCATCGACGGCCGCTTTGATGCGGTCGACCATTTCCTGCTGCGAGACGATCTCTTTATTAGGACGGTGACCGCAGCGCTTGGCGCCAACCTGGTCTTCGATGTGAATCGCCGCCGCGCCGAACTTGATCATCGACTTCACGGTACGGGCGACGTTGAACGCCGAAGAACCGAAACCGGTGTCCACGTCCACCAACAGTGGCAAGTCGCAGACGTCAGTGATGCGACGCACGTCGGTCAGCACGTCATCCAGACCGGTAATCCCCAGGTCCGGCACGCCGAGGGAGCCAGCAGCCACCCCGCCACCCGACAGGTAAATAGCCTTGAAACCGGCGCGCTTGGCCAGCAGTGCGTGGTTGGCGTTGATCGTGCCGACCACTTGCAGCGGATGTTCGCTGGCGACCGCATCGCGGAAACGCTGGCCTGGAGTGCTCTTGTTGGAACTCATGACTCACCTCGTTCAGTGGCTGTCGGGTTAGCGCCGTCCTGATAGTGACGGGCGATATTGCGTTTGGAGGCGCCGATGTGACGGCGCATCAACAACTCGGCCAATTCACCGTCACGGTCGGCGATGGCATCGAGAATTCGGTGGTGTTCGGCAAATGCCTGGCGCGGCCGATTGGGTGTGGTGGAAAACTGGATGCGGTACATGCGCACCAGCTGATAGAGCTCACCGCACAGCATCTGGGTCAGGGTGCGGTTGCCGCTGCCCTGGATGATCCGGTAATGAAAGTCGAAATCGCCTTCCTGCTGGTAGTAACCGACACCGGCCTGAAACGCCGCATCGCGCTCGTGGGTTTCGAGCACCCGGCGCAGTTCGTCGATTTCTTCGACCGTCATGCGTTCAGCCGCCAGACGGCACGCCATGCCTTCCAGGGATTCGCGAATTTCGTAGAGCTCCAGCAGTTCGGCGTGGCTCAGCGACACCACCCGCGCGCCGACGTGCGGCACGCGAACCAGCAGGCGCTGGCCTTCCAGACGGTGAATCGCCTCACGCAGCGGCCCGCGGCTAATGCCGTAGGTGCGCGCCAGCTCCGGCTCGGAGATCTTGCTCCCCGGGGCGATCTCGCCTTTGACGATGGCCGCCTGAATGCGTCGGAAGACGTTTTCGGAAAGTGTTTCCGAGTCGTCCTGAATCGTGACCGGGGGATCGAGTTGATCCAACATATTGTCGACACCTTGAAAACCAATGCCGCAAAAACTAGCGAATATGGCCGGTCACGTCAAAGGATAATTCTATATTGTCGACAATCGTCTAATAACCACCCTGCACCATAAGGAAGCAACACCTCAAGTTATAGCCGTCGGCCAGCGCTGGCGCCATAAACCCACCGTGCTAGAATGCCGCCCGCATTTGCTTGTCATCTGCATTGCCTGTCATAAAAAACAGATAGGCATACGAGGGAGCTTGTGCAGCAATGCCAGGGCCTTGAATTGAAGAACGGACCGCTGCGCACCAGGATTTATGAGACTCAAGCCCTTCACCACATTCCTTTGTCTTTTTGGCCTGCCAGGTTTCGCCGCGGCAGGGGAAAAGACTGTGTACGGCCTCAATGAGTACGCTTCGCTGGACGGCATCAATCTGGAAGTCGCCGCCAAACTCGACACCGGGGCGAAAACCGCTTCGCTGAGTGCCCGCGACATCAAACGTTTCAAACGCAATGGCGAATCCTGGGTGCGTTTCTATCTGGCTATCGACGCCGCGCATTCGCACCCGATCGAACGACCGCTGGCCCGTGTCAGCAAGATCAAGCGCCGGGCCGGTGACTACGACCCGGAAGAAGGCAAAAAGTACACCGCCCGTCCGGTCATCGAGCTGGATATTTGCATGGGTTCGGCTTTACGCAGCATCGAAGTGAACTTGACCGACCGCAGTGCCTTCCAATACCCGCTCCTGATCGGCTCCGAAGCGCTCAAACGCTTCGATGCGCTGGTCGACCCCAGTCTTAAATACGCTGCTGGCAAACCCGCCTGCGCCACCGACGCACATACCGCAGAGTAATTCCAATGCGCGCTCTTACCCTCCATCTGAAACTGCTGATCGCCATCCTGGTGGTGCTGGGCATTTCAGTTACGGCCTATCAGATTTTCGTGCTCGGAATTCCGGTGACCGAAGACGCTACCGACGACTTGTGGAACATCGACGCCAAGGTCGAGTTCGTCGCCAATGCCAAGGATCCGATCAAAATCCAGATGTTCGTGCCACCGCTGAGCCGCGACTACGTGAGCCTCAACGAGAGTTTCATTTCCAATAATTACGGCGTGGCGGTGAACCGTGTCGATGGCAACCGCAAAGTCACCTGGTCGGCGCGTCGGGCCAAAGGCAATCAGACCCTTTATTACCGACTGGTGCTGACCAAGCGCTACAGCGGCGAAAAATCCAAGGTCAAAGGTCCGACCTTCCGCGACAGCATCGCCGTCGAAGGCCCGGAGAAAATCGCCGCCGAAGCCCTGCTCGCGCCGATCCGCCAACACTCGGCCGACGTCGAAACCTTCATCGGCGAAGCCATCAAGCGCGTCAACAACCTTAATGACGACAACGTGAAACTGCTGCTGGGCGGCGATCCGTCCACCGCGAACAAAGCCAAAATCGTCGAGTTGGTACTGTCCATCGCCCACGTGCCGATCGAAAAGGTCCACACCATCCGCTTGGTGGCCGATCAACCCCAGATGCCTGAACTCTGGTTGCGCAGCTTCAACGGCACCGACTGGCTGTACTTCAACCCGGAAACCGGCGAACAGGGCCTGCCCACCGACCGTTTGCAGTGGTGGACCGGCGATGAAAACCTGATCACCGTCGATGGCGGCAAAAAAGCCAACGTCACCTTCAGCCTTAACAACAGCGAAATGAACGCCATTCGCCTGGCCAAGCTGACCGACGAAAACTCCGACGCCAACTTCCTTGATTACTCGCTGTACGGCCTGCCGCTGGAAACCCAGCAAACCTTCATGATCATGGTGATGATCCCGATCGGCGTGCTGGTGATCCTGATCCTGCGCAATCTGATCGGCATTCAGACACTCGGCACCTTTACCCCGGTGCTGATCGCCCTCGCCTTCCGGGAAACCCAGCTCGGTTTCGGCATCGTGCTATTTACGATCATCACGACATTGGGCCTGTCGCTGCGCTCCTATCTTGAACATTTGAAGCTGCAAATGCTGCCGAGGCTATCGGTGGTGCTGACCTTCGTGGTGGTGCTGATCGCGGCGATCAGCCTGTTCAGCCACAAACTCGGCCTGGAACGCGGCTTGTCGGTGGCGCTGTTCCCGATGGTAATTCTGACCATGACCATCGAACGCCTGTCGATCACCTGGGAAGAGCGCGGGGGCGGCCATGCCATGAAAGTGGCGATCGGTACCCTGTTCGCCGCCTCTTTGGCGCATCTGATCATGAGCGTGCCTGAGCTGGTGTACTTCGTGTTCACCTTCCCGGCGATCCTGCTGATTCTGGTGGGCTTCATGCTGGCCATGGGTCGCTATCGCGGTTACCGCCTGACCGAGCTGGTGCGTTTCAAGGCTTTCCTGAAGAAGGTTGACGCCTGATGTTCGGTCTCTGGAAGACCTGGAAAGCCCTTGAGGCCCGGGGCATCATGGGGATCAATCGGCGCAACGCAGACTACGTGCTCAAGTACAACAAGCGCAGCCTGTACCCTATCGTCGATGACAAGATCATCACCAAGGAGCGCGCCATCGCCGCCGGCATTCATGTGCCGGAGCTGTACGGCGTGATCTCCACCGAGAAAGAAATCGACAACCTCGGCGAGATCATCGGCGGGCGTACCGATTTCGTGGTCAAACCGGCCCAGGGCGCCGGCGGCGACGGCATTCTGGTGATCGCCGACCGCTTCGAGGGTCGCTATCGCACGGTGTCGGGCAAGATCATCAGTCACGAGGAAATCGAGCACCAGATCTCCAGCATTCTGACCGGCCTGTACTCCCTGGGTGGTCACCGTGACCGCGCACTGATCGAATACCGCGTGACCCCGGACCAGATCTTCAAAAGCATCAGCTATGAAGGTGTGCCGGACATACGCATCATCGTGCTGATGGGCTATCCGGTGATGGCCATGTTGCGCCTGCCGACCCGCCAGTCTGGCGGCAAGGCCAACCTGCACCAAGGCGCCATCGGCGTCGGTGTCGACCTGGCCACCGGCCTGACATTGCGCGGCACCTGGCTGAACAACATCATTAACAAACACCCGGACACCACCAACGCCGTGGACGGCGTGCAACTGCCCTACTGGGACGGTTTCATGAAGCTCGCGGCCGGCTGCTATGAGCTGTGCGGGTTGGGTTACATCGGTGTCGACATGGTGCTCGACCAGGAGAAAGGGCCGCTGATTCTTGAGCTTAACGCCCGGCCCGGGTTGAACATTCAGATCGCCAATGACTGCGGGTTGACGTTGCGCACCCACGCAGTCGAAGCGCGACTGGAAGAATTGAAAGCGCGCGGGATAACCGAAACGGTGCAGGAACGCGTTGAGTTCGTTCAGGAAATGTTTGGGCATATTCCAGCGGTTGAGGGCTGATCCAAAACCGAGTCGCCCCCTTCGCGAGCAAGCCCGCTCCCACATTGGATCTTCGGCGTTACATATATCCAATGTGGGAGCGGGCTTGCTCGCGAAGACTGACTCCCAATCACCACAGCCCTCAACCCTGTCGCCAATCTGCCAATCCCCGACATACCCTCTAGGAGCAAATCCCGCAGAGGACTACAATCGCTCCCCCGCCTCGATGGCTGATCTGCCCCGCCCATGCTGACCTGTTCCGTACACCCGCTGCCCTATCGCGCCAACCCCGCCGAGTACTTCGCGGCGATTCGTCATGCCCCCGGTGCCGTGCTGCTCGACAGCGGCCGGCCGAGCGCCGAGCGTGGGCGTTATGACCTGCTCAGCGCCTGGCCGCTGGAACAACTGGCTGTGTTACCGGATGAAAGCGGCAGCCATTTCCTGCAACGCCTTCGCGACACTCTGAAGCGACTC
This sequence comes from Pseudomonas sp. GM79, assembly GCF_000282495.1. Lineage (GTDB taxonomy): Bacteria > Pseudomonadota > Gammaproteobacteria > Pseudomonadales > Pseudomonadaceae > Aquipseudomonas. The sequence continues at coordinate 53,015 of NZ_AKJE01000082.1, forward strand.
GGTAAAGCCACTGTTCCTTTCGACCTGCCTTTCGCCGGTGGCCTGATCGGTTATCTGAGCTATGACTTCGGCCGGCATCTGGAAAACCTGCCGAGCCAGGCGCGGGACGACCTGCAATTGCCTGACGCACGTTTTGGACTGTACGACTGGGCCCTGATCAGCGATCACCACTTGGCCACCAGCCAACTGGTGTTCCACCCGGCGCTGATCGACAGCGAGCGGCAGCGGCTGCTCGAACTGTTCACGCAACCTGCACCTCAGAAAACCGAGCCTTTCAAACTCGACGGCCCGATGAGTGCCGACCTGAGCGCCGACGACTATCGACAAGCCTTCGAACGCATTCAGCAGTACATTCAGGCCGGCGACTGCTATCAGGTCAACTTCGCCCAGCGCTTTCGTGCGCAATGCCAGGGCGATCCATGGGCCGCGTACTGCGCGCTGCGGGCGGCGTGCCCGACACCTTTTTCCGGTTTCCAGAGCCTGCCCGACGGCGGCGCGGTGCTGAGCCTGTCGCCGGAGCGTTTCGTCAAAGTCAGTGAGCGCCACGTCGAAACCCGCCCGATCAAAGGCACCCGCCCCCGCGGTCTGACTGCAGTTGAAGATGCGGCGAACGCCGCCGAACTGCTGGCCAGCCCCAAGGACCGTGCGGAAAACCTGATGATCGTCGATTTGCTGCGCAACGACCTCGGCCGTACCTGCCGCATCGGCTCGGTGCGGGTGCCGGAGTTGTTCAGTCTGGAAAGCTATCCGAACGTGCATCACCTGGTGAGCAGCGTTACCGGCGAGCTGGCGAATGACAAGGATGCGCTGGACTTGATTGCCGGCAGCTTCCCCGGCGGCTCGATTACCGGCGCGCCGAAGATTCGTGCCATGCAGATCATCGATGAGCTGGAACCGACCCGTCGTGGATTGTATTGCGGTTCATTGCTGTACCTGGACGTGCGCGGCGAGATGGACAGCTCCATCGCCATCCGTAGTTTGCTGGTCAAGGATGGACAGGTGTGCTGCTGGGGTGGCGGCGGGATCGTCGCGGATTCGGACTGGCAGGCGGAATATCAGGAATCGATAACCAAGGTGAAGGTGCTGCTCGATACACTGCAAAACCTTTAAAAGAATCGCGGGCAAGCCCGCTCCCACAGGTTATGTGATCAACACAAATCCTGTGGGAGCGGGCTTGCCCGCGATGGGGCCCTCCCTGACGACTACAAACTCAACGCCCGGTTCGAAGCCTTGATGAACTCTTGCTTCAACTCCGCAAAGCTGTGCACCGCCGGGAACTGTGGAAACTCACGAATCACATTGTCCGGTGCATGGAACAGAATCCCGGCATCGGCCTCGCCCAGCATCGTCGTATCGTTGTAGGAATCCCCCGCCGCGATCACCCGGTAGTAGAGGCTCTTGAACGCCAATACCGACTGACGCTTGGGATCTTTCTGACGCAACTGATAGCCCGTGACCCGACCGGCATCGTCGGTAATCAGACGATGGCAAAGCAAGGTCGGAAAGCCCAGTTGACGCATCAGCGGCTGGGAGAATTCGTAAAAGGTGTCCGACAGAATCACCACCTGAAAGCGCTCACGCAGCCAGTCGACGAATTCGCTGGCGCCTTCCAGAGGCTTGAGCGTGGCGATCACTTCCTGAATGTCGGAAAGCTTCAGGCCGTGCTCGTCGAGAATCCGCAAGCGCTGCTTCATCAACACGTCGTAGTCGGGAATGTCCCGAGTGGTGGCCCTGAGGGAGTCGATCCCGGTTTTTTCGGCAAAGGCGATCCAGATTTCCGGGACCAGCACACCTTCAAGATCCAGACAGGCAATTTCCACAAGACACTCCCATTTTGTACTGTTTATTGAGTCGAGCGAGCAAAAGGACTGCCGAACTCTAGCGACTCGCCCTTCTCCGTGCAACGCAGAGGGCGCACCAGCCGCCGCAGGATTTTGTTACCATCAGGCACATATAGAGCGCCCAGCGCCACCGACCTGTAGGAAGCCGCCCTGATGAGCCCATCGTTCGATGTCGTGGAACTCGCCACGACCTATGCCAACAAATCCGCTCAGGACATCCTGAAACTCGCGTTCGCCGAGTTCGGCGATGACCTGTGGATATCTTTCAGCGGCGCCGAGGATGTGGTGCTGGTGGACATGGCCTGGAAGCTGAACAAGAACGTCAAGGTGTTCAGTCTCGACACCGGCCGCTTGCACCCCGAGACCTACCGCTTCATCGAGCAGGTGCGCGAGCACTACAAGATCGATATCGAAGTCGTGTCGCCGGACTACACCAAGCTCGAACCTTTCGTGAAGGAAAAGGGCCTGTTCAGTTTCTACAAGGACGGTCATGGCGAGTGCTGCGGTATCCGCAAGATCGAGCCGTTGCGTCGCAAGCTCTCGGGCGTAACCGCCTGGGCCACCGGCCAGCGTCGGGACCAGAGCCCGGGCACCCGCAGTGCGGTCGCGGTGCTGGAAATCGATACCGCGTTCTCCACCCCGGAACGCACCCTGTACAAATTCAACCCGCTGGCGCAAATGACCAGCGAAGAGATCTGGGGCTACATTCGCATGCTGGAGCTGCCGTACAACAGCCTGCATGAGCGCGGCTTCATCAGCATCGGCTGCGAGCCTTGCACCCGTCCGGTGTTGCCGAACCAGCATGAGCGCGAAGGTCGTTGGTGGTGGGAAGAAGCCACGCAGAAAGAATGCGGGCTGCATGCCGGGAACATCATCAGCAAATCCAAGGCTTAAAAAATCATAGTCTTAGACCGCGTTATCGTTCATCGCGGGCAAGCCACGCTCCCACAGGTTTTGTGTCGTTTACATCATTACTATACGACTCAAAACCCTGTGGGAGCGGGCTTGCTCGCGAAGGCCGCACCTCGGTTCTAAATCAGACTCACAGCGCACTGAACCGCTGCCCCAACCCCTGCTCCGCAAACTGCTCAATGATGAAATCGACAAACGCCCGGGTCTTGCCCGGTAGCAGTTTGTGTTCGGCGTAATAGATTGAGATGTTGCCGTCATCGACGTACCAGTCAGGCAACACCCGCTGCAACGTCCCCGCATCCAGATAACCCACGGCAAACGGCATGCTCACCAACGCAATGCCTAACCCCTGAGCCGCCGTGGCGCAGGCGGCTTCCGAATCGCTCATGGTCATCCGCGCCTTGAGCGTTAGCGGGCTGTGTTGCCGGGTGCGACTGGTCAACTGCCAGGAACGCACGCGTCCCGTCTGCGGCGAGCGTATCAAGATGCCGTCGTGGTATTTGAGGTCGTCAGGCTCGACGATCGCCTCGTATTTCGCGAGGTACTCGGCTGAAGCCACCAACACCCGATGGGCGGGCGTCAGCTTGCGCGCCACCACCCCTTGGGGCAGTTCGAATCCGCCACCAATCGCCGCATCGAATCCCTGGCCGATCAGGTCGACCTGGCGGTTATCGAAATGCCAGTCCGGGTTGATCGCCGGAAAGCGCTGCAGAAACTCGCCCAGCAACGGCACGATGTACAAACGCCCGAACACTGTGCCCATGCTGACTTTCAATGTGCCGGCGGGACGTCCTTCGGCGCTGGCCAGGTTGGCCACGGCATTCTGGATCGTGTGCAGGCTGGCGCTGACTTCGCCGAGAAACAGCTGACCGGCCTCAGTCAGCGTCAAGCTGCGCGTGCTGCGCTGGAAAAGCCGCACACCCAGTCGCGCCTCCAGCTTGGCAACGCTCTTGCCCACCGCCGCCGGCGTCAGGCTCAAGCGCCGCGCCGCTTCGGCGAAGCTGCCAACCTCGGCGCTACGCACGAAGCATTCGATACTGCTGAAGGTTTCCATAAGCGTCACTATAAACTTCTGGTTTACACAGACTATAGCAATGACGGTCTACCCGCGAAGTAGTGCGAAGCCGATACTCGACTCCAACAACAAGGCAGCCCGCCTTGAATTTCTGGAGATCGACATGACCACTCAACACCTCAGCGGTAAAGTAGCTCTGATTCAAGGCGGTTCACGCGGCATCGGTGCTGCCATCGTCAAACGCCTGGCCGCCGAAGGCGCTACCGTCGCCTTCACTTACGTCAGCTCTACCGCCAAAGCCGAAGAGTTGCAAAACAGCATCACCAGCGCCGGTGGCAACGCCCTGGCCATCAAGGCCGACAGCGCCGATGCCGTCGCGATTCGCAATGCCGTTAAGGTCACCGTCGAAGCCTTCGGTCGCCTGGACATCCTGGTCAACAACGCAGGCGTTCTGGCCGTCGCGTCGCTGGAAGACTTCAAACTCGAAGACTTCGACCAGACCCTGGCGATCAATGTGCGCAGTGTGTTCATCGCCACTCAGGAAGCCGCCAAACACATGACCGAAGGCGGTCGCATCGTCAACATTGGCAGCACCAATGCCGAGCGCATGCCCTTCGCCGGTGGTGGCCCGTACGCCATGAGCAAATCGGCGCTGGTCGGCTTGACCAAAGGCCTGGCCCGCGACCTCGGCCCACGGGGTATCACCATCAACAACGTGCAACCAGGCCCGGTCGACACCGACATGAACCCCGCCAGCGGCGACTTCGCTGAAAGCCTGATCCCGCTGATGGCCGTGGGTCGTTATGGAAGAGTGGAAGAAATCGCCAGCTTCGTCGCTTATCTGGTTGGCCCCGAAGCCGGCTACATCACCGGTGCCAGCCTGACCATCGACGGTGGTTTCGGCGCCTGATGCAGGTCACTGTGGGAGCGGGCTTGCTCGCGAAGGCGTCGTATCAGTCGACATTGATGTTGCCTGACACTCCCTCTTCGCGAGCAAGCCCGCTCCCACATCAGATAGGTGTCAAGCCCACTCAAGTGCCGGCAGGCCACATGCACCGGGCTTGAACGCCTTCAACGTACGAAGAATGCCATCGGCGTGTGCGTACTTTTCGTCGGCCATCGCCGCATCCGGGATCGCAATCGCCGTCATCCCCGCCGCTTTCGCCGCCGTGACACCGAACGGCGAATCCTCGAACACCAGGCAATCCCCGGGCGCGACACCCAGACGCCGCGCCGCCGTCAGGAAGATATCCGGCGCCGGTTTGGCCGCGCCCACTTCCGGGTCATCCGCGGTGACGATGAAGTCGAACAGCGCAAACCAGTCGCGGTGCAAGGTGGTTTTCTCGCCGAACGACTGACGTGAAGAACTGGTGCCCACCGCAATAGGAATGTTGTTGGCCTTCAAGTGCCTAACCAGTTCCTCTGCGCCAGGCATCGCCAGCGCCGTCGGAAAACGCTCGCGCATCAGCGGTTCGCGGATCACCAGAAACTCTTCGGCTGTAATTGGCAGGTCCAGCGCCTCGACCACATAGCGCGCCAGATCACCCGCGCCACGACCGATGATGTTCTGTTTGACGCTCCAGTCGAAGGTCCGGCCATAACGCCCGGCAATAATGGACGTGACCTCGGTGTAAATACCCTCGGTGTCCAGCAGCAAGCCGTCCATGTCGAATATCACGGCCTTGATCGGGCCGAACTCATCCAAGGGTGCATTCATCGCATCTGATCCGTTTTCTCATGACATCCCAGGAGCGGCTAAGGCACGCCGGGGTCGTGATGGATTAAAGGGTTCAGCAGCATAGCGAGCGCGGTTGGCAGAGAGCAACGGGCAATGCCTGGCGGACACAAAAAACTGTGTCGAGGACGCCCACGATGATTTAGCGACTTCCCCTACACCAAACACCTCTTTTCCCGACTTCTTTCCTCGTTGATCCCCCGCAAAGTCTTGCGCTCCAGATTAATCAGCGCGAGGGACTGCGAATGTTCGAACCTGACAAGGTCCTGGCCTTGAACAATGCCATCGGCTTGCTGGTGGTCGCCGCCATGAACCCCGAGCAGCCGGACATCGAAGCGTTGCTCGGTGATTTTCGACTCTGCCTCAACGACTACGAGGCCTGGGCGGAAAACTTCTGGACCGGTGGGGCACTGGATGTCGAGCAGGTGTTCAAGGTCGGCAACGAAGTCCGGCTCAGCGCACCGAAGAGCTCCACTACCCCTGTCAGTTCAACGCTCGCCATGTGCCCTGCCAGCGGTCCGTTGACCCTGGTTCATATGTTTGAGGCCGCGCGTTTCGTGCCGATCGGCGATACGCCGGTGATGCTCGAACCGGTTATCTCGCAGCGTAATGGTGAACTGACGTTCGGTGAGCCCGTTCACGAAACCATCGGCCCCAGCGGCATCCTCGAAATCCCCGACTGCTGGCGCGGCCAGCGTTATCGCATCACCTTCTTTCCCAATGTTTCCGCGGATCACGTCAAAGCACTCTATGCCTCCTATCAAGGCGTGATCGGCGAGCTGGAAGACTGGTTGCGCAATGAATGGTCGAGCGAATTCGAGCCTTTATGGGCAGGTTTCTCCGAGGCAACCTTCACTCAGCGCTACGGCCTGCTGCAACAGGCCGACTGGCGCGGCTTCGAGCGTTCGCTGCAGGGTTTGTGGGATGACGTGAAGCAGGTCTACGCCCTTCTGGCCGACCTGCAAACCAACAGCGAAAAACTCCTTGAGTACCTGACCCAAGGCGAGCTTGAGACGTTGCTGAATGCCTCGGCTGAAGCCATCGCCAATGTGTTGCTGATGTTGAGCGATGAACCGTTGATGTTCATCCATCTCGCGGCCTTTACCAGTTGGCTGAGGATGCTGCCGCCGCAGTACATCGCCGAAGTCGTGGCGCAAATTCGTACAGAACTGTTGATCAGTTTCTTGCTGGTGCGCCTCACCGGCCCTACGGGCCTGAAGCTCGGCATGAGCGCGAAAGTACTGGACAAGATCAAGTCCCGGCAGGCGCGACAGTGGTTGGCGGCGGCCAGTTTGCGACTGGCCGAACTGACGGCCAAATCTGACCTCACAGCCCACGCTGGCGCGCTCAAACCGCTCGTGGTCAGCGCGCGAAATGCACCGCTGAAACCTGCACCAACGGTTCCGCTACAGATCAGCGCCGGCGACTCACCGGTTGTGCAGGTGAACAATCCAGTCGCCATTGCTCGCGACAAGTCCGCGGCCATGACCCGGCTAGGCCGTCACGAACCTCACGACGATGAACCGAGTCAGGCGAAAAACCCCAACGACGACAGCGCCGATTGCGCGGCACTGACCTGCACCAACGGCTGCCCGGTGTCGATGGTCACCGGTGAAGAGCTGCTGACCCTGACCGATGGTTCGCTGGACGGGCTGCTGCCGTTTGCTTTTACCCGGTTGTACCGCACCAGCGCGGCGGAGGTCGATTGCGGGCTGGGCTGGGGCTGGAGCCATTCGCTGGCACAGCGGTTGGAGCTGGACGATGAACAGGTCGTCTGGATCGACCATGAAAACCGTCGCACCACCTTTCCGTTGCCGAGCGTCGAGCGCCCGGCGATTCATAACAGTCTGTCGCGGGCAGCGATTTACCTTGGGAATGAGTCGCAAGAGTTGATTCTCGCGTTGGCCGGCGAGACGAGCCGGTTCTATCACTTTCGAGAGGGTCGCTTGACGGCGATCAGCGACGCCTACAACAACCGCCTCCACATCACTCGCGACCGTCAGGATCGCATTCAACGCCTCGATAACGGCGCCGGTCGTTCCCTGCTGTTGCGCTACGAGCGCAGGCACCTCGTCGCCATTGAATATCAGTCGTTTCATCCCGCCGATGCCGTGGTTGAAGCCTGGCATACAGAGCAGATGCTGGTTTTCTATCGCTACGACGCCAGCCAACGCTTGATCGAAGCGACCAATGCCGCTGGTGAAAGCGAGCGTTACGACTACGACGACCAACACGTGATTCTGCAGCGTCAACTGGCCGGTGGCGCGAGTTTCTTCTGGGAGTGGGAAAAGTCCGGCAAGGCCGCGCGATGCGTGCGGCATTGGGCGTCGTTTTCCCAGATGGACACACGTTATGTCTGGGATGACCAGGGCAGCGTCACCGTCCAGAACATCGATGGCAGCGAAGAGGTTTATGTCCACGATGATCGGGCGCGGCTGGTGCGCCGGGTCGAGCTGGATGGCGGCGAACACCTTAAGGCCTACGACGACAATGGCCGGTTGGTAGCCGAGCAGGATCCGCTCGGGGCGGTCACTGAATACCGTTACGATGACGTCGGGCGGTTGGTCACGCTGGTTCCGCCGCAAGACGAGCCAACATCCTACGAATACCGCAATGGTTTCCTGCATGCATGCTATCGCGGCCAAGCGGCGTGGAAATACCAGCGCAATGCCCAGGGCGACGTCACCGAAGCCACCGATCCGGACGGCCAGGTCACTCACTATCAGCACGACGCTCAGGGGCGTTTGCTGTCGATCCGCTTCCCGGACAACAGCCGGCATGTCTTCATCTGGAACGGGCTGGGACAACTACTCGAAGAGACCTTGCCGGACGGTAGTCAGCGGCGCTTTTCCTACGATGCGCTAGGCCGACAGACGACCCGTCAGGACGAACACGGTGCCCTCACTCAGTACCAATGGGATGCCGTCGGGCGACTGGTTCAGGCGACACTTCCCACCGGCGCCACTCGCACCTTCAGTTACAACGCCTACGGCAAGATTACCGCCGAACGCGATGAGCTGGGCCGTGTCACGCGCTATGAATACGCCGACGATCTGCATCTGGTCAGCCGCCGGATCAACCCCGATGGCACACAACTGCGTTATCGCTACGACAACGCGCAGCTGTTGCTAACAGAAATTGAAAACGAATCCGGCGAAAAATATCGCCTGGACTACACGCCCAACGGCCTGATCCGACAGGAAACCGGCTTCGACGGCC
>NZ_AKJE01000083.1 GCF_000282495.1 Pseudomonas sp. GM79
GTTTTGTTTTGCCCGCAGGAAAAGAGCACTCTGGCGACAATACAAAATTGCACAGTTATTTTCGAGTCAGGACACTAGAATAGGTCCAACTTATTTGGAGCCAGAGCCTTTATGCCAGATCCGGTTGACGCCCCAGGGCTGTCAGATTTACCGCTGGACGACTTGGTAGCGTGTCATGAGTGCGACTTGCTGATGCGCAAGCCTGAGCTTGCTCATGGTGAGAAAGCCATCTGTGTACGCTGCGGTTATGAGCTGTATGCCCATCGACACAATGTCGTGCAGCGCAGTCTCGCCTTGGTCATTGCCGCGCTGTTGTTGTTCATCCCGGCGAACTTTTTACCCATCATGCAGCTCCATCTACTCGGACAGTCGTCGCACGATACTGTCTGGAGTGGCGTTGTCGGTCTGTTCGATACCGGTATGCAGGGCGTAGCGGCAGTAGTATTCCTTTGCAGCATGGGGATTCCGCTGCTCAAGCTGCTTTGCCAGCTGTTCGTGTTGCTGAGTATTCGCTTCGATATCGGACGCAGTTATGGCCTGCTGCTCTACCGCATTTATCACCATCTACGGGACTGGGGGATGCTCGAGGTTTACCTCATGGGCGTACTGGTTGCGATCGTCAAATTGGCCGATATGGCGGCGATTACCGTAGGTCTTGGTCTTGTGTGCTTCATCAGTTTGTTGTTGGTTCAGGTCTGGCTGGAAGTAGTGATGTCACCGCACCAGATCTGGCAGGCTCTATCAGGAGAGGATGCCCATGCGGGCGATTGATGCAGGCATTTTGATTTGTGCCGAATGCCACGAATTGAATAAACAGGAAGCCGATACCGACGAGCAGGTTTGCACTCGCTGCGGTGCGCTGGTTCACGCCCGCCGCCCGAACAGTCTGATGCGTACTTGGGCGTTATTAATCACGGGGGCGATTCTCTACATCCCGGCCAATGTGCTACCGATCATGACCGTCAATTCCCTGGGGCAGGGCGATCCGAGCACCATTATGTCCGGTGTGATCCAGCTGGTTCAGCACGGCATGATTCCAATCGCCGCCGTGGTTTTTATCGCCAGCATTCTGGTTCCCACGTTCAAGCTGGTGGGCATCGCATTGCTGCTGTTTTCGGTGCAGCGCCGTCAGCCGCTCTCGGCACGCCAGCGCATTCTGATGTACCGCTTTATCGAGTTCATCGGCCGCTGGTCGATGCTGGATATCTTTGTAATCGCCATTCTGGTGGCGGTTGTGAATTTTGGACGGCTTGCCAGCATCGAAGCCAATCTTGGCGCCATCGCCTTCGCCAGTGTGGTGATTCTGACGATGCTTGCCGCAGTAACTTTCGATCCCCGACTGATTTGGGATAACACGGAGTCGGACGACGACCATGACTGATTTGCCTAAAGCGAAAACCCGACCGGCCTCGAACTGGTCAGCTATTTGGGTGTTGCCCCTGATCGCCTTGATCATCGGCGGCTGGCTCGGCTGGCGTGCCTACAGCGAGACGGGCATCGAGATTCAGGTGCGCTTCGAAAGCGGCGAAGGCATTCAGGCCAACAAGACCGAAGTTGTCTACAAAGGCATGTCGGTCGGCAAGGTGAAAGCCCTCAAACTCGATGACGAAGGCAGCTCCAAAGGAGTGATCGCTACCATCGAGATGAACAAGGACGTGGAGCAATACCTCAAGACCAGCACGCGGTTCTGGCTGGTCAAACCGAGTGTGAGTCTGGCCGGTATCACGGGCCTGGAGACGCTGGTCTCGGGTAACTATGTGGCCGTTAGCCCAGGCGAAGGCGAGCCGACCCGCAAGTTCAAAGCCCTGGCCCAGGAGCCTCCGCTATCGGACGCGCAACCCGGCCTGCACTTGACCATCAAGGCTGATCGCCTCGGCTCGCTGAATCGCGGCAGCCCGGTGTTCTACAAGCAGATTCAGGTCGGTCAGATCAAAAGCTATGTGCTGTCCGCAGACCAAAGCACTGTCGAACTCAAAGTCTTCATTGAGCCGACCTACGCCAGCCTGGTGCGTAAACACACGCGTTTCTGGAATGCCAGCGGCATCAGTATCGACGCCAACCTTTCTGGTGTAAAAGTACGTAGCGAGTCCCTCGCCAGCATCGTCGCTGGTGGTATTGCATTTGCCACTCCGGAAAATCGCAAGGACAGCCCGCCTACCGATCCAAGCCTGCCGTTCCGTCTCTATGAGGATTTCGATGCGGCTGCAGCCGGTATTCGGGTCAAGGTCAAACTCAGCGATTTCGAAGGCCTGCAGTCCGGTCGTACGCCGGTGATGTACAAAGGCATCCAGGTCGGCAATTTAAAAACGCTCAAGGTCGATCCGGACCTGTCCAGTGCGACCGCCGAGTTGACGCTCGATCCGCTGGCCGAGGACTATCTGGTTACCGGCACTCAGTTCTGGGTGGTAAAACCATCGATTTCGCTCGCCGGTATTACAGGCCTGGAAGCGCTGGTCAAAGGTAACTACATCGCTGTGCGCCCAGGCGACAAGGGCGGTGCGCCGCAGCGCGAGTTCGAAGCCCGGCCCAAGGCGCCGCCGCTGGACCTGCGTTCGCCAGGCCTGCATTTGGTGTTGTTCACCGAAAACCTGGGGTCTCTGGAAGTCGGCAGTCCGATTCTCTACAAACAGGTCAAGGTCGGTTCGGTTCAAAGCTATCAATTCTCCCGCACCAAAAAGCAGCTGGTGATCGGGGTGCATATCGAGAAGGAATACGAAGGGCTGGTCAACGCCTCGACGCGTTTCTGGAATGCCAGCGGCATTACGCTCACCGGTGGATTAACCGGCGGCATCCAGGTCAAAAGTGAGTCGTTGCAGAGCCTGATGGCCGGTGGCATCGCCTTCGAAACCCCGGAAGCCAAAGCGCCGTTGCAAAAGCGTATTCCGCGTTTCCGCCTGCATGCCAACCATGATGAGGCAACGCAGAGAGGCACGGTGGTGACGATCAAAGTCGATCGCGCCGATGGCCTGCGCAATGGCACGCCGGTTCGATTCAAAGGCCTGGACGTTGGCAAGATTGAGGACGTCGACCTCAGTGATGACCTTCAATCAGTACTGCTGACCGCGCGGATCACCGAAGTGCCGGAGCGTATCGCTCGGGTCGGCAGTCAGTTCTGGGTGGTTAAACCTGAGCTCGGTCTGATTAAAACCTCGAACCTCGACACTTTGGTCACCGGGCAATACATCGAAGTACAACCGGCGCCGAAGAACCTCGGCCCACAGAAGACTTTCGTGGCCTTGACCAATCCTCCGGAAATCGCCAAGGAAGAGGCTGGTTTAAGCCTGGTGTTGAGCGCTGCTCGCCGGGGTTCGCTGAAGGCAGGCGTCCCCGTTACCTATCGCGAAATCACGGTAGGCAAGGTGACCGGCTATGAACTGGGCCAGACGGCTGATCGTGTGTTGGTGCACATCCTGATCGAACCGAAGTATGCGCCGCTGGTGCGCAGTGGCACGCGGTTCTGGAACACCAGTGGTTTTGGTTTTGACTACGGCTTGTTCAAAGGCGCGACAATACGCACCGAATCGCTGGAGACGCTGGTCCAGGGCGGCATTGCGTTTGCTACACCGGATGGCGACCGCATGGGCGTTCCGGCGCGGCCCGAGCAAACATTCCCGCTGTTCGACCAGTTCGAAGATGAGTGGCTGACCTGGGCGCCGAAGATTTCTCTCGGTAAGTAATTCAGGTTGATTGGGCGTCTGAGAAGACGCCTTCGCGGGCAAGCCCGCTCCCACAGTGATCGGGTGGCGTACCCAAAATCCGGGTTCAATACAAAACCCTGTGGGAGCGGGCTTGCCCGCGAAGAGGCCCTCAAGTTCACCCAAAATTTTAGGAATGTACCCAAAAACAAAAAGGCCGTGATCCATTTGGATCGCGGCCTTTTTTATGCTTCGGTTTAAGCGTCAGACCGCATCCAGCTCTGGCTCATCAGCTTGTACAACAACGGTTGCCTTCACTTCATCGTGGCGACGAATGTACTTCCAGTCCGCCTCGTCGATGTAAATGCCGTTCGGGCCGCTGCCGCCTTCCAGATCGATGGCGACACTGGCGCAAACTTGCGGCTTCACACTCGCCAGAATCGGCACGAAGCCCAATTGCAGGCTGGTTTCCAGCAGTGCTGCCTGGTTCTTCTCGTCGATGTCCGCCGCTTCGTCGAGGTAGTACGGCAGGCGTACGCGACCGGCCTGGTCGCGGTCCATCAAGTGCAGCAACAAGTACATGTTGGTCAGTGCCTTGATGGTCATGGTGGTGCCGTTGGACGCCGCGCCGTCGATGTCGGTGTGGATCACCGGCTGACCGTTGACCTTGGTGATCTCGAACGCCAGCTCGAACAGATCCTTGAGGCCGAGCTGGTTGTGGTTTGCCGCCACCAGCCGCGCCAGGTATTCCTTGGCCTCTTCGTTCTTGTTGTCTTGATCGGCGCTTTGGCTCAGGTCGAAGACGGAAAGGGTTTCACCTTCTTCGTACTGACCGGCGCTGTGGATGATCTGGTCAATGTGCTTGAGCGCTTCCTTGTTCGGCGCGAGCACGATGCGGAAGCTTTGCAGGTTGGAGACCTGACGCTTGTTGATCTCGCGGTTGAACAGCGCCAGTTGATGTTCGAGGCTGTCATAGTCGCTGCGAATGTTACGCAGGGTCCGGGCGATGTCGGTGACGGCTGCACGACGGGCCTTGCCGAGAGTCAGGGCTTCGTCGGTGCGGTGTGCGTACGCGTTGATCAGCAGTTGCAGGCGACGCTCCATATCGTCTTCGCTGTCGAACTTGGCCACGCCCTTGAGGCGAACCTGAGCATAGAGCGCGTCGATCTGCCCGTCGCTGCGCAGCAGGCCTTGCCAGCTGTCCTGATAGTCGTTGAGCAACGGCAACAGGTTGTCCATGGAGTCGTCGACCGGGTCCATGAACGGCGTGCCGAATGGCAGGTCCGCCGGCAACAGCTGACGGCGGCGCAGGGCGTCGTCGAGGGTGCGTTGCTTGGCTTCCATGTCGCCGATCTGCCGCCCGACCAGTTGCAGCTTGGCCGACAGTTGCTGGACGCGCTCGGTGAAGGCATCGCTGGAACGCTTCAATTCGTCCTGAGCAGCTTCCATCTGCGCCAACTGCTCAAGCTTGTCGCCTTCCTCGGCGCTCAGGGTTTGCGCGCGGCGGAAATCTTCCAGGGCTTTCTGCGCATCCAGCACTTGCTGGTACAGCGCTTCAGTCTGGGTCTTGCTGGCCGCGCGGTCGGCTGCCACGGCAGCTTGAGTTTTCAGCTGCTTGAGTTCTTTTTCCAGGCGGTCTTTCTGATCGCGCAGCGCTGCGCGGTCAGCCAGGGCTTGCAGCGCTGGTGGCTCGATGTGCGAGATGTCGATGGACAGGCCCGGCACTTCGAAACGCTCGCCTTTGAAACCATCGAGGATCAGCTCCAAGGATTTGACCCACTGACCGTCCTCGTCCAGCGTAATGCCATGTTCACCCAGTGGCAGGCTGAACAACGCGCTGTTGAACAGGCGCATCAGGCGCTCGACGTCCTGCTGCGAAAACTCTTCGCGCAGGCGGGCGTAGCTGTTGTTGTCGGCGTGGTCGAGTTGCTGCTTAACCGATTTGAGGCGTTTTTCCAGATCCCGCAGACGCTCTTCTAGGTCTTCGGCACTGAACTGCCGCGACTGGGCCAGTGCACCGGCCAGTTCGTCGTGCGCGTCTTTGGCGGCGAGCAGTTGCTGCTCGAGGACTTTGACGTCATCGACCAGCGCGAAGCGATGCTTGAGCACCGACAATTCGCCGAGCCAGCGCTGGATGCCGGTGATTTCCCGCTCCAGACGCATCAGCTCCTGAGTGCCGCCGCGTTGATCGTTTTGCAGCGCGTCCTGCTCGTTGCGGTAGTGCTCGGCCTGAATCGTCAGCTCTTCCTTGCGCGCACTGGCGTAGTCCGACCAGGTGCCGAGCAGGGAGTCGAGCAGCGGCGACAGGCGATGCAGTTTGCCGCGCAGGATATTGCGCTGGGCCACGCCTGCGGCCAGCGCTTCAACCAGCGGGCCGGCGGTAACCAGCGAGTTGTAGTCCTGCTCCATGCGACGAACATCGCGGAAGGCTTCTTCGCACGCGGCGATGTAGTCGACGCTGCCGGAACGCAGGCTGTGTTCGAAGGCATCGAGGAACAACTGCTTGAGTTTGGCCGCGGTGATTTCGCGCATGTGCAGCAAGTTGATGAACAGGGCGCGGAAGGTCTTCAGGCTCTGCTCGCTGGTGGAGCGCAGCGGGATCAGCGTCAGGTCCAGCGGAATCGAGGTGTGACCGCCCACCAACAAACGACGCAGTTCATCCGGCTTGAGTTCATAGGCTTTCAGGCCTTCGCGCTCAAGGTTGGTGAACAGCTCTTTCTGCCGCAGGCAGGTGTCGTCTTTCTGGTAATGGGCCAGATCGAGTTTGCCGGCGTAGGCAAAGAACTGGTGACCGAAACCGCCGCCCGGGCCGCGTCCGACCACGCCGATTACGTGCGGGCCGTGGGGCAGGGAGACTTCCACCAGGATGTAACTGGTGTCCGAGGCGAAGTAGAAGCGCCGGGATTGTTCCAGGCTGTACTTGCCGAAACTCATGTCCGACATGCGCGCCAGAATCGGGAACTGCAAGGCGTTGATCGATGCGGATTTACCGAGGTTGTTCGCGCCGTAAACCGACAGCGGTTCTTCCAGCGGGAACAGGCCGAGGCTGTAACCGGCGGTGTTCAAAAGGGCAAAGCGGCGAATGCCGTAGCGTTCCTTGCTCATGCGTCGGTCTCCTGTTCTTCGGCAATGGCGCGGGCCATGGCGTCTTCTTCGCTTTCTTCAGCGAAGTCACTCAGATCCAGCGGGTCGTCTGTTTGCAGCAGCTTCTCGTCGCTGTCGTCATCGATAAGCACCGGGACCGGCAATGGCAACACGCTGTGCAGGCTGGCCGCCAGATCGCGGTCCTGCTGAACCGACAGGCAGACGTCGAGGAAACGGTGCATCGGTGGCAGGAAACGATAGATACCGGGCTCTTCGCTGGCGAAACCGAGCTGGGTCATGCGGCGCATGATCTTTTCTTCCAGTTCGTCCTGAGTCTGGACCTCGGCCTGGATGAACAGGTCGCGGTACTTTTCCAGAAGCGATGGCAGTTCATCACGACCGAGACTGCCGCCGTCGAGCACGGAGATCGGGTCGCGGCCCTGGTCGGCCAGATGCTCGACGAGGATGAAGGTGAACAGCGCCAGACGTTGCGCGGTCTTGTTTACTGCCGCCGCAGCCAGGTCCGGAACGAAGTAATAGAAACCACGGGTGTCGCAGACCAGTTCAAAGCCCAGCGCCTTGAACAACGTACGGTACTGGTCCTGGAAGTTCGACAGTTGCGCGTACAGCTCCGGATCGCGGCGGCTGACGTGGTAGCCCTTGAACAGCTCGCGAAAGATCGGCGCCAGCTGGGACAGTTCGTTTAGATCAAGATGCATATGGGGTGCTCGCAGAATCCTCGGCGGCGGTGTCGCCGGCCGAGAGCAGGGCGAAGGAGCGCAGGCTGACCTGGTGCTCGTGAGTGTGGTAATCGCGGCGTTCCAGACGCTCGCGTTTGAAGCGTTTTTCCCGCGACAGGCGCGAGAACCAGTAGAGCAATTCGTCGGTGGCGCCGTCCGGCTCCTGCTCCAGCAGCCAGGTCATCAGGTCCGGCATCGGCAGGGCGTCTTCGCAGCGTTCGAGCATTTCCCGAACCGTGCGTGGCGCGCGCGGGGCTTCACCTTTCTGGGTCTTGTGCGCCTTGGGGAAACGCGCCGGTTTGGGTTCGAAACGGGCCAAGGCGTACACGTAGGCTTCGACTTGACTGGCGCTCCCGAGGAAGGTGCTTTGCGGTCGGGTGAACATCGGCATCGCGGCTTGCGGTACCGCATCGATGCCTTTACGACGAATGGCCGACAAGGCTAGCGCCGCGCCACGGGTCACGGCGTTGTGCCGGCGGGCTTCTTCACGCAGCGGCAGCAGCAGTTCACGGGCATGACGCAGCGTCAGTTGGGCGCTGGTCTGCATTTCGAGGATGCGCGCGTGGGTGCGCAGCAGCATGTCGTCGTCGACCAGATGGCCGAGGCGCTGCTGTTCGGAGAGCATCTTCAGCAAGACCGTTTCGACCTTGCGCACGCCTTGTTCGAAGGCGCCGTCGGCATTCACCAGTTCAATCATCGGCTCGACGTATTCGTCCCAGGTCGCCAGCACTTCAGCGTAGCGCTGACGCAGCGGGATCTGCCGATCGCTGGTTTTCGCCCGTTCGGCGACGGCCACCAACGCCTGTTCGTCGTTGTCGAGTTTTTTCAGCACATCGCGCACGCGCATGTCGAGCAGACGCAACTGGCGCGCCAGATCATTGCCGTCGCGAATGTCGAAGGCGTCCTGAATGTAACCGGCCAGGCGCTCGAGATGGCGCAAATAGGCTTCGATTTCCAGGCACAGGCCCAGACGGTGCTCACGGCGCAGGTAAGCGAGGAAATCGTGGATCTGCGCGTTGAGCTCGAAACGGTTCGGGCTTTTCGCCACGGGAACCAGAATGTCGAGGCGGATCCACACGTCCAGCAGGCTGGTGATGTCCTGCGGCGTACTGTCGAGTTGCTGGGCGGCCAGTTGCGTGCGCAGTTCGTTGAGGCTCAGGGTGCCTTGGTCGAAGTGCTCGCACAGTGGCTCCAGAAGTGCCCAGTGTTCAGCGAGGGCGCGCAAGACGCGCTTGGGTTCGATCATCGGAATGGCCGGCTGGTTGGCGATTAAAAGTCGCGATTGTACTGCATCACGCCCGTTGCGATTCACTCTCGGGACGGACAGTTGGCTTTCTATCGATCAAGCGTGGGCGATCTTGAGCGAAGGGCGGTAGAATCACCGCACTTTAGTTATCCACAAGTGGCCGACCTTTGCTTATCGAGTCCCGTCGCCGCGCTTATTTGACCGCCATGCAGGTGGTCAACTGGCTGCCGCGCACCGAATTGCCCTTTGCTGCGCCCTCGCGGCCCGAACTGCTGGAGATGCCCGAGCCGTTGGTCGTCGCCCCGGTTGCGCCGGCTCCTGTGGCCGAGGCACCGATGGAGCCCGTGGTCAAACCGGCCGAGCGGGTGAAGATCGAGGTGCCACGGCCATCGTTGGCCAGCACCCGCACGAACGCCAAGGTCGAAGAAGAAGAGGCCCCGGTCGCGATCAAGGCACCGGTCGTTCCGCCACCGCGTTTCGCCCTTCAATTGCTGCGCGCAGGTCGTTGCCTGTTGCTGGTGGAGTTACCCACAGGCGAAAGCTTCCAGACCCGCGATCCGGCCTATCTTTTGCTCAAGGACATGCTGCGCGCCGCCGGTCTGCCAGACAGCCCGCAGATCGTCGGCGAGCCGGTGCGCTGGCCACTGCTGGCTCGCGGCACCATGGATCAAGGGCCGGAAGCAGCTCGGGATTTCGTACAAGGCTTTCTGTCGGCCCGTTTGGAAGACGCGCCATGCGTCTGCCTGTGGCTGATCGGCTTGCCGGCGGTGCGTTTTGCTGGTGAGGCGAACGCCGAATCCTTCAACCGTGAACTTCAGGTCGAAGGCCTGGGTTCGGTCTGGGCCCTGCCGGGTCTGGAATTATTAATGGAAGAGCCACAGCGTAAGGCTGATGTCTGGCAAGCCATGCGTCGGCTGATGGCGCGCTGGAAAGAATCGAATGAGTGACGCTGTATCGTTCCGCCCGATGACCGAGGCGGACCTGGACACTGTACTGAAAATTGAATACGCGGCTTACAGCCACCCCTGGACCCGCGGGATTTTTCTCGATGGTCTGGGCAAGTACCAGATCTGGCTGATGTTCGAAGGGCAGCAGCAGGTCGGTCATGGCGTGGTGCAGATCATTCTCGACGAGGCGCATTTGCTGAACATCACCGTCAAACCGGAAAATCAGGGCCGAGGCCTGGGTTTGACGCTGCTGGAGCATTTGATGTCGATTGCCTACAAGGCAGAGGCGCGGGAATGTTTTCTGGAGGTGCGCGACAGCAACCGGGCGGCGTTTCGGTTGTATGAGCGGTATGGATTCAACGAAATCGGACGTCGGCGCGATTACTACCCCGCTGTTGGCGGGCGCGAAGATGCCGTGGTCATGGCCTGTACATTAGTGGATTGAGCCTTGAAAGCTTCGCGGGCAAGCCTCGCTCCTACGGGCCGAGGCACAGAACCCGTAGGAGCGAGGCTTGCCCGCGAAGGCGTCCTCACTGACGACAACGATCAACGCTTGCCATCCATTGGATCGCGCTGCGCCATCTCTGCTTCGTCCAACCCATTGCCCCCGCCGATGTCGTCCTCATCGACAATGCTCAAATCCCAATCCGCCTGGCCGCCTTCACCCTCTTCATGGGCGTCCCGTGCGCCGTCTTCACGGATCAAGGTTTCCGGGCTCATGTCATCGTCGGTGGATTCATGGTCATCGGTCGAGCCCCCGGTCATGCCAGCTTCACGGACGCGTTCGTCGGGGATTTTCTGCGCACGCTCGCGTTCGGGGATCAGGTCGCCGATTCTGGTGCCTGGTTCTTCCTCGTCGAAATCCAGCTCATGCACTGAGCCCATGCGGTCTTCGTTGTCATCGATGGGCTCGGGTTGCGCCTTATCGAACGGACGTCGTGAATCAGTCATGGCATTCCCTCATACTGTAGGCCTTACTACAGTTGACCCACTGGGCTTGCGAGAATTCCACCGGCAGGGAACGTCGGCTCGCCGTTATAGGCATCAGGGCATCAGGGGGTATCTGCATCGCGCGCGTGACCCCGACAGGCGGTTGTCTGTCAAACCAGCGCATCATTCTCGAGGCTTCATTGCATGAACGACTTACAAGATCTGATTGATAACAACGAGCGCTGGGCCGATGCGATCAAGCAGGAAGATCCTGATTTCTTCGCCAAGCTAGCCCGTCAGCAAACCCCGGAATACCTGTGGATCGGCTGTTCCGATGCGCGCGTGCCAGCAAACGAGATCGTCGGCATGTTGCCGGGCGATCTGTTCGTCCACCGTAACGTGGCCAACGTGGTGCTGCACACTGACCTCAACTGCCTGTCAGTGATTCAGTACGCGGTCGATGTGCTCAAGGTCAAACACATTCTGGTGACCGGCCACTATGGCTGCGGCGGTGTACGCGCCTCGATGCAGGACCGTCAGTTGGGCCTGATCGACGGTTGGTTGCGCTCGATTCGCGATCTCTATTATGAAAAGCGCGACGAACTGGCCAAGTTGTCCACCGAAGAAGAGCGGGTCGACCGCCTTTGCGAGCTCAACGTGATCCAGCAGGTGGCCAACGTCGGTCATACCAGCATTGTGCAAAACGCCTGGCACCGTGGTCAGAGCCTGTCGATCCATGGTTGCATCTATGGCATCAAGGATGGACGCTGGAAAAGCCTGAACGCCACCATCAGCGGTTTCGAACAGTTGCCGCCGCAGTACCGTTTGCGTCCGGTCGAAACGTTGTAAGAGCCTTTCAGCTGGAACTTCGTCGACGCCAGTGTTGAAAAAACTGTTCTCCATTGGCGTTCGGCGACTCGTCATAGCCGATGATCCAGCCCCGGCAGCAGGGACAACCGCAGCGGCAAGCGAACTGCCGCTGCAGTTTGTCTTCTGTCGCGGCGAAATCCATCGTCAGTCGATCACCTTTTTTGATGTCCTTGAGTGCCCATAACCACAGCTCGCTCATGTCGAGAAAGACGTTGGGATCGCAGGAGTGGCTCAGCAGGCCGCAGAAGCGCGGATCGTAGAGGTGGATTCCTGGAGCCAGTTGCCGAGTGTGTCGGCAGCGATAGGGCAGCAAATGTCCGGAAACCCGGCAGATTCGGCTGATGCGCGGGAACTCGCGCAGTGCCACGACAGCCACTGCCAATCCCTGAGCGTTGTAGATGATTTCAAAGTCGTCTTTGGAGGGGAACCCAAGACGAAGGGGCAATTCTACAAACGGATAGATGCCATTCGATGGCGGTGGGGGTATTGCCTGTTCTGCATGAGCTCTCATAACAATCCTTGTCAGGCGAGTGCTACGACCGCCGTCTACTGACATCCTGTCAGCCCTGCAGCACATGGTATGCCCCAAGATCTCGCAAATGAAACGATCAGTCTACTGTCAAATATGACAGGCGAAAAAGGCTCTTTTCCGCGTCAGCCATGGCTCACGCGAGAAAGAGCTTTATCGTTTTACAAGTGTGGAGCAGGGGCGGAGGAGGTCACAAGGGCTGGACTCTTCAACTGTTTCAACTGAGATTTGACCTGCGCTGTCGAGCACTTGGCCACGGCCTGTTCAGGCGTCAGGTTGCGGATCGAGGTGTAGAACAGTTCGCAGGTTTTTTCTTTCTGGGTCACTTGCCAGGTCTGAGTACAGCTTTTCAGCTGAACGGTAGGGTCAGTGCCCGGTTTGCTGCCCATCCCGGCCTGCCAGCACGCGGCGCTCAAATCCTGCCCCATGACTTTCAGCCCCGCAGCATCGGCCTTGGCCTGGGCATCGCTGCCGCTATAGGCCTCGGGATCGGCGGCGTACCAGATGTAGCTCGGGTGGTTGGAACCCAGTACGGGTACTTTCACACCCTCGCTCGGGCTGATGGTTGCCTGGCCCAGCACGTCTACGGTCGGCCCATATTGTTGCTTGATCCAGTTACGTACCGGTGCGCCGAAGGCGACCATTGGCAATGCTGCGCCGCTGGCGTTCTGGCTGACTTCCTTGACCATGGTGGTCTGGTAATCCTTGAAGTAGTCATAGACGCCTTCAAGGTCCTTACCGGCGCTGGACGGCGCGGCAATCGGCGCGATGTCGATGATGGTCTGATAGCCCGGTGTCTGGTCGTCGGGGATGCCATTGGCAGTCAGCAGCGTGGCCCAACGGTCGGTCGTCTTGGACTCCAGGTAGTCCTGGGCTTGGGTCAGCGAGTAATCCGGCGGGAAGTGCAGCAGTTCGATGCTTTTGCGATTTTCCAGCGCCATGCCCAGCGGCAGGAACAAGTACCAGTTATAGGTCCATTTTTTATCGGCACTCAGTTTGCTGGCGCCGTTGTAAGCCAAATCTCCGGCATTGAGCAACGCGGTCAATGGCTTGTCATAGCCTTTGGGCACACCGCTGATAGTGGCGTAGAGCTGATTGTTGTCGGTCTTTACCAGCACTTTTGCGGTTTTGTAGCCATCGCGCTGTACGCTTTGGGTCAGGTAATGCTCGACGGTCTGCTCCAGCGTCCAGTCGCGATAGCAGATGACGTTGCAGTTGTTGGGGTAGGAGAACAGCCGGGTGACCCGTTCGGTACTGCCCAGATTCAGATCGACATCGGCGTGGACGGCGGTACTCAGGGTGAGTGCGGCCAGGGTGAGTCCTGCGAGTTTTAACATGCTCAGATCCTTTTCAGCGTGAGCCCTCGGAGGCGGGGCGAGTACATACTGAAACTACTTGTGTCGAACGGTCCAGTACCCACATGAAAAGATCGCCAGTCTGAGAGCATCCTTCATCCGCGAAAGCATCTTTCGTCGGGGCGCTGGCAGTGAGGGATGGAAGAGTGGGCCAGTGCTGACGTTGTTTTGGGTGTTTGGGACCAGGGTCTGATGGGTTGTCCACAAGCGCATTTGCGTAGACCATGGGCGCCTTGGTTTTTTGCCTGCCAGAGTTCTTTGCCATGACTGCCAACACCGACGCGCGCCCGACGCCCTTCACCCGCTCGGACTACAAGACCCTGGGGCTTGCAGCCCTTGGTGGCGCGCTGGAAATCTACGACTTCATCATTTTCGTATTTTTCGCGCTGACCCTCAGCCAATTGTTCTTCCCGCCCGAAATGCCCGAATGGCTGCGCCTGCTGCAAAGCTTCGGGATTTTCGTCACCGGCTACCTGGCGCGTCCGTTGGGTGGAATCCTGATGGCGCATTTCGCCGATCGACTGGGGCGTAAGAAGGTTTTCAGCCTGAGCATCCTGATGATGGCGTTGCCATGCCTGCTGATCGGGATCATGCCGACTTACGCCCAGATCGGCTATTTCGCACCGCTGTTGCTGTTGGCCCTGAGGGTCCTGCAAGGCGCGGCGGTGGGCGGTGAAGTGCCGAGCGCCTGGGTATTCGTCGCCGAACATGCACCGGTCGGGCATCGCGGCTATGCCCTCGGTTTCCTGCAGGCGGGGCTGACTTTGGGCTACTTGATCGGAGCCCTGACGGCGACCTTTCTGGCTCAGACGTTCACCCCGGCGGAAATCCTTGATTACGCCTGGCGCTACCCGTTTCTCCTTGGCGGTGTGTTTGGCGTCATTGGTGTCTGGCTACGTCGCTGGCTCAGTGAAACCCCGGTATTCATGGCGATGCAGGCCCAGCGCGAGGCTACTGTCGAACTGCCGCTGCGCACGGTCCTGCGAGAGCACCGCCTGGCGATGCTGCCGGCGATGATCCTCACCTGCGTGCTGACCTCGGCCGTGGTGGTATTCGTGGTCATTACCCCGACCATGATGCAAAAAACCTTCGGCATGACCGCCAGTCATACCTTCGCCCTGAGTGCCTTGGGCATCGTGTTTCTGAACATCGGCTGTGTGCTCGCGGGGCTGCTTGTCGATCGCATCGGCGCCTGGCGCACGGTGATGCTGTATAGCCTGCTGCTGCCTCTGGGTATTGGCGTGCTCTACACCTGCCTGATCATTGAAGGCCAGTGGCTCGGTCTGGCCTATGCAGTGGCAGGCCTCTCTTGCGGGGTAGTCGGCGCAGTGCCGTCGGTGATGGTCAGCCTGTTTCCGGCGCGGATTCGCGTCTCGGGGATTTCCTTTACCTACAACATTGCCTACGCCGCCTGGGCCAGCGTCACACCGCTGTTGTTGATCGGTCTGATGCCGTGGAGTCCGTGGATTTGTGTGATTTTCTGCGCAGTGATGGGGGCGGTGGGCATCAGCAGCGCGGCGTATTTCGGCACGCGAGTACCGCGAATTGGGCGCTGTTCGGTAGCCGGCGCGGTATAAAGATGTTCGTTTTGCCACTATTTTTGTAGGACAACCCTGAAACACTCTTCAGAAAATATACCCAAGGCCGATGGCTAGGCTGTATCCAGCTTTTTATCCCTGTCCATCGGTGCTTCCCATGTTCAACAAACGCTTGAAGCAGGAGCTGTCGGCTCTTCGCGAAGAACTCTCCAGCCTTCAGCAAGTCAAGGAGAGCCTGGACAGCGAGATGCTGGTCCTGACCCTTGATTCCGATGGCAGGATTCAATCGGTCAACCAGAACTTTATGGGTGAAATGCTCTACAAGGGCAACGAACTGATCGGCCGACACATCGAAGACATCGTCCCGGTTCATGTGAAGTCGGACGAATTCCACCGCCGCTTCAAGACTGCGCTAACCCGTGGCGAGCATTTTGCCGGCACGGTTCGTTTATTGCGGGGCAATGGTGCCGAAGCCTGGCTGCGGTCGATCATGCAGCCGGTGCGCTCCGCGGATGGCCGGATCAAACACTTCTCGATTTACTCCAGCGACCTGACCCGCACCATCGAGGCGTCTCGTGAGCATGAGAACCTGATCGGCGCGCTAGTGCGCTCTACGGCGGTCATCGAGTTCGACCTCAATGGCAACGTGCTGATGGCCAACGAGCGGTTTCTCAACGGCATGGGTTACAGTCTGGCGCAGGTCCAGGGCAAACATCACCGCACCTTCTGTGAGCCAGAGGAATACAACAGCCCCGAGTATCAGAACTTCTGGCGCCGCTTGAACGCCGGCGAATTTGTGGCTGATCGCTTCAAGCGCGTCGACAGCCACGGCCGCGTGGTCTGGCTGGAGGCTTCCTACAATCCGGTGGTCGACGCCAACAACAAACTCTACAAAGTGGTGAAGTTCGCCACGGTGATTACCGAGCAAGTCAATCAGGAACAGGCCGTCGCCGAAGCGGCCAACATCGCCTATAGCACCTCGCTGCAAACCGACAGCAGCGCCCAGCGCGGTACCACCGTGGTGACTCAAGCGGTGGACGTCATGCGTGACTTGGCCAAACACATGCAAACCGCAGGCGAAGGCATCGAGGCGCTGAACGAGCAATCACTGGTGATCGGCACCATCGTCAAAACCATCAGTGGCATCGCCGAACAGACCAACCTGCTGGCGCTCAATGCGGCCATCGAAGCCGCTCGCGCCGGTGAGCAGGGTCGAGGTTTTGCCGTGGTGGCTGATGAAGTCCGGCAACTGGCCTCGCGCACCAGCCAGGCGACCGATGAAATTGTCGGCGTCGTACGCCAGAACCAGGACATGGCACGCAACGCCGTGGCCCTGATGACCGATGGCAAACTCCAGGCCGAACAGGGGCTGGCACTGGCAGCGGAGGCGGGCACAGTGATCGTCGAGATTCAGGACGGGGCGCAGAAAGTGGTGAACGCGGTTGGGCAGTTTGCCAATCAATTATCAACTTGATGCTCGCTGTGCGGCGTGAATAGCCCTAAAAAGGTCACGCCTGCTTTTGCGGCTTGATCAGACCAGGATTCTTCGCTAACAAAAAAAGGCCTACCGCCCGGTAAGCCTTTCCTCAGTTTTGCGTACGACTCAATCCCCCAACGCTTCTCCCTCACGTCGCGGATCGGCCCCGCCGGCCAACGCCGCTTTCCCTTGCGCATCCTTGACCCGAACAATCGCCTGAGTCCCGCTGGTCATGTCGATCTCGTTCACGCTGTGCCCTTTGTCCTTCAGCGCCTGAATCAGCTCTGTGCTGAACTGACCCTGTTCCAGTTCGGTCGGGCCGTTACGGCTGCCGAAATTGGGCAGGTTGATGGCCGCTTGCGGATCGAGATTCCAGTCGAGCAGGCCGATGGTGGATTTGACCACGTACTCGATGATCTGCGAGCCGCCGGGGGAGCCGACGGTGGCCAGGAACTCGCCGTTCTGACGGTCGAAGATCAGCGTGGGTGCCATGGACGAGCGCGGGCGTTTACCCGGTTCAACACGGTTGGCGACTTTTTGCCCGTTTTCTTCGGGGATGAACGAGAAGTCGGTCATCTGGTTGTTGAGCAGGAAACCCTGGACCATCAGGTGCGAGCCAAATGCTGCCTCCACGGTGGTGGTCATGGACACGGCGCCGCCTGAGTCATCGACCGCCACCACTTGGGAGGTGGAGATGCGCAGTGGCGAGCGGTCCGGCGCGTAGGCAACCCGAATGCCCGGCGGGGTACCGGGTTTGGCCATACCCATGCTGCGATCGCCGATCAAGGAGGCGCGGCTGGTCAAATAAGTCGGGTCGATCAGACCTTTTACCGGCACAGGTACGAAGTCGGTGTCGGCGACATACTGCGCTCGGTCGGCGTAAGCCAGGCGCTCGGCTTCGGCGATCAGGTGCACAGCTTCCGGGGCGGGTTCGATGCCTGCCGGTTTGCTGGTCTTGAGCGGTTTGAGTGGTGCAAGGGCAAAACGCGGGTCGCGGGATTCCAATGCCTGCAAGGTGCCAAGAATTTGCGCCACGGCGATCCCGCCCGACGATGGGGGCGGCATGCCGCAGACCTGCCAGCGTTTGTAGTCGGTGCACAGCGGCGCGCGCTCCTTGGCCTTGTAGCCTTGGAGGTCGTTCAGCGACAGGCTGCCGGGGTTGGCGTGGCCCTGAACCTTGGCGACGATCTCATTTGCGATCGGGCCTTTGTACAGTGCGTCGGGACCTTCCTTGGCGATGCGCTTGAACACTGCGGCGAGTGCCGGATTTTTTAGTTGCGTACCGACGGCTTTCGGGCTGCCATCGGCATTCAGAAAGTAGGCGGCCATGTCCGGTGAGCGCGGTATGAACGAGTCCGCCGCGATTAACTGATGCAGTCGTGGCGAGATGGCGAAGCCTTGTTCCGCGAGTTTGATCGCGGATTCGAACAGCTTCGTCCACGGTAGGCGACCGTGTTTCTGATGGGCCAGCTCTAGCGCCCGCAATACACCCGGCGTCCCCACCGAGCGCCCGCCGATCTGTGCCTGGGTGAACGGCATTGGTTTACCGTCGGCTTGCAGGAACAGTTTCTCGGTGGCGCCGGCCGGAGCGGTTTCGCGCCCGTCATAGGTGCGTACAGCCTTGCCATCCCCCAGCACAATCAACGCGCCACCGCCGATACCCGATGATTGCGGTTCGACCAGCGTCAACACCGCTTGCATGGCAATGACCGCATCTATCGCCGAGCCGCCCTGACGCAGCATCTCCCGCCCGGCTTCGGCTGCCAGCGGGTTGGCGGCTGCGGCCATGTGTTTCGAGGCATGCCGGGTCTGCAGGTCGGTGCGATAACCAGAGGCGATTTCTGGCGCGACCGGCAGAGTAGAGACTGGCGGCGAAGAGGGCAGGGTATTACACGCGGCGAGGGTTAAAGCGGTGGCGATCAGCGAAAAAGCTGACAGGCGATAGCGACTCAAGTGGAAGGCTGAGAACACGCGGGGCACTCCGTCCATGGGATAAAATGTCCGGGGACTTTATCGGCCTGGGAGACGCGACGCAAATCAGGTCCGCTGTCCTGAAACAATGCCACTTTTCTCGAGGCATAAAAAAACGGCCTACCTTTCGGTAAGCCGTTTTTAGTACTTGGTGGCTACACAGGGACTTGAACCCCGGACCCCAGCATTATGAATGCTATGCTCTAACCAACTGAGCTATGTAGCCAAGTGGCGCGCATTATTCACCTGGAACGAAGATGCGTCAAGCGTAAATTTAAAATATTTCTCCACACTTTCAACCGCTTATCCCGCTGACCCGAAAAGTCGGGTCAGCGGAGGGCGTCAACCGAGCTGAAATCTCCCGGTATTCGCACTCAAGGCCTTGCTGCCCTGGCTCAAGGTGTCCGCAGCCAGGTTCACCGCCCGTGCGCCTTCAAGCAAGCGTACCGCCGCCTGATCGACTTGCTGGATGTTGCCGCTGACTTCATCGGCGGTGCTCGCTTGCTCTTCGACAGCGGTGGCGATCTGCGCCAGGGTGTCGGTGACGCTCTGCACCGCGCTGGCGATTTCCCCCAGGCGCTCGCCGAGGCCCGTGACGGCTTGCGCGTCCGATTGTGCCTGGCCGCAGGCGGCTTCCATCAGGCTTACCGCTTCGTTGACGGTGCTGCGCAGGCTGTCGACGGTGCCGGCGATTTGCGCAGTGGAGGACTGGGTGCGTTGCGACAGGCTGCGCACTTCATCGGCCACTACGGCAAAACCACGACCTTGCTCGCCGGCCCGTGCGGCCTCGATGGCGGCGTTGAGGGCCAGCAGGTTGGTCTGCTCGGCGACGCCGCGAATGGTATCGACCACCAATTGAATTTGCTGTCCTTGCTCGCTGACCCGACCCAATGCCGCCGCGGTGTCGTTCAAACGCTGATTGAGCTGCTGAATACTCGCTGTCGTGCGTTGGCTGTCTCGGCTGCTGTCGGCGGCGATGCGCTGGGTGTGCTGAGCGCTGCCTGAGGCCTGTTCGCAACTCTGGGCGACCCCTTGCGAGGTCGCCGCCAATTGCGTGGCCGCAGCGGCGATCTGACTGATCTGCAACTGCTGAGCCTCGACTTCGCCTAGCGCGCCGCTGGAGTGATCGTTGAGCGCGCGCACCGCGTTGCTCAGTTGCAGGGTTTCGTGATCGACCCCCAACAGACTGTTGCGCAGTTGCACCACGGCGACATTCAAGGCGGTGCTGATCGCCGCCAGTTCGTCGCGGCCCTGCACCGGTACTTGCAAGCTCAGGTTGCCGTCACGCAGTGCTTCGGCCAGGAGCGTGATGCCACTGGCGCTGCGACGGATCGAGGCCTGTAAACAGATAAACAGGTACAGCGCGGCCAGCAGCAGGCAGCCCAAAATTGTCGCCACCAGAATGAACTGGCGAATGGCCGAGCCGTGGTAATAATCCAGTCGTTGATCCAGGGAAACCAACGATTGCTGGCGCAACTTGGCGAGGTCGCCAAGGAGGGCGTCGAGGCTGCGTTCAAAGTCTTCCGGTTTGAGGTTGATGCTGCCGCCGAAGACGCCCTCATCCAGCACTTTCAAACCGGCGTCCAGGTGTTTGAGGCTGTCGTGGTATTGCCCGGCCCAGGTTTGCAGGGCGCTGGGCAGGCGTGTTTCCAGCAGGCCAGCCGTTTTAACAAGCTGCTCCCGCGCATCGCCGATGCGGCTACGCAAGTCCCGCAGTTGTAGACGGCTTTGCAGAGTGAACTGCCCGGATACTACTGAGGCCTGACCGACCGCGGCGAGACGCCCGACCCGTTCGATCAGGTCCGGTGCGTGTTGAGTGGAAATCTGCGTCAGCAGCCAGGTTTCCAGCCACGGTGCGAGGGTCAGGCGAGTGTCCATGGCAATTTGTTCGCGCAAGGCTTGCAGAGCACTCAAGGCATGGGTGAAGCGATCGTAACCGTCTGGCCACCAACCGACGTTGCTCAGGCTTTTCGAGTCCAGGCCGGTGAGGGCGGTTTGCAGAGCCTGATAGCGGGTGAGGGTTTGACCCTCGGCGCCTTCGGTTTTCAGGGTATTGCCCAAGTCCGTAATGGCTTGGGCGACGGCCGGCTGAACCTCGTCGAACGCTGCCATCGCCGCGATGGTTGCGGGTGTCGGTTGGCGATTGGTTTCGGTGGCGCGCCAACGAGCTGCGCGGTCACGCTGGGCGGCGAGCAGGTTGTCGAGCGCATCGAGGGCGAGCAATTGCCGAACCCCGGCGCGTTCGCCAGAGATCAGGCTCAACTTGTCACGATGGTCCTGGCCGATCATCCACAGGCTGCCCGCCAGTGGCAGGATAAACAGCAGAAACAGCAGCTGAAATTTGCGCGCGAAGCCGAATCGCCCCAGCAGCCCGATCCCCGGTGATAAAAAAGCCTGCATGCCCCATGACTCCTCTGGACACCACGCCCCATTGGCGTGCATCGAGGTCATTGCGACCGCGACTTGTGCCCTTCTAAAAGGCCTCGAAAGTTCACCTCGGTCCGCTCTGTAGGCCGACTCTGTAGCGAAACTTCCCATTCTCGGTTCCCTTTGTAAGGGGCCGCGTTGAAGCGGATAAGCAAGGCAAGATTCAGACCATGGCGTTGCGCTATCACCTTCTTTTTTTGAAGTCGTTAGCAGGCTAAGGGGATAGCGCACCTGCACCGAAAAATGGCACATTGACCGACCTGCCAGTGCGCACCCATCCGCAGTACGGAAACTCTCATGGCCATCAGCAACGCTCAGTCCGCCGCGACGTCGGCGCCCGCCACTTCACAAAGCAGTCCGTTGGTCATGCGCATCATCGGCGCGGTAGCGCTGGCGCATTTGATCAACGACCTGATTCAGGCGGTATTGCCGTCGATCTATCCGATGCTCAAGGCCAGCTATGGCCTGACCTTCACCCAGATCGGTCTGATCACCCTGACCTTTCAACTGACGGCCTCGCTGTTGCAGCCATGGGTCGGTTACCACACTGATCGTCATCCCAAACCCTGGCTGTTGCCGGCCGGTACTGTCTGCACATTGATCGGCATTCTGCTGATGTCTGTGGTCGGAAGTTTTCCGATGATTCTGCTGGCGGCGGGGTTGATCGGTGTCGGTTCATCGACCTTTCACCCGGAAGCTTCCCGTGTGGCGCGACTGGCCTCGGGTGGGCGTTTCGGCTTGGCGCAGTCGACGTTTCAGGTCGGCGGTAATGCGGGTTCGGCTTTCGGGCCGTTGCTGGCGGCGGCGATCATCATTCCCTACGGTCAGGGGCATGTGGCCTGGTTCGGATTGTTCGCGCTGTTTGCGCTGTTCGTGCTGTATCGGATCAGCCGTTGGTATGCCAACCACCTGAACCTGTTCAAACTCAAACAAGGTCAGGCAGCGACTCACGGCTTGTCGAAAGGCCGGGTGATCAGCGCGCTGGTAGTGCTTGGATTGCTGGTGTTCTCCAAGTATTTCTACATGGCCAGTCTCACCAGTTACTTCACGTTCTACCTGATTGAAAAATTCGACCTGTCGGTGGCCAGTTCGCAGCTGCATCTGTTCCTGTTTCTCGGTGCGGTAGCGGCAGGGACCTTCTTCGGCGGGCCGATTGGCGACAAGATCGGGCGCAAGGCGGTGATCTGGTTCTCGATCCTTGGCGTCGCACCGTTCACCCTGATGTTGCCCCACGTCGATCTGTTCTGGACCAGCGTCCTGAGCGTGGTGATCGGATTCATCCTCGCCTCGGCGTTCTCGGCCATCGTGGTGTATGCGCAAGAACTGGTGCCGGGGAATGTCGGGATGATTGCCGGGGTGTTCTTCGGTCTGATGTTCGGTTTCGGCGGGATTGGCGCGGCATTGCTTGGGCATCTGGCGGATATTCACGGCATTGAATATGTGTACTTCCTGTGCTCGTCCTTGCCGCTGCTTGGGGTGTTGGCGATCTTCTTGCCAAGAACCCGAAAAGTCTGAGGCGGACCGGCAAAGTCAGCCGTTTCGATAGATATAGCTATACGCGTTAATCGCTGGTACCCCGCCAAGATGTGCATAAAGTACCTTCGACCCCGTCGGGAAAAACCCTTGGCGGACAAGATCAATGAGGCCTTGCATGGATTTTCCCTCGTAGACCGGGTCCGTCATCATGCCTTCCATGCGAGCGCACAAACGGATGGCTGCGTTGGTTTCTTCTGATGGAATGCCGTAGGCCGGATAGGCGTAGTCTTCTTTAAGGACAACATCGTCAGCGGTGATTTCCTGGCCAAGCCCAATAAGCTGCGCCGTATGCTGAGCGATTGCCAATACTTGTGCCCTGGTTTGCTCAGGCGTGGCAGAGGCGTCAATACCAATCACATTGCGAGCACGTCCATCCTTGGCGAACCCAACCAGCATGCCCGCATGGGTGGAGCCAGTCACCGTGCAGACGATGATGTAATCAAATTTGATCCCCATCCTGGCTTCTTGCTCGCGTACTTCTTCGGCGAAGCCGACATAGCCGAGACCTCCATATTTGTGCATGGACGCACCGGCGGGAATAGCATAGGGTTTGCCTCCTTTGGCCTTGACGTCCTCCAGCGCCCGCTCCCAGCTCTCGCGGATACCGATATCGAAACCTTCGTCGACGAATTCAATCTCCGCTCCCAGCACGCGGCTCATCAGAATATTCCCAACCCGGTCGTAGACTGCATCCGGGAATGGAACCCAGCTTTCTTGAACGAGACGGCACTTCATACCGAGTTTGGCCGCGACAGCTGCGACCTGGCGCGTGTGGTTCGACTGGACACCACCGATGGACACTAACGTGTCTGCCTGCGAAGCGATTGCATCGGGAATGATGTATTCCAGCTTTCGGATCTTGTTGCCGCCAAACGCAAGTCCAGAGTTGCAGTCTTCACGTTTGGCATAGAGATCGATATTGCCACCGAGACAGGCCGATAGACGATTCAGTTTCTCGATCGGCGTTGGGCCAAACATGAGTGGATAGCGCTCGAATGTCTCCAGCATGACGGTTCCCCTGATCACGGATAAGCCGTTTTTTTAGTCTAGCAGAGCGCCTGTGTGAGAACGCGTGTCGCCGGGGGGGGGCGATCTGCGGTGAAACTCACTGCTTGCGAGGAAGGGTCTGTGCCCGATGTCGAGTTTCAATGGGGCAGTTTTCAGTATGTCGCCGCTTCCAGACCAATAGGGAGTGAGCAGATGGTCGTTCTGATCAACAACCCGTGAGCCCAAGACGCAAAAATCCCCGTATCAGCGAGTGATTACGGGGATTTTCAGTCTATCGAGGTCCGTGTAAATCCACGGTCACCGTTACACGTTAAAACGGAAGTGCA
Source organism: Pseudomonas sp. GM79 (assembly GCF_000282495.1). Lineage (GTDB taxonomy): Bacteria > Pseudomonadota > Gammaproteobacteria > Pseudomonadales > Pseudomonadaceae > Aquipseudomonas. The sequence continues at coordinate 23,620 of NZ_AKJE01000083.1, forward strand.
TCACGTCGCCGTCTTTCACGATGTAATCCTTGCCTTCCAGACGCCATTTGCCGGCTTCTTTGGTGCCGGCTTCGCCCTTGTACTGGATGAAGTCGTCGTAGGCGATGACTTCGGCGCGGATGAAGCCTTTTTCGAAGTCGGTGTGGATCACGCCAGCGGCTTGTGGTGCGGTGGCACCGACGCGGACGGTCCAGGCGCGGACTTCTTCGACACCGGCGGTGAAGTAGGTCTGCAGGTGCAGCATTTCGTAGCCGGCGCGGATTACGCGGTTCAGGCCAGGCTCTTCGAGGCCCAGGGCTTCGAGGAACATGTCTTTCTCTTCACCGTCTTCCAGTTCGGCGATTTCGGCTTCGATCTTGTTGCAGACCGGAACCACCATGGCGCCTTCTTCTTCGGCGATGGCTTTGACGATGTCCAGCAGTGGGTTGTTCTCGAAACCGTCTTCAGCAACGTTGGCGATGTACATGACCGGCTTGGTGGTCAGCAGATGGAAGCCACGAATCACCGCTTTGTCGTCGGCGCCCATGTTCTTCATCAGCGTGCGCGCTGGCTTGCCGAGGGTGAAGTGAGCGATCAACTGCTCCAGCAGGGCTTTTTGGACTACGGCGTCCTTGTCACCACCTTTGGCGTTACGGGCGACTTTCTGCAGTTGCTTCTCGCAACTGTCGAGGTCGGCGAAGATCAGTTCCAGGTCGATGATCTCGATGTCGCGTTTCGGGTCGACGCTGTTGGAGACGTGAATCACGTTCTCGTCTTCGAAGCAGCGGACCACGTGAGCGATGGCATCGGTCTCGCGGATGTTGGCGAGGAACTTGTTGCCCAGGCCTTCACCTTTCGAGGCGCCGGCAACCAGGCCGGCGATGTCGACGAACTCCATGGTGGTCGGCAGGATGCGCTTTGGATTGACGATGGCTGCCAGGGCTTCCAGACGCGGATCCGGCATCGGCACGATGCCGGTGTTCGGCTCGATCGTGCAGAAGGGGAAGTTCTCGGCCGCGATCCCGGATTTGGTCAGGGCGTTGAACAGGGTGGACTTGCCGACGTTAGGCAGGCCGACGATGCCGCAATTGAATCCCATGGTGTTTCCCCGAGGAGTTAGAGTCAGGCCTTCTGGCTGTGCAGGTTTTTCATCGCGCGGTTCCATTCCCCGGCGAGGATATCCGGCAGCACGCCGAGGGCAAAGTCGATGCTGGCATCGAGTTTTTCCTGTTCGGCGCGTGGCGCACGACCCAGGACGAAATTTGAAACCATACTGGCAACGCCCGGGTGGCCAATGCCAAGCCGCAAGCGGTGAAAGGTATTCTGATTGCCCAGTTGCGCGATGATGTCGCGCAACCCGTTGTGACCGCCATGGCCGCCGCCCTGTTTGAGCTTGGCAACGCCCGGAGGCAGATCGAGTTCGTCATGCGCCACCAGGATTTCTTCAGGCTTGATGCGGAAGAAGCCGGCAAGTGCCGCGACGGCCTGGCCGCTGCGGTTCATGTAGGTGGTGGGAATCAGCAGACGAACATCCTGACCCTGATGCGAATAGCGCCCGGTCAGGCCGAAATATTTGCGATCGGCCACAAGGTTGACGCCCTGTGCTTGTGCGATGCGCTCAACAAAAAGGGCCCCTGCGTTATGCCGGGTCTGTTCGTATTCAGCGCCTGGATTTCCCAGGCCAACGATCAGTTTGATGGCAGTCACGATAGGGGCCCTTCCTTGAAGTGATGGATAACATCGCCGCGATCAGGGTGTGCGGCGAAAGTGGACGACAAGTGCTCATTTACCATTATGTAAACTCCGCGTTCTCGCCCGCTTTCTCGCTACGCTCTAGTCCGCGATGTTCCGGTCACTCCGGCGAACAGAGTGAAATTACTCTGCTGCGCCTTCAGTAGCTTCTGGAGCAACACGTGGAGCGTGAACGTTGGCAACAGCCAGGTCGTTACCGTGAGCCAGAGCAACAAACTCAACGCCTTTAGGGGCTTTGAGGTCAGACAGGTGAATGATCGCGCCGACTTCGGCATCAGCCAGGTCAACTTCGATGAATTCAGGCAGGTCTTTCGGCAGGCACGAAACTTCGATTTCAGAAACAACGTGCGAGATTTCGCCGCCTTTCTTGATCGGAGCAGCTTCGTTGATGAAGTGCACTGGAACGATAGCGGTCAGTTTCTGGCCGGCAACTACGCGTACGAAGTCGGCGTGCAACACGTGGCCTTTGGCCGGGTGACGCTGCAGGGCTTTGATGATTACGTTTTGCTTGGTGCCGCCAACGTTCAGCTCGATGATGTGGCTGTAAGCCGCTTCGTTTTCGAGCAGTTTGGCAACTTCTTTAGCCAGCATGCTGATGGATTCAGGGGCTTTTTCGCCACCGTAAACTACAGCTGGAACCAGGCTTGCGAGACGACGCAGGCGGCGGCTCGCACCTTTCCCCAGGTCGGAACGCACTTCAGCATTCAGAGTAAAATCGTTCATGTTGTATCTCCAAAATAACCACATTCGCCCCAGCGTTTGCGACCAGCGCTAAAGGCGATATGGGCAAAAAAGCCCCGCCCCGACAGGAATGCCGGGGCGGGGCGCTTTTCGTCAACGAGATGTAATGAAAGGGCAGGGCCCTTATCGGAACATCGCGCTGATCGATTCTTCATTGCTGATGCGGCGGACCGCCTCGGCAACTACCGGCGCGATATCCAGTTGACGGATACGTGCACAGGCTTGTGCTGCAGCGGACAGCGGGATGGTATTTGTTACCACCAGCTCGTCCAGCACGGAATTTTCAATGTTTTCGATCGCCCGACCCGACAGCACAGGGTGCGTGCAGTAGGCGAAAACCTTGGCAGCGCCATGCTCTTTCAAGGCCTTGGCCGCGTGGCACAGAGTGCCGGCGGTATCGACCATGTCATCGACCAGAATACAGGTACGCCCTTCGACATCACCGATGATATGCATCACTTCAGAGTGATTGGCTTTCTCACGGCGTTTGTCGATGATCCCGAGATCCACGCCCAGGGATTTGGCAACAGCCCGTGCACGCACGACGCCACCAATGTCCGGGGACACGATCATCAGGTTTTCGAAGCGCTGATCTTCAATGTCATCCACCAGTACCGGGGAGCCGTAGATGTTATCTACCGGAATATCGAAGAAGCCCTGAATCTGGTCAGCATGCAAATCAACCGTGAGAACACGGTCGATGCCGACTACGGTAAGCATGTCAGCAACGACTTTCGCGCTGATAGCCACACGTGCGGAACGCGGACGGCGATCCTGACGGGCATAACCAAAGTAAGGAATAACAGCAGTGATACGAGTAGCCGAGGAGCGGCGGAAGGCATCAGCCATCACTACCAGTTCCATCAGGTTATCGTTGGTCGGAGCGCAAGTCGGCTGAATAATGAAAACGTCTTTACCGCGAACGTTTTCATTGATCTCGGCAGTAATTTCGCCGTCGGAGAACTTACCGACAGAGATGTCACCGAGAGGGATATGCAGCTGACGTACAACACGCCGAGCCAGATCGGGGTTAGCGTTCCCCGTAAAGACCATCATCTTGGACACGCGCAGTACCTGAAGGCTGAGGGTAACCTGGATGAGTATAGAAAAATGGCAGGGGCGGCTGGATTCGAACCAACGCATGGCAGGATCAAAACCTGCTGCCTTACCGCTTGGCGACGCCCCTGTATCTGTTGCAACGATTACCCAGTAATCGATTCCTTTAGAGCAGACTTTGCAGCTTGCGATGCAACATCGAAATGTTGCTTCCTTTTGCTACAAACCCTGTAAGGGTCTCTGTCAGAAGGGCCGAGACTTTATCAGCTTCAGCTTTGCTTGGGAAGCCCCCAAACACACAACTTCCAGTTCCGGTGAGTTTTGCTTCGGTAAATTTACCTAACAAATTCAATGCGTTACGTACATCTGGATAACGCCTTGCTACCACCGGTAAGCAGTCATTTCGACTGTTTCCCTTGGGAACGGGGCGCACTTTAATGGGAGGAGTGTTACGTGTCAACAGTGGATCTGAAAAAATTTCTGCTGTACTTACAGATACTTGCGGCACCAGTACGAGATACCACGGTTCTTCGGGCTCTACAGGGGTGAGTTTTTCCCCCACGCCCTCGGCGAAGGCCGCGTGGCCACGCACGAAAACCGGGACGTCGGCGCCAAGCGTAAGGCCCAGCGCGGCCAGTCGATCCTCATCCCAACCCAGTTGCCAAAGATGATTGAGGCCCAGCAACGTGGTTGCCGCATTCGAACTGCCGCCACCGATGCCACCGCCCATGGGCAGGATTTTTTCGATCCAGATGTCGACACCCAGCGAACAACCGGATTGCGCCTGAAGTTTTTTTGCGGCTTTGACGATCAGGTTGCTGTCGTGAGGGACGTCGGCGAATTCGGTGTGCAACCGAATCACGCCATCGTCGCGAACGGCGAAGGTGATTTCATCGCCGTAATCGAGGAACTGAAAAATCGTCTGCAACTCGTGGTAACCGTCTTCGCGACGACCGAGGATGTGCAGCATCAAGTTGAGCTTGGCGGGCGAGGGCAATGTCAGGCGTGGCGCAGTCATGTTCACTGCCCCAGTTTGCGTGGTTGCCATTCCTTGATCACCAACGTGACATCAAGGTCGGTGCCATGCAGTTTGATCCGCTCGGGCAGCCAGTAGCCGTTTTGCTCGGCATAACTGAGGTACTCGACCTGCCAGCCATCCTGTTCGAGATTGGCCAGACGGCTGTCGACGTCGAGGGTCAGGCGACTTTTGCTGTCCGGGGCCGGGAGCCCGCGAACCCACCATGCCAGATGGGATACCGGCAATTTCCAGCCCAGTTGTTCTTCAACCAGGGCTTCCGGGGTCGGCGCGTCATAGCGGCCCTGATTGGCCACTTCCAGCGATACTTTGCCCGGACGACCGGTCAAGCGGGCCGCGCCCCTACCCAGCGGACCGGAAAGGCGGATGTCGTAGTAATCCTGGCGTTGCAGCCAGAACAACGTGCCGCTGCCCGAATCTTTTGGTGCGCGGATGCCGATTTTGCCGTTGATCTGCCAGCCATCGAGGCCGGTCAGTTGCTGTTTGTGCTCGCGCCATTGGGCCTTGTTGCCTTGACCCTGGACCGATTCGCGGGCTACGAAGCCCGCGCAACCGGCGAGCAGGGCGATGAAGCTGAAAATAATGAGGTGGCGCAAAAACATGATTTTAAAGAGTCTCTGATCCGGTCAGGCGTTTGATGGTGCCACGCAGGGTAGGGCTGTCGGGTTGTTCCTTGAGGAACTTGCTCCAGATTTGCTTGGCTTCGCGTTGTTTGCCGTTGGCCCACAGGACTTCGCCCAGGTGCGCGGCAACTTCCTGATCGGGGAAGCGCTCCAGCGCCTGGCGCAAATAGCGCTCGGCTTCATCGAGGTTGCCCAGGCGGAAATTGACCCATCCGAGGCTGTCCAGGACGGCCGGGTCTTCAGGGTTGATCTGGTGCGCCTGTTCGATCAAGGCCTTGGCTTCGGCGTAGCGTGTGGTGCGGTCGGACAGGGTGTAGCCGAGGGCGTTCAACGCCATCGCGTTGTTCGGATCGCGCTTGATGATCAGTCGCAGATCTTTTTCCATCTGCGCCAGGTCATTGCGTTTTTCTGCCAGCATGGCCCGGGTATACAGCAGATTCAGGTCGTCCGGGTATTGCTGCAGGGCTTGCTGCAAGATTTTCCAGGCCTTGTCGCCCTGTTTGTTGGCGGACAAGGTTTCGGCTTCGATCAGATACAACTGGATCGCGTAATCAGGTTGCTCGCCGCGCTCCGCTGCCAGACGGCTTTGGGCTTCGGCGGTCTTGCCATTGTTCATCAGAATATCGGCCTGACGCAATTGCGCCGGCAGGTAATCGTTGCCCGGCCCGACCTGGGCGTATTCGATCAGTGCGCCCTGCGGGTCGTTACGCTCTTCCGCAATGCGCCCCAGGTTCAAGTGAGCAGAGTCGACGTGGCTGTCCCGGGCGATCAAATCTTCCAGGTAGCCTTTGGCTTCGTCCCAGGCTTTGGCTTCCAGGCAGACCAGTGCCAGGGAATAACGCAATTCGTCGTCTTCGGGGTATTGCTGCACCAGGCTCGAGAACTCGACCTTGGCGTCGTCCATGCGGTCCTGTTCAACCAGCATGCGCGCGTAAGTCAGGCGCAGGCGTTTGTCGTCCGGGTACTTCTTGATACTTTTTTGCAGCAGCGGCAAGGCTTCATCGCCACGGTTGAGCCCTTGCAGCAGGCGCGCGCGCAGCAGGATTGGCGCTATTTCGCCCTCGTCCGGCGGATTGTCTTCGAGCAGGGTCAGGGCGCCCTTGGTATCGCCGTCCTGTTGCAGCAACAAGGCCTTGCCAAAAATCAGTTGGTTGTTGTGCGGATGGCGCTGCAGCAAGCGGTCAAAACCTTTCATCAGACCGTTGCGAGTTTCCTGGTCGGTATCGGCTGCGGACAGGGCGAGGAAATCGAAATGCGTGTCGCCTTTGCCTTGCAGGACTTTCTCCATATAGACCATGGAGTCGTCATAACGCCCGGCGCGGGCGAGTTGCACGGCAGCCGCCCGTTGCGCCTCGAGATCGTCCGGGGCGTTTTTGGCCCAGACCAGTGCGGTGTCGAGGGCAGCCTGATCGGCACCCAGATACTCGGCAATGCGAAATGCCCGCTCGGAGATGCCCGGATCCTGGGTATTGATGGCCTGGGTCACGTAGTTGTCCAGGGCAATGTCGTAACGATTGCGCTGGCCTGCGAGTTCGGCGCTCAACAGGCTGAAGATGGTTTCTTCGCTGAACGAGCTGTAAACCTTGGGCTTTTCAGGGGCCGGAGTGCTGTCTTCGACCGGCGGCGTACCGTCCGATGAAACGGGCGCCAAGGCCTGGCAGCCGCTGAGGAAGACTAAAGCGAGGAGCAACGCGGAAGATCTATTCATATAGGAAAAGGACGACTAACCTGCGGTCGGATCATCATGACACAAGCCTTGGGTCAAACATAACCGCCCGGCCAATTTACCCGCGCGGGCAATCCTCGCAGACCCGGCGCCCTTGTAAACGAGAACGGATCGCAGCCTTCGGCAGCTCTTGCGGGCGCGATAGATATCGAATGGTTGTTCTGGCTCTGTCGAAGTAGGACAATTGTCGGCTTCACGTCACCATCAGCGACCTTGAATGGCCTTCCTTGCACTCGGTATTAACCACAAGACTGCTTCAGTAGACGTCCGCGAGCGCGTGGCCTTTACCCCTGAGCAGCTGGTTGAGGCCTTGCAGCAGCTCTGCCGACTCACCGACAGCCGCGAAGCTGCGATCCTCTCCACCTGCAATCGCAGTGAACTGTATATAGAACAGGATCACCTTTCGGCTGACATCGTGTTGCGCTGGCTGGCCGATTATCATCATTTGAGTCTCGATGAGCTGCGAGCGAGCGCTTATGTGCATGAAGATGATGCGGCAGTTCGTCACATGATGCGGGTTGCCTCCGGGCTCGACTCGCTGGTGTTGGGTGAACCGCAGATTCTCGGTCAGATGAAATCGGCCTACGCTGTCGCTCGCGAGGCCGGTACCATTGGTCCGCTGCTCGGGCGGCTGTTCCAGGCCACCTTCAATGCGGCCAAACAGGTGCGGACCGACACCGCTATCGGCGAAAACCCGGTGTCCGTAGCGTTTGCCGCGGTCAGCCTAGCGAAACAGATTTTCAGTGATTTGCAACGCAGCCAGGCTTTGCTGATCGGTGCCGGCGAGACCATCACCCTGGTCGCCCGCCATCTGCATGAGCTGGGGGTCAAGCGAATTGTGGTCGCCAACCGCACCCTGGAGCGCGCGAGCATCCTGGCCGAACAGTTCGGCGCCCACGCAGTGCTGCTCTCGGACATCCCGGCAGAACTGGTGCGCAGCGACATCGTCATCAGTTCCACCGCCAGCCAGTTGCCGATTCTCGGTAAAGGGGCGGTGGAAAGTGCCTTGAAATTGCGCAAGCACAAGCCGATTTTCATGGTGGATATCGCCGTCCCTCGGGATATCGAACCGGAAGTCGGTGAGTTGGACGACGTTTACCTGTACAGCGTCGACGATCTCCACGAAGTGGTCGCCGAAAACCTCAAGAGCCGTCAGGGCGCAGCCCAAGCCGCCGAAGAGATGGTATCGGTCGGAGCCGAAGATTTCATGGTTCGCCTGCGCGAACTGGCGGCGGTGGATGTGCTCAAGGCCTATCGTCAACAAAGCGAGCGTCTGCGTGACGAAGAATTGCAAAAAGCCCAGCGCATGCTCGCCAATGGCAGCAGCGCCGAAGACGTGCTGGTGCAACTGGCCCGCGGCCTGACCAATAAACTCTTGCACGCACCGAGCGTGCAGTTGAAAAAGCTCTCTGCCGAAGGCCGCCTCGATGCGCTGGCCATGGCCCAGGAACTCTTTGCCCTCGGTGAGGGCTCATCGGATAGCTTTTCGGATAAGAAACCGCAATGAAAGCGTCACTGCTCAATAAGCTGGACATCCTCCAGGACCGTTTCGAGGAATTGACCGCCCTGCTTGGCGACGGCGAGGTCATTTCCGATCAAAACAAGTTCCGTACCTATTCCAAGGAATACGCGGAAGTCGAGCCGATCGTTGGCACCTATAAACAGCTGCTTAAAGTGCAGGGTGACCTCGAAGGGGCTCAGGCGCTGCTCAAGGACAGCGATCCGGACATGCGCGAAATGGCCGTGGAAGAAGTCCGCGAAGCCAAAGAGCAGCTGATCGAAATCGAAGCCCAACTGCAACGCATGCTGCTGCCCAAAGACCCGAACGACGGGCGCAACGTATTCCTCGAAATCCGTGCCGGCACCGGCGGTGACGAGGCAGCGATTTTCTCCGGCGACCTGTTCCGCATGTATTCGCGTTACGCCGAACGGCGTGGCTGGCGAGTAGAGATTCTCTCGGAGAATGAAGGCGAACACGGCGGCTATAAAGAAGTCATTGCCCGGGTCGAAGGCGAGAACGTTTACGGCAAGCTGAAATTCGAATCCGGCGCGCATCGCGTACAGCGGGTTCCGGCCACTGAATCCCAGGGCCGCATCCACACCTCGGCCTGCACCGTGGCCGTGTTGCCCGAGCCGGACGAGCAGGAAGCGATCGAGATCAACCCGGCAGACCTGCGGATCGACACCTATCGCTCCTCCGGTGCCGGTGGTCAGCACGTCAACAAGACCGACTCGGCGATCCGCATCACGCACTTGCCGTCCGGTATTGTCGTCGAGTGCCAGGAAGAGCGTTCCCAGCACAAGAATCGCGCCCGGGCGATGTCCTGGCTGTCGGCCAAGCTTAACGATCAGCAGACCAGCGCCGCCGCGAACGCCATCGCTAGCGAGCGTAAATTGCTGGTGGGTTCCGGTGACCGCTCCGAGCGCATTCGCACCTACAACTTTGCCCAGGGCCGGGTCACCGACCACCGGGTCAACCTGACGCTGTATTCGCTCGACGAAATTCTCGCCGGTGGCGTGGATGCGGTGATCGAACCGCTGTTGGCCGAGTACCAGGCCGACCAATTGGCAGCGATAGGTGAGTAAATGACGATCATTGCCAGTTTGTTGCGCGCCGCTGATTTGCCCGACTCGCCCACCGCGCGTCTGGATGCCGAATTGCTGCTGGCGGCTGCCTTGGGTAAATCCCGCAGTTTTCTGCACACCTGGCCTGAGCGGATAGTCCCGAGCGAAGCGGCACTGAAATTTGCCGAGTACCTGCAACGCCGCCGTAGTGGTGAGCCGGTGGCTTACATTCTGGGGCAGCAGGGCTTCTGGAAGCTCGACCTGGAGGTCGCGCCCCACACGCTGATTCCGCGTCCCGACACCGAATTACTGGTAGAGACCGCGCTGCAACTGTTGCCGGCCACACAGGCCTTGGTGCTCGATTTGGGCACCGGCAGCGGCGCCATTGCCCTGGCGCTGGCCAGCGAGCGTCCAGCCTGGAAAGTCACCGCCGTGGATCGCGTGCTGGAAGCCGTCGCCCTGGCCGAGCGCAATCGCCAGCGGCTGCACCTGAACAACGCCACGGTGCTGAGCAGTCATTGGTTCAGTGCTTTGGAAGGCCAGCGCTTTCAATTGATCATCAGCAATCCGCCCTACATTGCTTCGACCGATCCGCATCTGGCGCAGGGCGACGTGCGCTTCGAACCGGCCAGTGCTCTGGTGGCTGGCGTCGATGGACTCGACGATTTACGTCTGATCGTCGATCAGGCGCCGGATCATCTTGAGGCAGGTGGCTGGTTGATGCTCGAACATGGTTACGATCAAGCCGAGGCCGTGCGCGATTTGCTGCTGACCCGCGGCTTTGAAGAGGTCCACAGCCGCACCGATCTGGGCGGTCACGAACGCATCAGTCTGGGGCGCTTGCCGTGCTGAATGATCAGGAATTACTGCGCTATAGCCGGCAGATTCTTCTGCAACACGTCGACATCGACGGCCAGTTACGGCTCAAGGAAAGCCGTGTGCTGATTGTCGGCCTCGGAGGTCTGGGCTCACCGGTGGCGCTGTACCTGGCGGCGGCCGGTGTCGGTGAGTTGCATCTGGCGGACTTCGACACGGTCGACCTGACCAATCTGCAACGTCAGATCGTTCACGACACCGACAGCGTCGGCCTGAGCAAGGTCGATTCGGCGATCCAGCGCCTGAGCGCGATTAATCCCGAGATTCAGCTGATTGCCCATCGCACCGCCCTGGATGAAGACTCTTTGGCGGCGGCAGTGGCGGCGGTGGATCTGGTGCTGGACTGTTCTGATAATTTTTCCACCCGCGAAGCGGTCAACGCCGCGTGTGTGGCTGCGCGCAAACCGCTGGTCAGCGGCGCGGCGATTCGGCTGGAAGGGCAATTGTCGGTCTTCGACTCCCGCCGTCCGGAAAGCCCGTGTTACCACTGTTTATACGGGCACGGCAGCGAAGCCGAGCTGACTTGCAGCGAGGCCGGCGTACTCGGTCCGCTGGTGGGCCTGGTCGGTAGCTTGCAAGCCCTCGAAGCGCTGAAATTGCTGGTGGGGTTCGGCGAGCCGCTGGTGGGGCGCCTGTTATTGATCGATGCCTTGGGCACGCGCTTCCGTGAATTGCGGGTCAAGCGTGATCCGGGCTGCAGCGTCTGCGGGTCAAGCCATGCGTGAAGCGCCGATTGCTGTATTCGATTCCGGCGTCGGTGGACTTTCCGTGCTGGCCGAGATCCAGCAGTTGCTGCCCAACGAGTCTCTTTTGTACCTCGGCGATTGCGGGAATATTCCCTACGGTGAGAAATCACCGGCATTCATCAGTCAGCGTTGCAGTGTCATGGCGCAATTTTTTCAGCAGCAGGGCGCCAAGGCGCTGGTGCTCGCTTGCAACACCGCGACCGTCGCGGGTGTTGCGGACTTGCGGCGCGATTTCCCCGAGTGGCCCATTGTCGGCATGGAGCCCGCGGTCAAACCGGCGGCTGCGGCGACGCGCAGCGGTGTAGTTGGCGTACTCGCCACCACCGGCACTTTACAGAGTGCCAAGTTCGCCGCCTTGCTCGACCGTTTCGCCGTCGATGTGCGAGTCATCACCCAACCATGCCCCGGACTGGTGGAGCTGATTGAAAATGGCGATTTGCACAGCGAGGCATTGCGTCAGTTGCTGCAAGGGTATGTCGATCCGCTGCTGGCTGCCGGTGCAGACACGATCATTCTTGGCTGCACGCATTATCCCTTTCTAAAGCCACTGCTAAAGCAGATGCTCCCCCAGAGCATCAGCCTGATCGATACCGGTGCCGCTGTGGCACGGCAGCTTCAACGATTGTTGGCCGAGCGTGAGTTGCTGGCCGAGGGACCTGCTCGCGCTACCCGGTTCTGGTCGAGCGCGGATACGGAACATTTCAGAAATATCTTGCCGGTTTTGTGGCATTCGACGGGTGTTGTGCAAAGCTTCGACTTGTAGATAAAAAAGAGATGACACGAATAATTGAGCTGAACTTCTGATCAAGCTTCAACTTCTATAGCTTTGTCTGTTGGGCAGCATAAAAACCATACGAAATTGTTCGGAAAAGGATGTTTCTAATGAAGCGACTATTCTGCTTGGCCGCGATTGCGACCGCATTGATGGGGCACAGTTTTACCGCGCAGGCAGCAGGGGTGGAATTCGGGGTCGGCCAGACCAGCGATTCGACCATGACTTACCGACTGGGCATGCAATTCGACTGGGACAAGAGTTGGCTGCAGAGTGATATCGGTCGCTTGACCGGCTACTGGAGCGGTGCTTACACCTACTGGGAGGGCGATGAAACGTCGAGCAATCACAGTGTGTCGTTCTCGCCGGTGCTGGTGTATGAGTTTGCCGGTCAGACCATCAAACCCTACGTTGAAGCGGGTATCGGCATCGCGGTGTTTGCCAACACTGAAGTCGAGGACAACAAACTTGGCGGGGCCTTTCAGTTCGAAGATCGTTTCGGGTTTGGTCTGCGCTTTACCGGCGGACATGAAGTCGGGATTCGCGCCACGCACTATTCCAATGCCGGGATCAGCAGCCCGAACGATGGTGTAGAGAGTTATTCGCTGCATTACACGATGCCGTTGTAAGCATTACTGCACTTTTAATGTGGGAGCGGGCTTGCTCGCGAATGCGATTTAACATTCAACATTGATGTTGACTGACAATCCGCTTTCGCGAGCAAGCCCGCTCCCACATTGGATCTTCATGGCCTGCTGTATTCGCTCACCGATACGCCGTCGCAATCCCCTGGCGTTCGGTGATGCATTCCGGTGCGCCCATTTCGAATTCCCGGCAAATCAGCGGACGTTTTTCGTAGATGGTGCACATCATGCTGTCGCGATCCAGCGCGGCGCACCAGCCGTCATCCAGTCGCAGCATGACTTCCCCGCCCCAATCATCGGTATCGATAAAACGCTCGGGCACGCCGGTGTCGGTGATCAACATGACTTCAAGCTGGCAGCAGCAGGCCGCGCAGGTCGAGCAGGTGATCGCCGGTTCGGCGATTTGCGTATGGGGAATAGTTTTCATGGCGCGCAGTGTAAGCCAGTGGGGCCGCGCTGTGTGAAAGGCCTGACAGACGCTCAAGTTTCACGGCAGATCTTCGATTGGCGGGTTGTTTCGCTCCATGCGCTTGCCGATTTCCAGTCCCCTCTGGCCGGGCTTTTGCGGCAGAGGCCAAAGGACAGGCATGAGCAGTTCCGGTAAAGGGAGCTCCAGTGGCCGATGCTTGAGCAGGTTGAAGAGGTACCGCGCAGCTTTGTCCGCCGACCAATCGAGGTGTTGTGAAACCTCGTTGCTCAGGGGGGTATCGATAAGCCCTGGGCTGACTACGGTCATTTCGATGTTTTCCGGCGCCACGTCGATGCGCAAGGATTCGAAAAGGTGACGCAATCCGGGCTTTGAATCGCCATAGGCTTCGGCCCGTGGCAGAGGCAGGTAGGTCACCGAGCTGGCCAGGGCCACCAGATGCGGCGCAGTGCCCGCTCGCAGCAGGGGGCGGGCAGCTTCGATGCAATAGCTGCTGGCAAGCAGGTTGGTACGCACGATGTGCTCGATGATTGATGAGTCGAACTGATTGACGTCGACGTATTCGCAGGTCCCCGCGTTGAGGATCATGGTATCCAGAGAGCCCCATTGGCTGGCAATCTGCTCGCCGATTTCGCGCACCCGTTGGCTGTTGGTCAAATCACCGGCAACCACCAACACTTGCCCGGGATAACGCTGAGACAAGGCTTTCAATGGCGCCAATGAGCGGGAGCTGACGGCCAGATGGGCACCGGTTTTCAGTATTTCTTCGGCCAACGCGGCACCAATACCGTTGCTTGCGCCGGTCAACCAGTATCGCCTTGGAGGTGTACGACTCATCTCAATCTCCTTTATCTTCCTGATTCAATCCCATGTTCATACGTAAAACTGCGCTATCAAGGTGATTCCGGTGGCGATAAACCCTGTCGCGACGGCAGGTTCTTGAACGCGGCCAAGGCCCGTTCGCGGGAAGTGCTCAGGTTGACAATCGGCGATGGATAATCCGTCACACCGAATAATCCGTCGAGTCTCGCGCGATTGTGCAGGTCTTTTTTATTCATTTCGTTGATCTGCGGCAACCAATGTTTGATGAAAACCCCTTCGGCGTCGAATTTTTCCGACTGGCTCAAGGGGTTGAAAATCCGGAAGTAGGGTGCCGAATCGGTGCCGGTGGACGAACTCCACTGCCAGCCACCGTTGTTCGCCGCCAGATCGCCGTCAATCAGATGCCGCATGAAGAAACGCTCGCCTTCACGCCAGTCGATCAGCAGGTTTTTGGTCAGGAACATTGCCACGATCATGCGCAAACGGTTGTGCATCCAGCCGGTTTCCAGCAATTGGCGCATGGCGGCATCGATGATCGGCAGGCCGGTACGGCCTTGTTGCCAGGCCTTGAGGTCTTCCGGGGCATCACGCCAGGCCAGGGCTTCGGTTTCCGGGCGAAAGGCGCGGTGCCGGGAAACCCGTGGGTAGCCCACCAGAATGTGTTTGTAGAATTCTCGCCACAGCAACTCGTTGATCCAGGTGACGGCACCGACCTTGCCGCTTTCGAATTCCCCCTGATTGCTTTGCAACGCGGCGTGCAGACACTGGCGAGGGGAGATGACCCCGGCGGTGAGATAGGCCGAGAGCTGGCTGGTGCCGGGTTTTGCCGGGAAATCACGCTCGCTGTGGTAATAGTCGATCTGTGTGTCGGTAAAAGTCTCGAGGCGGCGTCGGGCTTCAGTTTCGCCGGCCGGCCAGAGAGCACGCAAACTGTCGCTGGGCGTGTCGAAGCCCTCGACACGAGAGGGCGGTTCGTCACTGGCGATACCCAGCGGCGCCTGGATGGCGGGGGCGGTAACCAATCTCGGCAATGATGCATGCAAGCGTTCGTAGCAGACCTTGCGGAACTGGCTGAAGACCTGGAAATAGGTGCCGGTTCTGGTCAGCACGGTGCCAGGCTTGAGCAACAATTGATCAAGATAGCTGTAAAAGTCGATGCCTTGGGCTTTCAGGATTTGGGCCACCGCGGCATCACGACGGGTTTCATGAATGCCGTACTCTTCGTTGACGTGCACTGCGCCGATTTTCAATTGCTGGCACAACTCGAGCAGGACCTTCGGTGCCTCATCCCAGCGGGACGCCTTGCGAATCAGCAGCGGGATGTTCAGGGCGTCCAGCGCATGGCGTAACTCGCCAAGGTTGCGCAGCCAGAAATCCACTTTGCACGGCGCATCGTCATGCGCCAGCCATTGCTGCGGACTCAGCAAATACACCGCCACACTCGGGCCGCGGGCTGCAGCGGCCGAGAGGGCGGTGTTGTCGTGTAGACGCAAGTCGCTGCGCAGCCAGATCAATTGCATGGTGGTATCCGCACGATCATTGAAATACGCCATTAAATGAGCCCGCGCTGAATCAGGCCCTGATGAGCCGATAATGGGTCTTCGGCCAGGGACAAGTCAGCAATGGCGGCGGTTCTTGCGGATAACTCGGTGTGGTGGATGCACACCGTTGCCCCGGCAATCATTTTTGGGCAGCTGACGCCATTCAAAAGTTTCGTCAGCTGTGAAAGATTCATGGCTTTGCTGGAATACAGCAGTACGCCGCGGGCTTGCAGGTGATCGACCGCCAGCGCAAGTTCGCCAGCGGGGAGCGGCCAGTCGAAGACTTCTACCGGACAATCGATGCTGCTGATCAGCCAGGCGGTGAGCCACAGATAAGGCTCCAGTGGCAGGTCCGAGTAATTGATCAGCAACAGCGGCGCGGTGCGCAACTGACGGTTGTTATGGTAGATCCTCGCGCCGAATTTGCTGCGCAACCAGGAATAAACAAACACCCGCTCCATTTGCGCGCCGAACTGGCCTTGCCAGCGTTGCTCCAGTTCCGCCAGCAACGGCATCAGTAATTGTTCACACAAGGTGCGTGGCGGATACAGCGCCATCGCTTGATTTACCGTGTCATCGAGGGTGCGTTCGGCCAGCTGAGTGACCGCTTGCAGCAATGACTTGCGCAGCACCAGCCAATCGTTCCCGATGGGGGCGGTAAGCCCCTGTGGCGTGTCGAGCAATTGTTTGACCTGGCTGACAGCCACCCCGCGATTGAGCCAGGTAAGGATCGTCAGGATCCGTTGCACGTGCTCGGCACAGAACAGCCGGTGCCCCTTGGGCGTACGCTGGGGCACAATCAGCCCATAGCGCCGTTCCCAGGCGCGCAAGGTGACAGCATTGACTCCGGTCTGCCGGGACACTTCACGAATGGGCAGCCAACCAGCGTCCAAGGCCTTCTTGAAGTCAGTGCCGAGGTCTTCGCTGGCGCTGGAATCCGGTGGATTTTTCATTAAATCGCGTTTCGCAGGCTGAGGTTTTCCGGGTGCGGTTGCAGGTAAACCTGTTGCGCAATGTACGGATCCGGGTATTGGCGAAAGTAGTGTTTGAGCAACATCAATGGCACCACCAGCGGCACGATGCCCCTGCGGTATTGGCCGATGACGTGCTGCACTTCCTGTTTGTCTTCAGTGCTGATGGCCTGTTTGAGATAACCGCTGAGGTGCTGCAGCACGTTGGTGTGGGTGCGGCGTGTGGCGCACTTTTTCAGGGCCGCCATCAGCTCGCTGAAATAGCGTGGGCCGAGCACTTGCGGATCGGTTTGCCCCATGTTGCCCAACAAGTTGCCCAGGGTTTTGTATTGCACCGGGTTGTGGGCCATCAGCAGGTATTTGTAGCGCGAGTGAAAGTCAATGAGGCCGCGCCGGGTCAGGCCTGTTTGCAGCAATTGCTGCCAGGCGCTGTAGGCGAACACGCGGGTGAGGAAGTTTTCCCGCAGCACCGGGTCGTTGAGGCGGCCGTCTTCTTCCACCGGTAAATCAGGATGCAATGCACAGAAGGCTTGGGCGTAGATACCACGGCTACCGCCGTCCACTGGTGCGCCGTTGGCGTGGTAGACCTTGACCCGTTCCAGCCCGCACGAAGGGGATTTCTGCATGAAGATATAGCCGCAGATGTCATCCAGCTCCAGCGCCATTTTTTGACCGTGCTCGGCCAGAGGTCGGGTGACGTTGATCTCAGGGTGGACGGTGCCGACAGCCTCCGGGTGCTCGGGGTTGCCGACCAGGCGGATCGGTTCGCGAGGGATACCCAGGCCAATGGCGACTTCCGGGCACACCGGGACGAAATCGAAATAGTCAGAGAGGATGCGGCTGCACAGAGGTGACGCCTTGTGCCCACCGTTGTAACGCACCTCGGCTCCCATCAGGCAAGCGCTGATGGCGATTTTGGGTTTCATGGCTGTAGGGGGCATCGGGGCGCCTCGAATCCAGACCTGTACAGATTATTAGATCTGTACAACATGACTTCATCATAGATTCAAAGGTGTACAAGTCAAAGTTTTTGTATAAGTTTTTTGCGGTGCTGCTGCCCATGTCGACAGCAGCGATTCAATTCACTGCAGGTGTTCATGCAGCCGGCGGGCTGCTTCCTGACCACTGAGCCAGGCACCTTCGACACGGCCAGACAGGCACCAGTCGCCGCACACATACAGGCCCAGATCAGCATCAGCCAGGGCACCCCATTCATGGCTGCTGGCCGGCCGGGCGTACAGCCAGCGGTGAGCGAGGCTGAAGGTCGGAGCAGGCATGGCATCGTTCAGCAGCTCGGCGAAAGCACCGTGCAATTGCTCGATCACCGCTTCCTTGGGCAGGTCGATATGCTGCCGGCTCCAGGCACTGGTGGCATGCAGCACCCAGGTATCGAGGGTGGTGTCGCGTCCTGGTTTGCTGCGGTTGCGCGCCAGCCAGTCCAGCGGACTGTCCTGCACGAAGCAACCTTCGATGGCGGTTTCCAGTGGCGTGTCGAACGCCAGTGCGACGGCCCAGGTGGGTTCCATTTTTACCCCGGCGGCGGCTCCGGCGAGTTTCGGTGCGGTCGCCAGCAGCGCGGTTGCCTGAGGGGCTGGCGTGGCGATCACAACATGACTGAACGGGCCATGGGTGAAGCCCTCGGCGTCTTGCAGATGCCAATGTTCTTCACCGCGATAGACCTCGGTGATGCGGCAAGCGAAATGCACTTCCAGATCACCGAGCAGGCCGCGCGTGATCGCGCTCATGCGTGGTGTGCCGACCCAGCGTGTCTGTTCATCCGGCGAAGGTCTGAGCTGGCCGCCGTGGAAGGTATAGAGCTGCGGCGTCCATACGGCGACCCAACCATTGGTTTGCCAGCGCTGGACTTCGGTGACGAAGCGGCGGTCGCGAGCAGTGAAATATTGCGCGCCCATGTCCAGAGCACCCGCATCGCTGCGCTTGCTCGACATGCGTCCGCCACTGCCGCGGCTTTTATCGAAAAGTTGAACGACATGCCCGGCCTCCGTCAGGGCCTGGGCGGCTGAGAGTCCGGCGATGCCGGTGCCGATGATTGCGATAGGTACAGTCATAGGGGCCTCGTTTACCTTTCTGTACAGACTACGCCGTGGTTCAAACCTGTACAATATTGTTTTTTGGTATAACTTTTAGCGTCCTCGTTCTGACAGCTTGGCCTATTGTTAAGCACAGAGCCTGCCCAATACCAAAGATCCCTGCTTATAAAAATAGACTAGTGATCAGGGTAAAACGCCACGCGAGGAAGATGTCATGCACATATTGCTGACCGGCGGTACTGGTTTGATAGGACGTCAACTCTGCCGACACTGGTTGAGCCAGGGACATCGCCTGACGGTCTGGAGTCGCACGCCTGCAAAAGTCGCCAAAGTCTGTGGCACTCAGGTACGTGGAATCGCACGGCTTGAGGACCTGGGTCAAGAACCGGTGGATGCAATTATCAACCTCGCGGGCGCACCGATTGCCGATCGGCTCTGGACGCACAAACGCAAGGCGTTGTTGTGGAGCAGCCGGATCACCCTGACCGAAACCCTGTTGGCCTGGCTCGAAAGCCGCGAGCAGAAACCGACGGTATTGATTTCTGGCTCCGCGATCGGTTGGTACGGCGACGGTGGTGAGCGGGAGTTGACTGAAGAATCTCCACCGGTCATTGATGATTTCGCCAGCCAGTTGTGCGTCGCCTGGGAGGAAACCGCGCAACGCGCCGAAGCCTTGGGCATTCGCGTGATCCTCATTCGTACCGGGTTGGTGCTGTCCGCCGAGGGCGGCTTTTTGTCGCGGCTGTTGTTGCCATTCAAACTGGGGCTGGGCGGGCCTCTCGGCAGTGGTCGGCAGTGGATGTCGTGGATTCATATCAAGGATCAAATAGCCCTGATTGATTTTCTTCTACACCGCAATGAGGCCAGCGGTCCATATAATGCCTGCGCGCCCAAGCCGGTGCGCAATCGCGAATTCGCCCAAACGTTGGGTAGCGTGTTGCATCGTCCGGCGTTCATGCCGATGCCAACCCTCGTGTTGAAGGTGGGCCTGGGCGAGTTGTCATTGTTGCTGCTGGGTGGCCAGAAGGCCATGCCGGCTCGCTTGCTGGAAGCGGGCTTCACTTTCCAGTTCACTGATTTGCGCGCGGCGTTGGACGATGTGTCCAGCCGCCTTGAGAAATAGGACGTTGCATGACCGATCACGCGTTGCTTCTGGTCAACCTGGGTTCACCCGCTTCCACCTCGGTGGCGGATGTGCGCAGCTACCTCAATCAATTTCTGATGGACCCGTATGTGATCGACCTGCCGTGGCCGGTGCGGCGTTTACTGGTGTCGTTGATTCTGATCAAGCGCCCAGAGCAATCGGCCCACGCTTATGCGTCGATCTGGTGGGCGGACGGCTCGCCACTGGTGGTGCTCAGCCGTCGTCTGCAACGGGCCATGACCGCGCAATGGTCCCACGGGCCGGTGGAGCTGGCGATGCGCTACGGCGAGCCATCCATTGAGTCGACGCTGATTCGTCTGGCGGCTCAGGGTCACAAAAAAATCACCCTGGCGCCGCTCTATCCGCAGTTTGCCGACAGCACCGTGACCACGGTGATCGAAGAGGCCAAGCGGGTGGTGCGGGAGAAGAAACTCGACGTGCAGTTCTCGATCCTCCAGCCGTTCTACGATCAGCCAGAATACCTCGATGCCCTGGTGGCCAGCGCTACGCCATATTTGCAGCAGGCTTACGATCACCTGCTGCTGAGCTTTCATGGTTTGCCGGAGCGGCACCTGAAGAAGCTCAATCCGGGTCACAGCTTCGAAGGTGGTGGCGATTGCTGCGCCGGTGCGCCGCCGGAAGTGGTCGCGACCTGTTATCGCGGTCAGTGTCTGCGCACCGCCGCAGAGTTTGCCAAGCGCATGGGCCTGCCGGACGGCAAGTGGTCGGTGTCGTTCCAGTCGCGTCTGGGCCGGGCCAAGTGGATCGAACCCTACACCGAAGCACGCCTCGATGAGTTGGCCAAAAGCGGCGTGAAGAAAGTCCTGGTGATGTGCCCGGCGTTCGTCGCCGATTGCATCGAAACCCTGGAAGAGATCGGTGATCGCGGGAAGGAGCAGTTCCGCGAAGCGGGAGGGAAGGAGTTGGTGCTGGTGCCGTGCCTCAATGATGATGCGCAGTGGGCCAAGGCGTTGAACGCATTGTGTGAACGGGCGCCGTTGGCCCTTTAAAAGCATCGCGGGCAAGCCCGCTCCCACAGGTTTTGCGCTGACCTTGTGGGAGCGGGCTTGCCCGCGATGGCGTTCTTGAGACCTGCTTAGATCAGCGGCTCATCCGCCTTCTTGTGCTTCCAGCTGTCATGGCCCGGCAGCAACAGGTTCAGCGCAATCGCCACCACCGCGCACAGCGCGATGCCTTTGAGGCCGAAATCGTCCGGGCCGGTACCGGTGCCGATCAGCACTCCGCCAATCCCGAACACCAGCGTCACCGAGACAATCACCAGATTGCGTGCTTCGCCCAGGTCGATCTTGTGGCGAATCATGGTGTTCATCCCCACCGCAGCAATCGAACCGAACAACAGGCAGAGAATCCCGCCCATCACCGGCACCGGGATGCTTTGCAGCAGGGCGCCGAACTTGCCGATGAACGCCAGGCTGATTGCGAAGATCGCCGCCCAAGTCATGATTTTGGGGTTGTAGTTTTTGGTCAGCATCACCGCGCCAGTCACTTCGGCGTAGGTGGTGTTGGGCGGGCCGCCGAACAGACCGGCCGCGGTGGTGGCAATGCCATCGCCGAGCAATGTGCGGTGCAGGCCGGGCTTCTTCAAATAATCGCGCCCCGTCACGCTACCCACGGCAATCACGCCGCCGATGTGCTCGATGGCCGGGGCCAGGGCTACCGGAACGATGAACAGAATCGCCTGCCAGTTGAATTCCGGCGCCGTGAACTGTGGAATCGCAAACCACGGTGCAGCAGCAATCTTCGCGGTGTCGACCACACCGAAGTAGAACGCCATGGCAAAACCCACCAATACGCCGGAGATGATCGGCACCAGGCGGAAAATGCCTTTGCCGAACACCGCGACAATCAGGGTGGTCAGCAGCGCCGGCATCGAGATCAACATCGCTGTCTGGTAAGGAATCAGTTCAGTGCCATCGCCAGCCTTGCCCATCGCCATGTTGGCGGCGATCGGTGCCATGGCCAGGCCGATGGAGATGATCACCGGGCCAATCACCACCGGTGGCAGCAGGCGGTCGATGAACCCGGTGCCTTTGATCTTCACGGCAAGGCCGAGGAAGGTGTAGACGAAACCGGCCGCCATCACCCCGCCCATGGTCGCCGCCAGGCCAAACTGGCCCTTGGCGAGAATGATCGGCGTGATGAAGGCGAAGCTCGATGCCAGGAACACCGGCACCTGACGCCCGGTGACGATCTGGAACAGAATCGTCCCCAAACCTGCGGTGAACAGCGCCACGTTCGGGTCGAGGCCGGTGATCAACGGCATCAACACCAGCGCGCCAAAGGCCACGAACAGCATCTGTGCACCCGACAGCACCGTGCGCCAGAGCGGATCGTTGAACTCTTGCTGCATGCTCAAGCGTCCTTCTGCTTGGTGCCGAAGATCTTGTCACCGGCATCGCCCAAGCCTGGGATGATGTAACCGTGTTCGTTGAGTTTTTCGTCAATGGAGGCGGTGTAGATCATCACGTCCGGGTGAGCTTTGCCTACAGCGGCGATGCCTTCAGGGGCAGCCACCAGGACCATCGCGCGGATGTCCTTGCAACCGGCCTTTTTCAGCAGGTCGATAGTGGCGACCATCGAGCCACCAGTGGCGAGCATCGGGTCGATGATCATCGCCAGACGCTCGTCGATTTCCGGTACCAGTTTCTCAAGGTAGGTGTGGGCTTCGAGGGTTTCCTCGTTGCGGGCCACGCCCACGGCGCTGACTTTGGCGCCCGGGATCAGGCTGAGCACGCCTTCGAGCATGCCGATACCGGCACGCAGGATCGGCACCACGGTAATCTTCTTGCCGGCGATTTTCTCGACCGACACCGTGCCGCACCAGCCTTCGATGTCGTAGCTTTCCAGCGGCAAGTCTTTGGTGGCTTCATAGGTCAGCAGGGCGCCGACTTCCTGAGCGAGCTCACGGAAATTCTTCGTGCTAATGTCGGCGCGGCGCATAAGGCCAAGTTTATGACGGATCAGCGGATGGCGGATCTCAAGGATGGGCATGGGGAAAGGCTCCGGCGGCGGGCAAAAAAACCGGCCTAGATTAATCTATCCGAGGGTGTTGTCCTATAGACATACAGAACGTTAGTCCACAAACGCTTGATCTGGCCTCGCTTGATGCGTACCTTTGCCCGCTTTTCCGAATCCGTCCCTCCCCCTCAAACCCCCTTGGAGAGCGCCATGTCCGCTGATCTCGAGCATATCCGTCAAATCATGCGAGAGGCTGACTGCCTGTACACCGAAGCTGAAGTCGAGGCGGCCATCGCCCGCGTCGGTGCACACATCAACGAACAACTGGCTGAAAGCAATCCGGTGGTGTTCTGTGTGATGAACGGCGGCCTGATTTTCGCCGGCAAGCTGCTCACCCATCTGCAATTCCCGCTGGAAGCGTCCTACCTGCACGCCACTCGCTATCGCAACGAAACCAGCGGCGGCGAGCTGTTCTGGAAAGCCAAGCCGGAAGTTTCGTTCATCGACCGTGACGTGCTGATCATCGACGACATCCTCGACGAGGGTCATACCCTGGGCGCGATCATCGACTTCTGCAAACACGCCGGTGCCCGCAAAGTGCACACCGCCGTGCTGATCGACAAGGACCACGACCGCAAGGCTCGCCCGGA
Organism: Pseudomonas sp. GM79; assembly: GCF_000282495.1. Classification (GTDB taxonomy): domain Bacteria; phylum Pseudomonadota; class Gammaproteobacteria; order Pseudomonadales; family Pseudomonadaceae; genus Aquipseudomonas. The sequence continues at coordinate 46,721 of NZ_AKJE01000083.1, forward strand.
CCTGAAAGCCGATTTCGTCGGCCTGCCGTGCATCGACCGTTACATCTTCGGTTACGGCATGGACTACAAAGGCTACTGGCGTAACGCCAACGGGATTTTTGCCGTTAAAGGCATGTAAACAGGATGATTGTCTGGGGGCGATTGGCCGCCAGGTATGTTGAGGCTTGAATGCAAGGCCTCACATCGGGATGCGTGCGCAGCTTGCTTGAACTGCGCGCTCAGCCCTGTCCGGCGAGCCAGCGTTCGCTTTTGCGTCGAGCCTGTTCCAGATTATTCACGTAGGCCAACTGTCTCTGTTCCCGATGGATGCCCGCGCGCCTGAGTTTCAGGCGTACCCGTGGAGCGGTTCCGACCAGAATCAGGCCGATGCCATCGGTGCGGTAATCCCTGAGGATATTGTCGAAGGCCGCCAACGCCGTCATGTCCAGCATGGGCACGGCACTCATCTCGACAATCACCACTTTGACCTCCGGGCTGAATTTGCGCAGTACGCCCAGGGCTTTTTCCGCAGCACCGAAAAACAGCGGCCCGCGTATCGCATAGCAACGAACATGCTCCGGCATATCCTGTAAGGCTTGATGGAACTCGCGAGGCAGTTCGGCGGTGTCCGTGAGGTCGCTCATGCGTTTGATGAACAAACCGGCGGCCAGCAGCAGGCCGACGGCGACGGCCAGCACCATGTCGAACAGCACCGTCAGGCTCAGGCAGGTCAGCAAGACCAGCACATCGCTGCGCGGTGCAATGCGCAAGGTGTGCACGACGTGCCGGGCTTCGCTCATGTTCCACGCCACCATCACCAGCAATGCCGCCAGCGCCGCCATCGGCAAGTAGCTGAACAGGGGCGCGAGGGCGAGTATCGCCAGCAACACCACCGCACTGTGGATAATCGCCGCCAATGGCGAAAACGCTCCGCTGCGCACGTTGGTGGCGCTGCGGGCGATTGCCGCGGTGGCGGTAATGCCGCCGAACAGCGGTGCGACCAGATTGCCCAGGCCTTGACCCAGAAGTTCGGCGTTAGGGTCGTGTTTGCTGCCCGTCATGCCGTCGGCCACCACCGCGCACAACAATGATTCGATGGCACCGAGCATGGCGATGGCAAAGGCTGGCGCCATTAATTGGCGGATCAGGTCGTAAGACAGGTGCAGCGGCTGGCCGTAGGGCCCCGGCAGATTCCACGGCCAGTCGAAGCTCGGCAGAAATGGCGGTATGCCGGGATGGCTGACGCCATCGACGATATAGCTGAAGCGCTCCCCCAGCGTCGCAACCGCTAACCCGCCGCTTTCCAGTGCCACCCCCAGCAATGCGCCGACGGCCAGCGCCACCAGATGCCCCGGAATCCTCGGCACAAAACGCGGCCAGACGATCAGCACCGCCAGGCACATGACACCGATGATCCCGTCCCCCAGACGAGCGCTGGGTAACGCCTGGAGCAGCCCGCCTAATTGCTCGATGTAATGTTCGGCATGCCCGGTGTTACTCAGGCCCAACAAATCCTTTAATTGAAGGGTGGCGATGACAATACCGATCCCGGCGGTAAAGCCCAAGGTCACTGGGTAAGGGATGTACTGAATCAGCCGTCCGGCCCGAATCAGCCCCAAGGCAATCAGGATTGCCCCGGCTAGCATGGTGCAAAGCAGCAGGCCACCCAGACCATATTGTTGGTTGATCGGCAGCAGTATCACCACGAATGCGGCTGTCGGCCCGCTGACATTGAAGCGCGAGCCTCCCGTCAGGGCGATCAGGGGCGCGGCGATCAGCACCGTATACAGACCTTGCTGGGGCGCTACCCCCACCGCAATCGCCAGGGCCATGGCCAGAGGGATGGCGATAATCCCGACCGTCACCCCGGCGCTGATATCGCCGCGCAAACGTCTGAGGCTATAGCCTGCGCGCCAAGTCTGACGCCAGGCGGCGAATAACAGGGGCATGGAGAATGACATGGGTACTCCACAACAGAGGGTGCACTGTCGAAATGGGGCTGAAAGCTCTTTCAGTATGCCCAGCCTTGTCTTCCAGAGTATTGACCTGGATCGGTTATTCGCCGGGTAGATCCTCATGCTAGAGTGCTTGGCCCCGCCCCCGGAGCCTGTCATGAGCCTTTTGATCCGCAGCTGCGCCGCCCTGTTGCTGACCCTCAGCCTGCCCCTGGCCGCAGCCCCGTCGCCGATGCATTCGCAGTTTTTGCCCCCGGACGACTTGACCCTGCGTGACGCTGAGCCCGAGCAGCAGCAACTGTTGCAGGTTACCGAGTATTCGGTGGTGATCGGCAGCCAGCGCCAGTCCAACCAACAGCCGATCCCGGTCACATCGCCATTGCTGATCCGCCTCAAGGGCAAATCCTTGAACAAGGGCGCGACCATCAGCCAGGTGCTGGTCAACTTCGATGGCGAAAGCAAAAGCCTGAAGAAGCCGATCTACGACGAAAAAAGCAAAACCCTGACGCTCTTCTACCCAATGGCCCAGTACCGGGTGGTAATCGACTTGTTGCGCAACGACACGGTGTATTGCCAGTTCCTCAGCTACGCCAACGGCCATATCTGGGCCGATCTGCACACTGGCAGCGTTCGTCCGCGTTGAGCCTTACGCCCGGGCAGGGGTAAACTGCCCGCCCCGTGAAATGTCTGCGAGCTGGAGTCGGCAATGCGTAAAGATAAGAAGCAAGTGATTGGTGACGAGATCGGCGATGCACAGATCAAGCTGTTCCTCGATTTTGAGCCGGTCGACGCCACTTCACCGTCGCTGCACAAACTGATCAAGGCTTACCGTGGCCTGCGCATCGATGACTTCGAGCGTTTTCTGACGTTCTTTGTTGAAGCTGGTCTGGACCTGGATGGCAAGGATGTGCACGGCAATGACTTCGTTGCCCTGATCAAGGATCAGCGCAACGCGGCCGAATACATCGAGTTGATCGACAAGGCTCGCGGTTAAGATCAAAAGATCAGGATCAAAAGATCGCAGCCTCGCTTCGCTCGACAGCTCCTACAAATAGTTCGCTCATACCTGTAGGAGCTGTCGAGCGAAGCGAGGCTGCGATCTTTTTAGCGGCACAAAAAAACGCCCCGCCTTCAATGAGGACGGGGCGTTTTTTATGCGGCCGAATCAAGCGTAGCTTTCGGTCTCGTTACTGGCTTCAACCAGTTCCAGCGCGACGTTGTTGTGCGCATTGATCTTGCGATACAGCGCAGCGTCGGTTTCCAGGACTTTTTCCCGAGCCGGGAAAATTTCCGCCAGTTTGGCAGCCCATTCACCGGAGGCTTTGTTCGGGAAGCATTTTTCGATCAGCTCAAGCATGATCGAAACAGTCACCGAAGCGCCTGGCGAGGCGCCGAGCAGTGCCGCAAGCGAACCGTCCCTGGCTGCGACCAGTTCGGTACCGAACTGCAGAACGCCGCCTTTCTTCGGGTCTTTCTTGATGATCTGCACCCGTTGACCGGCCACTTCCAGGCGCCAGTCTTCGGCTTTCGCTTCAGGGTAGAAACGACGCAGGGATTCCAGGCGCTGTTCCATCGACTGCATCACTTCGCTGACCAGGTACTTGGTCAGGTCCATGTTGTTTTTGGCCACGGCCAGCATCGGGCCGATGTTGCCGGCGCGGACTGACATCGGCAGGTCCATGAACGAGCCATGCTTGAGGAACTTGGTGGTGAAACCGGCGTAAGGCCCGAACAGCAGGGACTTCTTGCCATCGACCACTCGGGTGTCCAGGTGCGGCACGGACATCGGTGGCGAACCGACCGCCGCCTGGCTGTAGACCTTGGCCTGATGGTGCTTGACCACCTCCGGGTTGTCGCAACGCAGCCATTGGCCGCTGATCGGGAAGCCGCCGAAGCCTTTGCTTTCTTCGATGCCCGAGGCTTGCAACAGCGGCAGTGCCGCCCCGCCAGCGCCGAGGAACACGAACTTGGCGTCAACATCACGGCTGTTGCCGGTATTGACGTCCTTGATGCTGACGGTCCAGCCGCCGTTGTTGCGCTTCAGGCCGGTGACGCGCTTGCAGTACTTGACCTGGGCATCGGGTGCGCTGGTCAGGTGCGTGAGCAATTGGTTGGTCAGGGCGCCGAAGTTGACGTCGGTACCGTTCATCACGCGGGTGGCGGCGACGACTTCGTCAGCCGGGCGGCCCGGCATCATCAACGGCATCCACTCGGCCATTTTGGCCTTGTCTTCGGTGTATTCCATGTCCGAGAAGGCGTGATGTTTGCTCAGCGTCTTGAAACGTTCCTTGAGGAAGGAGACGCCGTCGTCGCCCTGCACGAAGCTCAGGTGCGGCACCGGGCTGATGAACGACTTGCACGAGCCGAACGTGCCTTTCTTGGTCAGGTAGGACCAGAACTGCTTCGACACCTCGAACTGGGTGTTGATATGCACGGCTTTCTTGATGTCGACGGTGCCGTCGGCGGCCTGCGGCGTGTAGTTCAGCTCACACAGCCCGGCGTGACCGGTACCGGCGTTGTTCCACGGATTGGAACTCTCCGCGGCACCGGAATCCATCAGCTCGACGACTTCCAGCTTGATCGCGGGGTCGAGCTCTTTGAGCAGTACCGCAAGGGTGGCACTCATGATGCCGGCCCCAACCAGTACTACGTCGACTGCTTCGTTATGCGCCATTTAACGCGTCTCCAAAATCTGCAGCACCAAATTGTCGGCATAGCTGCCAGGCGTTCCGGGGCGATGTCAGTGATGCCCCAGGTACCCATGGCCAGGATCGCCATGTCCGAATCTTCGCAATTTTTTGCAACTTCGACGGATGCATGCGGCCTGGCTTCAAGAGTCACATGAACTCATTTCGGCACGCAGCTGGCAATTCGACTTATGGTCGAGACATCCGTTTGTGCAACCAAATCCGTAGCGGACAGGCTTCAGGCTCCGGTGTTCAAGGAATACTCGGTCCTGTGTCGTTGGGCTGTTGTAGACGCTAATGGTGCATGTTCAGACGCAAAACTATTCATTTGCTCGCCACACTCTTGTGAAGTTGTGAAAACCCGTTTTTTTCACGCTCTTTTGAAGACGTGAACCTCAAAAAAGGGCTGTCCCAGCCTGGCACCGTGCCCGGATGGATTGCCGCCATGGGATACATGACAAGCAAAACGGGCAAACAGCTCAGTAACCGAGCGTAATGACAGCTCTGCAGATTCGCGAAAAGTGGTGTTTTTGCTTAGGGAACAGCAAGCGCGCCAGCTTCACTCGATCTGTGTGGGCGGCTCTCTGTGGGCGGTGCGGGGGTGCCAATACCGAGGCATTGACGATGCTGCGAGGCCCGATCAGGAGACGTCCTTATAATCGGGGGGAGATTGTATCTAAGAAACGCAGGGAAATGGTCGTGTTTAATGACTTTTATTAGGCGTCCGGTCAGGTGGTCAACAGTTGTTGTGCGCGCGCACGTGGCTGGCGCTGGCTGACACGGGCGCTGGCGGGCAGGGGATGGTGCAGCCAGTTGAGGCGGATTTCTTCGATTTCGACCCAACCATCGCCCATGGGCTGCAGGCTGCACTGTTTGAATGCCTGGCAGCGGCCATCGCGGTCGAGCAGGGCAAAACAGCGATGCAGTGGACGTGGCGCGAACATTGAGATGAGAAAACGCATGGCAAAGTACCTTGTGGGGTGACTGCTGTGAAGGTTGCCAATGAGCCATGACATGCATGTGTAAGGTCGGTGACAGATGTGTGACAGGAACCGCGCTACGCCGTGTTTGTCAGAGATTTCAGTAATCGTTGTGCGAAGCTAGTTCGCCGCAGTGGCGCACCGCTATACTGCGGGCCTGTTTGTGCCTGATTCTGGAGAGAAGAGCATGTTGCAACGCCTGTTGTTCGGTTTGATCACTGTGACCAGTTTGACCCTCGTCGGCTGCGCCCACAGCCCGCAACAACTGAACCCGGAACCCAAGCTGACAGCTCAGCTGGCGCCGGTCGGCCGTGGCCAGCCGGTGGTGGTGCGTGTGGTGGACGGTCGTCCGTCGCCAACGCTGGGGACTCGTGGTGGTCTGTATCCGGAGACCAGTGCAATCACCGTGCAGGGCGCGCAGATTCTGCCGAAGTTGCAGGCTCAGGCTGAAGCGGCCGTGCGCTTGCTGGGCTTTACCCCGACGGCCAATGCGCTGAATGCACCGCAATTGACGGTGACCCTGGCCGAGCTGAAGTATCAGTCGCCCAAGGAAGGCCTGTATGTGACTGAGGCAACGATTGGCGCGACGTTCCGTTCGGATGTGCAGAATGCCAACCGTCGTTATAGCGGTCGCTACGGCGCGTCGCTCGATCAGCGTTTTGGCATGGCGCCGAATCAGGAAACCAATACCAAGCTGGTCAGTGATGTGTTGAGTGATGCGTTGACCCGCTTGTTCAAGGACCCGACGATTGGTCAGGTGCTTGCCGAGTAACGGTTTGCTTCTTGTTTAAAGAACCCGGTGTCAGTGATGGCGCCGGGTTTTTTTGTGTCCTTTGCGGTCTTGATTGCCATGGCGGCCTGTGGGCCGACCATGTTTTGGTTGGTGGTGTACATATCCGTTGCTGCGGTAACGGCGGCTTAGGGTTTCGCCCTTACGGCGAGGCACTTTTGGCAAACGCCCCAAAAGTACCCAAAAGGTCTCGCCCCAAGCG
>NZ_AKJE01000084.1 GCF_000282495.1 Pseudomonas sp. GM79
GCCCGCTCCCACAGGTTTCGCACCAACTGACTGGCATTACCTGCATCTACAGGCCCTTTTTTGCGCTCGCTTAACCCGCTGAACGACTGATGCGGATCCGCTTGCGTGCACTGCGCGTCAGGCGGATCGACAGCATCAGCGCCGCGCAACTCAAGCCTACGATCAAACCCTGCCACAGCCCGCTCGGGCCGCTCGGCGCACCGAACCAATCGGTCAGGCCCAAGGCGTAACCCACTGGTAAACCAATCCCCCAGTACGCGAACAATGTCAGGATCATCGTCACCCGCGTGTCCTGATAACCGCGCAGTGCGCCCGCCGCCGTCACCTGGATCGCATCGGAAAACTGGAACAGCGCCGAATACACGATCAACATCGCGGCCACCTGAATCACCGTCGGGTCGGCGGTGTAAATCGCAGCGATGGGTTCACGCAGCAATAGCATCAGGCTCGCCGACAAGCACGCATAAGCCAGGGCAGTGCCCATGCCGACACCGGCGGCGAAGCGGGCTTCGCGTGGTTCCTCACGGCCCAATGCCTGGCCGACACGCACGGTCACGGCCATGCCCAGGGAGTAGGGGATCATGAACACCAGCGAGCTGAAGTTCAGCGCGATCTGATGCCCGGCGACCACGGTGGCGCCGAGGCTGCCAATCAGCAGGGCAATCACGGCGAAGATGCTTGATTCGGCGAACACCGCAATGCCGATCGGCAGGCCGATGCTCAACAAACGCTTGATCACCGACCACTGTGGCCAGTCGAAACGGCTGAACAACTCGCTCGACTGGTAGGCCGGCGCCCAGCGCTCCCAGCCGGCCATGCCCAACGCCATCACCCACATCACGATCGCCGTGGCCCAGCCGCAACCGACCCCGCCCATGGCCGGCACACCAAAGTGGCCGTAGATGAAGATGTAGTTCAGTGGAATATTCAGCGCCAACCCGCACAGGCCAAGGACCATGGCCGGGCGGGTGCGACCCAGGCCATCACTGAAACAGCGCAGCACGTGATAGAACGCGACGGCGGGCAGGCCGCTGGCGATGCCGTGCAGATACTGCATGCACGGGCCGATCAGCTCGGGATCGACCTTCATGATGTGCAGGATCGGTTCGGCACTGAACAGCATGCCGGTCGCCATCAAGCCCACCACCAGCGCCAGCCACAACGCCTGGCGCACGATCGGGCCGATCTCGCTGTGGGTGCCGGCGCCGAAGCGCTGAGCGACTTTCGGGGTGGTGGCCAGCAGTGTGCCGGTCATCAGCAGAAACACCGGCACCCAGATCGAGTTACCCAGCGCGACGGCCGCCAGATCTCGAGGCCCGACCCGACCGGCCATCACCGCATCGACGAAGCCCATGGCGGTGGTCGCCAGTTGCGCGATCATGATCGGCAACGCCAGGCCAAGCAGGTTTTTCAGCTCCAGGCGAACCCGGGCCGGGCGGTTGAGAGAAATAGCGGCGGGGCGGTCAGTCACGGAATTCAAGGCGAAACGTCCAAAAGATTTTGATGCGCGAGGCGGCGCATTCTACGCCTTGACGCAGTGGTCAGGAAAAGTCCTGTGTTAGGGATTTGTAATCTCTCAATACCGCGCACACTCTGTGTAGGAGCTGTCGGAGGCTGCGATCTTTTGATCTTCTCTTTTGGCTTGCAGGGTTTGGTTGGTTTATTTAAAGACAAGATCAAAAGATCGCAGCCTTCGGCAGCTCCTACGGGGGATCGGTGCTAGTCGTTGGTGTCATCTGCGCCTAAACTGCCGATCCGCCAAAGGAGCCTGCCATGCTGATTGTTGCCGACGAAAATATCCCGCTACTCGATGCCTTCTTCGCAGGTTTCGGTGAAATCCGCCGGGTACCGGGACGTGCCATCGACCGCGCCACTGTCGAGCAGGCCGATGTGCTGTTGGTGCGCTCAGTGAGCAACGTCAACCGCGCATTGCTCGAAGGGAGCAAGGTGCGCTTCGTCGGCACCTGCACCATCGGCACCGATCACCTGGATCTGGATTACTTTCAACAGGCCGGCATTACCTGGTCCAGCGCCCCAGGCTGCAATGCCCGGGGTGTGGTCGATTACGTGCTGGGCGGCCTGCTGACCCTGGCCGAAATCGAAGGTGCCGACCTGACTCAACGCACCTACGGTGTGGTCGGCGCCGGTGAAGTGGGCGGGCGGCTGGTCAAGGTTTTGCAAGGTCTGGGCTGGAACGTGCTGGTCTGCGATCCCCCAAGGCAAGCGGCCGAAGGGGGTGATTACGTCAGCCTCGAGCAGATCATCGAGCAATGCGACGTCATCAGTCTGCACACTCCGCTAGACAAGCAAGGCCCTCAGTCGACCTGGCATCTGTTCGATAAAAACCGCTTGAACCAACTCAAGCCCGGCACCTGGCTGATCAACGCCAGTCGTGGCCCGGTCATCGACAATGCCGCTCTGCGCCAGGTGCTGTTGGAGCGTGAAGACCTGCAAGCGGTGCTGGATGTCTGGGAGGGGGAACCTGAGGTCGATGTGGCACTGGCCGAGTTGTGTGTGCTGGCGACGCCACACATTGCCGGTTACAGCCTCGACGGCAGACAGCGCGGGACGGCGCAGATCTATCAGGCGCTTTGTGAGTTCCTCGGGCAACCGGAACAGGTCAGCCTGAACGATTTGCTGCCGGCACCGTGGTTGTCGGCGGTGACGTTGAACGCCGACAGCGATCCGGCCTGGGCGCTGGCGATGTTGTGCCGTGGTGTGTACGACCCGCGCCGTGACGATGCGAATTTCCGTCGCAGCCTTGTAGGTAATGTGAGCGAGCAGCGTGCGGCGTTCGATGCACTGCGCAAGCATTATCCGCTGCGGCGTGAGATCGATGGGGTGAAGGTGCGGATCGAGGGGGATTCGCCGGCGTTGCAGCAGATCGTGGCGGCACTTGGCGCTGCGGTCCTATAAGAGACCGAGTTGGCCCATTCGCGAGCAAGCCCGCTCCCACATTTGATCTTCAGCGGACACACGTGTTGTGTACGGCAGAGATCAAATGTGGGAGCGGGCTTGCTCGCGAATGGCGGCATCGCAATTCTTCGATAAACACTCATAAAAAACCCGGCTAAAAGAGCCGGGTCAAGAAGACGGTGGCTATATCACTCTTGTTCGGCAGGCTTGACCAATCGCTTCTCCAGTTCGCGGCAAGCGTCCTGGATCATGTTTTCAGTGATCGGTACTTCGTGCCCATCCTTATCAATAATCGAGCAACCCAGAGACTGGTCTGGCTGCGTGCGGATCACTGGAATCTTGTCATCGCTGCTGTTTTGCAAGGACATGGCCTGTCTCCTCATCAGGTTGTGTGCTTACTGTAGAACCGCCAGGTGACCGGGCTGTGACAACTCCCTGCGATCTTTCAGGTCGGCATCTTCAGTCCATCAGAAATACCCGGACGTTTCCACCCGGACTTTAGACCAATAATCTCTAGCCACTAGTCTTGGCGGTCATAATTAACCTGACTCATTATGATTTACCGCGTTCAATCCCGTTGGGCGGTGTAGGCTTGGTCGAGTTAAAGCCATTGGTTGCGCCATCGGATGATCTTCATGCTCTCTTCCCGTCACCGCCGCGCCATTCGTCTGGCCAGCCGTTTCCTCGCGCCTTATCGCTGGCCGGCCTTCGGCGCTTTGCTGGCATTGATTGTTACTGCCGGCATCACCTTGTCCATGGGGCAGGGGATTCGTCTGCTGGTGGATCAGGGTTTCATGACCCAGTCGCCGCATTTGCTCAACCGATCCATCGGCGTGTTCATGCTGCTGGTGGTCGGTCTGGCGATTGGCACTTTTGCACGGTTTTACCTGGTGTCGTGGATCGGCGAGCGCGTTGTCGCCGACATACGCCGACGGGTGTTCAACCATCTGGTCTACCTGCATCCGGGGTTCTATGAAGACAACCGCAGCTCCGAGATCCAGTCGCGGCTGACCGCCGACACCACGTTGCTGCAATCGGTGATCGGCTCTTCGCTGTCGCTGTTCCTGCGTAACGGGCTGATGGTGATCGGCGGGATTGTCTTGCTGTTTATCACCAACCCCAAACTCACCAGCATCGTGGTGGTCGCGTTGCCGCTGGTGGTCGCGCCGATCCTGATTTTTGGTCGCCGGGTGCGCACCCTGTCGCGTCTGAGTCAGGACCGGATTGCCGATATCGGCAGCTATGTCTCTGAAACACTGAGTCAGATCAAAACCGTGCAGGCCTACAACCATCAGGTTCAGGACGAGCAGCGTTTTGCCACGACCGTGGAAGAGGCTTTCAACACTGCCCGCAAGCGCATCTTCCAGCGAGCCTGGTTGATTACCCTGGTGATCCTGCTGGTGTTGGGCGCCGTCGGGGTGATGCTCTGGGTCGGCGGCATGGATGTCATCGCCGGGCGGATTTCCGCGGGTGAGCTGGCGGCGTTCGTCTTTTACAGCCTGATCGTCGGCGGTGCCTTCGGTACATTGAGTGAAGTGATCGGCGAACTGCAGCGAGCAGCGGGGGCGGCGGAGCGGATTGCCGAGTTGTTACGCTCGGAAAACATCATCCAGCCCCCGACCCAGGGCCTGGTGACTTTGCCTGAACGGGTGAAGGGCGATCTGGTGCTACAAGATGTGCGCTTTTCCTACCCGTCGCGTCCGCAAAGCTATGCCGTCGATGGTCTGAATCTGACGATCAACGCCGGCGAAACACTCGCATTGGTCGGACCGTCCGGTGCTGGCAAGTCGACGGTGTATGACCTGCTGTTGCGTTTTTACGACCCCGCCGAAGGACGCATCTTGCTGGACGGTGTGCCGCTGACTCAGCTCGATCCTCTGGACCTGCGCCGCTGCTTCGCCCTGGTTTCGCAAACCCCGGCGCTGTTCTTCGGCAGTATCGAAGAGAACATTCGCTACGGTCACCCGATGGCGACTTTGGCCCAGGTCCAGGAAGCCGCGAAAATCGCCTATGCCCACGACTTCATCGAGCAAATGCCCAACGGCTACCAGACTCACCTCGGCGACGCGGGTCTCGGTTTATCCGGCGGGCAACGCCAACGCCTGGCCATCGCCCGGGCGCTGCTGGTGGACGCGCCGATCCTGCTGCTGGACGAAGCCACCAGCGCCCTCGACGCCCAAAGCGAGCACCTGATCCAGCAAGCCCTGCCCAGCCTGATGAAAAACCGCACCACGCTGGTCATCGCCCATCGGTTAGCCACAGTGAAAAACGCTGACAGGATCGCGGTGATGGACCAAGGAAAACTGGTGGCAGTGGGGACGCATCAGGAGTTGATTGCAAGTAATGCACTGTATGCACGGCTGGCGGCGTTGCAGTTCAATGACGGCAAAGTCGAAACCGATCTGCGAGCGTAGACACTGTTGGTTCGGGACGATCTTTTCGATTCCCATCAAAGAAGAGCGACCCAGTAACCGATCAAGTAACCGACCAAGTAGCGAAATTGCTTCGGGCTCTCGAAGGGATCGGTCCGGTGAAAATCAGTGAGTGCTTTGAGCTGCAAACAAAAATGCCCGCCTTGAAAGAGGCGGGCATTTTTTACAGCGACGGAAAAAGATCGCAGCCTGCGACAGCGCCTACAGATTATTGATCGTCGAAATACCGTTCATGCCAATCCACCAGCGGTTGTGGTGAGTTGAGCTTCTGGCCGTAGATCACCGAGTACGACAGCACGTTTTGCACGTACTGACGGGTTTCGTCGAACGGGATGCTTTCCACCCACACATCGAAGCTCAGGTGATCGGCGCCACGCAGCCATTGACGTACGCGGCCGGGGCCGGCGTTGTAGGCGGCGGAGGCGAGGACGCGGTTGCCATTGAACTGGCTGTGGACCTGGCTCAGGTAAGCGGCACCGAGCTGGATGTTCTTGTCCGGATCGAACACTTGCTGTGGCGAAGCGAGGGGAATGCTGAACTTGCGCGCGGTTTCCTTGGCCGTACCGGGCATCAGTTGCATCAGGCCGCTAGCACCGACGCCGGAGCGTGCATCGGCCATGAAGGCGCTTTCCTGGCGGGTGATCGCGAATACCCAACTCGAATGCAGGCCACGGACCTTGGCTTCACGGACCAGGGTTTCGCGGTGGGCCATGGGGAAGCGAATATCCAGGTCGTCCCAGTATTTCGCCTGACTGATGGTGCGGATCGCCGGGAAATACCATTTCAGGTCGTAAGCCAGTTTCGCCTGGGCGACCATTTCGTCACGGCTGAAATGCCGACTGACGTGGTACCACTCGCGACGACCGTCGACGATCTGCCCGCGGGCATGGAATTCCAGGGCGCGTCGCACGCCCGGGGTATTGCGCACCTTGTTGATCAGCGCCTGGCTGAGCACCAGCGGTTTGTTGTTCAGCGAATAGGGGGATTGCGAGCGATCGGCCGCCAGGAAGCCGTAGAAGTCGCGCTCACGAGCCAGGCCCTTGTAAAGCGTCTGCGCTTGCGGATTCTGTGGCTGCGCCAGCTCCAGGCTGCGAGCCTGCCAGTAACGCCAGCGGTTGGTGGTGGCCAGATCTTGAGGCAGGCGGCGGGTCAGCTCATAGGCATCGTCCCAACGGGCCAGGCGCAACAGCAGGCGCAAACGCCATTCGGAAACGGTGTTGTCCCGCAGTTCCGGGTCGTATTTGGTCATTACGTCCAGCGCGCGGCTGTCGAAACGACGAGCGAGGGTCAGCCCGATTTCCCGGGCAATCGCGACTTTTTCGTCGCGGGAGAAATGCATGCTGTTGGCGTAACCGTCCAGCAGGGCCATGGCCTTGTCCGGATCCTGACGGGCCAGGCGGCGCAGGCCGAGGCTGACGATGTCGGACATCGGTTCATCCGCCGGGGTGAAGCGCGACGGCTGATTGAGCAGCTCGGGTTTCTGCGCTACATCCACCAGCAATCGACCGCGCGGGGCGAGTGTCGTCAGGCCATTGATCAGGCTGTTGGCCAGCGGATAGTTGCGTGCCTGGGCGGCGAGCTTGGTGCGTTCCCAGCGTTTCTGTTCAGTCAGTTGACCATCGGCAGCCCACATGCCGAACACAGCATCGCAAGCGTCGGGTTGGGTTTTACCGGTCAGCCAGAGTTTATCGGCGTTGGCGTAGCCTTCAGCCTTGCGGTTATGGCTGATCAGATACTGCGCGTTCAGGCAGTCCAGTTCGGTGAAGTTGAGCTTGGGGTCATAATATTTAACGAAGGTTGCCCAATCGCCGCGTTCGGTCAGCCAGCGCAGCCAGCGCAACTTCATCCAGTTGGCTTGGGGCAGGTCACCGTGTTCGGCGAGGAATTTCTCGATTTCGGCGTTGCTCGCGGTTTTCAGGCGCGCGGTCAATTCGTCATAAGCCAGATACGGCTCCAGCGGATAATCGCTCAGAGCCTGGCTGTAACGGAAATAAGGGCCGGAATCGCCTTTGGCCAAGGCTCGCTTGGCTTCATCGTAATACTGGCGTTGGGTGGACAGGTCCACCGCCTGGGCGGATTGAGCGGCAGCGGCTGTAAGAAGCAAACACGAAAAAAGATTGAAAAGGCGACTGCGCATGAGACGTCCGGGCAGAGAAATCATGACAAGTGCCGGCGAGAGCGGCACTGAATTATCTGTAGCTTAGCCTTTTGCCAGCAGCGGGCGAAAGCTTTGCCGAGCTGTCGGCACAAGTTCGCAACAATTGTTGTGCAGAGTGCTTCGACATTGAAATTGCCGGCCTTCTGAAGCCTCAAGTCAGGTAGAATGCGCGCCCGGTTTTTGGAGAAGCTCATGACCCTGCTCAAATTCAGCGATGTGTCCCTTGCTTTCGGCGCTATGCCGTTGTTGGACAAGGTGTCCTGGCAGATCGCCCGTGGTGAGCGGGTGTGCATCATCGGCCGCAACGGCACTGGCAAGTCCAGCATGATGAAGCTCGTCAAGGGCGACCAGAAGCCTGATGACGGCTCTGTTTGGCGCGCACCTGGCCTAAAAATTGGCGAATTGCCGCAAGAATTGCCGGTAGCCGACGAGCGGACCGTGTTCGACGTGGTTGCCGAAGGCCTGGACGGTGTTGGCGAGCTGCTCGCGCAGTATCACCACCTGAGCCAGAATATCGTCACCGACGCCGACCTGGACAAACTGATGCACGTCCAGCACGACCTCGAAGCCCGCGACGGCTGGCGTTTGCAGCAACTGGTCGACAGCACCTTGAGCCGCTTGCAATTGCCGGCCGACAAGACCCTCGCCGAATTGTCCGGTGGCTGGCGTCGCCGCGTCCTGCTGGCTCAGGCCCTGGTTTCCGAACCGGATCTGCTGTTGCTCGACGAACCGACCAACCACTTGGACATTGGCGCCATTGCCTGGCTCGAAGAAGCGCTGAAGGATTTCCAGGGCGCCGTGCTGTTCATCACGCACGACCGTTCCTTCCTGCAAAACCTCGCGACCCGCATCCTGGAACTGGATCGCGGTGGCCTGATCGACTGGAACGGCGACTACGCCAGTTTCCTCGTGCATAAAGAGGCGACTCTGGCTGCTGAAGAAACCGCCAACGCGCTGTTCGACAAGAAACTGGCCCAGGAAGAAGTCTGGATCCGTCAGGGCATCAAGGCTCGCCGCACCCGTAACGAAGGCCGCGTCCGCGCCCTGAAAGCCCTGCGCGTTGAGCGTAGCGAGCGTCGTGAGCGCACCGGCAAGGCCAACATTCAGCTGGATACCGCTGACAAGTCCGGCAAGCAGGTGATGGTCCTCGAGAACGTGAGCTTCGCTCACCCGGGTGGCCCGTTCCTGATCAAGGATTTCTCGATGGTCCTGACGCGCGGCGACCGTATCGGTCTGCTTGGCGCCAACGGTACCGGCAAGACCACGTTGCTGAAACTGATGCTCAGCGGTCTGCAACCGACCAGCGGCAAAGTGGAAGAGGGGACGCGCATCGACGTGGCCTACTTCGACCAGTTGCGCCATCAGCTGGACCTGGAAAAGACCGTGATCGACAACGTGGCCGAAGGTCGCGACTTTATCGATATCGATGGTCAGAGCCGTCACGTGCTGAGCTACCTCGGCGACTTCCTGTTCAGCCCGCAGCGTGCCCGCACGCCGGTCAAGGCGCTGTCCGGTGGTGAGCGTGCCCGTCTGTTGCTGGCCAAACTGTTCAGCAAGCCGGCGAACCTGCTGGTACTCGACGAGCCGACCAACGACCTGGACGTGGAAACCCTCGAGCTGCTGGAAGAGGTCTTGCTGACCTTCAACGGCACCGTGCTGATGGTCAGCCACGACCGGGCATTCCTCGACAACGTGGTCACCAGCACCCTGGTCTTCGAAGGCGAAGGCAAGGTTCGCGAATACGTCGGTGGTTATCAGGACTGGCTGCGTCAGGGCGGCTCGCCGCGCCTGTTGGGCGTGACCGAGAGCAAGTCCGGCAAGGCCGACCTGAACTCGGCTGTCGTCACTGCTGAACCAGCGCCAGTCGCTGCGGCAGTAGAGGCGCCGGTGGCAAAGAAGAAGCTCAGCTACAAGTTGCAGCGTGAGCTGGAAATGTTGCCGAGTCAGATCGAAGCCATGGAGCAGCAGATTGCTGTGGTTGAAGCGCAGATGGCGGATGCCGGCTTCTATCAGCGTCCTGCTGCCGAGACAGCTGCGGTGATCGCTCAGCTGGAGCAGTTGCAGGCTGAACTCGACGTGATGGTCGAGCGCTGGGCCGAGCTGGATGCCTGATTGATCCGGCGATAAAAAAGCCCGGCTTCACTCACGTGAACGCCGGGCTTTTCGTATGGATGGCGGTCTACTGGCCGACATAGCTTCACTGTGGGAGCGGGCTTGCTCGCGAAAGCTGCTTAACATTCAATAAAGATTTCGACTGTCACGCCGCTTTCGCGAGCAAGCCCGCTCCCACAGTGTTCCGTGTTGTCAGCTTTTGATCAGGCGCACCGCCAGCACATCGCAAGGCGCGCCGTGCAGTACGTCATTGGCGGTGGAGCCGAGCAATAGCGCCAAGCCGTGTCGGCCATGACTGCCCACCACGATCAGGTCGCACGTTTGCTCCTTGGCGAGGTGGTGAATCTCCTGGCGCGGCTGGCCGTAGGTCAAGTGACTGTATTCCTTGGAGAGTTCCGGGTATTTCACGATCAATCGCTCAAGGCGCTCTTTGGCCTGATCGAATTGTTGCTGTTGCAACTGGGAAAGATCCATCGGCACGTCGCCGCCAAAGGCCATCGCCATCGGTTCGACAATATGCACCAGGGACAGCTTTGCGCCATTGCTCACCGAGAGCTCGCGAGCTCGGTGGATGACAGGATCGCACTCTTCCGTTAGGTCTACAGCGACCAGAATGTGGTTGTAGGGCATGAGGTGCTCCTCCTGAGGATTGCAATATTGGTAAGTATGGCTGGTTTCAAGCGCATTGGTTTCAAAGTGACTCAATGGGCTCATCAAGAATCGGGAGTACAGATATGACGGTCTGGATAGTGGTGTCAATCCTGCTGGTGGTCTTGAGTCCGCTGGCCTGGTTGCGACCCTCTCGCACCCAGAGCGGGCGCATGGCCCTGCGCATGGAGGCGCGGCGCATTGGCCTGGCCATGCAGCTGGCGCCCCAGGAATGGCCGCACTGGCTGAGCGAGGAGCCGCCGAGCCCTTGCGCGCAGTACCATCGGCCGCGCCGTGGCACGCGACCGGCGTGCTGGAGTTACTGGCAGAAGACGCCAGGCGTGTGGGTCAATCAGTGGCAGGAGGTCTGTGAGGATAGGATGCTGCTGAATCATTTCGAAAAATTGCCTGCCAACGTCTACAAGGTCGAAGCAGACAAGCAAATGATTGCCCTGTATTGGGGCGAGAAGGGCGAGGCCGAGGTTCTGCAACAGATCGATGCCACGCTCAAAGCACTCGCCTGAAACCGATCTGTAGCAGCTGCCGAGCCTGCGAGGCTGCGTTCGGCGACGAAGTCGTCGTAAACCCTGAGCACACAATCAGCCTGATGTACCGCGGTGTCTGATTTACGACTGCTTCGCAGCCGAACGCAGCCTCGCAGGCTCGGCAGCTGCTAC
>NZ_AKJE01000085.1 GCF_000282495.1 Pseudomonas sp. GM79
ACCGGTCACGCTGCCGCCGGCCGTGGTCGCCTCGCCGGTCACGTCGCCCGTACCACCGGCAATGCCATTGGCCAGGCCGTCCTCGTCGACGGTTCCCGCCACGGCGGTTCCGGCCGCCGCCGGGCCGTCGTCCTCGAAGATCATTTTGGAGCCGATTTCGGTTTTCGAAATAGAGGCCTGGACCAGCGTGAAACCACCGATATCAAAATCGGCGTGGGCAGTGCCCTTGGCGTCGAGGGCCGCCCCGTTCTGGATGAGCACGCGGTTGTGGTCCGTTGTGGTGGTGTATTCAATCTGATAGCCGGCTTTAACGCCGGTGATGGTTGCAACCCCACCAGAAAAGGTGATGCTAATGGCCGGATCATTCACCGATCCGTTTGAGTTCTCGATCACCACCCCGGCGCTGTTGAAGACGCGAACATTGGTGATGGCAACCGGCGTATCACCCGCATAGCCGTCGATGAAAGCCGCGCCAGATTCAACAGCGGTGCTGAATGCGCTGATTTTTACCACAGCACTCTTGCCGCTTTGCAACTGCACGACGTCGAAATTGGCCATCTTCGCATTGAAGACGCCGGTAAAGTCGATGTTGGATTCAACATCTGCTTCGTTCTGATCCAGGTTAGGAATGGTCATATCCTGCCTGGCACCTGTGACGAACGAATAACGGATGCCTTCCTGTTCCGTAATCATCTGGCTGTTGGTGCCGAAGGTGGTAGGGCCACCCGCCTGGCTGGTATTGATCGTGTCGCCAGTCGTTATACTGGCGCCAGTTGACTGATTCGCCGGATCCTTGCCGGTGGCGATGATGACGGGATCCGTGATCCGCAAGACACCATCGACAGTTGCAGTTGCAGGGTTCGCTTTGGTGAACATCAGGAACAGGTTCTGCCCGGAGGGGGCATTGGCCAAACTGAATTCCAGGTCCTGACTGGCTCCGATGAACACCTTATTCAGCAGATTGAGCGAATCATCGGGGTTCGTCGCATTTGGATGCTTGAGCGGTTGGTATTCCACGGTCCAGATCTTGCCGCCCGAGACCGGTGATCCGGTTTCTTCGATGTAGGCCGCGAACACGATCGCGCCGGTCGAGCCACCGGCCCGGCCCAGAACGATGTTGTCGTTGTTCGCATCCGTGTAGAGAAGGATGCTGGTGCCATTGAGGGTAAACAGTCCGCTGTCCAGACCATTGAGTGGTGCGCCGGCGCTGTCGACGAAGCTGATATTGGTAATGGTGGCTCCGGGGTCAGCGGTGACGGTGAACGCATTGCTGCCTGTGTTGCCCACGGCACCGGTATAGCCACTCAACGCTGCCCCCGTTGCGGTACCAGCACCCAGTGCGGTCAAACGGGTAGCGAAGGTCGAGGGCAGGGAGGTCACCAGTATGTCGTTGTCGTCAGCGTCTCCCGTAGGAGTTGGCGTGGCGGTGATATTCTGTAACCCGGACGTTTCGTCCAGCGAAACGTTCGCGCCGCTCCCGACCACGCTCAGAGCACTGGTCAGCGATGAGTTTTGTTCTTGGATAGTCATTACGTTTACCTGGGCAGTTGCGGTCATCTAGGCCTGACCGTTGACCTTTGGTCGCAACTATGGATAAGCGCCAGAGATCGCGCATCGGCGGATACTCCCAGACGGGCTGGGAGTTTCGGACTACTCGGGAGGGGAGACGGGAAGAAGCGAGAGGGCGCGGCGTGGCAGCGATCCATGAACAACAGGTCATCATGCCGGGGGAAATTGGCGGTGAATCGAATGCCGGATGACTTCGTTCCGCCCAAGTAAACACTCAGCCCTTTACCGAGCGCTGGCCCTCGGTAAAGGGTTTTGATGGCTCACAACGACGTTCTGACCACCAATGGACAATCAACGGGTTGGGCACCCTCTACCTCAAGGGACTCGATCAGGTGCCGGGCCGCATTGCGACCGATCTCGTAGTACGGCAGTTGCACCGTGGTCAGCGGCGGGATGAACAGTTCGGCGATGCCGATCATGTTGTCATAGCCGAGCACGGCGACATCGGCGGGAATTTTCAGGCCTCGACCCAACAACAGCTGATAGGCACAAAAGGCAATCCGGTCGTTGCCACAGATCAGGATGTCGAATTGCGGGCGACCCTCGATGATGTGCCGGTCGAGGATGGCTGCGGTTTCACCATAGGCGTCATGATCGGAAAGGTCGTATTGCAGGAGTGCCTCAGGCGCAAGGCCAAATGCCTGGCAGGCACGCTGCAGACCTTTTTGTCGCAAGCCCCAGGCAAGGCTCTGTTTGGGCAGATTGATGCACAGAGGGCGCCGATAGCCTTGGCTCAACGCGTGATGTACGGCTCGATACTGCCCCGTTTCGTCATCGGGCACATAACTGACCAGGCGACTGTCATCTGCCAGGCAATTGGCGAGCACCAGGGGTTTGCTCTTCAAGCGTTCGGGAATGCACACCTGGCGAAACCCCATGGCGCTGAAGATCAACCCGTCAGGACGGTGCGACAGCATCAGGTCAATGTTCTGGTCGGTTGGCGGGTTGCTCAGCAGGTTGAGGATGAACACATTCCAGCCCGCCTGCTGCGCGGTCTGTTCGATGGACAGCAACAACTCGACCGCGAACGGTGTGGTCGCGGTGTCCAGTGCGAACACTCCGATGGTGCGTGACTGGAGGTTGTCGCCGCGCATCTTGCGCGCCGACAGGCTCGGTACGAATTGCAGTTCGTCAATGGCGCGACGCACCCGCTGAAGGGTTTCGGGGCTCAGTTTTTCCGGATTATTGAGCGCTCGAGAAACCGTCATCAGGGACACGCCGGCCAGCTGTGCAACGTCTTTCACTGAAGTCATGCGAGGCGAGGCCGGTCAGGTTGACGCAGGATCATGACACAGGGCCCGGGTTTCCCGCGACTCGAATGACGCCGCTCACAGCCATCCCGAGGCCAGAGGCCATGCCTTGGGAATCGAGACACGGCCGCCACCCCCATTGGCAAACAGCTTCACGCCCAGGCTGTCGGGCCGTGGATAGAGCCGACTGCTGAGGCTGAAGCGCCCGTTTTCGTCGAACACCTCGATGGACGAACGATCGAGAAATACGCGCAGTTCCAGTCGCTCTTGTGTCGGGTCTATCGACACGCTGCGCTGACCGGTGACTTGCGCACCCGCGCGGCTGCGGTCAAGCACCAGACGCTGCAGCGACGCATCGTAGTAAAGCAGGGTTTCTTCTTGGCCATCGTCGCTGCAACGCAAGGCGATTCCGAGGTGGCCGCTGGTGCAGCCGTGCAAATCCAGATGCACATGGATTTCGAGCATCTCGCCATTCACTTCCGGCACGTACCGGGTTCCCGATTCATCCCACCAAGGCACGCCCGGCAATGGCGCCATGCGCAGAGCGGTGAGCTCCCGTGCCGGATACACGCAAAGGCGATCGGCGTGCAGTTCAAGTTCGCGCGGCACACCGAGCATGCCGCACCAATGATGGGCCTGGCTCGGCATCGGGCTTTCCCACATGTCGAGCCATGCCCACACAAGGCGCCGGCCATCGGCGGCCAGAAGCGTTTGCGCGGCATAGAAATCGTGGCCGTTATCCAGCTCGATAAAAGGCCCGCCGGTGAAGTGCCATTGACTGTCGAGTCGGCCCACTCGATAACCGGTCTGGTACTTGTTGAGCCGTTCGTAACCCTCGGGTTGCATCCCCTGAGGGGAGTACAGCAGCACATCGCGCCCGTTCAGCCGGAACAGGTCCGGGCACTCCCACATATAGCCATCGCCCTCGCTGCCGCTGGACACATAGTCGAGGAATTCCCAGCTATGCAGATCCGTGGAACGGTACAGCGGCAGCAACGGCACATCGCCCAGACGCGCGCCGGCAATCAGATACCAGCAGTCATCCTCCTGCCATACCTTGGGGTCGCGAAAGTGCATGATCGTGTCTTGCGGCGCGGTGTCGATAACGGCGCCATGCTTGACGAACCGGGTGCCGTCGGTGCTGGTGGCCAGGCACTGGACTTGACGGATGTAGCGTTCGTCACCCACGTCCCCCAGCCAGGTGTGCCCGGTGTAGATCAGTGCCAGGGTATCCCCGCACACCACGGCGCTACCGGAAAAACAACCGTCACGGTCGAAGTCATCGCCGGGCGCCAGCGCAATGGGCAGGTGCTGCCAGTGGACCAGATCGGCGCTCTTGGCGTGCCCCCAATACATCGGGCCCCATTTCGCGTCGAAGGGGTGGTGTTGGTAGAACACATGGTATTCGCCACGAAAGTACACCACCCCGTTAGGGTCGTTCATCCAGCCCGCGGGAGGGGCAAGATGATAACCGGGTCGATAATCATCGGTGACGCGAGACAGGCCGTCACTCAGCGCATGCTGCGCAATCTCAAGGGCAGCGGACATTGGAACACTCATGGAATTCAAAGACACAGTCATAGGGCGCTTGCTCGTGCCGAGCGCAAAGGGACGCCAGCCGGCAGCGTTTCAATGGCGTGTGGGTGACGGCTCAAGGCCACGCCGTCGGCGTCGAACAGGTGCAGGTTGTCGATGCCCAGCAGCAGCTCAACCCGATCGCCTGCCTGCCATCCGGCGCTGACCTCGCAACGACAGATCAGTGGCTCGTCCTGACCTGTCTCGAGGTGCACATAGGTTTCGCTGCCCAGGTATTCGACCGCGGTCACCACAACGCTGGCGGTTCCATCCGCCGCTTTGAGCGACACGTGTTCCGGGCGAATCCCCAGGCTCAGCGGCGTGCCTGCCGCCAGGTTCGAGCTGTCGAAGGGCAGGGATGTGATACCCCAAACGAGGGTGTCGACCAGGCTGGTTTCGCCTGGCGTCTGCAGGCGCGCCGACAGAAAATTCATTCTGGGCGAACCGAGAAAACCGGCGACAAAGCGGCTGGCCGGGCGCTCATAGAGTTCGCGCGGTGAACCGACCTGTTCTACACGACCGCCATTGAGCACGACAATTTTGTCGGCCAGGGTCATCGCTTCAACCTGATCGTGGGTGACGTAGATCATGGTCGAGCCGAGTCGATCATGCAGTCGGGCGATTTCGTTGCGCATCTGCACCCGCAAGGATGCATCCAGGTTGGAAAGCGGTTCGTCGAACAACAGAATGTCCGGTTCCCGCGCCATGGCTCTGCCCATGGCCACACGCTGACGCTGCCCTCCGGACAGTTCCTTTGGCTTGCGTTGCAGCAGTTTGTCCAACTGCAGGATTTGCGCAGTTTTCAGCACGCGCTCGCGCAGGCTGGCCTTGTCCGTCTTGGCCAGTTTGAGACCAAAACTGATGTTGTCGTAGACGCTCATGTGCGGGTACAGCGCATAAGACTGAAACACCATGCCGACGCCACGCTCGCGCGGCTCCAGGTCGTTGACCCGACGCCCGTCGATCAGCAGGTCGCCGCCGCAGATCGAGTCCAGGCCGGCGATCAGTCGCAGCAGGGTCGATTTTCCGCAGCCCGAAGGGCCGACGAATACCACGAATTCACCCGCCGCGATTTCCAGGCTGACGTCGCGAAGAATACGCATGCCGCCCAATTGCTTGTTTACGTTGTCCAGTTTCAATTTGATCACGATGCTGTTCCTTGTCTTTGTTGGGCATCAACCCTTTAACGCGCCGGCAGTGAGACCGGAAACGATTCGGCGCTGGAAGATCAGCACCAGAATCACCAGTGGGACGGTGACCACCACCGATGCAGCCATCAACAACCCCCAAGGCAGCTCATGGGGGCTGCCGCCGGAAATCAAGGCGATGGCGACCGGCACCGTGCGTTGGGTGTCGGTGAGGGTGAAGGTCAGGGCAAACAGGAACTCGTTCCACGCGGCGATGAAAGCCAATAAGCCAGTGGTGACCAGTGCGGGCCAGAGCAGCGGCAACAGCACGCGGGTCAGCGTGACCCAGGGTGAGGCGCCATCCATGATTGCCGCTTCTTCCAGTTCATGGGGCAGTTGCCCCATGAACGTGGTCAGCACCCAGACGGTGAAGGGCAGGGTGAAAATCGTGTAGCTCAGGATCAACGCCCAGGACGTGTTGTACAGGCCCAGCGCGCGGATCACTTCGAACAGCCCCGACAGCACCGCGACCTGGGGAAACATCGACACGCCAAGGACCATCATCAAGACCGTGCCACGCCCACGGAACTTCACCCGGCCCAAGGCATAGGCGGCGGTCAGGCTGAGGAACAGCGCCAATGTCACCACGCACAGCGCAACCACCAGCGAGTTGCCGATCGCCCGCAGGAATGAGGCTTGATTGAGCACTGCCGCGTAATTGGAGAAGTCGGGGTTCTCGATCCAGTAACTCACCTCGAACAAGGCGCTGGACGGCTTCAGCGACGTCACGATGGCGTAGTAGAAAGGGAAGACCGCATACAGCAGCAACACCCCGATCAGGCACCAGAACCCGAGGCGCAACAGGGCTTTTTTCAGTAGGCGCAGGTTCATGACCGGACCTCCAGTTGACGGCGTCCGAGGTAGAGATAAAGCAGGGCGATGACCGCAACCACCAGAAACAGCAGCGTTGAGGCCGCGCTGCCGTAACCGACGTCCTGGAACTCCACCAGGTGCTGGCGGGCATATACCGACATACTCATGGTGCTCGATGAGTTCGAGGTCAGCACATAGATCACATCGAACACCCGCAGCGAGTCGAGGATGCGGAAGATCGCCGCCACCAGCAGTGCGGGCATCAGCAGGGGAAGCGTGACACGCCAGAACACCTTCAGTGGATGAATGCCATCGACCCTGGCGGCTTCGTAGCAATCGCTTGGCAACATCTGCAAGGCGGCCAGCATCAGCAGCGTGACAAAAGGCACGGTCTTCCAGACGTCGACGATGATCACCGCCCACATCGACAGATCCGCATCGGCCGTCCAGGCCAGAGGGGCGTCAATCAGGCCCAGGCTGAGCATCAGGTGATTGATGATGCCGAACTGGTCGTTAAGCATCCATGACCAGATCTTCGCCGAGACAATGGTCGGAATCGCCCAGGGAATCAGAATCAACGCACGCACCAGAGCACGTCCGGTGAACTTGATGTTCAGCAGCAACGCCACCAGCAGCCCCAGTACGACTTCCAGTCCCACCGACACCACCGTGAAATACAAGGTGTTGCGCACCGCATTCCACCATTGCGGATCGACCAGAATGCCCGACCAGCTGGAACCGTTGTGGAACAGATAATTGCCAAAGCCTATGAAGGTTCCGCCACCGGTGTCCGCCAGGTTGGCGTCGGTCAGGCTGAACCAGAATGTGCGCAGTAGCGGCCAGGCTGCCACCAGGGCCAGACACAGCAACATCGGCGTCAGAAACAGCCAGGCGGCGCGCACTCGGCGACGTTGCACGGGCGTTTCCCTGGTAAGCAGAAGCTCATCACAGGGGGCATGGGTAGAAGAGACAGACATGGTGATTTCCTTCCTTGTGGCTTACCAGTTCCGGCGTTTGATGCGCGTGAGTTCGCTTTCCAGTTCGGCCAGCGCCTGATCGACAGGCAACTCGCCCGCCAGCACGCCATGCACTCGATCGAAGAACGCATTGGAGACCCGTGGATAGCGATCGGCAGTGATGGAGGCGGGGCGCATGACCCCATCGTTGAGAATGCTGTGCAGCTGGGCGTAATAAGGCATGGCCGCGAGCAGTTCGGGGTCTTGATACAGCGACTCGATAACCGGGTTATAGGCGCCTATCAGAGCACGATGTTTTTGCTCTTGAGCGCTGGTCAGGTAGCTCACCAGTTCTGCGGCAAGTTTTGGATGGGCGCTGTAACGCGATACCGCCAGGCCCCAGCCACCGAGGGTGGATGCATGGGTGCCGGTCTCGCCGCCGCGGGGCAGGGGAGCAACCCCGACCTTGTCTTTTACGGCACTGTCCTGGCCTTGGACCAGGGCCCAGACATACGGCCAGTTACGCATGAACAGCGCATTGCCCGACTGGAATACGCCACGGCCTTCTTCCTCGGTGTAATTGAGCACGCCGCGCGGGGAGATGTCGCCTACCCAGCTTTTCGCCAGGGTCAACGCTGTTCTTGAGGCCTGACTGTTGACCACGATGTCGCCTCGTGAATTGACCAGCCCGCCTTCCGGTTGGCTGCTGATCCACTCCAGCGCATTGCACGTCAGGCCCTCGTAGGCGCGCCCTTGAAAGATGTAACCCCACGCATTGGGGTTCCCGGCAGCGCGCTCGGCCTGTTGAATATTCCTGGCGGTAGCGGTCATTTCCTCCCAGGTCCGAGGAACCTGCTGGTTGTACTTCTCGAGCAAGTCCTTGCGGTAATACAGCAGGCCCGAGTCGGTGAACCACGGCATCGTCACCAGCCTTCCGTTTACGGTGGCGTTATCCACCTGTGCCTGGAAGTAGCCCTGGGTCGCGTTGGCGGGAAGCACCTCGCGCAGATCCAGCAGATGTTTGGCCAGCATCCCCGGCCACACCATATCGATTTGAATGATGTCGATGTCGCTGGACTGCGCACTGAGGATCTGTTGGTAGAACGACAATCGCTCGGTTGCCGAGTTAGGCGTGGAAACCACCTCGACGTTGTTGCCGGTCTGTTTCGACCACGCCTGGACAGCCTCTTTGCAGAGTTGTAACTCCGCACCCACCGCCCCGCACGAGATCGTTAAATCGGCTGCGCTCGAGAGGGATGGAAGCCCGGCGCAGAGGGTGAGCAGTGCTGCTGGAAGAAGAGATCTGAGCTGTTTCATAAAGCCCTCTTTATTTTTGTTTTTAGAAAAGTTAACGTTAACATCGTCAATGTAGCAGCGTATTTGCGATGAGGCATCCTTTTTTTTGTCGATTTGGGCAATCCGCGAATCACGGAAAGAAGGCTCGGCCACTGGAACAAAACAATAAAAACAAAACAGGAAATCCACATGCAGAAAGCATCAAGATGGCTACTCGCAGGCGTGCTCAGCACCTCGGCGGCGACCACTCAGGCCGCGACCCTGGAAGAGCGCATGGCTGCGTTTGAAGCCCGTGCCAGCGCGGCGGAAAAACGCGCCGCCGCAGCCGAACAGCAAACCCAGGCACTCGCCAGGGAATTGCAGCAAATCAAACTCGCCACCCCCACTTTGCAGCCGGCAGCATCCACGGCGACAGCCACAGCAGCCCCCACTCTGGACACCCGGCTGGCAAAACTCGAAGCCCGTCAGCAAAGCATGGAAAAGCAAGACAGTAGCGGACACCTGACTGACGGTTTCAGCTTCAAGGGCTACGCCCGCTCCGGATTGCTGATCAACGATGGGCTGGGTGGTGGTCGTGGCGGCCCTTACACAACGCCTGCCGGTTCAGTCGGTGGTGCCGTCGGGCGACTCGGTAACGAAGACGACACCTACATGCGCATAGACCTGTCGAAAGAGATGTATGCGCAGAACGGCACCCGATCCAAATTCACCGTGTCCATCGCCGACGGTGTGGAAAGCTCCAACGACTGGACCGCCGACGAGAGCAATCTGAACGTGCGTCAGGTGTTTACCGAGCTCGATCATCTCGCCGCCTTCAAGGGCAACTCAGTGTTCGAGAACTCCACCCTGTGGGCAGGCAAACGATTCGACAGAGACAACTTCGATATCCACTGGCTGGACTCGGACGTCGTCTATCTGGCTGGCACTGGAGGTGGAATCTACGACGTGCAGATGAACAAGAACTGGCGCTCGAATTATTCCTTGATGGGGCGTAACTATGGGGATTTCAGTGAGGGCGGTGTCAATGCCGATGTGGAAAGCTACATCCTGACCTCCAACCAGTTCTTCGATAATGGTCAGTGGCAGTGGATGTTCAATGGCATTGGCTCAAAGAAAAACGACTTTGCCACTCGCACCAATGAAGCGGGCCTGACGCCTGCGGATTCCGGCTTGCACAGCATGCTGGCCAATCATCAGAAAAACTTTTTCGGCCGCGAAGGCTTCTTTAAAACAGCGCTGCTCTACGGGCAAGGTCTGGGGGCAGAGGTCAAGAACATCGGTGCGGATGGCGAGCTGATCGACGATGCCCGCGCGCTGCGTCTGGCGCTTTACGGCGAGACACCCATTGCACCCGGCTGGCGCATAGGCCCCAGTTTGCTGGCCGAACAAAGCAAGGACAGATACGTCAAGGGTGACGACTACCGCTGGATGACGTTGAACGTGCGGTTGGCCAATGAAATCAACAGCAATTTCGAGATGGCCTACGAGATGAGCTGGCAAGCCATGGACCTCGACCCCAAGGGCTACCTGCAACGTAATGCGGTCGACGGTAACTTCTGGAAATTCACGATTGCCCCGACATTCAAACCTGACGTTGGAGACCTTCTCACTCGTCCGGAATTGCGAGTATTCGCAAGCCTGATGAACTGGTCTTCGGATCTGGACGGATACAGTTCCACAGACAACTTCGGCAAGTCGGACTTTAACGCCGGCGGTGTATGGCAGTACGGCATACAGATGGAAACCTGGTTCTGATATCTGCTTCATCTGTGTAGGAACCAGGCTTGCCGGCGAAGGTGTCTTTGAAAGCGCCTTCGCCGACAAGCCTGACGCCTACGAAGCGTTCATCAGGCGGTTCTTCCACGTTGAATCACGATGGGCGGCTCGATCAGTTCCAGTTCGAGCTCACCCGAGGCTGGCACGAATCGCGGGCCAGTGCTTTCAGGCGTTGCCCGCAACCTCCAGGTGCGCTGCACCTTCGCCAGTTTGGCGACTCCCGACCCCAGGGACCAGCGCCGGCAGACCTTCTCCAACTTGAGTGGGTAAATGGTCAGTTGGTCGCCTTTGAAGTGCATGCGCAGGAAACACTTGTGGTCGGCGATGCACTGCGAGGAAAAAACCGCCTCGCTATGTAGCCCCCAAAAGGTATTGCCCATCACCATCCAGGCTCCGAACAACAGGCCTCCCAAACTGCCGCCGAGCACCAGCGTCTCCGCCAGGAACAACACAACCTGGTGCAGGTTTTCAACCTCCAACTGCAGGTAGTGGATGTTGACACGGCCCATCAGCCACAGCAGTCCGATCGCCAGTCCCAGATGAAGGCCCCCGTGAACAGCTCCGATGGCATAAGCGAGCTTTCGGGTGCGCTTGACCCCGGCAGCTGAGAACACGGCACAACCCAGCACAATGATCACGGCGAACATCACCGACGAAGGACTGTGTGATAAGACCAGGAGCAGATGTCGCCAAACTTCGCTTATGTTGGGAATAGACGCTTGGAGGTCAGACAACACGTCCATCAGGCTGCGATTGCCTCGTGCCGGGTGGGGCACCGTGCTGGCGCTTTGTACCATCCAGTCAAACAGCAGGTACAAGATGGCCAGCATGGCGCAGAACGAGAGATTGCGGGTAGGTAGCCGCCATGCCCGATTACGCAGTTGCTCGGAGGTCTTTTTGGCCGGGTAGACCGCCGCCAGCTCGTAATGCTGACGGGTTCCGCCAACGTTGATCGGCTTGGGCGGATCGGGAAGGTGATGGGTGGCATTCAAGAAGGCCCCACCGCCTCCGCAGGTGATGCGCTGCGGCGCCTGGGTGCCCGCTTTTGGCTGGTAGCGCGCGTAGTGGTGTGAGTCTCCGGCCAACACTACCGCGAGGTGGTCACCCAAGAGTTCCTCGATCTCGCGCAGGCTGCGAAAGCGCGGCGTCTGGGTTTCGATCGAGGGCAAGGCCTTGCTCTCCTCGCGTGCCAGCCGTTCGGCCTCATCCACCCAACTGGGCTCGGGTGTGCAGAGGATCACGCGATCGCCTGGCTGCAATTTGGCGTGCATCTGCTGGAAGTATTGCTTCTGCTGTCGGTCGATCATGGATTCAAACTGCAGATCCAGGCCCCAGACCCACCAGCCATTGGGCAACTGCAGCACGTAGTAACCGGTGCGCTGGCGGGTTTCCCAGGCGCCGATGGGCTTCTGCTCGCAAAACAGTTGGGAGAAACCGCGCAGACCGTCATACCAATCGTGGTTGCCAGGCGTCGCCAATATCCACGGCGCACCCGGCTGCCGTACGGGCTGGGCCTGGTCACCAGGGCGCTCCTTGGGTACCGGCGCGGGAAATGCGGCGCGGTAGGGATCGAGGAAACGGGTGCGATACCCGTTGCCGGCCGGTGTGGGATAGACCTGATCGCCGCCGAGCAGCAGCACGTCGCCGCGCGGTAATGAGAGCTGGTGTTCCGGCAAGTCGGCAGCATGGCTGACACACAGTGCCATCGAGTAGGTAGAGTCCCAGCCATCGCCGGTATCGGCCAGATAATCGACCCACACGTCACCGTCGGCAACCATCTGGATGGGCGGGTTAGAGTCCCGAGGGTTGAGCATCGCCAGCACTTCGCGCGGGTCTGCGAAGGCTCCCATTGTGGTGGCAACGGCCGTTTGTAAGCCCGTGCGCATCAGCTGCAACGGGCCTAGCCAATTGACCATCGCCTCCTGGGTGTAAAGCTCGATGCGGCTATTGAGCGTGGGAGATTGGGTGGAACGGGTCATGGCGAGGGGCGGAGTGTGCGGCGTATGCACCTCTCCAGCGCGAAACTCAATCGAATGCTCCTTCATCATCCAGCCTCCATTGCTGTAACGAGTTCAGGTACCTCAAAAGGTTGATCTTTTGTCGGTCGATTCAGAATAGGTCAGTTACGCGATGGCTGCCGATTCATAGCCTGTAGGAGAGGCTGTCGTGAACGGTTCCCGAGAACGTTGCCTCTACCGGCCCGATGAGAAAGACAGGTCCCACGCCATCCCATTGAACCGTTACGGTGCCACCATCACATTCAACCTCAACGCAGTGGTCTAACAAACCACGACGAATTCCGTTAACAGCGGCGCCACAAGAGCAGGAGCCTGAACCGAGTGGAATCCCGCCCCCGCGCTCCCAAATGCGCAATCGAATGTGCTTTCGATTAATGATCTGGACGAAATGCACATTCGTTTTGAGGGGGAATAGAGGGTTGGTTTCAATGGTTGGACCGAGGGTCGCAATATCGACGGCGGTTAGATCATCGACGAAATAGGTGCAGTGCGGATTGCCCATACTGGTCGCTGCTGGGTCACCCGCCAGGGGTAAAACAGCCGTATCCAGTTCCAGCGCCAGGGGAATTTCCGTCCAGCCGAAAAGCGGTTCTCCCATGTTGACGGAAATCGCACCGCTTGAGGTTCGCTCACACGTGAGTAGGCCACGGTTGGTTCGCAGTGTTATCGACGTAGTATTTGATTCGCGCATCAGCATATCCGCGGCCCCCCGCGTTGCGCTGCCACACGCATCCAGGGTGGAACCATCGGCATTCCAGAACATCAGGCGCGCAGCGGCATCATCGCAATTGAGCAGCACCGCGAGTTGGTTGAACCCGATTCCTCGGTGCCGATCACCCATTCGCCGGGCCATGGTGCTTGTCATTGGATTGGCCGAATTTCGCGAGTCCACGATGACGAAGTCATCGCCATTGGCGTGCATTTTATGAAAACTCAGCGGCATAAAAGGATCCTGTCGACCAGGCATGAAAGGCCACCAGCCTCAGTCGTATAGAAATGGACCCGCCAGAATAGCGGGTCCGAAAGGGGGGATCAGAGTTTCGGCATCTGTCCGATGCGCCCGAACATTTCGGTCACGATCTGCAGGTCCAGCAGGAACTGGTCGACAGTCTTGAACTCGTTGTCGTTGTGGCCGGTGTACTTGACCTCGGGCCTGGCCAGGCCGAATTGCACGCCATTGGGTAACTCATGGACCGAAGTGGCGCCGGCAGAGGTGCCGAACTTGTGTTCCATGCCGAGGTTTTCTCTGGCCACGGCCAGCAGGGCCTTGACCCATTCACCCTCAGGGTTGCGGTGCATCGGCTCGGCGATCGAGTAGTCAAAGGCCGCCGCAATGTGGGTCTTCTTGCTCCAGGTGCCAAGCTTGTCGGCGATTTCGGCCTTGAGCACTTCCGGGGATTTGCCCTTGGGCACCCGCAGGTTGACCGCGAGATTGAAGGCTTTTTCATCCATCCCGACGTAGGTCAGGGATGCGGTCAGCGGTCCCATGAAGTCATCGGAAAAGCCCACCCCCAATTTGCCACCCAGGTAGTCCAGCCCCCAGTTGTCGGCGGCGTAGCGGGCGGCGTCGGTCATGTGGTTGTGCTTGAGCGCGACCTTCCCGTCGAGACTGTTGATGAAGTCCAGCATCCTTGCCACCGGATTGATGCCTGATTCGGGCTCGGAGGAGTGGGCGGAAACGCCGGTGACCACAAGCTTGACGTCCTTGCCGACGACCTTGGCGCTCACCTCGAAGTTGCCGCCATTGCGCTTGGCATAATCGCCACCTGCCTTCTGCAGGCTGGCGGCCAATTCGGCGGGCTTGGCGGTTACCAGGGTGGCGACCGACGTCGATGGAATCTGGTTGGTTGCCAGGCCCCCCGTCATTGCAGTGATTTCGGCGCCTTTGCCCTCTGCGGCGCGCCGAGGAAAACTGGCCATGACGGTGCCGTAGCCTTTCTCGGCAATCACCACCGGGTAGCCGCCATCCAGCGCCAGGTTGTAGTTGGGCGTCGGGTTGTGTTCGAAGTAATAGGGGATGGCGTCGCCGGTGGTTTCTTCGGTGGTGTCTACCAGCAGCTTGAAATTTCTCGCCAGCGGCAGCTTCTCTTCCTTGATGATCTTCATGGCATAGAGCGCCACCACGATACCGTTCTTGTCATCCTCGGTGCCCCGGCCATACAGGCGGTCACCGACCAGAGTGACCTTGAACGGATCGAGTCGGGTGCCGTCTTTCAGGACCCAGTTCTCCGGCGTTACGGGCACCACATCGGCATGTGCGTGAATGCCTACGACTTCGTCGCCATCGCCTGCGAGGGAGATTTCATAGACGCGGTTGTCGATGTTGCGAAAATTCAGGTTGAACGCTTGGGCGAGGCCCTTGAGCTTGTCGGCGATCTTGATGAATTCGGGATTGTCGTGCTGAGCAACGCCGTCCACCCGGAAGGTCGGGATTGCCACCAGCTCGCGCAGGGTCTCGGTGGCCGCGTTGCCGTATTTCACCCGTGCATAGAGGCCAAGTAGGCGATGAATCTCGTTCTGTTGTTCAGCGGTAAGCGGCTTGTTGCCCTGGAAGGCACTGATTGCCGGGCCGAGATCACTAGCGTGGGCAAGGTCGCTCTTGGCCAGGCGTCCCAGGAATTGCCTGAAATCGGTGACCGATGTGTCACTGAAAGTCTTGAGGATGGTCGCGCTCTGTTGCGGGGTGATGTTGGCGTGCGCTGACGTGGTGAACGACGAAAGGCTGGCCAGCATCAGGGTTGTCGCAGCCAGGTGCTTGAGTGAGAAATCCATTGTTGGGGGCATTCCTTTGCAGGCAGGTTGTAAGAAATATCTGGTTGATGAGTCAGAAACGTTTCCAAACTAACACCACGAGGGAGTGGTACGGGAGTCCCTGGAGGGGGATCTGTCGCACAAAAATGCAAAAGCGACGCAGAAACGAAAAAAACCGGGAAGGTTCCCTAGGTTGTTCATTTAAGAAAGTCTTGAGTCAGTAGAGAACCCTGTGGCGAGTGAGCTTGCTCCCGCTTGAGTGCGTAGCACTCACAAAAATCGGCGATTGTTGTCAGATTTTTGGGGCCGCTCCGCAGCCCAGCGCGAGCAAGCTCGCTCGCCACAAAAATAGGGTTCTACCAATGCAACTCGAAGGTATTCTTAGCGCCCGGCTGGATGCTGCTGCCCACGCACGCGCACTCGCGAGAAAGGGTGTCGTGCAGCCATTGACGGTCATCCCCTTCGGCGCGACAGATGCGAAAGCCACGCAAGTGAGTGGGGATCAGGTCCAGCGACTGCAGGTGCCCGTTCGGGTCCAGCGAGGCAAAGTACAGAAGCCCCAAGTCGCCGCGAAAGGTTGTGTGGCCCTCGATGCCTTCGTAATCGTTCAGCAGATCACCGCAGCCATAGAAAATCAGATGTTCGCGGTACACCTCGATGCCCTTGATGTGGTGTGAGGAATGTCCATGCACTACGTCAACGCCGGCTTCGTCGATCAAGGCATGGGCGAACCGGACCTGCTCGCGCGGGATATCGAACCCCCAGTTGCCGCCCCAGTGAATGGAGGCGACCACCAGGTCCCGCGGTTTTTTGCTCTGGAGAATCCGTTCGGCCACAGGACGCAGGCTGTGCATCGACAGATCTTCCAGACGCGCGACACCCGCGCGCCTGTCCGTGGCGGCCCAGTCCGGCGGTATGCCACTGTCAGGTGCGCCGAGGCCATACACCAACAAACGTCGCCCGCCAGGCTGCGGCAGCACGGCGGGTGCTTCGGCAGATTGCCGGTTGTGCCCGGCGCCGGCGCTGCACATGCCGTTGCTCGACAAAGTATCCAGCGTATCGGCCAGGCCGGCTGCTCCCCAGTCCAGCACATGGTTGTTGGCCAGCACGCAGCAGTCGATGCCGGCTGCGCTGATGGCCGGGAAGTTCTCCGGGCTCATGCGGTAATTGATGCCTTTTGGCTCCGGTCGTCCGCGGCGCGACACCGCTGTTTCCAGATTGATGATGCGTGCGTGTGGCTGGCGACGTTCGAACTCATCCAGCGCAGCGCCCCAGACATAGGTGAAATCGACGGGGAGGGGAATCGGGCCATTGAGTCTTTCTGCCAGCCGGACGTAAACGCCGGCATTCTTGACGTAGTCTTCGTAAAGCCGCGGATCGCCAGGATGTGGCAGTACTGAGTCGATGCCGCGGGCGGTCATGACATCGCCGGCGAGAAACAGCTTCAGAGTATCGGTAACAGCCGCCATGGCACCCTCCGGCATCAAGAGTAAGCATCTGTTTTAAAACAAATATATTTTTGTGTTGGCCTTCCCAGACGAAGAGAAAGTTGATAAATTGCCGCCCGTTCTTGCAGCGGTCCTTACAGGGCTTGTAGCGCAAGGGCACTCGCTACAGATACAGGGGCGTCGCCAAGCGGTAAGGCAGCAGGTTTTGATCCTGCCATGCGTTGGTTCGAATCCAGCCGCCCCTGCCATTTTCCTGATACTCATCCAAGTATGGCCCCGCCGACAGGCAGTGCGGGAGTCCTGGAGAGTAGTCATACAGAAAACGCCAACGCCGATCCGGCCTGGCGTTTTTTTATGCCTGCAAATCCCTCTGGGTGACGCCTTTAACATTCAACCGTGTAGCGAGCGCGGCGCCGTAGCGGCGCGCTCGCCAGTCACTCAGTGGGGCGCGCGAGGGATCGTCTTGAGCAGCTCTTCTGGGCTGATGTGGCCGACGACCTGCTGCACCACGCTGCCCGGTTGCGGCAGGTCAAGGATGTGCCCCTTCATCTTGCCGATCACGTGCATCTCGCAAGGCTTGCAGTCGAACTTCAGCGTCAGCACCTCATCACCATGCACCAGTTGCATCGGCGCGACTTTGGTACGCACGCCGGTGACGCCCTTGGCCTGTTTGGGGCAGAGGTTGAAGGAGAAACGCAGGCAGTGCTTGGTGATCATCACCGGCACCTCGCCGGTTTCCTCGTGAGCCTCATAGGCAGCGTCGATCAGCTTGACGCCGTGGCGATGATAGAAGTCGCGGGCTTTCTGGTTGTAGACGTTGGCCAGGAACGACAGGTGCGATTCCGGGTACACCGGTGGCGGATTGGTCTCGGCCTTGCGACCACCCCGTGGGAGGGCTTCGATACGGGCCGTGGTCAGCGCTTCGATGACTTCGCGGCGCAAGGCCTTGAGCTGCGAATTGGGGATGAAATACGCCTGCGGTGCATCCAGCTCAATCGCTGTGGCGTGGTACTGAGTGGTGCCCAGTTGGCCGAGCAGGTCGTGCAATTGCTCCAGCGCCTGCTCCGGCTTGTTGGCCAGACCGAATGGACCGTCCAGGGCGACACTGGCGCTGACACCTTCCTCGCTGGTGGCCGTCAGCTCCAGGCGATCCTCACGCAGGCGAGCGACCCAGGCAACACCCACCCGGCGCTCGGCGGAGGTCTTGAGCAGGGCCTGCTGCCAGTTGTGGTCGAGGTTGCGGCTCAGCGGGTGATTCGGTCGCAACTGGTGCAACCCCTTGGGCATCTCATTGGGCTCCACACGATAGCGGTAGCGCTTTTCCCCGTCCTCTTCGAACTCGCCCTTCGGCTCGGCGATGTTGGTACGCCAGCCCACGACTTCACGCTTGACCAGCACATTGAGGCCGTCGCCGTTGGACAGCGGTTCGTGGGTGACCACCAGCAGATCGCGCTTGCCGACTTTCTCCACCACGCCCACCGGCAGGCCGGTGAAGGTCGGTGTGTCGAAGGCGCCGATGTCGATCTTGCGGTCGCTGACGAAGTAGTCGGTGCTGCCACGGTGGAAGGTCTTTTCCGGATCGGGCAGGAAAAAGTGCGCGGTGCGGCCGCTGGACGCGCGGGCCAGGTCCGGGCGGTCTTCGAGGACATCGTCCAGGCGCTGGCGATACCAGGCGGTGATGTTCTTCACATAGCCCATGTCTTTGTAGCGACCCTCGATCTTGAACGAGCGCACGCCGGCTTCCACCAGCGCGCGGATGTTGGCGCTCTGGTTGTTGTCCTTCATCGACAGCAAGTGTTTTTCGTAAGCGATTACACCGCCTTTTTCGTCCTTGAGGGTGTACGGCAAGCGGCAAGCCTGGGAGCAGTCGCCACGGTTGGCGCTCCGACCAGTCTGCGCATGGGAAATATTGCACTGGCCGGAGAACGCCACGCACAGTGCGCCATGGATGAAGAATTCGATCGCCGCATCGGTTTCGTCGGCGATGGCGCGGATCTCCTGGAGGTTCAGCTCGCGGGCCAGTACCAATTGGGAGAAGCCAGCCTGGTCGAGGAACTTAGCCCGCGCCAGGGTGCGGATGTCGGTCTGGGTGCTGGCGTGCAACTCGATCGGCGGAATGTCCAGCTCCATCACGCCCAGGTCCTGGACGATCAGTGCGTCGACACCGGCGTCGTACAACTGGTGGATCAGCTTGCGGGCTGGCTCCAACTCGTTGTCGTGCAGGATCGTGTTGATGGTGGTGAAGACCCGGGCGTGGTAGCGACGGGCGAATTCCACCAATTGGGCGATATCGCTCACCTCGTTACAGGCGTTGTGGCGGGCACCGAAACTCGGGCCCCCGATGTACACGGCATCGGCGCCATGCAGGATGGCCTCGCGGGCGATGGCCACGTCGCGGGCGGGGCTGAGCAATTCCAGGTGATGTTTGGGCAGGGACATATTTTTTTAGTCGGGCTTGTCACGGTCGAGGTGCGCATTGTAGCGGCGAAATGTTTGATCGGCACCCGTATGCTGCCCGATGGCGACTGCTTACTGAGCAGGGCTGCCGGATAAAGCCGCTGCCAACGGGACTTTTTTGGCAAAAAAAATGGACCTCTTTTCAGAGGTCCATTTTTTATTTCTGGATCAGTCCGGGTTGCGCTGGAGCTGCTTGCTTCAGCGCAACGATTGCTCAGTTCTTCACCGTTTCCTCAAGAGAGAAGCGCCCCAGTGGATTCTGCTGGAAGTTTTCGATGTTCTTGCGCGAAATGTTGATGTAAGGGCTGTAGTAAAGGTCGATCCAGTTGACGTCATTTTTGGCGATCTTCTGCAGGTCGACGTACATCTGTTCACGCTTGGCCGGGGCCGCTTCAATGCGGGCAGCCGATACCAGATCCTTGACCTTGTCGTTCTTGTAGCGGGTCATGTAGTTCATGTTGGTGTCGTGGCCCAGAACGAACGTGGTCTTCTGGTCCGGGTCGAGGATGTCGTTGGTCCAGTACATCACGGACAGGTCGTAGTCACCGTCGACCAGCATCTGCCAGCTCTGGGTGGGGTCGACCTTTTGCAGGGTGGCGGTCACACCGACGGCCGCCAGTTGCTGTTGAACCAGCACGGCAATCTGCTCATCGGCTTCATTACCGGCGTTAACCACATAGTTCAGCTTCATGCCCGCTGCGCCGGCATCGATCAGCATCTGCTTGGCTTTGGCCGGGTCGAATGGACGCTTCCGGTTGTCGGCGTAGTGGTAAAGCGAGCCCTTGGGGATGTAGGAGTACGCCTCCTGACCATGGCCGAAGGTGACGGTATCGACCACCGACTTCTTGTCGATTGCCATGTCCAGTGCCTGACGGACTTCAGGCTTGGCCAGTAAGCCGTGCTCATGGTTGATCAGCAGGTGATCTTCCCGAGTGGAAGGGTCGGAGTGGATGGTCAGGTTGGGATCCTTGCGCAGCGCATCGACTCGCGAAAACGGTACGAAAATCGCCGTATCCAGCTCACCTGCCTGCACCTTGAGCATCCGGGTATTGTCGTCAGGAATAGAGATCCACTCCACGCCATCCAGGCTGACCTTGTCGGCCTGCCAGAAATTCGGGTTCTTCTCCAGCTTCACGCGGTCGCCACGCAGCCATTCCTTGACAAAAAATGCCCCTGAGACCACTGGCTCCTGAGCATAGGCATCTTCGCCCATGCGGGTCATGGCCTTCTGCGAGAGCACCGACACGGTCGGCGAGGCCAGTTGCGAGAGGAACGGTACCGACGGGGTAGTCAGGGTAACGACCAGGGTCTGTGGATCGGCCGCTTTCGCCGTGTCGATCAGTTTGTAGGCATCGCTCCACAGCGAGGCCTTGTTATCACGAGTACGCAACAGACTGAATGCCGCATCATCGGCCGTGATCGGCGAGCCGTCGGAGAATTTCGCCGCGCGCATTTTGAAGGTGTAGGTCAGACCATCGTCGGAGACTTTCCAGCTTTCAGCCAGGCCGGGTTCCATCTTGCTGCCGGCCTTGTCGACTCGGATCAGTGTGTCGTAGACATTGGAAAACACCCAGGTGTCGCGGTTTTGCGCACTTTTGATCGGGTCGAACGTGGTGCTTTCTTCGCGGCAACCGATGGTGAGTACACCCGCCGCCTGAGCAATGCCGCTGGCAAGGGTGCAAGCGGTCAATGTGGCTGCGGCGAGCAATTTCAAATGCCTGGATCTCATGGTCAAACTCCTTCTTGATGAGTACGTGGTTTTTTAAAACAGAGGCTCCTCGAGCACGCAGTCGTAACGGCGAGCGTCGAGTTGACGGGTAGGGGGCGCCACCTGGCTACAAGTGGCACGAACGTAGCGACAGCGTGGGTGAAAGGCGCAACCGGATGGCAACTGCAAAGGGCTGGGCGGTTCACCAGGCAAAGGGTCGGTGGGTAGCGCCCGGGCCGGATCGATTTCTGGAATCGACTGGATCAGCGCGGCGGTATAGGGATGTCGCGGGGAGCGAAATACTTCTTCCACCGGTCCTTCTTCGACGATCTTGCCCAGGTACATCACCGCCACCCGATCACAGAGCCGGCGAACGATCGCCAGATCATGGGCAATGAACACAATCGCCAGGTTCATGCGCTGGCGCAGCTCCAGCAGCAAGTTGATGATCTGCCCCTGGATGGACACGTCCAGCGCGGCCACGCATTCATCGGCGACGATCAGGCGCGGCTCCACGGCCAGCGCACGGGCGATCCCGACACGCTGGCATTGGCCACCGCTCAAGGCGTGTGGTTTGCGGGCGGCCAATTCGGGGCGCAGCCCAACCAAAGTCAGCAGTTCATCGACACGGGCGGCAATCAGCGATTCCGGCACCTTGCGTTGTACCCGGAGCACTTCTGCCAGGGTCTGGCCGATGCTCAGGCGTGGATTGAGGGCGGCGTAAGGGTCTTGGAAAACCATCGCCGTCTCATGACGCAGCCGCGTGATATCGACTTTCCCGGCATGGGCCATGTCGATGCCGTCGAACAGCACCTGCCCGGCGTAAATCTCGTTGAGGTGCAGGATCGCTCGCCCCAGGCTGCTTTTACCGCTGCCCGACTCGCCGACCAGCCCGAGCGTTTCACCCGCCGAGAGGGTCAGCGAGACGCCGTTGACCGCCGTCAGCCATTGTCGGTTTATGCCCATTAGACCAGTGCCCGGCGCGGCGAAGCGCACATGCAAATCCTTGACCTTGAGCAGGGTCATGAGCGGTCTCCGGCAGCCAAGGGGTAATGGCAAGCGATGCGGTGTCCATGGCTGACGGGCTGCAAACCCGGCATCAGTGTTGTGCATCGGTTGCCGATTTGCTGGCAACGCGGATTGAAGCGGCAACCCTGGGGCAGGGCGTCGAGCAGGGGCGGTTGCCCGGCGATGGTTTTGAGCAATGCGTGACCGTGACTGGTGGCCGGCTGACAGTCGATCAACCCCGCAGTGTAAGGATGGCGCGGATGGGCCAGCACCTCGTGCTTGTTGCCGTGCTCGCACAAGCGTCCGGCGTACATCACCGCAATCGAGTCGCAGGTCTGCGCAACGACCCCCAGGTCATGGGTGATCATGATGATCGACAGGCCACGCTGGTCGCGCAGATCGAGCAATAGGCGCAGGATCTGCGCTTGCACCGTGACGTCGAGGGCGGTGGTCGGTTCGTCGGCGATCAGCACGTTCGGGTTGCAACCCAGTGCCACGGCGATCATCGCTCGCTGGCGCATGCCGCCGGAAAATTCGTGAGGGTAACTGTCGATTCGCCGCTGCGGATCGGGAATGCCCACTTGCCGGAGTACGTCGATGGCCTGGGCGCGGGCCTCACGCTTGCTGGCGCCTTGGTGCAGACGAATACCTTCGCCAATCTGCTCGCCGATGCGCATCAACGGGTCGAGATGGCTGCTGGGGTTCTGGAAAATCATCCCCAATTGACGCCCACGCATGCGGCGCATGCCGGCCTCGTCCAGGCGCAACAGATTTTCCCCGGCCAGTTGCACGGCTGTGCCTTCGACACGCAGGTTCGGCGACGGCAACAGTCTCATTAAACCGCGACAAGCCATGGTCTTGCCGGAGCCGCTTTCCCCCACCAGTCCGAGCACTTCACCTTCGGCCAGATCAAAAGACAAGCGGTCCACCAGCGTCACCTCGTGCTCACCCTTGCGGGCGATAACGCTGAGCTCTTCGACCTTCAGCACAGGCGCACTCACGAGCGTTCACCCAAGTGTTCGGCAACAGCGTCGGCCAACAGGCTGAAGCCCATGGCCAGGGTGACGATCGCCAATCCCGGGAAGGTGCAGATCCACCAGGCGGAAGTAATGAAGCTCTGGCCTTCGGCGACCATCGTGCCCCACTCGGCAGTCGGTGGTTGAACCCCGAGGCCGAGGTAACTGACCGCTGCGCCGTTGAGCAATACCAGCACCGCATCGGACATGGAAAACACGATCGAACCGAACATCGCGTTCGGCAGCAGGTGCCTGAACAGAATGCGCCCATGACCGAAGCCGAGGCTTTTGGCGGCCAGGGCAAAATCGCTTTCCTTGAGTATCAGGATCTGCGAGCGGATCAAGCGTGCGTAGGACACCCAGCCCACGAGTGCCATGGCGATATAGAAACTCATCAGGCCGGGACCGAGGATCGCCATGATCGCCAGCATTAACACCAGGAACGGGAAGGCCAGGATGATATCGATCAGGCGCATACAGAACGTGTCGAAACGCCCGCCGATGTAGCCGGACAAAGCCCCGACACACGTGCCGATCAGAAACGGGAAAATCACCCCGATGACCGCCAGTTGCAAATCGATGCGGGCTGACCAGATCACTCGAGACAAAACGTCGCGGCCAAAATTGTCAGTGCCGAACGGGTGGGCCAGATGGGGCGCCAGCAAGCGAATATCAGTGTTCTGGGCGATTGGATCGAAGGGTGCGATCCAGGGCGCGAAGATCGCCAGCACCAGCCAACCGAACAGGATTGTCAGGCCCAATCCCATTGCCAATCGAGGGTTGCGCAAACCCAGGCGCAGGTTCAGTCGGGGGACCGTCGTTGCCTGGCTGCTCATCGGATTTTCACGCGTGGATCGATGGCGACTGTCACCACGTCGGCGAGAAAGTTTACCGCCACAGTGGCGCAGGCCAGCACCATCGCCACGCCCTGGACCACCATATAGTCACGGGTGAAGATGCCTCGGACCAATAACTGGCCGATCCCGGGAATGGCGAACAGACTCTCGATGACCACCGTGCCGCTGATCAGCCAGCCGATGTTCACCGCCAGCAGGTTGACGGCGGGTACGAGGGAGTTGGGCAGTACATGGCGACGAAACACCACGTTTTCGGGCAGGCCGCGAGCCCGGGCTGCAGTGACATGGTCGGCTTGTAACTCCATCAGCATGCTTGCCCTCAGGTTACGTATCAATACCGCCGATAACGCCAGGGCAATGGTCAGGCAGGGCAGGACCATGTGATGCAGTTTGTCCGGCCAGGAACGGCCGTAGCCGGAAACCGGAAACCAGCCCAGTTGTACGCTGAATAGCAGGATCAACATGATCCCCAGCCAAAATGCCGGCATGCCGAGGCCGGCGGTGGTGAACAGGCGGATCAGGTTGTCGCCCCAACCGCCCTTGTTACGGGCCGCAACGGTGGCCAGCGGCACCGCGATCAACATGGCCAGCAGCACGCTGCCAAGCACCAGAAACAACGTGGGCTCGATGCGCGTGCTGATCAGTTTCAAGGCGTCGACCTTGTACAGCAATGACTGGCCGAGATCGCCGTTGAACAGGTTTTTCAGGAAGTAGAAGTACTGCATCCACAGCGGCTGATCGAGGCCGAACTGAGCGCGCACCCTGAGCAGCCCCTCCGGCGTACTGCGCGAGCCGAGGAGGGCGCGCGCCGGGTCGCCGGGAATCGAGCGCACCAGCACAAACGTGATGAGACTGATGCCGAACAGCACCGGCAGCAGCTGCAGGGGGCGTGACAGGATGAAACGGTAACGCGACAGATTCATCGACTAACCTCGGTGCCGCTGGAGGAAATCCAGTAACACCGGAAAGTAGGCGTGAGGTTCTTCGTAGAAAGGCATGTGGCTGCTGTTGGGGAACACATGCAGTGCCGCATCCTTGAGCGCCATTTTCATACGCATGGCACAGGCCGGCGTCAGTTCATCGTGCTGGCCGGTGGTAATCAATACCGGCATGGTGAAATCGGCCATTTCCTGGAGACGGTTCCAGTTTTTCAGGTTGCCGACGTAGAGAAACTCATTCGGCCCTTGCATGGTTGTGTAGGGCCCCATGTTCCAGTCGCCCAGAGAGCGCGTGACCGGCGCCGGCCACTCGTCCAGGCGGCAGACGTGGCGATAGTTGAGGAGTGTGATTGCCGCTTGGTATTGGGGGTGATCGAGGGTGCCCATGGCTTCATGGCGCTGCATCATGGCCACGGTTTCGCTGCCAAGAGCACCACGCAGACGCTCCAGTTCCTGAGACAGGTGCGGGATATCGCCTACGGTATTTTCCAGAATCAGGGTTTTGAGTGCATGAGGGTGGTAAATGGCATATTCGATCGCCAGCCAGCCGCCCCAGGAGTGCCCCAGCAAATGCACCCGGCCCAGGTCGAGAGCCTGCCGGACGGTTTCCACCTCAGCGACATAACGGGAAATATCCCACAGGGATGGGTCTTGAGGTCTGTCAGACGCGCCGGTGCCGAGTTGGTCGAAG
The DNA here is from genome assembly GCF_000282495.1 of Pseudomonas sp. GM79. Classification (GTDB taxonomy): domain Bacteria; phylum Pseudomonadota; class Gammaproteobacteria; order Pseudomonadales; family Pseudomonadaceae; genus Aquipseudomonas. Next base: position 25,315 of record NZ_AKJE01000085.1, read on the forward strand.
GCGACCACGCGCAACCCCTTGTCCTTGAGCCAGCCATGGGCGTCACGCAGATAATCGCAGGGAAGCCCCGGGCCTCCATTGAGGCACAGCAGGACTTCATCGCCCTCGCCGAAGCTGTAAACCACCAGATTGTGGCCGTCGACTTCGACGTTATAGTGCTGGTCCGGCTCGATTTCACGCCACATCGCAACTCTCCCTTTTATGATGCTGACCGGTTCGGATGCAAACTAAATGGCCTACCTTACTGAGTAAGTCATGTGCCCAAAAGCTAGTATTTGTTATAGGTTTGGTCTGGCAGTCCCTCGCCGAGGCGTGGCATTCTACGTGCTGAATTTCAGGATTGAAATTAATTACGGAGCGCAATGGATGCAGAGCAAGCTATCTGACGTCAATCCCCGTCTTTTATCGGGCAAGAGCCTGGATGAGCAGATGGACAACGCCTTGCTGTTGGCCCAGGAGTTGGGCTTTGATGCTTTGGTGTACGACTACAGCCCGGTGCCGCTGGACCATGAAGGCAAGTTGATCACGCCCTCGGTGCTCAAACTGCGCAACACACCCGCCGATTGGCATACGCGTTGGTGTGCGGAGGGTTACTACCAGATCGATCCTGTCCAGCAGGTAGCACTCAATCGCGTTTCACCCTTTGTCTGGTCCTATAAACCCGGAACTGACACCCTGCTGGAGCCGGTCATCAGTCAGTGCCATGCGCCAGTGGTGAATTATCTGGAAGACGCGCAGATGACCTGTGGTGTGTCGGTCCCGATTCATCTGCCCAGAGGCGGCTTTGCCTCCTTGACCGGGCTGCGTACCAGCAGCAGCAGTGTCTTGTGCGATGCCCGGCGGACCCTCGCCGATTTCAGCCTGATTTCCCATGCCTTGCAGGAAGCGGCCTATCCGTTGCTTGGCAAGGAGGCTCATACGCCTCCCATTTATCTGACCAAACGTGAACGCGAATGCCTTAAATGGGCGGCGGAGGGGCTGACCGCCGCCGAGATCGCCAACCAACTGAATCGTTCATTGGCCACCATCAGCCTCCATCTGACCTCGGCCATGCATAAACTCGGGGCCAAGAATCGGGTCCAGGCCGTGGTTCGGGCCACCCACTATCGATTGCTCGATAGCTGAAACAGGGCAAAAACCTATCTGTTTCTCTAGTTATTTTGAAGCTCTGATCCCGCTATCGTGTGCCGTACGGTTTTTCAGGGGCGGCACAAAGAAATGGAATCTATCGGAACTCGCGAAGGCTTCGCACCTTTTGGTCCTTATCAGACCTGGTATCGCGTCACAGGTCACTTTGACGGCAAAACCACGCCGCTGGTGATTTTGCATGGCGGCCCGGGCTGCACGCATGATTACGTTGACGCTTTCAAGGACATTGCCGGGAGCGGCTATCCGGTGGTTCATTACGATCAACTGGGTAATGGTCGCTCGACCCACCTGCCAGAAAAAGACGCCTCGTTCTGGAACGTGGCGCTGTTTCTCGATGAACTGGACAACCTGCTGGATCATCTTCAGATCAGCGACAATTACGCGCTGCTGGGGCAATCCTGGGGCGGCATGCTCGCCAGTGAACACGCCGTATCGCAACCGGCAGGGCTACGGGCCTTGATCCTCGCCAACGCCCCTTCGGATATGCGCGTCTGGGTTGAAGAAGCCAACCGCTTACGCAAACTACTGCCGGGCGGTGTGCATGAAACATTGCTTGAATACGAACAGGCAGGGGATTTTCAAGCGCTCGCCTATCAAGAAGCCTCGAGGGTTTTTTACGACAACCATGTGTGTCGTTTACTTCCCTGGCCGGACGAAGTCGCGCGTACGTTTGCCCAGGTCGATGCCGACCCCACCGTTTACCATGCCATGAGCGGGCCGACGGAATTTCATGTGATAGGCAGCCTGAAAGACTGGACCATCGTCGACCGTTTACCGCACATCAACGTGCCGACGCTGGTGATCTCCGGCCGTTACGATGAAGCCACACCGACGGTGGTCAAACCCTATCTGGAACAGATCCCGAATGCTCGCTGGGCGTTGTTCGAGAACTCCAGCCATATGCCTCATGTCGAGGAGCGGGTCGGCTGCATGGGGACGGTGGTGAGGTTCCTGGATGAGTGCTTGAACGGGGCGATGGTTGGCGATCGCAAGCTCGAAGAACTCCACTCTGACCCGCGTCTTTCCTGTCCTGGGGCATGAAGAATCCACCGTCGCTGACGAGCACACCTCGACCGATGGATTCCGCTGCCAGGGTCGTATCGGTCACGCCCCCCTCAAACCTCGCGCCGCAGCATCAAATGCCAACTCGTCGAGGTTGAAGGGGATGTGCCTGTAGGCCTCCAGCGACTCGCCGCCATTGGCTGCCAGCCAGTCAATCCAGGCTTGTTTCGTTTTCAAGCCGCCGGCATTTGCTGGCGGTGATAGAGGAACTCGAGGACCGTCGTGCGATAGCGGTGGTACTCGGGGTCGTTGGCCAGTACCAGGCGATTGCGCGGTTTTGCCAGGCCAACGCTAAGGATCTCACCGACGGTGGCCGCCGGCCCGTTGGTCATCATCACGATGCGGTCGGAGAGCAACACGGCCTCATCGACATCATGGGTGACCATCACCACGGTGCTCTGAGTGGCGGCAACGATACGCAGCAGCTCGTCCTGAAGGTGCGCCCGGGTGAGGGCGTCGAGCGCGCCGAAGGGTTCGTCCATCAGCAGTATTTTCGGCTCCATGGCCAGCGCGCGGGCGATGCCGACACGCTGCTTCATGCCCCCGGAAATCTCGCTGGGGTGCTTGTGCATGGCATGCTCAAGACCGACCATTGCCAGCGCCGCCTCGGTACGCGCCTTCAGTGCGGCCTTGTTTTCGCGTTTGCCGAATACCTTTTCCACGGCCAGGTGCACGTTACCGAAGCAAGTCAGCCAGGGCAGCAGGCTGTGGTTTTGAAACACCACTGCGCGCTCAGGGCCGGGACCGTCGATCTCGCGACCGTTGCATATCAAGCCGCCGCCATTGGCTTCAAGCAGACCGGCGATCAGGTTCAGCACGGTGGATTTGCCACAGCCTGAATGGCCGATCAAGGAGACGAACTCGCCACGAGCGATGCTCAGGTTGACGTTGCTGAGGGCCTGGAAACGGCCTTTTTTGGTATCGAAGTGTTTGCTGACCTGGGTCAGCTCGACGAATTTAGTCATCTCGGTTCTCCTGCATCGGGTAAGCGTCAGGTGCGGGCAACCCAAACACCCGCGCGGGCGTCGGTTCAGTTGGTGTAGTCGAAGCGTTTGGCGATCCACAACAGCCCCTGTTCGAGCAGCAGACCGACCAGACCGACGATGATGATGGCGATGAGAATGTGCTCGACATTGAGGTTGTTCCATTCGTCCCACACCCAGAAGCCAAGACCGACACCGCCGGTGAGCATTTCTGCGGCGACGATCACCAGCCACGCCACGCCAATGGACAAGCGAATACCGGTCATCAGATGTGGCAGCACCGAAGGAAACAGGATGTGGGTGAACACCTTCCACTCGCTGAGCTTGAGCACCCGCGCGACGTTCAGATAGTCCTGCGGCACGCTGGCGACCCCCGCGGCGGTGTTGAGAATGATCGGCCAGATCGAGCTGATGAAAATCACCCAGATCGATGCCGGGCCGGCGGCCTTGAACACCAGCAGGCCGATCGGCAACCACGCCAGCGGCGAGACCGGACGTAGCAGGCTGATGATTGGCGCGAACATACCGCCGAGGAAGGCGAAGCGCCCGATGGCGAAGCCCAGCGGAATACCGAGCAGGGCGGCGAGGCCGAAGCCGATGCCGACCCGGCCAAGGGAGGCCAGTACGTTCCAGCCGATGCCCATGTCGTTCGGACCGTTGTCGTAGAAGGGGGCGCTGAACAGCTCCAGGGCTGAATACCACGTAGCGAGCGGACCGGGCAGGCCCTCACTGCGTGCGGCTATAAACGCCCAGACGGCGAGAAACAGGGCGATACCCAATATTGGGGCAATGCCATCCCTGGCGCGTTGACGCAACCCGCTCAGGAGGGGAGAGCGACGCTCTGGCTGGGTACTCGCCGTAGTGGTGGGCGGCGCTGGCAACTTGAGGGGTGCGTTCATGGCGGGTTACTCCGGTCAGGCTTTGATGGTGAAGGAGTTGGCATAGGCGGCCGGATTGGAGCCGTCCCAGACCTTGCCGTCGATCAGGGTGCTACTGCGCAGCGGACTGCCCGGTACAGTCAGGCCAAGCTGGCTGGCGGCTTCGCCGTAGAGCTTTGTCTGGTTGATAGACTTGGCCACACCGGCGTAGTCCACATCCTCCTTGAGCAGGCCCCAGCGACGGAACTGAGTGAGGAACCACATACCGTCCGACAGGTACGGATAGTTGACGCTGCCATCCTTGCAGAAGGACATCGCATGCTCGTCCGTCCATTGCTTACCTAACCCGTCGTCGTAATGGCCGAGGAAGCGTTGTTCGATCACTTCGACGGGCGCATTCACGTAGGCCTTGCCGGCGATCAGTTGGGCGGTGCTTTTCTTGTTCTCTACGCTGGCCTCGATGAACCGGCTGGCGTCGAGCACCGCCATGGTCAGCGCCCGGGCGGTGTTGGGGTATTGCTCGACGAAGGCACGGGTGGTGCCAAGGATTTTCTCCGGGTGATCGGGCCAGAGTTTCTGGGTGGTAAGGGCGGTGAAGCCGATGTTGTCGGCAATCGCCCGGGCTCCCCAGGGCTCGCCGACACAGAAGCCGTCCATGTTGCCCACGCGCATGTTGGCGACCATCTGTGGCGGTGGCACCACGATGGTCTTCACATCGGTCAGCGGGTTAATGCCGAGGCTGGCGAGCCAGTAATTGAGCCACATGGCATGGGTGCCGGTGGGGAACGTCTGGGCGAAGGTCAGTGGCGTGCCGCCTTGCTTGACCTTGGCGGCCAGTTGCTCGCCATTGGTCACGCCCGCTTGCTGCAGCTGTTTGGAGAGGGTGATCGCCTGGCCGTTCTGGTTCAGCCCCATGAGCATGGCCATATCTTTCTGCGGCCCGCCGATGCCCAGTTGCACGCCATAGATCAGGCCGTAGAGCACATGGGCAGCATCCAGTTCGCCATTGAGCAGTTTGTCGCGCACGCCGGCCCAGGACGCCTCTTTGCTCGGCGTGATGGTGAGGCCGTATTTTTCGCCGAAACCCTGGGTTGCCGCCACTACGACTGACGCGCAGTCGGTGAGGGGAATGAAGCCGACCTTCAGCGCAGCTTTCTCCGGCGCGTCGCTGCCGGCAGCCCAGACCGCGCTGCGCAGAAAGCCCGGCACGACGACATCGAGGGCGGCGATCCCGGCGACGGTGCCGGCCGTCACCAGGGACTGCTTCAGGAAGGTGCGCCGGCCGGGGTGTACCGGATGTTGCGAGTCACGCTCATCAGTCATAACCACATCCTTTTTTTAGGGGCAAAAAAAACGGCGTGCGCCAGGCACCCTCGATAGAGGGACCTGGCGGACGCCGTTGTCCGGAAAGTGCAGCACGCCGCCATTGGCGTGCCGCATGAGTCTGTTAGTCAGTAGTAGCAAAGGGCTTGCCAAGTTTATGTCCGGGTTTATTTATGCGAAAAAAATCAATTGGTACAAAGGCTTGAAGTGGTTTTGTGATGTTTTCTAACAAGATATCGAAGGGGGCGTAGAGCCGGGGGAGAGCGAAGCACTGATCGCTTTTTGGGCAGCTTAGGTGCGAGGTGAACTAAAACAGCTCTCCTGCGCACCGTTGCGTAGTCGAATGGAGGTAAGCCTTAGCCCAGATCCCGGCGGATGGCGTCGAGGCGTTCGTCGAGCAATGGGGTGAGCAGGGCGTAGCACTGCGCCGGGGAGATGGACACTGTCGTTGTACCGATCAGGCAGCGTTGCAGTCGTTCGAGAGCGTTGTGCAGCGAGCGGGGGGCATGCCTGAGCAAGCGCTCGTGCAGGTACTGCAATTGAACAAGCATTTGCAGCGGGCAACTCTGATGGGCGGCGGCGCGCACCGACAGGCCGCGTAGCCGTCCCAGGTCTTCCAGCTCCCAACAGCGCTCGGCGATGCTCGGAGGCTGCAGATTAAGCGCGCAGCGCCGCAGTTCGAGGTTCTGGATGGCGCCGAGCAGGTCTTGCAGCAACCGGCAATGGCCCTCGAAATCCGCTGGCTCGCGGCGTAATGCGTTCCAGGCCTGGCACTGTGCGCTATACGGCCATTCTTTCCAGCGTTGGTCGAGTGAATGACCCAGTGCCTGGCAACGCTGTTGTGCCTCGCGGGTGGTCTGTCCGCCGAGACCGCGATGCTGTTGCAGGCCTTGCAACAGGTCGAGCCCCAGCAAAAGCATCTGTCTGAGTCCCGCGTCGTTTTGTGGCAGACGGGGTCGTCGGGATTGCCCACCATCGAGTGCAGTGGCGAATTGTAGGTTCATGGGCGGTTTCCGACGGTGAGCTGGTTGAGATAATGGGTCAGGTCGTGCAGCGCATGGGTCCGCGTACGCTGCTCTTGCACCGCGGCATTGACCTGTTGCAACTGTTCGCTGAGGGCATGATTGGCATGCTGGTGCTCGCTGAGCGCCTGTTGCATGGCGCCGAGGTGTTGCAGATTGATCTGACTATGTTGAGCCAGGTCGTCGAGGTTGGCGGCGAGTTGCTCGCTTTGTTGGCTACCGGCTGCCAGCAGGTCGCGGTGTTCCTTGACCTCGCCATCCACTTGGCGCACGGCGATCGCGATCGCGGTCGCGGCTGTGGTGATTTCATGGGTAGCCCGGTCCGTCGCTTGGGCCAGGCTGCGGACCTCATCGGCGACCACTGCGAAACCGCGACCGTGCTCGCCGGCACGGGCCGCTTCGATGGAGGCATTGAGTGCTAACAACTGGGTCTGTTTGGCCAGTGCCTGAATGCTATTGACGGTGCTTTCTACTGCGCTAGTGCGCCGCAGCAATGCTTCCACGGCGTGTGCGGTATTGCCCAGGCTGTGCTGAATGGCGCGCATGCTGTCGCCCACTGAGCGCGCCTCCAGACAACCGGTTTCGCTCATGGCATGGGCGTTGGCGAAGGCTGCCAGCGCGCCCTGGGCCAAGGCATCGATGCTGTGTAAGGTCTGATCGATTTGCTCGCTGGCGGCGGCGATCATGGCGATTCGTTGGCTCTGATCCTCACCTTGGTCGCGGGCCTGTTGAGACATTTGCTCCAGCGCACGACTGGCGAACTGTACTTCGCTGCGCAAGCGCTCGTTGTTGCGCAGTTGCATGCTGGCGGCCACCAGTAGCGTCGCTGGGTCGGCATCCCGGGAGCTGCGCAGCAGTTGTGCAAGTTCAGTGTCCCAGAATATCTGTAGATGGCGTTGATGACGCTCACGAAGATGCCACGCGCACCCCAGATAGAGGACGCCAGGTAACAGGGTCAGTGCGCTTGCTGGCTGTTCGGCCAGTGCGAGACCGCAGGCCCCGAGGGCCAACCCGAGTGGTAACCAGAGGCCGATCCTGCTGCGTTCGAGCAGTGCCATGCCAGGGTCGAACAATGACCGCAATACAATGCCAGCAGGGCGTGACTTGCCGAGACCGATGTGCGCAGGCGCGATGGCATGACCCGGGGGGAGCATTCCTTGAGCAGGCATGAGGATTTCCTTTTATGCCGGGGTGAAAGCAAAAACGGCGCACGCCCACCTGTCGCAATGCGCAGGGGAGCGGACGCCGTTGTCCGTGATGTTTGCGAAGCCATCGTCGTTGATGGCTCAAGCCTGATCAGACCTAAGCAAGTTGTTTGCCAGCCGTGCCATCGACAACTTGTCAGCCTGTCGCTCGCGCAGTGGGAGGGGTTCCATTCGATGGCGATAGGGCTACGAAGGCAGAAAAGGCGATCAACGCACCAGTCGCGGGAATTGCCGAGCCGCAGTGCTCTGTTCTGGTTCGCGCAGGGCGTTATGGCATGTTTGCCAGAACCGCTGACCTGGCAGGTCAGAGTTTGTCGTGATCCCTCAGTCGTAACTGGGGCTCATGTATTGAGTTCTGCGCAGAGAAGAGATGGACAGGGTATTCCGCCATGATTAATCGCAAGTGCTCGATAGCTTCCAGGTATTTGAGATCGGCCTGCCGTCTTTTCCTCTGATACTGGGTGAACTTTTCCGCGTCCATGTGGGGCTGATCGAGAAGATCAAGGGCGGCGTGGCTCAAGTGATAGGCGTCGCTGAACAGTTGTTTGTTACGTTCAAGCGCCAGATTCAGGCAGGCTATCGCTTGATCGGAAGTCATCGTACCGTTCATTGTTGCGACCTCTTTTATGGGGGTGTTCCTGGAATTTGGGTAATGCCTGGCTCCGGTGAAAAGCGGTTGGGGCCTTTCAAGAAAACCGGTCGAGTTGCGACTATCTACCGCGACGCCACACCTTGAGGTAGTCCACGCTGAAGGTAGAGGGCAGATCGGCGTCGTCGACAACGCCGAACCACTGCCACATGGCCTCGCTGTCAAAGAGGATATGCATGGGGAAGAACCAGTGGGTGTTCTTTGCCTCGCGCACCAGTACGCCGTCGACGTACCAGCGCAATGTGTCGGGCTGCCAGTCAAAACCGTAGACATGGAAGGCACTGGCCAGCCGCCAAGGGCTGATCCAGCTGTTGCCATCGCTCAAATGCTCGGTGCTTTGCGGCGTGGCCCAAACGTGGGCGTTCATGTTGTACCGACGGTCGAAGGAGGCGTTTTTGGTTTTTCCGCCGATTTCGAAAATATCGATTTCCGTGGCATTGTCGGCAAGCCCCGTAAACGCGAGCCAGAAGGCGCTGGAGCCGGCCGAGTCCATCGGTTTGGCGCGGGCTTCGTAGTAGCCGTAAAAACTGCGCTCGATCGTTCGCACCATCGCCGAGCTGTAACCTTCAAAGCCGAGTTTTACGTACTTTTGCGGCAAGGTTTGCTTGCGGAAAACGATGTTCAGATGGCCGTCGCTCAGGTAAGCGTTGTCCGGCATGAACAGCGCCGGTTTGCGCCCGAGCGAGTCGGTGCCTGTGGCATTGTTGACGTGCCAGCGACTGGCGTTAAGGGTCGCGTCATCGAAGTCGTCGGAGAATCGTGTGTCCAGCATCCACTGGCCGGCATTGCCCTGATCGGACAGCGGCAGTTTGCCGTTGGCCAGTTCCGGGACCGTTCCCAAGGGGCCGACGCGGGTCCAGGAATTGGCAGCCTTGGGGAGGGCGACGGACCACTTGTTTGCCAAATACTGAAACACGCGCTGCCGATCCTCCAGAGAGGCCAGGTGCTGGTCGTACATCAGTATTTCGGCGATGTCGCCGCGCAAATGTTCGACGCTGCCGACTACGTTGCGCCCCACCGCGTACGGGCCGATGGGCACGTCGTTGAGTTCCAGGACGAAGAGGGTCGGATCGTAGGCGGTGCGTTGTTGCACGCTGATCGCGAAGTTCGGCGGCACGTTGTCGTTATCGGCGATTATCGGGCGCGAACTGAACAGTCGCTGCCAGGTCTCGCCGCCGCTTTGCTCGTTTAGTCTGCGTGACACGATCAATAGGGTAACAGGGCCTTTTGCTGTACGAATGGCCTTGCCAAGGAAGGCTGAAGTACCACTCAAGCGCACCACCGGATGGCCATTCATGGCGTTCTCCACACGCTTCGGGAGTGCGGCGTCTGCGCCATTGTCTACGGTAACGTCATTGGCTTGGCCAGACTTGTCGTGCCACCGCAGGAGGTGGTTCTGGGTATCGAGGGTCATTGTCGACGCGTCGGCGGCGTCGAGCCACAGCACCAGGCCGTTGGCCAGCGGCGGCGGGGGAGTGCCACCCGACGCGTTGCAAACGATCGATAGCAGGGTCGCCAAAAGAATGAACCTGCTCATATCCATTGCTTCAACGCAGTCGATGCCGCCAATCCGGGTTGGGAGTGGTACCCATGCGGATTACACAATTGCCATCGCCAGGTGTCGATGATCATTTGCATCAGGTCGCGCTGTGCGTACCAGCCTAGATCACGCCCGGCCTTGGTGGGGTCGGCCCAGCATTCGGCGATATCGCCATCGCGGCGCGGTGCGAACCGGAAGGGGATGGTAATACCGGTAATGTTTTCGAAGCTGTGGATGATCTGCAGCACGCTATGGCCAATGCCTGTTCCCAGGTTCCAGACGTGGATGCCGTTTGTGTTCTGCAACGCCCGCAACGCTTTGAGATGGCCATCGGCAACATCGAGCACATGGACGTAATCGCGCACGCACGTTCCGTCGACAGTGGGGTAGTCGCTGCCGTACACCATGAGTTCGGGCACTTGCCTCATTGCGACCCGTGTCAGGCAAGGCAGCAGGTTGTTGGGCCTGCCATTGGGGTTTTCTCCGATCAGCCCGCTTGCGTGAGCACCAATCGGGTTGAAGTAGCGCAACACCGCAATGCTCCATTGCGGATCGGACAGGCACAGGTCGGTGAGCAACTCTTCGATCAGCAGCTTGGTGCGGCCGTAGGGATTGATCGGTTTGCCGGCGCCCATGTCTTCGATGAGCGGTATCTGGCGGGGGGCGCCATACACGGTGGCTGACGAGCTGAACACCAGTTTGAAGACCTCGAACCGGGCCATTGCATGGCAGAGGTTGAGCGTGCCAACCACGTTGTTGGCGTAATAATCCAGCGGCTTGCGAACGCTTTCCTCCACGGACTTGAGCCCGGCAAAGTGCACCACGGCATCGATGTCGTAGCGGCTGAAGATATCGTCGAGCAGGTGGCTATCGCGAATATCACCTTCAATGAAATCGACTCGCTTGCGAGTCAGATACTCCAGGCGCGTGAGCGATTCGTGGCAGCTGTTACACAGGTTATCGAGGACCAACACCTGTCGACCGGCGTCAATCAGGGTCAGGGTGGTATGGGAGCCGATGTATCCGGCCCCGCCGGTAATCAACGTGGTTTTGTGCATGATGAGGCGTTCCTGTCACAAGGAAATTGCACGAGTCAGGAGAATGGGGTCCGGGAAGGGAAAAGGTTGTCGGGTGCGTCCTCTCAGCGGGTGGTGAAAACCGATTTGAATTCTTGCGGCCAGCGCGGATGCATCACGCTATACGCCACGGCATAACTCAGCGCGCCAACCACGATGCTGCAGATCAGGTGCAAGTAGCCCTGAACACCCAGGCGGGAAGAAACCATCAGGACGATCGCGGCCATGACGAACGAAGCAATCACACTGCGATAGTTGGTTTCGAAAAATCGCCGCCAGCCATAGCCGATTGCACTGTTTAACCCGCGGATTTGCAGTGGCGTGACGATCGCCATCCGGACCAGCAGGGCGAGGGCGGCGGCCATGCCGCCATAGAGGCTGCCGAAGCCATAGACCAGCGCCAGTGCCAATACGGTGGTTGCCACTTCGGCCTTGATGGTCAGGTGGCTGCAATTGACCGCAACCAGTGCGGTCGTGGCGTACATGGCGGTGTTACCGATGGCTGCCGTGCACGCAAGCACTTGCAGCAGCACAATGGCCTCGGTCCATTTGGCGCCGAAGATCAACAGGATCAGGTCGTGCGCCGTGAGTGCGATGCCGATGAACAGGGGCGTCAGCAGGAAGCAGCTGACGGCGGTCGAATCGCTGATGATCGTGCGCAACCGCGATGGATCGGCGCTGCGTCGGGCAAACACCGGCAGCGCATAGCTGATCAGGCCGTGATAGATCGCCGTGCGCGGCAGATCGATGATGCGCATCGCCATGTTGAACATGCCAACCGCGTTGGTGCCGGCCGTCATGCCCAGGATGACGGTGACCCCGCGCTGTAGCGTTTGCGAACTCAGCGCGTTGACGGCAACCGGTGCGCCAGCCCTCAACAGTTCGCGCAAGAGCGGGCCGTCAATGTAAAAGGCAATGCGGCGTGGGTCGGCGCGCATCAATACGATAATGGACACGAACTCCATGATCAGTGCCTGAGCAATGACCGCCCAGGCGCCCAATCCCCAGAGCGCGACAGCGATGCCGCCCACGCCACCGCACACTTTTCCCAGCAGCGTGCGCGAGGCCAGCATCCTGAAGTTGCCGCTACGGCGCATTTGCGCCACATAGACCCGCGCCATCATGGTGAACAGGATTTTGACCGAGGCCACCGCCGTCATCCATTGCAGCATCGGGTTAGGCGTGTACAGCATCGCCGCGCCCGAGATGACGACGATGGACACCAGGCTGACGAGTACCGACGCCCAGAAGGCTGTGGCGATGTGTTTGTCTTCCAGCCGCTCGAGTCGTACCAGCGGGTCTTCCAGAACCGAGGAATACATCATGCCGATCAACTCGACGATGGCAATGATGACCGTGCCCACACCCAACTCTGTGGGCGACAGCAGCCTGGCATACGCGACAAAGGTAATCATCGACAGGAAAATCAGGCCGAATTTCTCGGTGAAAATCCAGATCAATTTAACCAGACGGTGATTGGCCATGGCGGATACCGGCTCAATGAGCGGTGGTTGACGCAACTGCCTTGCGCAATGACTGGACGCATGCATAGAGCAAGCGCAAGGTCGGTTTGCCGTTCCTGAAGATCAGCGTTTGCCAGGAGTACTCCAGCATTCGCCGGTACACATCGATCACCTGGGCATGCTCGCCTCTGCGGGAAAACAGTTCGAGAAAGTCGGAGTGGGCGCCCAGCGCGAAATCGATCCGTTGCTGCTTGCTCAACCGCGGGCCAAAGTGATCGAGGAACGCTTCGATGAACCTGATCTTGGACGGGTAGTACCTTGTCGGTTGCGCGGTCATGTTGCCGCTGTTGACCATGCGCTGCAGCAGCACCTCTGGCACGGTGTGAACCTCCCAGTGTTCGGCGATCCGGGTCCACATGAAGCGGTCTTCGGAGTAACGCAGGCTGGGATTGAAGCCGCCGAGTTGCATGATCACGTCACGTCTGACCATCGCGGAGGACACGCCATTGAGGACGTTGGCGCGGATGAAATCGTCGAAATGCCTACCGTTTTTTTGCCGGTTTTCCAGTATTCGCGTACCGTCGCTGTAGTCGTTGTGCACGTAGCAATCTATCAGCGCCACCGGCCGTCCCTGACGACTCAGTTCGTCAAACAGTGCCAGTTGTTGCTCCAGCTTCTGCGGATACCATCGGTCATCGGCATCGAGAAACGCTACATAAGTTTCTTCAGTGTGCTGCAGTCCGTGGTTGCGGGCGCTGGCCTGGCCTTCGTTGGCTTGATGCAACAGCGTCAGGCGAAACGGCGCCGCGAAGTCCTTGACGCGTTGTGGTCCATCATCGGTGGAACCATCGTCGATGACGATGACGTGATCGGGCAGTCGGGTTTGCCCGGCCACGGACGCCAGTGTTTGCTCGATACTGTCGGCGCCGTTGTACATCGGGATCACGACGCATACTGAATGGGGTGAAGGGGGGGCTTGGTCTGGCACGGTTATTTCTCCTTTTGTTACGCATTGGCTGAGTCGCGTGGTAATGCCTTGCCAGGCGGACGCTGACCCAGGGTTGGCCGTGACAACTCGGGGTATGTCGCGTGGTGGTGCCGGAATGAGAGGGCGAGGATGCAGAACACCAGAAACTCTGCGCAGCGGTAGTTGGGAACGACATACGCCACATAGTTGGTGAGCATGAACGATCCGATGATGACCATGGCGCTGGCGTGAAACCGCGCCGACTGATCCGACACCACGGCTCGGTAGTGTTTGATCAACGCCTCGATCAGCATCAGGATCAGTGCCGTCAGCTGGATGACACCGCCGTTGAGCAAGGTCTCCATGTAGCCGCTGTGGGCATTGCCGATGTAACCCCAGCGGTTGATGAATGTCTCGGCGTCCGGGCTGGACCAGAAAGCGCCGAAGCCGTAACCCTTGAGGAATTCGGCGTCGATCAGCGGTGTGAGCAAGTCCCAGATCAGCGTGCGGTCGGTGAGTGACGCGTCACGCCCCATCAACTCCAGCAGCAGGGTGTAATTGCCGTATAGAAACAGGCAGATCAGCAAATAGATAATTGTCGTACCGAGGAATGCTGTCAGTGAGCGGTTGATGTGCAAGCGGATCAGCGTGAGGAAGTACCAATAGCTCACGGCGCCAGCCACAATCAGTGCAATTGCCGTGGCAGATTGGGCCAGTGCAATCGCGATCAGCGAGAATAATGAGTAGACGATGGCCCAGGGATTGCGCTGACGGATCATCGGCAGCAGTAACAGAATGGCGATCGCGTTGATTCGGGCAGCGGCATTTTTTTCCGGGAAAATCCCCTTGAATGCACCGTCACGAATGCCGCCATCAATGAAGACGATGTCGGGCCTTACCAGCGCGAATATCAAACCGAACAACGCTACTGCGCCGATGGTGCAGCCGAGCATGAAAGCGATTTTCTCGAGGCGGTAGTTGTAGGCAATGAAACCTGCAAAGAACACCACGCTGATCAGCGCCACAAACCGTTTGAAACTCAACATCGGGTCGTAGGACCAACTGATCGATACGGCCAGGCTGAGCATGAATATCAGCAGAAAGGCGTTGTGCCTGTAAAAGCTTTTGCTGATGAAGACCTTATTGCGGATGAAGAAGAACAACGGAACCAGCAGGGTGATCAGGCCGCAGATCTGGTTGACCACGTTGCCTTCGAGGTCTTTTTCGGCTGCGCCCACATTCGACGTGTCAGCCAGCCCGAAAAAAAATCCGATCACCTGGATATAGAACAGCACGCCGAACAATGTGAAAGCGTCGCGCAGGGTGGTGTACCTGACTTCCAGTTTGTTCATGATGATTGGCTCCCCAGGGGGGCGTTCTCAATTAGTTTCCCCGCCGCGTTGTCGTGTTAGAACGGCATGGGTATCTACATATCTCTCGGGCTTTGGAGAGTTAGGGGCCTGGTGTTGTAGGAGCGAGGCTTGCCCGCGAAGGCTGCATGCCAGGCGGCTTGTTTTTTGATGGTGTACATATCCGTTTCTGCGGTAACGGCGGCTTAGGGTTTCGC
>NZ_AKJE01000086.1 GCF_000282495.1 Pseudomonas sp. GM79
CTTGCTCGCGAAAGCGGTGTGTCATTCAACATTTATGTCGACTGACCTGACGCCTTCGCGAGCAAGCCCGCTCCCACAGGTTCTGCGCCTTAACTGGCTGGCATTGAATGCTGGTCCCTTTTAATGCGATCAACCGGAAAGACGCGCTATTTGATCTGCACAATGACCGGACCTTCCGTCACGATCGGCGGGTTTGCGTGAATATTCGAGGCATTTTTCTGAATCCAGTCGCGTGCGACTTTCAAGCTCGCATCGCTGCCGGTCTTGTCCGTGCAAACAGTCACCGCCGTACCGCCATCACCCGTGTTCAGCAGTGTGTAGCTTACCAAGCCTGGCACTGTCCGCAGGGTAGCTTCGACGTCGGCCTTGCGCTCTTCCAATAGATCGAAAAGCTGTTTTGCTCCAGCACCCAGGTAGGTTCTTATAACCGCATACATGGTCGTCTCCTTTGGGAGTTACCGTCTTGATGCCAATCCAGATCCGTTGATGGTCGCTATTACCAAGGTTTCAGTTCGTCCCGGTTTATTCAGCTTAGCCAAACGCTGGGGACGGGCGAAATGCAACGACCATCGGCCACTTTTCGGCCTGTTGACGTGACAGAAAAACTGGGGGCAGACCACGATTGCTCGGCATATGCCTTAAATCGTGGTCTGTCCCTTTTTATGTGTCCCTTTTTATGTTCCCGGCGGTCCTGATGAAGATCAAGATCAAAAGATCGCAGCCTTCGGCAGCTCCTACGCGGGACGCGGTGCTTCAACAGGCGGAGTACCGTCGTGAAACATCGTCTTCAGTTGCGCACGCAGTTCCGGCGAGTCGGTGTGTTTGTGAACGCTGACCGCATGCTGTGCGGCGGCCTCGAGCAGTTCGTTTTCAGAGTCTGCGGACAGCGCGACCGAACATTTGGAATCGCTTGGAAACTCGCGGCAGTCGATGTATTTACGCGCCATGATCTTTTCCTCCCTACGACGAAGGCAGGCCGTGGCCTGCGTGAATGATCACTCAACGCGATACCCCGTAGATCAAACACGATTGCAGGTCGCTTCGAGTGTGCCAACTCTTAGAGTATAGGCTCGCCACAAGGCGCATCGCGGCAGGCTTGCAATGACGCAGAGGGGAGTTTTCTTCAATACGTCGCACGGGCGGCTCTTTACCTTGAGGCTTGGTTCAACTGAATTGAAGAAGGTATGCAATGAGTCTGGTTCTTTCCATGGCCGCGTTTGCGTTGGCCGCTTCCATTACCCCTGGTCCGGTGAACATCGTAGCGTTGAGCTCCGGAGCGCAGTTCGGCTTTCGCGCCAGTCAGCGGCATGTGGCCGGGGCGACCCTGGGGTTCGTGTTGTTGCTGGTGCTGATGGGGTTGGGGCTGCATGAACTGCTGAAACTGTGGCCGTTCATGACACGGGTGGTGCAACTGGCCGGCGTGGCGTTTCTGTTGTTCATGGCTTTCAAATTGGCCACTGATAACGGTCAGCTCGATACCAAGGAGTCGGGGCGGGCGCCATCGATGCTGTATGGCGCGGTGATGCAATGGCTCAACCCGAAAGCCTGGCTGGCCTGCGTGGCGGGGATGGGCGCGTTTGTCGCCGACGGCGAGGCGCGGTTGGTGTGGCAGTTTGCGGCGGTGTATCTGGTGATTTGCTACTTGTCGGTGGGGTGCTGGGCGTATGCCGGGACGTTTTTGCGCGGCTATCTGAGTAACCCGGCGGGGATGCGCCTGTTCAATCGGGTCATGGCGTTGTTGCTGGCGGTGAGTGCGGGGTATTTGCTGTTGCCGTAGGTTAAGGGGGGGGCGGCATAAATTTTATTGCCATTAGGCTCTCCTGTGGGAGCGGGCTTGCTCGCGAAAGCGGTGTGTCATTCAACATTGATGTCGACTGATCTGACGCCTTCGCGAGCAAGCCCGCTCCCACAGGGGGGGTGAGTCGTTTGAGTTAGCCGCGATACTGCCCTGGTGTCGCCGCCAGATGCTGTTTGAACGCTCGTTGAAAATGCGCCTGGTCGGCAAACCCCGCTTCCAGCGCCACATCGGCGATCAACTTGCCGCTGCGCAGTCGATCCCGGGCGAACTGGATGCGCCGGTTGACCAGGAACGCATGGGGCGTCATGCCGTAATGCTGCTTGAACGCGCGGATCAGGTACGACGGCGACAGTTGAGCCGCCTCGCAAATATCCTCGAGCTTGAGCATCTGCGTGCAGTTGTCGCGGATATAGGCGGCGGCCCGTTCCAGCTTGAAATTGGGTTCGCGCAGCGGTTGATCGACGGGGTTGAGCCGCTGTTGCACCTCGGTGAAAAACTCCACCGCCGCGCTGTGCTTGTACAACACGTCTTGCTGCGGATCGACCAATACCTCGTACAGATTCTTCAGCCCGGCGAACAGCTCGATGTCACGATTGTGGGTGATGGAGAACCGGCGAAACGCCGAGTCCTGGCTGAAGCCGAGCTGATGCTGCAAATCGGTCAGCCAAGGCGTCTCGACGTACAGCATCAGGTACGACCAGGGCTGGTCGTCGATCGGATTGCAGGCATGCACATCGCCCGGATTCATCAGCACCACGGTGCCGGCACTGACCTGAAATTCCGATTGCTCGTGTATATAGGTGCTGCGCCCGGCGGTGATCGCCCCGATGGAAAAGTGTTCGTGGGAATGCCGGGCGTAGCAGACCTCGCGACCGTCGGCGATGGAACGGGCCTCGATGAAGGGCAGGGCGTCGTCGCGCCAGAAGCGCGGGGCTTTGTCTGCATCTTTGGCGACGGTGTGCTTCATCTCGGTGTCCTCGGCGGTTCTGCTTCGGAGTGTATTAGTTCTCGTCGTCAAAGGCTCGTTGCAGCGTGGCGATGTCGAGTTTTTTCATTTGCAGCATTGCCGCCATGGCGCGCTGGGATTTGGCTGTGTCGGGGTCTTTCATCATGTCCATCAGAGCGACCGGCACGATCTGCCACGACACGCCGAATTTGTCCTTGAGCCAGCCGCATTGCTGGGCTTCAACGGGACCGCCCGCAGACAGGCGCCCCCAGAAGTGGTCGACTTCTTCCTGAGTGTGGCAATTGACCTGGAATGAGATCGCCTCATTGAACTTGAACACCGGGCCACCGTTAAGGCCTGTGAAGCTCTGCCCATCGAGCTCGAAACTGACGGTCATCACCGAACCTTCCGGCCGGCCATGGATTTCCTGACCGGCCTTGCCGTAATGGGTGATGCCGGCAATTTTTGAATGATCGAAGATCGCGCAGTAAAACTTCGCGGCTTCCTCGGCCTGATCGTCGAACCACAGGCAAGGCGTGAGTTTTTGAACGCGGTGCATGGCGGTGCTCCTCTGCGGGTTAATCACTCTGGATTATCAGCGTAGTCAGCCTGTGGTCACCCGGTGGCGCCGTAGATCGACAACTCACAAGAAACTGCCGATCCTTCGGCAGCCGTTGAAGCAGGGCTCAGAAATCCCACTTGGTCGTCAGTTGCAAGCTGCGTGGTTCGCCGTAGAAACCGGTGCCGAAATTGCCGAGCCCCGTGTAATAGTTCTTGTCGAACAGGTTCTTGACGTTGACGGTCGCGCTCAGGTGATCGTTGAAGCGATAGCGTGCCATCAGGTCCACCAGGTAGTAGCTGTCCTGGGTGATGCGTGAGTACTGGCCGAAGTTGACGGTGTCGGCGGGGTTGGGCTGGAACACGTTGCCGAAAAACTCGCTTTGCCAGTTCACACCGCCGCCGACGGTCAGGTTTTCCCATGCGCCGGGCAGTCGATAGGTGCTGAAGACGCGCACCACTTGTTCCGGGGCGGTGGTTTGCAGCACCGAGCCGTAGACGTAATCGCCTTTGGCATCGCGGGTATGGTTATAGGTGTAACCGGCCGACAGGTTCCAGCCTTCCATCACTTCACCGGCCAGTTCGAACTCGAAGCCTTTGGTGGTCCCGCCCTGAACGGCCGTGTACACCGACTCGGTTTCGAAGCCGCTGACATACTGGGCGATGTTGTCCTGTTCAATGCGGAACACCGCGAAACTGGCATTGAGGCGCCCACCGAAGTATTCGGCCTTGATGCCGGCTTCGTAGCTGTCGCCTTCCACCGGGTCGAGCAGTTGGCGCGCGGCGTCCTTGCTCATTTGCGGCTGATAGATGCTGGTGTAACTGGTGTACAGCGAGTAAGTATCGTTGAGGTCGTAGATCAGCCCGGCGTAAGGGGTGACTACGCCAGTCTGGCGATAACCGTCGCGCACGTCGGGCGTGTTCGGATCGCTGTAGTCGAGGTGGTCGCTGCCCTTGAAGTCGCTGACCCGGCCGCCGAGGATCACCGACAGATCATCGGTGGGCTTGAGCCGGGTGGCCAGGTAGGCGCCGGTCTGGCGCTGGACGATGTCGTTATCGCCGACGCGCGGGATGTCCGGTTTGGGGAACTCGCCGCGCCAGTCGAAGATACTGCCGTCCAGGGCCGGATAGACCGAACCGTGCACTGGAATGTCCTGGCGGGCGTTCATCGACATGAAACCGGCGATCAAATCATGCTCGCGACCGAACAGGCTGAAAGGGCCGGTGAGGTTGATGTCGATGTTGTCCTGAACCTGATCGCCCTTGAACTTGCCCATGTACATGAACATGCCGTTACCGGTGACCGGGTCCGGATTGCCGCCGCTGGCCGAGCCGAGCAGGGTGTCGTGCTGGCGGTGTTTGCGGTCGTAGCTGACTTTCAGCGTCCAGTCGTTGGCCAGTCGTTGTTCCACGGAGGCGAAAATCGTCTGGTTGGTGAAGTCGCGACGGCTCCAGTCGGTGGCCGGGTTGAAGGAACGAGAGAAGTTGGTGCGCGAGCCGTCGCTGGAGTACATCGGGAAACCGGTCCAGCTGGCGCCGCGCGAACGGGTATTTTGCTGGTCCATGCCGAAGGTCAGCAGGGTGTCCGGGGTCAGGTCCACTTCGAGGATGCCGTAGGCGATGTCCTTGGTGTTCTGGTAGTGATCCATGTAGGCGCTGCGATCCTGATAGACCCCGACGAACCGCCCGCGCACGTTGCCGCTTTCGGTCAGCGGGCCGGAAATGTCGCCTTCGCTGCGATAGTTGTCCCAGGAGCCGACCGTGCCGGCAATCGATGCCTTGAATTCCTTGGTCGGCCGCTTGCGGATCAGGTTGACGGTAGCCGAGGGATCGCCCGAACCGGTCATCAGGCCCGTTGCGCCTTTGATGATTTCCACGCGGTCGAAGGTCGCCATGTCGGTGCTGGTGGTGCCGTAATCGTAGACACCGTCGTAGTCGGTGTTGACGCCGTCGTACTGGAAATTGGTGATTGGCAGGCCACGGCTGGAAAATTCCCAGCGTTCACTGTCGTAGTTCTGCACGCTGATGCCGGGGGCGCGGCGCAGGGTGTCGGCGATGCTGGTGGAACCCTGGTCGTCCATTTGCTGACGGGTGATGACGGTCACCGACTGCGGTGTTTCGCGCAGGGACAGCGGCAGGCCTGTAGCCGAAGACGTCGAACCGGTGGTGTAGGAATGAGTGTCTTCAGTGGTGGCGCCCAGCCCCTGACCGGAAATGTTCGTGGCGTCCAGTTCCAGCGCACCTTGCGAGGCAGGTACTGCTTGCAACACATAGCCGCCGTTGCCCTGGGGGTTGGCTTGCAGGCCGCTGCCTTGCAACAGTCGCTGCAACGCTTGCGAGTCGGTGTAGTCGCCATCGAGGCCGGGGCTGCGCTTGCCGGCCGCGAGGTCGTTGTGACCGGCGAGGAAGACTCCGCTCTGCTCGGCGAAGCGATTGAGTACGCTGGACAACGGTCCCGCCGCTATCGCGTAATGGCGTGTCCGGGGGCTGGACTGTTCACTGGCGCCGGTGGTGTCTGCTTGAGCGAACGGTGCCGAAAAGCTCAGAAATGCAGCCGGGAGAGCCAGCGCCAAGGGGCGCAGGGCAAAACGAGTGCGGGTGAAGGCGTTGCGTGACATGGCGTTCCCTGGAATCAGTTCGATCGGCAATGTGAGGTGCTTCTGAGGGGTTAACCGAACGAGAAAGGCAAAAGGGAACCCATTACCGAAAAAGAGTTTTTTCCACTCAGGCTTTCGGGCCGACGCTGACCCACCAGGGGAAGGTTTTTTGCACCCGGATCGGCAATGCCGCTTCCAGCAGGCGCAATGCCTGATCGGTGTCCTTGAGCGGGAACGAGCCCATGACCGGCAGCTCGGCGACTTCCGGATCGCAGTGCAAATGCCCCGGACGGTAGCGATTCAATTCGTCGATCAACTGGCCCAGTGGCAGGTTGTCTGCCAGTAGCAGGCCATGGCGCCAAGCTTCCCGTGAGGGGCTGGCGGCGGTGCTCAGCGCCATTGCGCTGTCGCTGAACGCCAGTTGCCGACCAGCCTCGACAACCTGTACCGCGCCTTGGCGGGTGCGAACTTCAACCGCGCCTTCATAGACGTTCAGCAACGTCTGTCGATCCTCCTGGCGAACACTGAAGCGGGTACCCAGCGCCCGCAGTTGCCCTTGGGCGGTTTCCACCAAAAACGGTCGGCCGGGGTCCTTGGCGGTATCGATCAACACTTCGCCGCACTGCAACTGCAGCAAACGTTGCGTGGCAGCGAAGTGGATATTCAGTGCACTGAGTGCATTCAGCCAGATCCGGCTGCCATCGTTGAGCACGGTTTCGCGGGTTTCCCCGGTGCTGGTCGCGAGGTCGGCAGTGAACCGCCCGAGCGTTTCCGGCAGCGGCGTGCCGCGCCAGGCGGCCCATCCCGTCAGGCTGCCAGCGGTGAGGATCAACAGGCTCTTGAGGGTCTGGCGGCGACTGATTGGCGAGCGCCCGGTGCTGCGCAGGACCTGGCTTACCGCCTGTTGTTCGCTGTCGTGTTGCAGCGGGGTGAAGCGTTGCCCGACCCGTTCGATGTAGCGCCAGGCGTCCTGATGGTCAGCACTTTGAGCCAGCCAATCCTGCCAGCGCAGGCGTTCATGGTCGGCTACTTGTGGGTCGTGGAGTTGCACATACCACTGAGCCGCTTGCTCGAGGCTGGCATGGCTGAGTTTTTTCAAGGGGACGGCGGGCATGGGGTTATTCAATCAGCAACCCATCGAGTTCAGCCTCGAGGATCGCGCAGTGCATCATTGCCTGGGCCAGGTACTTCTTGACCATGCGCTCGCTCACGCCGATCTCGCTGGCGATGAGTCGATAGGGCATGCCGTGCAACTGAGCCAGGATAAATGCATCGCTGACTCGTTTGGGCAAGCGCTGTAGCAGGGCGTCCACTTCGTGCAGGGTCTCGACAATGATCGCCCGTTGTTCCGGTGACGGTTGCAAGGCGGGAGGGCGTGCGGCGAGGGTCTGCAGCCAGGCGTGTTCCAACTGCCGACGACGCCAGTGATCAATGCACAAACCGCGAGCAATGGTCGCCAGGTAGGAGCGCTCTCGAACGTCGCAGTCAAACGCCTGTGGCCGCTTGAGTACTCGCATGAAGGTGTCATGAGCGAGATCCGCGGCATCCATCGCATTGCTGAGGCGTCGACGCAACAACTCGTACAGCCATTGGTGATGGCAGGTATAGAGGTTTTGAACCGAAGAAAAGTCGGCGATTGTCATTGGGAGCACACGTCCATGGCGACCGGCGTCGCGGGTGCAAATAAGAATTGGTCGCGATTAAAGCAAATGGCCGGAAGTCTCGCAAATGATATTGGTTTGCTTTTAGGTGGCCGTAGCAGCAGCGACCGGTGGTCGATGAACATGGCTTGCGGGTCAAATTGCGCTTAGCTGTAGGGATAACCCAGGCGCGCGTAACCCGCCGACCTTGTAGGAGCGAAGCTTGCTCGCGAAGAACGATAACGCGGTGTGACAGCAAAGACGCCTTCGCGGGCAAGCCTCGCTCCTACAAAAAAATGATGGCGTCGAGGCAGAGGCGCCCCTTCAGAACACCGTGAGTCTGAGGAAACCCGCAATGCTGACCCTTAATATCAATGGCAAGGACCAGGAACTGGATGTCCCGGCGGACATGCCGTTGCTCTGGGTGCTGCGCGATGTCGCGCACCTGACGGGCACCAAATTCGGTTGTGGCATGGCCCAGTGTGGCGCCTGCACCGTACACGTCGACGGCGCGCCGCTGCGCTCTTGCATCACGCCTGCCACGGCGGTAGCCCACGGGCAGAAAATTCTCACCATCGAAGGCTTGTCCGCTGATGGCTCGCACCCGGTCCAGCAAGCCTGGGCCGAACTCGACGTGGTTCAGTGCGGTTATTGCCAGTCGGGGCAGATCATGTCGGCGGCAGCGCTGCTGGCGAAGATCCCCAAGCCCACCGACAGTGACATCGACCAGGCGCTGTCCGGCAACATCTGCCGCTGCGGCACCTACCCAAGAATCCGCGCCGCGATCAAGCGTGCCGCCGAGATCGGTTGATACCACGTCGAAGGGAGCTGACCCATGAACAGAATCAACCCTGTCTCGCGTCGCGGTTTTCTCAAGGGCAGCGCAGTGTTGGGCGGCGGTCTGGTGGTGGCGTTTGTCATCCCGGGTGCCAATCGCTTTGCCCTCGGCGCCGAGAATCAAGGAAACGTCTTTGCCCCCAATGCCTTTTTACGCATTGGCAACGACAACAGCATCACCGTGCTGCTCGGCCATTCGGAAATGGGCCAGGGCATCTGGACCGGCCTGACCATGTTGATCGCCGAGGAGCTGGACGCCGACTGGTCGAAAATCCGCGTCGAACATGCGCCGGCTTCGGCGGCCGATTACGGCTTGCCGGCGTTTGGCGGGATACAGATCACCGGCGGTTCGACGTCGACCTGGATGGAGTTCGACCGCTATCGCCAGGCTGGAGCGGCGGCGCGCTTGATGCTGATCGAGGCGGCGGCCAAGCGATTCGACGTGGCGCCTTCGCAGATCCGCACCGAGTCGGGCGTGGTCATGGCTGGCGACAAACGGGCCACTTACGGCGAATTGGCAGATGACGCTGGCAAGCTGCCAGCGCCGGATCCGGCTTCGATCAAGTTCAAGGAGGCCAAGGACTGGAAGATCATCGGCAAACCCACCAAGCGCCTCGACACCCCGGAGAAAATCACCGGGCAGGCGAAGTTTGGCATGGACGTGCAATTCGACGGACTCATGACGGCGATGGTCGCTCGCCCGCCGGTGTTCGGCGGCGGCGTCAAATCCTTCGAAGGCGCCGAGGCGCTGGCGGTGCCGGGCGTGCACAAAGTGGTGCAGGTGCCCACGGGGGTCGCGGTGATTGCCGATCATTATTGGGCGGCGAAGCTGGGGCGCGATGCGCTGAAGGTTGAATGGGACCTGGGGCCGAACGCCGGGCTCGACAGTCAGAAACTGCTGGAAAGCTTCCGTAAACTCGCCGCCACCCCCGGCACTTCCGCCAGTCAGGCCGGGGATGCGACAGCGACGCTAGGCAAAGCGGCGAAGACGATTGAGGCTGAATACAGTGTGCCGTACCTGGCCCACGCGCCGATGGAGCCGCTCAATTGCACGGTGAAAATCTCCAAGGACAAATGCGAAATCTGGACCGGCACGCAGTTTCAGACGCTGGATCAGATGATCGCGGGGAAGATCACCGGGCTCAAACCCGAACAGGTAGAGATCCACACCCAATTCCTCGGTGGCGGTTTCGGGCGTCGGGCCAATCCGACCTCGGATTTTGTCAGCGAAGCCGTGTACGTCGCCAAAGCGGCGGGCGCGCCGGTAAAAACCGTCTGGGCCCGAGAGGATGACATTCGCGGCGGTTATTACCGCTCGGCGTTCCTGCATCAAGCGCGCATCGGCCTGGATGCCGACGGCATGCCAATGGCCTGGAAGCATGTGCTGGTCGGGCAGTCGATTCTGACTGGCACCTCGTTCGCGGCGACTATGGTCAAGGATGGCATCGACAAAACCTCCGTCGAAGGCGTGGCCGACAGCCCTTACCTTGAGGGCCTGGCCAACCACCAGGTCGAACTGCATTCACCGCAAACCGGCATCAGCGTGCTGTGGCTGCGGTCGGTGGGGCACACCCACACGGCATTTGTCATGGAGTCGTTGATCGACGAACTGGCAGACGCGGCCGGCAAGGATCCGGTGGAGTACCGACGAGCCCTGCTCAAGGCGCATCCACGGCATTTGGGCGTGCTGAATCTGGCGGTGGAGAAAGCCAACTGGAAAGCCCCCTTGCCGGACGGCCACGCATTGGGCGTGGCGGTGCATGAGTCCTTCGGCAGTTATGTCGCTCAGGTGGCCGAGGTGTCGCAGGACAACCTGGCGATTCGCGTACACCGGGTGGTGTGCGCGGTGGACTGCGGCATTGCGGTCAATCCGCAGAGCATCGCCGCACAGATGGAGTCAGGCATCACCTTTGGTCTCAGTTTTACCTTGCACAGCAAACTGACGTTCAAGGACGGTCAGGTGGAGCAGTCCAATTATCACGACTATCAGGTCCTGCGCCTGAACGAGATGCCGGTGGTCGAGGTGCATATCGTCCCTAGCAGCGACAAACCGGGCGGTATTGGCGAAGTGGGTGTGCCTCCGGTGGCGCCGGCCGTGGCGAACGCGGTGTTTGCCCTGACCGGGCAGCGCCTGCGGGAACTGCCGCTGCAACTGTCGGGGGTGTGAGATGAGACGACATATATTTTGGGGGGCGGTGATGCTGATAGGCCTGGGTGGTTATACCTCGGACCTGTTCGCTGATGATAAAGCGGCGGTGAAGGCGTTCGAGACGGTGCAGAAGGTGTTCCAGAGCCCGCGTTGTCAGAACTGTCATATCCCCGGCGATTCGCCGTTGCAGTTCGACGCCGGTGTTCCTCACGCAATGAATGTGGTTCGCGGCCTGGACGGCAAGGGCGCTGCCGGTTTGCCGTGTGCCAGTTGTCATGCCGAACGCAATCCGCCGGCCAGCTATGGCCCCAACGCTCCACCCGGAGCACCGCATTGGAGCCTGCCACCGGCCGCGCACAAAATGGCCTGGATCGGCCTGCCACCCGACAAGTTGTGCGCGATGATCAAGGACCGTTCCAGCAATGGCGACCGTGATTTTGCGGCACTGATCAAGCATGTCAGCGAGGACAAGCTGGTGCTTTGGGGCTGGCGTCCGGGTGAGGGACGGGCGCCGGTGCCGGTGCCCCACGATATTTTCGTCACCCAGTTCAAACTCTGGGCCGACGCTGGAGGGCCGTGTCCGCTGGCGGGTAGCTGACCAGCGGCGCGTTTATAGGGAGTCATACCGGGTGTGAACGACTCTAACGTTCATATCCATCAAGGAGCGAGTGATGTTAACCCCAGGCAAACCGATCAAACCCGGCGCTGGCGCAGACCTGCGTGCGCCGAACGTTCTCGACAGCGCAGTGCAGGATCGCGATGTATTGCGCGACCTGGCGCGCAAGGCCGAGCAAGAGCTGATGGGCGTGCAGATGGCGAGCATGGATGAGTTGACGCTGCTCTCCAATCGTCACGGCTTCGAGGCTTTGGCTCAGTTAGGGCTGGAGGCCTGTCAGCGGTTGGGAAAACCCGCGACGCTGCTGTTTTTCGACCTTGATGACTTCAAGCGCATCAATCAGCTGTACGGTCGTGCCGAGGGCGACGATGCCCTGAAAACCTTCGCCGATGTGCTACGCATCGCCTTTCGTGAAAGTGATGTGATCGGCCGCCTCGGCAGCGATGAGTTCGCCGCTTTGTTGACCGGCGCCAGTGCGGTGGAGGTTTCGGCGGTCAGAGCGCGGCTCGAGGAAATACTCGATGAGCGCAATGCCACGGTGCATCGTGGCTATGACATTCGCTTCAGTGTCGGGCAGATCGAGTTTGATCCTCGGCTACACCAGACAGCGGAAGGCTTGTTGGCCTTGGTCGATAAGGTGCTGCACGACGCCCGTCATTGTTGAATGGCGTCTTGCAAGACCGCTGCTACGTGCCCGGATCATTTGGCGAACAACTGGTCGATGTTCTTGAACGCCTTGAACTCCAAGGCGTTGCCGCAGGGGTCGAAGAGAAACATCGTGGCCTGTTCGCCCACCAGCCCCTGGAAGCGGATACCCGGCTCAATCACAAAACGGGTGCCCAGAGACTTCAAACGCTCGGCCAGGTTTTCCCATTCCTCCATTCCCAGCACTACGCCAAAGTGCGGAACCGGTACGTTATGTCCATCCACGGCATTGGTGTGGGCCGCTTCCTGAGACGCGTTTTTCGGCGCCAGGTGAATGACCAGTTGATGGCCGAAGAAATTGAAATCGACCCAATGGTCGCTGGAGCGACCTTCTTCCAGACCGAATACCGTGCCGTAAAAGCTGCGCGCGGCGCTCAGGTCATAAACCGGGATGGCCAGGTGAAAAGGGGAGAGTTGCATGGGGTTTGCCTCAACTGTGGGACGTTGAAGCTCAGTCTAGTCCTGTGCTTTTTGATTGAAAGACGATAGTTTTTGCAGCGAGCTCAAATTATTTCGATCAATCGAGAAATCCATGCTGCGAGAACTGAAAACTTTTATCGCCGTGACGCGCTATGGCACCTTCGCTGCGGCGGGCATGCACATCGGCCTCACGCAGTCGGCGGTCAGTGCGCAGATTCGCAATCTGGAACAGGCGCTGGGGATTCGCTTGTTCGACCGAACGGGGCGCCAGGCGTTGCTCAATGCAGCAGGGCAACGAGCGTTGCCGATGGCCAGGGAGATGCTGGAAACCTTCAGTCGCATGGCCGTCAGCGATGATGTCAGCGAGTATCGCGGCGAGTTGAAGATTGGTGCGGTGGCTACGGTCCAGACCGGGCTGTTGCCCCAGGCGTTGTTACGATTGCGTCAACAGGCACCGCTGCTGGAACCGAAGCTGGTGCCCGGTGTGTCGCTGAATCTGTTGAGTCAGGTGGATACCGGCGAAGTGGATCTGGCGATCCTGATCAAGCCGCCGTTCGAATTGCCCAAGGAGTTGTCGGCACAGGTGATTCGCAAGGAGCCGTTCGTGCTGGTCGTGCCAGCCAACCTTGAAGGCGATGACCCGCTGCAGTTGCTGGCGGACCATCCTCATGTGCGCTACGACCGCAACTCGTTCGGTGGACGCTTGATCACGCGATTTTTGCGTGAGCAGCGGATCGACGTGCACGTGGCCCTTGAGCTGGATGAGCTGGAAGCCATCGTGAAAATGGTTGAGTGCGGATTGGGCGTTTCATTGCTGCCCAAGGCAGGGCTCTGGCTTGAACACGGCGCCAGGGTGAGGGTGATCGAATTGGGCGAACTGACGTTCTATCGGGAGATCGTGTTGCTGCAGCGTTACAGCCAGCGCACACAACCGATCCAGCAATTGTTTGCGCGGTGTTTGACACAGATCGATGACTAAACGCTAACCCCTGTGGGAGCGGGCTTGCTCGCGAAGGCGGTGTACGGCATACAGAGAGTGTCGACTGGCACACCGCTTTCGCGAGCAAGCCCGCTCCCACATTTGACCGCGTCAATCCTGGAATTGAAGCCATAAAAAAACCCGCCTGAAGAGGCGGGTTTTTTAATGGCTAACCGAAGATCACTCTTCGATGTTGCCCATGGCGGTGGTGTTGAAGCCGCCGTCTACGTACATGATTTCGCCGCTGATGCCGGACGCCAGGTCCGAGCACAGGAAGGCGCCGGCGTTGCCGACTTCGTCGATGGTGACGTTACGACGCAGCGGGGTTTGCGCTTCGTTGGCGGCCAGCATTTTGCGGAAGTTCTTGATGCCGGAAGCGGCGAGGGTGCGGATCGGGCCAGCCGATACGCAGTTCACGCGAGTACCGTCCGGGCCCAGGGAGCCGGCCAGGTAACGCACGCCAGCTTCCAAAGAAGCCTTGGCCATGCCCATCACGTTGTAGTTCGGCATGGTGCGCTCGGCACCCAGGTACGACAGGGTCAGCAGGCTGCCATTGCGGCCTTTCATCATTTCGCGGCCAGCTTTGGCCAGGGCCACGAAGCTGTAGGCGCTGATGTCGTGAGCGATGCGGAAACCTTCACGGGTGGTGGCTTCGGTGAAGTCGCCGTCCAGTTGGTCGCCCGGGGCGAAGCCGACGGAGTGCACGATGCAGTCCAGGCCGTCCCACTTCTTGCTCAGTGCTTCGAAGACCTTGGCGATTTCTTCGTCGCTGGCCACGTCGCACGGGAAGCACAGCTCAGGGCTCGAGCCCCAGCCTTGTGCGAATTCTTCGACACGACCCTTGAGTTTGTCGTTCTGATAAGTGAAGGCAAGCTCAGCGCCCTCGCGATGCATGGCGGCAGCGATGCCGGATGCGATGGACAGCTTGCTGGCGACACCGACGATCAGTACGCGCTTACCGGCGAGAAAACCCATGTGTTGCTCCTCTTTTCAGGTTTATTGCGCAGTGGCTGGTGCCAGAAAAGCGGCTTCCAGCAACTGCTGTGTATACGGATGTTGGGGGGCGGCAAAGATACTTTGCGCGTCTCCCTGTTCGACCACTTGGCCATGCTTGACCACCATCAACTGGTGGCTCAGCGCTTTGACGACAGCCAGGTCATGGCTGATAAACAAATACGTCAGGTTGTACTTGGTTTGCAGTGAACGTAGTAGCTCCACCACTTGGCGTTGCACGGTGCGGTCGAGGGCCGACGTCGGCTCGTCCAGCAGAATCAACGCCGGTTTTAGCACTAATGCCCGGGCAATGGCGATTCTTTGCCGTTGCCCACCGGAAAATTCATGGGGGTAGCGGTGCCGGGTTTCCGGGTCCAGACCTACCTCCTTGAGTGCCGCAATAATCGCTTGTTCCTGTTCTGCCTCGGTGCCCATCTTATGGATCCGCAGGCCTTCGCCGACGATCTGGCTCACGCACATCCGTGGGCTCAGGCTGCCGAAGGGGTCCTGGAACACCACCTGCATTTCCCGCCGCAGCGGTCGAATCTGTTGCTGCGTCAGGCAGTCTAGCTGCTTGCCTTCAAAACGGATGACGCCTTTGCTACCGATCAGCCGCAAAATCGCCAGGCCGAGCGTCGACTTGCCGGAACCGCTTTCTCCCACAATCCCCAGGGTCTGGCCCTGGGGCAGGCTGAAATTGATCCCGTCGACCGCTTTGATATGGTCCACGGTCTTTTTCAGCAAGCCTTTCTTGATCGGGAACCAGACTTTCAAGTCCTCGACCGCAAGCAACGGCGGGCCAATCACATTGGTCGCCGGTTTGCCGCTGGGCTCCGCTGCCAGCAGTTCCCGCGTGTACGGATGCTGCGGCGCGCGGAACAATTCTTCGCACGATGCCTGTTCGACGATGCAACCGCGCTGCATGACACATACCCGATGCGCAATTCTTCGTACAAGGTTCAAATCGTGACTGATCAGTAACAACGCCATGCCCAGACGGGCCTGTAATTCCTTGAGCAGTTCGAGAATTTTCAGTTGAACGGTCACGTCCAGCGCCGTGGTCGGTTCGTCGGCGATCAGCAATTCCGGCTCATTGGCCAGGGCCATCGCGATCATCACCCGCTGGCGCTGGCCGCCGGACAATTCGTGGGGCAGGGCCTTGAGACGCTTCTGCGGTTCGGGGATGCCGACCATTTCCAGCAGTTCCAGCGTGCGCTTGGTCGCGACTTTACCGGTCAGGCCTTTGTGGATGCCCAGGATTTCGTTGATCTGTTTTTCGATCGAATGCAGCGGATTGAGCGAGGTCATCGGCTCTTGAAAGATCATCGCAATCCGGTTGCCGCGGATGTGGCGGATGGTTTTCTCTTTCAGGTCCAGCAGATTCCGGTCGGAATAAGTGATGGTGCCGGACGGGTGCCGGGCCAGCGGGTAGGGCAGCAGCCGCAGGATCGAGTGGGCGGTCACCGATTTGCCGGATCCGCTTTCGCCCACCAGCGCCAGGGTTTCGCCGCGCTTGATGTCGAAGCTGACGCCCTCGACCACCCGCTGCACGCGTTCACCGACGACAAATTCGACGGCCAGGTCGCGCACTTCGATCAGATTGTCCTGATTCATTTCACTTCCTCGGGTCGAAGGCATCGCGAGCGGACTCGCCGATGAACACCAGTAGACTCAACATCAGCGCCAGCACCGCAAACGCACTCATACCCAGCCACGGCGCTTGCAGATTGGATTTGCCCTGGGCCACCAGTTCACCCAGGGACGGCGCGCCCGGCGGCAGGCCGAAGCCGAGGAAGTCCAGGGCGGTCAGCGTGCCGATGGCGCCGGTCAGGATGAACGGCATGAAGGTCATGGTCGAGACCATGGCGTTGGGCAGGATGTGGCGGAACATGATCGCACCATTCTGCATGCCCAGCGCCCGGGCCGCGCGCACGTATTCCAGGTTCCGCCCGCGCAGGAACTCGGCGCGCACCACATCCACCAGGCTCATCCACGAGAACAACAGCATGATCCCCAGCAGCCACCAGAAATTTGGCTGCACGAAACTGGCCAGAATGATCAGCAGGTACAGCACCGGCAACCCGGACCAGATCTCCAGAAAACGCTGCCCGGCCAGATCCACCCAGCCGCCATAAAAACCCTGCAAGGCCCCGGCGATCACGCCGATGATCGAGCTGAGGATGGTCAGCGTCAAAGCGAACAGCACCGAAATCCGGAAGCCGTAAATCACCCGGGCCAGCACATCGCGGCCCTGATCGTCGGTGCCCAGCAGGTTATCGGCCGAGGGCGGCGCGGGGGCCGGGACTTTCAGGTCGTAGTTGATGCTCTGGTAGCTGTAGGGGATCGGCGCCCACAAGACCCAGGCATCCTTGGCCTTGAGCAGTTCGCGGATGTACGGGCTCTTGTAGTTGGCTTCCAGCGGGAATTCTCCGCCGAACGCGGTTTCCGGGTAGCGCTTGAGGGCCGGGAAGTACCAGGCGTTGTCGTAGTGCACCACCAGCGGTTTGTCGTTGGCGATCAGTTCGGCACCCAGGCTTGCGCCGAACAGAATCAGGAACAGCCACAACGACCACCAGCCACGCTTGTTGGCCTTGAACAGTTCGAAACGTCGGCGATTGAGAGGGGACAGGTTCATCTCAATGCTCCCGGCTTTCGAAGTCGATGCGCGGATCGACAAAGGTGTAAGTGAGGTCACCGATCAATTTCACCACCAGCCCCAGCAGGGTGAAGATAAACAGCGTGCCGAAAACCACCGGGTAATCGCGGTTGATCGCTGCCTCAAAACTCATCAAGCCAAGGCCGTCGAGGGAGAAAATCACTTCCACCAGCAACGAGCCGGTGAAAAAGATCCCGATGAACGCCGAAGGAAAACCGGCGATCACCAGCAGCATGGCGTTGCGAAACACATGGCCGTAGAGCACGCGATGGCGTGTCAGGCCCTTGGCCTTGGCGGTGACCACGTATTGCTTGTTGATTTCATCTAGGAAGCTGTTTTTGGTCAGCAGCGTCATGGTCGCGAAGTTGCCGATCACCAATGCGGTCACCGGCAGCGCCAGATGCCAGAAGTAATCGAGGATCTTGCCGCCAGTGCTCAGCTCATCGAAGTTGTTCGAGGTCAGGCCCCGTAGCGGGAACCAGTCGAAATAGCTGCCGCCGGCGAACACCACAATCAGCAGGATGGCGAACAGGAACGCCGGGATCGCGTAACCTACGATGATCGCCGAACTGGTCCAGACGTCGAAGTGGCTGCCGTGTCGCGTCGCCTTGGCGATCCCCAGCGGAATCGACACCAGGTACATGATCAGCGTGCTCCACAGCCCCAGGGAGATCGACACCGGCATCTTTTCCTTGATCAGGTCGATGACCTTGGCGTCGCGGAAGAAGCTGTCGCCGAAGTCCAGGGTGGCGTAGTTCTTGATCATGATCCACAAACGTTCCGGCGCCGATTTGTCGAAGCCGTACATGTGCTCGATTTCCTTGACCAGCGCCGGGTCCAGGCCTTGCGCCCCACGATAGGCCGAGCCGGCCACCGACACCTCGGCACCGCCGCCGGCGATGCGGCTGGTGGCGCCTTCGAAGCCTTCGAGCTTGGCGATCATCTGTTCCACCGGCCCACCGGGGGCGGCCTGGATGATCACGAAGTTAATCAGCAAAATGCCGAGCAGGGTCGGGATGATCAGCAGCAGTCGCCGAAAAATATACGCCAGCATCTGATTACTCCGTGCCCGCAGGGTCGGCTTGCAGTTTGGTTTCGACTTCTATCGGCAATGTCGCGTTGGGCTTGACCCACCAGGTATTGATGCCGATGTCATATTTGGGCGAAACCTTCGGGTGGCCGATGTGGCTCCAGTACGCCACGCGCCAGGTCTTGATGTGCCAGTTGGGGATCACGTAGTAGCCCCATTGCAGCACCCGGTCCAGTGCCCTGGCGTGGGCCACCAGGCTTTGGCGTGAGTCGGCGTTGATCAGTTGCTCGACCAGTTGATCCACCACCGGGTCTTTCAGTCCCATGGAGTTGCGGCTGCCCGGTTTGTCGGCCGCGGCGGTCATCCAGAACTCGCGCTGTTCGTTACCCGGCGAGTTGGACTGAGGGAAGCTGCCGACGATCATGTCGAAGTCCCGGGAGCGCACGCGGTTGATGTATTGCGAGACGTCGACGCGACGGATCACCAGGTCGATGCCCAGGTCGCTGAGGTTGCGCTTGAACGGCAGCAGCACCCGCTCGAACTCGGTCTGGGCCAGCAGGAATTCGATGGTCACCGGTTTGCCGGTGGCGTCGACCATTTTGTCGTCGACGATCCGCCAGCCGGCCTCTTGCAGCAGTTGATAGGCCTTGCGCTGCTGAGTGCGGATCATGCCGCTGGCGTCGGTCACCGGGTTCTGGAACGCCTCGCTGAACACTTGCTCGGGAATCTTGCCGCGAAATGGGTCCAGGATCGCCAACTGATCGGCGTCGGGGAGACCGGTGGCGGCCATTTCCGAGTTTTCGAAGTAACTGCGGGTGCGCGCGTAGGCGCCGTTGAACAGTTGCTTGTTGGTCCATTCGAAGTCCAGCAACAGGGTCAGTGCCTGACGCACGCGCACATCCTGAAACACCGGGCGGCGCAGATTGAACACGAAGCCTTGCATGCCGGTGGGGTTGCCGTTGGCGATTTCTTCCTTGATCAGCCGACCTTCGGCCACCGCCGGAATGTTGTAGGCCTTGGCCCAGTTTTTCGCGGCCGATTCCAGCCAGAAGTCGAACTGACCGGCCTTGAGCGCTTCCAGCGCGACGGTGTTGTCGCGGTAGTAGTCAGTGGTCATCACGTCGAAGTTGTAGAAACCGCGATTGACCGGCAGGTCCTTGCCCCAGTAATCCTTGACCCGCTCATAGCGCACCGACCGCCCGGCCTTGACTTCGCTGACCTTGTACGGGCCGCTGCCCAGCGGCAGTTCCAGGTTGCCCTTGTTGAAATCGCGGGTGGCCCACCAATGCTTGGGCAGCACCGGCAACTGGCCGAGGATCAGCGGCAATTCACGGTTGTTGTTGTGCTTGAACTTGAACAGCACTTTGAGCGGGTCTTCGGCGACCACGTCCTCCACGTCGCTGTAATAGCCGCGAAAGAGCGGGGCGCCGTCCTTGATCAGGGTCTGGAAGCTGAACACCACATCTTCGGCACGTACCGGATGGCCGTCGTGGAAGCGTGCTTCGGGACGCAGGTAGAAGCGCACCCAACTGTTGTCCGGGGCTTTTTCGATTTTGCCGGCGATCAAGCCGTATTCG
Source organism: Pseudomonas sp. GM79 (assembly GCF_000282495.1). Classification (GTDB taxonomy): domain Bacteria; phylum Pseudomonadota; class Gammaproteobacteria; order Pseudomonadales; family Pseudomonadaceae; genus Aquipseudomonas. The sequence goes on from NZ_AKJE01000086.1 coordinate 19,502, forward strand.
GTAAACGGCTCATCCAGACCCTGTTTGGCCAGGGTGTCGTAGATCATGCTGATGTCGTCGGCCGGCACGCCTTTGTTGATGAACGGGTTGAGGCTGTCGAAGCCACCGAACCCGGCCTGGCGAAAGATCCCGCCCTTGGGCGCGTCGGGGTTTACGTAATCGAAATGTTTGAAATCGGCCGGGTATTTCGGCGGCTCGTTGTACAGGGTCAAGGCATGTTGCGGGGCGGCGCAGGCCAGCCCGGCAAACAACAGACCGCTGGCCTGCAAGAGCAGGGCGCGTACGGGTTTCATCGATCTTTCTCCGAAGATTTCAGCCACCACGCGCTCAGGCCCAGGGTGTAGGGCGGCGTGGTGACGAAGGCGAACCGGTTGCGGTAGGCCAGGCGGTGATAATTGAGGTACCAGTTGGGAATGATGTAGTGCTGCCACAGCAGCACCCGGTCGAGCGCCTTGCCGGCGGCGACCTGTGCATCACGGGTCTGGGCGGCGAGCAGTTGTTCGAGCAAATGGTCGACCACCGGGTTGGCGATACCTGCGTAATTCTTGCTGCCCTTGACCCCGACCTGGCTGGAGTGGAAGTACTGCCATTGCTCCAGGCCCGGGCTGAGGGTCTGGTTGAGGGTCATCAGGATCATGTCGAAATCGAACTGATCGAGGCGTTGTTTGTACTGGGCGCGATCGACCGTGCGCAGCCGTGCGTCGATGCCGATGCTGGCGAGGTTTTCGACGTAGGGCTGAAGGATGCGCTCCAGGTTCGGGTTGACCAGCAGGATCTCGAAACGCAACGGTTGGCCGATGGTGTTCTGTAGCCGCTGACCGTTGAGCTTCCAGCCGGCCTCGGCGAGCAGCTCCAGGGCCTTGCGCATGGTTTCCCGCGGAATGCCGCGGCCTTCGGTCTGCGGCAGGCTGAACGGCTCGGTGAGCAGCTTGGCGGGCAACTGATCGCGATAGGGCTTGAGCAGCAGCCACTCATGACCGACCGGTAGCCCGGTGGCAGAGAACTCACTGTTGGGGTAATAACTCATGGCGCGTTTGTAGGCGCCGCTGAACAGCGTGCGGTTGGTCCATTCGAAGTCGAACATCAGCCCCAGCGCTTCGCGGACCTTGACCTCGGCGAAAGTTGGCCGCCGGCTGTTCATGAACAGGCCCTGGCTCTGGGTCGGGATCTGGTGCGCGATTTGCGCCTTGATCACATCGCCACGGCGCACGGCCGGGAAGTTGTAACCGTTGGCCCAGTTCTTCGCCTGGTGTTCGATGTAGATGTCGAACTCACCGGCCTTGAACGCTTCGAAAGCCACGTCGCTGTCACGGTAGAACTCGACTTCCATGCGATCGACGTTGTACTTGCCGCGATTGACCGGCAGGTCTTTGCCCCAGTAATCCTTGACCCGTTCGAAGACGATCTGCCGCCCGGGCGTTACCGAGGTGATGCGATACGGTCCGCTGCCCAATGGCGGCTCGAAGGTGGTGGCCTTGAAATCGCGACCTTCCCAGTAATGCTGGGGCAACACCGGCAACTCGCCCAGGCGCAGGATCAGCAGCGGATTACCGGAGCGTTTGAAGACGAAACGGATGCGCCGTGGGTTGAGAATATCCACCCGCGACACTTCCTGAAGGTTGGTGCGGTATTGCGGGTGACCTTCCTTGAGCAGCAAACGGTAAGAGAACGCCACGTCGTAAGCGGTGATCGGCGTGCCATCGTGGAAACGCGCTTCGGGGCGCAGGTTGAACACCACCCAGCTGCGGTCCTCGCTGTATTCCACCGATTGGGCAATCAGGCCATAACTGGAGGTCGGTTCATCGCCGGACGGCGCGTACTGGCCGGTGCCGACCATCAACGGTTCATTGAGTTCGTTGATGCCGTATTGCAGGAAGTTGGCGGTGGAAACCGGGCTCGAACCTTTGAATGTGTAAGGGTTGAGCGTATCGAAGGTGCCAAACGCCATCACCCGCAACGTACCGCCCTTGGGCGCTTGCGGGTTGACCCAGTCGAAGTGGGTAAATCTGGCCGGGTACTTGAGCGTGCCGAACTGCGCATAACCATGGCTTTCGCTGATCGTCGCGCTTGCGGGGGAGCTCAAGGCCAGGCTGATCAGGAGCAGGAGGAGGGGACGCTTCAAGTCAGAGATCCGATCCAGGCGGCTTGGGCTTTGTGGGCCGTACAGTAACAGCTTGTATCGACTGGAAAAAGACGGGGGGTTAATGCGTTGTTAATTGTGAGGTGATGGTCCGGTGGATTGCAGAACCTGTGGCGAGGGAGCTTGCTCCCGCTCGGCTGCGAAGCAGTCGTAAACCTGACTGCGCGGAGTCAGAAATCATCGGGTTTCAGGTTTTGGGGTTGCTTCGCTACCCAGCGGGAGCAAGCTCCCTCGCCACAAAAAAGCCCCATTGCCCGAAGCTGCTTAATGCGGCGAAGCAACCGTCAGCATCTGCCCCGGTTTCAGCGCCTGGCCAACCCGAGGGTTCCAGCGCTTGAGGTGCTGCATTTCAACGTTGAAGCGTTTGGCGACCATGTACAGCGAGTCGCCTTGCTTGACCTTGTACTGGGTCTGTTGCGTCTTGTTGGTTGCCTTGCCATTGGTCTTGCTGTTCACCGCGACCACGGTGTTGATGCGCCCGGATTTGCGCTTGGTGGTGTCCTGCATCACCAGGGTCTGGCCGACCTTGAGGTCTTTGCCGTTCAACTTGTTCCAGCGTTGCAGGTCTTTGACCTCGACCTTGTTGGCCTTGGCGATGGTGCCGAGATTGTCGCCGCGTTTGACCCGATAGGCGCGCTTGAGGCTGGCGATTTCGCTGTCGTCTGCCCCTTCGAACACCGGCTTGAGCGATCGCTGGCTGATCAACTCTTCAGGACGCATGGTCGACAGGCTGGCAGTCAGCAGTTGCGCCTTGGACGTTGGCACCAGCAGATGCTGGGGACCGTCGATGGTGGTGCGCTGCTTGAAGGCCGGGTTGAGCTGGAACAGTTCGTCTTCGTCGATGTTGGCGACGGCGGCAACCTTGGACAGGTCCATGCGCTGGTTGATTTCGACGACCTGGAAGTACGGTTCGTTGGCGATCGGGTTGAGGTTCACGCCATAGGCGTCGGGTGCGAGGACCACTTGCGACAGGGCCAGCAGCTTCGGCACATAGGCCTGGGTTTCCGCTGGCAGCGGCAGGTTCCAGTAGTCGGTCGGCAGGCCAAGTCGTTCGTTGCGCTCGATGGCCCGGCTGACCGTGCCTTCGCCGGCGTTGTAGGCCGCCAGGGCCAGTAGCCAGTCGCCGTTGAACATGTCGTGCAGGCGGCTCAGGTAATCCATGGCCGCGGTGGTCGAGGCGGTGATGTCGCGACGGCCATCATAGAAGCGGGTCTGACGCAGGTTGAAGTAACGCCCGGTGGACGGAATGAATTGCCAAAGACCCACCGCGTCGGCCCGGGAATAGGCCATCGGGTTGTAGGCGCTTTCAATCACCGGCAACAGCGCCAGTTCCAGCGGCATGTTGCGTTCTTCAAGGCGTTCGACGATGTAGTGAATGTAGAGGCTGCCGCGTTCGCCGGCGTTTTCGAGGAAGGACGGGTTACTGGCGAACCACAGGCGCTGTTGCTCGATGCGCGGGTTGACGCCCAGGTTGTCCTGCAACTGGAAGCCTTGGCGCATGCGCTCCCAGACGTCCTGTGGAATTTGCGGTGTTGGTTTTTCGCTGAGCCAGACAGGTTTCTGCTTGGCTCGAGCGGCGATATTCGGAGTGTGTGTCGCTTCGGTCTGCGGCACATGGCTGGAACAGCCCGCCAGAGTGGCGGACACAGCCACCGCAATGACTTGAGCCAAGCGGGTCAATGCGTCTGAATTGATGGCTTTACGAATAGGTGACGACATTGGCTGGAAGTAAGTTCCGGGCAAAAATGTCGGGCGATTCTAGAAAGCGTACCCCCTGCGGTCAACCATTCAGAATTTTTGTACCAACGTGATGGCTACTTAGAACTTATCTTTCCAAGCACGTAGAGCAGCAAAAACCGCACTCGGAGCCCGGTTATGGGTTCCATTCCGTTCGTCCACTTTTTCTTTAACGGATGTTTCGTCAACACGCAAAAACGGGTTGGTAAGCTTTTCAAGCGCCAGAGTAGAGGGCAGCGTCATGAGTCCGGCTTCACGTTGTGCGGTGACTTTTTCCAGACGTGCGGCGGTGTCCGGATTGCCCGGTTCGACCGCAGCAGCAAACTTCAGGTTGCTCAAGGTGTATTCGTGAGTGCAGTACACCAGCGTGTCTTCGGGCAGCGCCGCGAGGCGGCTCAGCGAGTGATGCATTTGCTCCGGCGTGCCTTCGAACAGGCGTCCGCAACCAGCGGCGAACAGGGTGTCGCCGCAAAACAAATGGCCCTGGTGATAAAAGGCGATGTGTCCGAGGGTATGCCCCGGCACCTGGATGACATCGAAGTCCCAGCCCAGCACGCTGATGCGGTCATTGTCCTTGAGCGCCACGTCCCGCGCCGGGATGCTTTCACTGGCCGGGCCATAGACTGTCGCGTCTGTCGCTTTTTTCAGCCGCTCGACGCCGCCGACATGGTCATGATGGTGATGAGTGATCAAAATATCGCTTAACACCCAACCCGGGTGCGCGGCGAGCCAGGCTTGTACTGGCGCGGCATCGCCCGGATCGACCACGGCGCAGCGCTGGGTGCTGTGGTCTTGTAACAACCAGATGTAGTTGTCGGTAAAGGCGGGCAGGGCACTGATCTGTATCATCGTCGGATTCGCCAAGCGGAAAACATTGGCGCATCTTAGAACTTCCTGGCGCGTTGGAGAATGCAATGACCGATAAAGCGTTCGCTCAGGCCGATCCTGAGTGGCTGACATTGATCAGCGCGGCCCGTGAATGGCTGTCCGGCCCCATCGGGCAATTTCTGCTGGACGAAGAACGACGCATGCTCGAAGACGAGTTGGGGCGCTTCTTCGGCGGCTACCTGGTGCATTACGGCCCCTCGGCGCAGACACCGCCGTCGGCGCCGCAGGTCCAGCGCAATGTGCGGCTCGGTGCGCCGTTGCCGGGGGTCGAGATTGTTTGCGAAGAGCAGGCCTGGCCTTTGAGCGAGCACGCCGCTGATGTGGTGGTGTTGCAGCATGGGCTGGATTTCTGCCTGTCGCCCCACGGTTTGCTGCGCGAAGCGGCGAGCAGTGTCCGGCCCGGCGGGCATCTGCTGATTGTCGGGATCAACCCCTGGAGCAGCTGGGGGCTGCGTCATGTGTTCGCCCATGACGCCTTGCGCAAAGCCCGCTGTATTTCGCCATCGCGAGTCGCCGACTGGCTGAACTTGCTGGGCTTCGCGCTGGAGAAACGCCGCTTCGGGTGCTATCGTCCGCCGCTTGCGTCGCCTGCCTGGCAAGCCCGTCTGGCCGGTTGGGAGCGCAAGGCCGGTGACTGGCAATTGTCCGGTGGTGGCTTCTATTTATTGGTCGCGCGCAAGATCGTGGTAGGCCTGCGGCCGGTGCGCCAGGAACGGCGCGAACCGATGGGCAAGTTGATTCCGTTGCCGATGGCCAAGGTCAACCGTCGCCACCTCGAACCGTAATACACATTTTATTTTCCCGGCCGGGTTCGCCCCGGCCTCGGGCATCGTCGGTCACCGATCGGCGAGCCACCGCATTTTCTGGATAGATTGGCATGAGCGATAGCGTAGAACTCTTCACCGATGGCGCCTGTAAGGGCAACCCTGGCCCGGGCGGCTGGGGTGCATTGCTGGTGTGCAAGGGCGTTGAAAAAGAACTCTGGGGCGGCGAAGCCAACACCACCAACAACCGTATGGAGTTGATGGGCGCGATCCGTGGCCTGGAAGAGCTCAAGCGCTCCTGCGACGTACTGCTGGTGACCGACTCCCAGTACGTGATGAAAGGCATCAACGAGTGGATGGCCAACTGGAAGAAACGCGGCTGGAAAACCGCAGCCAAGGAACCGGTAAAAAACGCCGATCTGTGGAAACTGCTCGACGAGCAGGTCAACCGCCACAACGTCACCTGGAAATGGGTGCGCGGGCACATCGGCCATCACGGCAACGAACGGGCCGACCAACTGGCCAACCGTGGCGTTGATGAAGTGCGTGGGTACAAGCAGGCTTGATTTCGGTTCTACCGATGCACCGCGTCATCGTTCTTCGCGAGCAAGCCCGCTCCCACATTCGACCGAGTTCTCTCAGGGGAATGCGATCAAATGTGGGAGCGGGCTTGCTCGCGAAGGCCACGACTCGGTGTTCCTGCCAGGGCGCATCGCGGGCAAACCCGGCCCCTCAAGAAATCACAGCATCAAAATCGCGGCGGCCAGTTGCTGGTCCGAATACCGGTCGTTGACGATCTCGCGAGCGTGTTAACATCGCCGCTTTTGCACGATTGACCCGTTGAGAGCTGAGCACTGATGGCCACCAGATCCGTTGTACTCGATACCGAAACCACCGGCATGCCGGTGACCGACGGCCACCGGATTATCGAAATCGGTTGTGTCGAGTTGATCGGTCGGCGCCTGACCGGCCGGCATTTCCACGTTTACCTGCAACCAGATCGCGAGAGTGACGAAGGCGCCATCGGTGTCCACGGCATCACTAATGAATTCCTGGTGGGCAAGCCGCGTTTCACCGAAGTGGCCGATGAGTTCTTCGAGTTCATCAAGGGTGCGCAGCTGATCATCCATAACGCGGCGTTCGACGTTGGCTTCATCAACAACGAATTCGCCCTGATGGGCCATCACGACCGCGCGGACATCACGCAACACTGCTCGATCCTCGACACCCTGATGATGGCCCGGGAGCGTCACCCCGGGCAGCGCAACAGCCTCGACGCCTTGTGCAAACGCTATGGCGTCGACAACTCTGGCCGTGAGCTGCACGGCGCCTTGCTCGACTCCGAGATTCTCGCCGACGTTTACCTGACCATGACCGGCGGCCAGACCAGCCTGTCGCTGGCCGGTAACGCGTCCGATGGCAATGGTTCAGGTGAAGGCGCGGATAACTCCGCCACCGAAATCCGTCGCCTGCCGGCCGATCGTCAGCCGATCCGGATCATCCGTGCGAGTGAAGAAGATCTGGCCCAGCACGTTGCGCGCCTTGAAGCCATCGCAAAATCCGCTGGTGCTCCGTCGCTTTGGCAGCAACTGGCCGAGGCCAAGGCTCAGGCCTGAAAAGATCGCAGCCTTCGGCAGCGCCTACGCCAACCGTGTCGGCCATCAAATCAACGGTGGCCCCGATCCTGTAGGAGCTGCCGCAGGCTGCGATCTTTTGATCTTCACAACGCACCCAGTGCCCCACTTCAGGGCATCCCCCTCGCCACATGCGCTCCAACCCTCTACCCTGAGGTTATTGGCAGGCCACGGTCTGCCGCCTCAGGACACCGAGCCCCATGTATAAAGATTTGAAATTCCCGGTCCTGATCGTCCACCGCGACATCAAGGCCGATACCGTTGCCGGTGATCGTGTGCGTGGCATCGCCCGGGAGCTTGAGCAGGAAGGCTTCAGCATCGTCTCGGCGGTCGATTACAACGAAGGGCGTCTGGTCGCCTCGACTCATCACGGCCTCTCTTGCATGTTGATTGCCGCCGAAGACGCCAGCACCCATGCTCATCTTCTGCATAACATGGCGGAGCTGATCCGCCTGGCACGGGTTCGGGCGCCGGACCTGCCGATCTTTGCCTTGGGCGAACAGGTGACCCTGGAAAATGCCCCGGCTGACGCCATGGCCGAGCTCAATCAACTGCGCGGCATTCTTTATTTGTTCGAAGACACCGTACCCTTCCTTGCCCGGCAAGTCGCCCGCGCGGCGCGCAAATATCTGGACGGTCTGTTGCCGCCGTTCTTCAAGGCGCTGGTACAGCACACCGCCGATTCCAATTATTCCTGGCATACCCCCGGCCATGGCGGCGGCGTGGCGTATCACAAGAGCCCGGTGGGGCAGGCGTTTCATCAGTTTTTCGGGGAAAATACGCTGCGTTCGGATTTGTCGGTGTCGGTACCGGAACTCGGTTCGCTGCTCGATCACACCGGCCCGCTGGCCGAAGCGGAAGCGAGAGCCGCGCGTAATTTCGGCGCCGACCACACCTTTTTCGTGATCAATGGCACCTCGACCGCCAACAAGATCGTCTGGCATTCCATGGTGGCCCGCGATGACCTGGTGCTGGTGGATCGCAACTGCCACAAGTCGGTGCTGCATTCGATCATCATGACCGGCGCGATCCCGCTGTACCTGTGCCCGGAACGCAATGAACTGGGAATTATCGGCCCGATTCCGTTGAGCGAATTCAGCCGTGAGTCGATCCAGGCCAAGATCGACGCCAGCCCGCTGACCAAGGGCCGCGAACCCAAGGTCAAGTTGGCGGTGGTGACCAATTCGACTTACGACGGCCTCTGTTACAACGCCGAGCTGATCAAGCAGAGCCTGGGCAACAGCGTCGAGGTGCTGCATTTCGACGAGGCCTGGTACGCCTACGCGGCGTTTCACGAGTTCTTCGCCGGTCGTTACGGCATGGGCACCTCTCGCAGTGAAGACAGCCCGCTGGTGTTCACTACGCACTCCACGCACAAATTGCTGGCGGCGTTCAGTCAGGCGTCGATGATTCACGTTCAGGACGGCGGTGCGCGGCAGCTCGACCGCGACCGTTTCAACGAAGCGTTCATGATGCACATCTCGACCTCGCCGCAGTACAGCATCATTGCTTCGCTGGACGTGGCCTCGGCGATGATGGAAGGGCCGGCTGGCCGTTCGCTGTTGCAGGAAATGTTCGACGAGGCCCTGAGTTTTCGCCGGGCCCTGGCCAATCTGCGCCAACACATCGCCGCCGATGACTGGTGGTTTTCCATCTGGCAACCACCCTCGGCCGAAGGTATCGAACAGGTAGTCACCGAAGACTGGTTGCTGCAACCCGACGCCGATTGGCATGGCTTTGGCGGCGTAACCGATGATTACGTACTGCTCGATCCGATCAAGGTCACGCTGGTGATGCCGGGTTTGACGGCGGGCGGTGCCCTGAGCGCGCGGGGGATTCCGGCGGCGGTGGTCAGCAAATTCCTCTGGGAACGCGGGCTGGTCGTGGAAAAGACCGGGCTGTATTCGTTCCTGGTGCTGTTCTCCATGGGCATCACCAAGGGCAAATGGAGCACGCTGCTGACCGAGTTGCTGGAGTTCAAGCGCAGTTACGACGCCAATGTCAGCCTGGCCACCTGCCTGCCGTGCGTGGCGCAACACAATGTTGCCCGTTACCAAGGCATGGGTTTGCGCGATCTGTGTGATCAATTGCACGCCTGTTATCGCAGCAATGCCACGGCCAAACACCTCAAACGCATGTACACCGTACTGCCGGAAGTCGCGATGAAGCCGGCGGACGCCTATGATCAATTGGTACGCGGGGAGGTTGAGGCTGTTTCGATCGATGCTCTGGACGGGCGGATCGCAGCGGTGATGCTGGTGCCCTACCCGCCGGGGATCCCGTTGATCATGCCCGGCGAGCGGTTCACCGAGTCGACCCGTTCGATCATCGATTACCTGAAGTTTGCCCGTACGTTCGACAGTAGCTTCCCCGGATTTGTCGCCGATGTGCATGGCTTGCAACACGAAGACGAGGGCAATGGACGGCATTACACCGTCGATTGCATCAAGGAATGAGGACCTTTGCGACTATGCAACCCGTCATGAATCCCAAATACCCGGGCCTCTCGGTGCGTGTCGCCGATGAGGGGTTTGCGGCTTATATCTGGGGCAGTGATTTCAGTTTTGAAGTCGCCGCCTATGGTGCCGCGCAAATCGGCAAGCCGGTGGCGCAGTGGCCGGTGACGCCAATCACCCCGTATCGCAAGTGTTACGGCATCGATCCCGAGGAATTCAGCAGTTTTCGCGATGCCGCTGACAGCGCGATTTTCATGGCCTATCTGGATGACGAGCCAGTGGGGCATTTAGTGGTCAGCACCAACTGGAACGGCTTCGCCCATATCGATGAATTGGCGGTGCATGCGCCGGCGCGCCGTCATGGCGTGGCCAAGGCGTTGCTGGATGTGGCGCAGTTCTGGAGTCGCAAGAAAAAACTGCCGGGCATCATGCTGGAAACCCAGAACAACAACCTGGGCGCCTGTCGGCTTTATGAGCGCTGTGGCTATGTGGTCGGCGGAATCGATCACCTGCGCTACCGCGGAATCGATCCGAATACCGCTGAAATGGCGCTGTTCTGGTATCGATTATTCGATAATCCGCTGGAAAACCCGCTCAGCTCGCCAGCATCGCCACGGCTTGTTCCGTGATGATGTCCAGCAGCGCTTGAACGGCCGCAGAGGGCTCGGCGCTCTTCAGGCTCAAGGCATACACGCTGATCGGCACGGCAGGCGCCAGGGGGCAGGCATCGAGCCCGGCCGATTTGGCGCCGAGGGCGGTAAACGGGTCGACGATCGCCAGACCTTCACCGGCCTCGACCATGCTGCGCATCATCTGATGAGTCTGTACCCGTGTCTGAATGACCGGGGCAGGGCGTAGCGCATGCAGCTTATTGTCCAGTGCCGGGCTTAACGGATCGTGACCTTCCAGGCCAACCATCGACTGGCCAGCCAGGTCCTGCAGCGAAATGTACTTCTGTTTCGGTTGCAGCCAGCCATGGGGCGCCAGCAACTGGAGCTTGCCTTGAGCGATGACCTGGCAATGGATATCGGCGTGCTCCGGGTCATGCAGGCTCAGCCCCAGATCGCTTTCACGCAGCAGCAGGCTTCTGACAATCGCGCCGGTCGGCTGGCTCAGGAGGGTGCAAGGTGCGTCGGGGAGGCGTCGGCGCAGGGCCGCGATGCTGTGTGGCAACAGGTGTTGTGCCAACGGCGGGGTGCAGATGATGCGCAGGGGCGGGGCCAAATATTGCTTGAGGCTGCTGGCCAGTCGCTGGACCGGCTCGAGGGCTTCGTAGACGTGGGCGATCTCGACCTGCAACTCCCGTGCTTCGCGCGTGGCTTGCAGACGACCACGCACGCTGGCAAACAGCATGAAACCCAACTGATCCTCGGCATCACGCAGGGTGCGTTCAACCTCGGCCACTGGCAGCTGCAGCCATTCGGCGGCGGTGCCCAGGTGACCGGTCTGCAGGAGCGCCTGGATCACTTCGATATGACGTAAACGCATGCGTGAAGTCCATGTTCAGCAGGTGAGGGAGTCAGTGACTGAATCCTAACTCAAGTGCGCGCATATGACTTCTGCTCATAACAGCGGGTTATGAGGCCACGTGCGTTTCAGGTTCGCGAGTGAGGGTGACGCCCGATTGCACCAGCACAAATTCGTTGTCGTCAAGTTTGTTGAGCCGGTCGCCAATGGCCAGTTTATAGGTGGTGACAGGCACCGAGCCGGCGAGGCCGTCGTGTGACGGGGTGGATTCCTGGAACTCATGCACGGAATAAACGCGGCCTTCCGCGTCTCTTGCATGGAACTGACCGACGAGTACTGCTGCCATCTGCTTAGAACCTCTGGAGATAAATCACTCAATTTGCGGTTCTGTAGACCGTGGTTGGGCGAGGTAAGTTTTCCTACAGGAAAAAAATAGTCAGGGGCGGCGTTTTTCCGTCGCCCGCTGGTTGAATCGTCATTTGATCATCTATAACTAGAAGCTCTTCCCATCGGACAGTCGAGAATCTTCCATGAGCAACGTCTACGAGATCGCCGTTCTGGTCGGCAGCCTGAGAAAAGCATCGATCAACCGCAAGGTCGCGCTGGCGCTGGCCGAGCTGGCGCCTGCCAATCTGAAACTGAACATCGTCGAAATCGGCGATTTGCCGCTCTACAACGAAGACATCGATGGCGAATCACCGCCGGCAGCCTACAGCACTTTCCGACAACAAGTGAGTTCATCCGACGCGGTGCTGTTCGTGACCCCGGAATATAACCGTTCGGTACCGGCGCCATTGAAGAATGCGATCGACGTGGGGTCGCGCCCTTATGGCAAGAGCGCCTGGAACGGCAAGCCAGGTGCGGTGATCAGCGCTTCACCGGGCGCCGTCGGCGGATTTGGCGCCAACCACAATATTCGCCAGTCCATGGTGTTTCTCAATGTGCCGTGCATGCAGCAACCGGAAGCCTACCTGGGCGGCGCCGGTTCAGCGTTCGACGAGGCGGGCAAGTTGTCGGAGTCGGTCAGACCGTTTCTGCAAAAATTCATCGATGCGTATGCGCAATGGGTTGAGCAGCATAAGAAGCAGTGACCCGTTTACTTGGCGCTAACTAATTCTTCTGGCCTGCCACAATCCCTGTGGGAGCGGCGGTGCGACGATTCGACTTGCTCGCGAAGACGGCGGCACAGTCAACATTGATGGCGCCTGATATACCGCTTTCGCGAGCAAGCCCGCTCCCACAGGATCACACTAAACCCTGTGGGAGCGGGCTTGCCCGCGATAGGGCCCATCCATTCGCCACAAAAACTCAACCATTACCCGGCACATTCGGCCAAAGATCGGACACCAGAAACAGCCGCTCGGCTTCTTCCCAATCTCCTTCGCCATTCTCTGTCAGCCGCACCATCAATTGCGCCGGTGCCAGCGGGTCCAGATCGCTCAGCCACGCATCCAGCTGTTCAGTGTCCCAGGTCTGCTCTTGGGGATAGTGCGCCGGGGCCAGCCAGGCATGGCGGGGCAGGGGTTGCCAGCGGCCGAACGGGCGTTGCACGACAAAGTTCGCCCAGTCCTTCTGATGCAACCAGCTACCGCGCAAATGTTGAGGGTGGGCGCCGCTGGGTGATTCGGACTGTCCCGGCCACGGATAGAGCAGATAACCGCCCAGCCACAGATGTGCACTGAACTGCTGGATATCCAGCGACGCCAGCACTGCACGGCTTTCCGCCCGCGCGGAAATCGGTAATTGATGCTGGCTCAGGTGCTTGAGTTTACGGTCGAGCCGATCATGACAACCCGGTCCGAGCCACTGCGCGGCGTCATGGCCTTCACCGTTCTGCGGCCCAAGATAGAGCTTGATCGCCAGTTCCAGATGATGCACGCCATCGCGATCACGCAGCAGCATGTCCAGCTCACCCAGGGTGTGGCCTTCACGGCGGATCGGCATGTTGGCGGCAATCAGTTCGATACCCGGCGCATGCCGCACGGCGTATTGCCACAGCCGCTCGTAGTACAGGCCCAGTCGCCGGGTCCTGGCCTGGGCCAGCCAGTGCAGCAAGTCGTAGCTGTCGCGATCCAGTTGCCTGAGCCAGTGTTCCAGGCGCTCCGGTGCCTGCACCCAGTCGCTGCCCGCCAGCGGATGACGCTGCGGCCACGGGGTGACGCTGAGCATCGGCGGCGCGAGGATGACCCAAGCCAGGTCGCGCACTTCAGGGTGGCGCAACTGGTGAGGTAACTGGAGCAAATCTGGAAATAGGATCATCTTGCGAGCATAGCCCGAAACGCGAGCGCACCGTTGTGGCTGAAAGGGTTTTGTCTACGCCGCGCTTTCGCCCATAATCGTGTTTTTCGCCGTCGCAGGCCCTCCGCATCCTAATAGGAGCCCCATGGAGCAATTTCGTAATATCGGCATCATCGGTCGCCTGGGCAGTTCTCAGGTGCTGGATACCGTCCGCCGACTGAAACGGTTTCTGCTCGATCGTCACCTGCACGTGATCCTCGAAGACACCATCGCCGAAGTCCTGCCGGGTCATGGCCTGCAAACTTCGTCGCGCAAGATGCTCGGTGAAGTCTGTGACATGGTGATTGTGGTCGGTGGTGACGGCAGCCTGCTGGGTGCCGCCCGGGCGCTGGCCCGACACAATATTCCGGTGCTTGGCATCAACCGTGGCAGCCTGGGGTTCCTGACCGATATTCGCCCCGATGAGCTGGAAGTCAAAGTCGCCGAAGTGCTCGACGGCCACTATCTGGTGGAAAACCGCTTCCTGCTGCAAGCCGAAGTCCGGCGCCACGCCGAGGCCATCGGCCAGGGCGATGCGCTGAACGATGTGGTGCTGCACCCCGGCAAATCGACAAGGATGATCGAGTTCGAGTTGTACATCGATGGCCAGTTCGTCTGCAGCCAGAAGGCCGACGGTCTGATCGTCGCCACACCGACCGGTTCAACCGCCTACGCACTGTCGGCGGGCGGCCCGATCATGCATCCCAAGCTCGACGCTATTGTGATTGTGCCGATGTACCCCCATACCTTGTCAGGTAGACCGATCGTGGTCGATGGCAACAGTGAGCTGAAAATCGTCGTGTCCAAAGATATGCAGATTTACCCGCAAGTTTCCTGTGACGGGCAGAATCACTTCACCTGCGCGCCCGGTGACACCATCACCATCAGCAAGAAAGCGCAGAAACTGCGGCTGATTCACCCGCTGGACCACAACTACTATGAAGTCTGTCGGACCAAGCTCGGCTGGGGCAGCAAGTTGGGTGGTGGAGGCGACTGATGCTCGATCCCGCGCGTAGCTACGACCTGATCGGTGACGTGCACGGTTGCGCTCTGACCCTTGAGCACTTGCTCGACCGGCTCGGTTATCACAAACAGGCTGGCGTCTGGCGGCATCCGTCGCGCATGGCGGTGTTCCTCGGCGACATCATCGACCGCGGCCCGCGGATTCGCGAGGCGCTGCACATCGTCCACGACATGGTCGAGGCCGGGCAGGCGCTGTGCATCATGGGCAACCATGAATTCAACGCCCTCGGCTGGAGCACGCCGGCGCTGCCGGGCAGCGGCCAGCAGTTCGTGCGTGAACATACGCCGCGCCACGCGCGCCTGCTCAAGGAAACCCTGACCCAGTTCGAAGACCATCCCGCGGAATGGCACGACTTCCTGCAATGGTTCTATGAATTGCCTCTGTTCGTCGATGCCGGGCGTTTCCGGGTGGTGCATGCCTGTTGGGACGCCGGCCTGATCGAGCCTTTGCGCGGCCTGTTCCCCGACGGCTGCATCGATGAGCACTTCCTCCAGGCTTCCGCGGTGCCGGGCAGTTTTGCCTGCACCGTGTTCGATCGCCTGTTGCGCGGCACCGACATGCGCTTGCCCCACGGGTTGACCATGACCAGCGGCGACGGCCTGACGCGCTCGTTTTTCCGCACCAAGTTCTGGGAAGACGACCCGCAAACCTACGGAGACATCGTGTTCCAGCCCGACGCCTTGCCTGAACCGGTGGCCCGCACGCCGCTGTCGTCCAGCGAAAAAGACAACTTGCTGCGCTACGGCGTCGATGAGCCGCTGTTGTTCGTCGGCCACTACTGGCGCAGCGGCAAACCGGCGCCGATCCGCCCGAACCTGGCGTGCCTGGATTACAGTGCGGTGCTCTATGGCAAACTGGTCGCTTATCGTCTGGATCAGGAAACCCGTCTCGACCCGCATAAATTTGTCTGGGTCGATGTCGAGCGGCCGGAGGTGCTGCAATGACGGCGGTGGCGGTATTGCGTCTGCCTCTGGCGGTGGATTTGAGCGGGTTTGTCAAACTGCTGCAACGCATGCAAGTGCCCCACCGGGTCAGCGAAGAGGCGGGCGAGCAAGTGCTGTGGGTGCCGGCCAGCATCAGCGAAGACGTGCGCTCATTGTACGAACGCTTTCCGGCGGGTGACCCCGATCAGCAACTGGATATCCCGATCGCGCAGGCGCAGCCGCGTCCGGGCTTAGTCGAGCAGTTGCGTCACAGCAAGGCCACGGCGTTGGTGCTGTTGCTGACCCTGATCGTCGCCATGGTGACGCTGCTGGGCGATAACCTCGACACGATACGCTGGCTGACCTTCCTCGATTTCCGTGTGGTCGGCGAATACATCCATTTCACGCCATTGGCCGACAGCCTGGCGGCGGGGCAGTGGTGGCGTCTGGTGACGCCGATGTTGATCCACTTCGGCATCCTGCACCTGGCCATGAACGGCATGTGGTACTGGGAACTGGGGCGGCGCATCGAGTCGCGTCAGGGCAGCATCAACCTGATCGGCCTGACGCTGCTGTTCAGCCTGGTGTCCAACTATGTCCAGTTCCTTTTCAGCGGCCCGAGCCTGTTCGGCGGGTTGTCCGGCGTGCTGTACGGTTTGCTTGGGCATTGCTGGATCTTCCAGCTTCTGTCGCCGAACCCGGCGTATCGCCTGCCTCGAGGGGTGTTGGTGATGATGCTGGTGTGGTTGCTGGTGTGCCTGTCCGGGCTGGTCTCGATGATCGGTTTCGGCCAGATTGCCAATGCCGCTCACGTCAGCGGGTTACTCATCGGATGCTTCACCGGTTTGTTGGGCGGTTTGTACAACCGCCGTAAACTGACTTCCAAATAAGCTATGTGATTAAAGAGCGCGGAGCCCTTGATGTCCTCTTTCAACGAAATGATCAAAAACATTACCCCGGATATCTACCAGAGCCTGAAACTGGCGGTGGAAATCGGCAAATGGTCCGACGGTGGCAAACTCACCGCTGAGCAGCGCGAACTGTCCCTGCAAGCGATGATCGCCTGGGAAATCCAGAACCTGCCCGAGGAAGAACGCACCGGCTACATGGGCCCGCAGGAATGCGAGTCGAAGTCGATTGAAGTGCCAAACATTCTGTTCAAATCGGATGCTGTCCATTGATCGAGATTGGCCGCGGTGCAATCAGCAAAATGTCGGCGCGCCTTGACGGGCCGAACGTTCAGTACGCTTTTCGTCTGGGCGACGCCGAGGTACCGGTCAACCCGTTGATCGGCACCACGGTGCGCCTGGAATACCTGGGAGCGATCCACTGCACCCATTGCGGACGCAAGACCAAAACCAGTTTCAGCCAGGGTTACTGCTACCCGTGCATGACCAAATTGGCCCAATGCGACATTTGCATCATGAGCCCGGAGCGTTGCCACTACGACGCCGGCACCTGCCGTGAGCCTGCGTGGGGCGAAAAATTCTGCATGACTGATCATGTGGTTTACCTGGCCAACTCGTCAGGGATCAAGGTCGGGATTACCCGCGCCACCCAGCTGCCAACCCGTTGGCTCGATCAGGGCGCCAGCCAGGCCTTGCCGATCATGCGTGTCGCGACCCGTCAGCAGTCCGGTTTCGTCGAAGACCTGTTCCGCAGTCAGGTAGCCGACAAGACCAACTGGCGTGCTTTACTCAAGGGCGATGCGGTATCGGTGGATCTGGCGCAGGTTCGCGATCAGCTGTTTGAAAGTTGTGCGCAAGGTTTGCAAGGTTTGCAGGAACGATTTGGCCTGCAAGCAATCCAGACCATTACCGATGTCGAACCGCTCGAGATCCGCTACCCGGTCGAGCAATACCCGGCCAAGATTGTCAGCTTCAACCTGGACAAGAACCCGATTGCCGAAGGCACGCTGCTGGGGATCAAGGGCCAGTACCTGATTTTCGACACCGGCGTGATCAATATTCGTAAATACACGGCCTACCAGCTCGCCGTGCATCAGTAAGGATTCCAGCATGCGCACCGAACAACCGAAGATGATCTACCTGAAGGACTATCAGGCGCCCGAGTACCTGATCGACGAGACGCACCTGACCTTCGAGTTGTTCGAGGACCACAGCCTGGTCCATGCGCAACTGGTGATGCGCCGCAATCCTGAACGTGGCCCGGGCCTGCCGCCGTTGGTGCTGGATGGTCAGCAACTCGATCTGTTGTCGGTGACGTTGGCCGATCGCGAACTCAGCGCTGCCGACTATCAGCTGACCGAGAATCACCTGACCCTGCACCCGGCCAGTACAAGCTTCACGGTCGACACCAGCGTCAGGATCCACCCGGAAACCAACACCGCCCTGGAAGGCTTGTACAAATCCGGCACGATGTTCTGCACCCAGTGTGAAGCCGAAGGTTTCCGCAAAATCACTTATTACCTCGACCGCCCGGACGTGATGAGCACGTTCACTACCACGGTGGTCGCCGAGCAGCACAGCTATCCGGTGCTGCTGTCCAACGGCAACCCGATTGCCTCGGGCCCTGGCGAAGACGGCCGGCACTGGGCGACCTGGGAAGACCCGTTCAAGAAACCGGCGTACCTGTTCGCGCTGGTGGCCGGTGACCTGTGGTGCGTCGAAGACACCTTCACCACCATGACCGAGCGCTCCGTGGCGCTGCGCATCTATGTCGAGCCGGAAAACATCGACAAGTGCCAGCACGCGATGAACAGCCTGAAGAAGTCCATGCGCTGGGACGAAGAGGTTTACGGTCGAGAGTACGACCTGGACATCTTCATGATCGTCGCAGTCAACGACTTCAACATGGGCGCCATGGAAAACAAGGGCCTCAACATCTTCAACTCCAGCGCCGTGCTGGCCCGCGCCGAAACCGCTACCGACGCCGCGCACCAGCGTGTAGAAGCGATCGTTGCCCACGAATACTTCCACAACTGGTCGGGCAACCGTGTGACCTGCCGCGACTGGTTCCAGCTGTCGCTCAAGGAAGGCTTCACCGTGTTCCGGGATTCGGAGTTCTCCGCCGACATGAACTCGGCCACGGTCAAACGCATCCAGGACGTGGCGTACCTGCGCACTCACCAGTTCGCCGAAGACGCCGGTCCGATGGCCCACGCCGTGCGCCCGGACAGCTTCATCGAGATTTCCAACTTCTACACCCTGACCGTGTACGAAAAGGGTTCGGAAGTGGTCGGCATGATCCACACCTTGCTGGGCGCCGACGGTTTCCGCAAAGGCAGCGACCTGTACTTCGAACGCCATGACGGCCAGGCCGTGACCTGCGACGACTTCATCAAGGCCATGGAAGATGCCAACGGTGTCGACCTGACCCAGTTCAAACGCTGGTACAGCCAGGCCGGCACGCCTCGTTTGGCGGTGAGCGAGTCCTACGACGCCGCGGCAAAAACCTACAGCCTGACCTTCCGTCAGAGCTGCCCGGAAACCCCGGACAAGGTGGAAAAGCTGCCATTCGTGATTCCGGTGGAACTGGGCCTGCTGGACAGCAAGGGCGGCGAAATTGCCCTGCGTCTTGCCGGTGAAACCAGTGCTCAAGGCACTTCGCGGGTTATTTCGGTGACTGAAGCCGAGCAGACCTTCACCTTCATCGACATTGCGCAAAAGCCGCTGCCTTCGTTGCTGCGCGGCTTCTCGGCGCCGGTGAAACTGAGCTTCCCGTACGACCGCGATCAGTTGATGTTCCTGATGCAGCACGACAGCGACGGCTTCAACCGCTGGGATGCCGGCCAGCAATTGTCGGTGCAGGTGCTGCAAGAGTTGATCGAACAGCAACAGAAGGGTGAAGCGCTGGTGCTGGATCAGCGTCTGGTTTCAGCACTGCGTACCGTGCTGTCCGATGAGACGCTGGATCAGGCGATGGTCGCCGAAATGCTCTCGTTGCCGGGCGAGGCGTATCTGACCGAGATCAGTGAAGTGGCTGACGTAGACGCCATTCACACGGCCCGCGAGTTTGCCCGCAAGCAATTGGCTGAAGGCTTGTTCGAGGCATTGTGGCTGCGTTATCAAGCCAATCGCGATCTCTCGAAGAAAACGCCGTATGTGGCCGAGGCTGAGCATTTCGCCCGCCGCGCGCTGCAAAACATTGCGCTGTCGTACCTGATGCTCAGCGGCAAGCCGGAAGTGTTGGCGGCAACCCTCGAACAGTTCGACACCAGCGACAACATGACCGAACGTCTGACGGCGTTGGCGGTGTTGGTCAACTCGCCGTTCGAAGAGCAGAAAGCCACGGCGCTGGCGACCTTCGCCGAACACTTCAAGGACAATCCGCTGGTCATGGATCAGTGGTTCAGCGTTCAGGCCGGCAGCCCATTGCCAGGCGGTCTGGAGCGGGTCAAAGCCTTGATGCAACATCCGGCGTTCACCATCAAGAACCCGAACAAGGTGCGGGCACTGATCGGCGCGTTTGCCGGGCAGAACCTGATCAACTTCCACGCAGCCGACGGTTCCGGGTATCGGTTCCTGGCGGATCTGGTGATCGAGTTGAACGGGTTTAACCCGCAGATCGCCTCTCGCCAACTGGCGCCGCTGACTCGGTGGCGCAAATACGACGACGCTCGTCAGGCGTTGATGAAAGGTGAGCTGGAGCGGATTCGCGCTTCGGGGCAACTGTCCAGCGATGTGTTTGAAGTGGTCAGCAAAAGCCTGGCCTGAGTTTGGCTTCGCTCCCGCAGAGTTCATTCGGACCTCTGTGGGAGCGGGCTTGCTCGCGAAGGCGGCCTGATAGGCGACCTGTTTCTTACAGATTTACACCGATCAAATTGTAGGAGCTGGCTTGCCTGCGATGGCGGCCTGATAGCCGACCGGGATTTTTGATGGTGTACATATCCGTTTCTGCGGTAGCGCCGGCTGGCGGTTTCGCTCTTACAGCGAGTCACTTTCGAAAAGCGCGAAAGTAACCAAAGCGCTCTTGCCCCGCCATTCGGTGCCTCGCTTGGGCTCGGCATGCCCTCACTCCG
>NZ_AKJE01000087.1 GCF_000282495.1 Pseudomonas sp. GM79
CAAGCCCGCTCCCACATTTAATGGGTGGTGGATTTAATACCCGCGTGAAAAATCCACTTCCCCACGCAACGCTTCGCCCGCCTGATACGCCCGCAGGTTTTCGACGAACAACTTCACCATCATGGGTGGCGAAGTCGGTGCCGAACTGTGCCCCGTCAGCAGCAGGCCCCACGCGGTCCAGAACGGATGGCGTTGCGGCAGCGGTTCCTGACGGCAGACGTCGATCACGGCCCCGGCCAGATGCCCTTCCTTCAAGGCTTCCACCAGATCCGCATCGACCACCGCCACGCCGCGCCCGACGTTGATGAACAACCCGGTCGGCTTGAACTGCTTGAACAGCGCGGCGTCGTACAGGTCATGAGTATTCGGGGTGTTCGGCAGCAGATTGATCACGTAATCCACTTCGCCGACCAGTCGCGGCAAGTCGCTCAGCGTGCCGACTTCTACAAAGGGCGCCTGCTCGCGGGCTTCGCTGGCGATGCCGTACAACTCGACACCAAATGGCACAAGGAACTGCGCCACGGTCTGGCCGATGTCACCGGTGCCGACGATCAACACCTTGCGTCCAGCCAGGCTTTGCCCTTGGCGACTGTCCCACTTTCGCTCGACCTGGCTCACCAACCGCGGCAGTACTTCGCGCTCGTGGCCTAGCATGTAAGTCAGTACGTATTCGGCCATGACCTGACCGAAAATCCCTACCGCGCGAGTCAG
Source organism: Pseudomonas sp. GM79 (assembly GCF_000282495.1). Lineage (GTDB taxonomy): Bacteria > Pseudomonadota > Gammaproteobacteria > Pseudomonadales > Pseudomonadaceae > Aquipseudomonas. Next base: position 712 of record NZ_AKJE01000087.1, read on the forward strand.
GCGATAGTGCCGTGGCAGCCCGTCGGCCAGCAACGGCGTGATGCCGGCCCAGGTCGATTGCAGCCATGCCGGCGTGTGGCCCTGACGCAACAGCGTCGCCAGCAGGTCCGGCTGGCCGAGCCAGACCTGGCACTCGGCCGCCTGACGGGCCAGTTCGGCGGAGTCGCCGCTGGTCAGTACTTCCAGATCAGGCGCTGCCTGACGCAACAGTTGGGCATACACAGGGTGGTCGTGTTCAGCAATCAGAACGCGCATGGTTCAAACCTTTCAAAAACAGTGCAGACGGCCGCCGACGGAGTATCACTCCATCGCCCTGGCCATCGCCAAAATCATTCCAGTGTTTCATAAAGGCTCTGAACAGAGCCTGTCTCGATTACATCGGGTCGTTGCGTCGCAGCAGTTCTTCCGGCAGATGCTCGATGTATTCGTCTTCGGCCGGCGGCATTTGCAGGTGATAGCCCTGCTTCTCGAGGTTTTCCAGCACCACGGTGATGTCTTCGCGCGACAGCTTGCGCTCGGGCGTCAGCACCAGATCGAAAGCGTGGTGCGGTTTGCCGAAGGCCGCCATCAGACTTTCCGGAACGCGCTCCAGTGCATCGCTTTTGAGCACATAGAGGTACATCTCGTTTTTCTTCAGGCTTCGATAGATGGAGCAAATACGTTTCAAGGCTGTTCTCCGGCGGTGGCCAGGCTGTCGAGCAGCGCCTGGCCCATCAATTCGCGGCGCCAGCCACGCAGCGAATCAGGCAATTGGTAAGGACCATTGGGGAAACCGCTCTTGAGCAGCGCTTCCAGGGTTTTCTTGCGCAGCATCAGTTCTGGGGCGATGTTCAGTCGCTCGGCTTCGGCCTGGCCGATCGCGCGCAGCTGTTTGACCAGCGCGGCGGCGTCCACCGGCAACGGCTCCGGCACTGCTGGCGGCCATTGATCAGGCGACACACTGCCAGAGCGCTTGATCAGATCAAGCAGAAATTCGCCGTCCTGACGCACGGTACGCGGGTGCATGTCTTCGATTTTCGCCAACGCGCCGAGGTTGTCCGGCTGCGTGCGCGCCAACGGCCACAGGGAATGTTCACGGATGATGCGGTTGCGCGGCAGATCACGGGCGCGGGCTTCGCGCTCGCGCCAGGCACAGAGCTCACGCAATACGGCGAGTTGCGCGCGGGACAGCTTCCAGGCCAGTTTGGCGTCGCGATAGACCTCATACGGGTCGACCTCGCGACGCAGATTGGCCACCAGCTCGGCACCGTCTTCCAGGACCCAGGCGTATTTATCGTCAGAAAGCTTCGGACGCAGCTGTACGAAAACTTCCGCCAGATGCAAGGCATCCTCGGCGGCGTAGCTGATCTGGGTGTCGGACAGTGGACGTTGCAGCCAGTCGGAACGGGTTTCGCCCTTGGGCAGGTCGATGCCGAGCACTTCCTGCACCAGCCGCGAATAACCCATGGAAAAACCCAGGTTCAGGTAAGCGGCGGCCAGTTGGGTGTCGAACAGCGGCGCTGGCAGGCTGCCGGTCAGACGCAGTAGCACTTCGAGATCTTCGCTGCACGCATGCAGGACTTTGACCACGGCCGGATTTTCCAGCAACGCGGCCAACGGCTGCCAATTGTCGATGGTCAGTGGGTCAATCAGGTAAGCGCGTACGCCATCGCCGATCTGCAGCAGGCCTGCGATCGGGTAAAAGGTGTCGACCCGCATGAATTCGGTGTCGAGGGCAACGAATGGCAGTTGCTGCCACTCGGCGCAAAACTGACCGAGGCTATCGTTGTCGCGAATCCAGTGAATATCGATGGCCACACGGCTCTCCCTTGAAGAATGGCGCGCAGTATATATCGCCCCCGGCAATTTCCGCGCCTCCACTGAACAAGAGCTTTAGCGAAAATACCTGCTGGATCGCAAGAATAGTCTGACAGGAGGAGACTAGCTGCCCTTACGCAGCACGTAGACCCGCATCCGCGCACAACCCGGCAGGAAGTCTTGATGGCTGAGCAAGCGGAAACCCGCCTGCCTGAACTCGGCCTCAAGCTCGGCCTTGCTCGCCTGTGGCTGGGACTGTGCACCGTTCACACCCGATTGGCGCAGTTTGAAATGCGCATCAACCCGCACCGCCACAATCACGGTATCGCGACTGACCCGATGGAACTCGCCCAGCAGGGCCAACCGATGCTCAGGACTGGTGATGTGTTGAAACAGTTGCATGCAAAAAATGCAGTCCACCGCGTTCGCCGACAAACCGATGGTGAAGGCTGAACTCTGAAAGGTCTTGATCCGCTCCAGCAGGTGCTGCGGATGGTGGGTGCGGGCATGATCGAGCATGTCCTGAGACGGATCGCTCGCAAGAATCACCCGATTCGCATGTTCGGCCAGAATCGACCAGAAGCGCCCTACACCGCAGGCAACATCAAGAATCAATCCCGGTTCGCCAGCGACCTGAAGCGCATTACGCACCAGTTGCTCGTCGCGCCAGAACGTCAAACGCCCCGCCAGCCCACGCGGTCGCGACTGAAGGCAGACGCGGGCATGTTCCTGATCGTAGCGCCGGGCGAACTCCAGTTCGATGGCGGATGGGGGCAGCGCGGACATGTGCAAGGGCTCTTGTTGGAATATCGACTGGCGGCAGGTTAACCACTGGCGCGTGAAAAAAAGGTCGACGGACTCATTTTTTGGCCAGCACACCGTCAATCACTGCGCCGCGGCAGCCGGCAAACATGTCCAGTCCCGGGTCATAGACCTTGCTGTTGACCTCCAGCAGGCCAAGCATGGAATGGAACAGGTTGTCCTGGCTCAAGGGCTTTTCGCGACTCAATTGCAGGCAATGAGTGTCCACCGAGAACGATTTTTGATAGCTGTCGGAGAACCACGCCAGCATCGCTACATGCTTCTGTTGTTCCGGCGCCAGCATGTAAGGCGTGCCATGAAGGAACAGGTTGTATTCGCCCAGGGATTCGCCGTGGTCCGACAGATAAAGCATGGCGGTATCGACTTTGTCCTGATTACTGCGCAACAGGTCGATCAGGGTCGACAGCACATGGTCGGTATACACCAACGTGTTGTCGTAGCCATTGACGATACTTTCGCGGCTGCAATTGTTCAGTGCATTGCTTTCACACACCGGGGTGAAGTGTTCGTATTCTTTCGGGTAGCGCTTGAAGTACTCCGGACCGTGACTGCCCATTTGGTGCAGTACCAGCACGGTGTCTTTATCCAGCGTGTCGATGAAGTGCTGCAAACCTTGCAGGAGAATTTCATCGCGGCACTCGCTATTGGCACACAACGCCGGGTCTTTCAGGTTACTCACGTCGTCGACAGTGACCCGATCGCAAGTACCTTTGCAGCCCGACTGATTATCCCGCCAGATCACCTCGAGACCGGCATGCTTGAGCACGTCCAGCAGACCTTCCTCGTTCTTTGCCTTGCTGGCGTTGTAATCCTTGCGGCCCATGTTGGAGAACATGCAGGGCACCGACACGGCCGTTTCCGTGCCGCAAGAATGCACATCGGTGAAGGCAATCAGGCCGGCTTCCTTATCCAGTTGGGGGGTGGTGTCGCGGTTATAACCCAGGATGCCGAAGTTCTCGGCCCGGGCACTTTCGCCCACCACCAGTACCGTCAGGGATTTACGGCCGTGGGTTTGCCAGACCGGGTTTTTCTCGGCATCTTCACCGAGTTTGACAAAGGGTTGCCGGGCAGAAACGACTTGCTCGCGCAGATAACCGAGCGAGGCACCGATGTAGTTGCTTGGCACCACCATCAGGCGCAATTCATGGTGATTGCGAAACAACGACGACAAGCCTTGATAGTTGACCAGGGCGACACCGCCGATCACCGCAACCGATGCGACACTCACCAGCACTTTACTTAATAACTCCCGGTGCCAACGACGGTAGTTGACAGGGATTTTCCACAACAACCACGACGGTAAGATCCCGAGAGCAACAATATAAACAAACAACTTCACGGACAGTAAGTCACGCACTTCTGTGGCATTGGTTTCTGCGAAGTTACGAAACATACCGGCATCGATCAATACACCGTATTGGCTCATAAAATAGGCCACGCCGGCACTGACCAAAAAGATCAGCGTCAACACGGGTTTCATCACAGATTGAAACGCCAGCAAGGTCAGCACAATGTTGAAGGCCGCCAGGATCATTACCCCGAATGCAACACGCATGGCGATGCCTTGACCGTCTGCCACGGTGATAACAAACAAGTGTTGCCAGAGTACTGAATTGAACCCAGCCAATAAAAAGGCACTGGCAATCAACGTCACCCACTCGGGGCGCACGGCTTTGAACTTCAACATGATGATTGGTTGTTCCTGAAAGAAGTGCCCGAGGCAAATGTGAAAATTTCATTTACCGCGACAACACAAATCTTAAGCAGCCAACCATCAATTTTTCGTGAAAAAGAAGCCAACGATTAGTTGGCTCATGGCATAAGGCTCAAACTTTCAATAATGCAGACTCGTTTCAGGCCTGATGCAGATACCAGCGCCAATCCTGCTCACCGACTTCACCCATGAACTGCCGGTACTCGGCACGTTTCACCGCCAGATACACACCAAGAAACTCACTGCCAAATGCTTCCCGCGCCCAGCTCGATGCCTCCAGTGCTCGCAACGTGGTCAACCAGTCGGTCGGCAACAACTCCGTGGCCTGGGCGTACCCATTGCCCTCGACCGGTGCACCAGGATCCATCTGCTCGCGAATGCCGCGATGAATCCCGGCCAGGATCGCCGCAGCCGCCAGGTACGGGTTGGCGTCGGCACCACAGATGCGGTGCTCGATATGCCGGGAGAATGCCGGCCCGCCGGGCACCCGCAAACTCACGGTGCGGTTGTCCACCCCCCAGGTGGCCGCCAATGGTGCGTAGCTGTTGGTCTGGAAACGACGATACGAGTTGGCGTTCGGACAGAACAGCAGCAACGAATCCAGCAACGTGCTGAGCATTCCGCCGACCGCTTGTTTAAGCAGCGGCGTGCCGTCCGGGGCTTCGCTGGCGAACAGATTATTGCCGTCCTTGTCCGCCAGGCTGACGTGCATGTGCATGCCGGTGCCGGCCAGATCATCGAAAGGCTTGGCCATGAAACAGGCCGCCATCCCGTGTTTGTGGGCCACGCCCTTGACCAGCCGTTTGTAGCGCACCGCTTCATCCATCGCCTGCAAAGCATCGGTGCGGTGTTCGAGGGTGATTTCCACCTGCCCCGGCGCGTATTCGGAAATCGCCGTGCGCGCCGGAATGCCCTGCAGTTTACAGGCGCTATAGAGATCGGCCAGAAACGGCTCGATTTGCTCCAGTTCACGTAAGCCATAGACCTGCGTGGCGCGTGGTCGCCCGCCATCAACATCCCGCGCCGGCTGCGGCCGACCGTTGCTGTCGCGCTGCTGATCCAGCAAATAGAACTCCAGCTCCGCCGCCATCACCGGGTAATAACCGTCGGCCTGCAAGCCTTCGATAACCTTGGCCAGCAGGTGCCGTGGGTCGGCGATGGTCGCGGGCATGCCCTCTTTTGGATGCATGCTGACCTGCACCGCCGCCGTGGGAATCAATCGCCACGGCATACGCTGCAAACTGCCGCTGATCGGGTAGGCCCGGCAATCGATATCACCGACGTCCCAGACCAGCCCGGAATTTTCCACGTCATCGCCATTGATGGTCAGGCCCAGAATGGTACTCGGCAGCGGCCGCCCGCTCTCGTACACCGCCAGCAATTCATCGCGATGCAGCAACTTGCCCCGTGGCACACCGTTGTTGTCGAGGATGAACAGCTCGAACATCTCGATATCCGGATTGTGTTCCAGGAAGGACAGGGCTTCTTCTTTCGTGGCGAAGGATGTCGTGGCACAGCTCATGGGAATTCTCGTCTATCCGCGTCAGGCAAACGCACAGGCGCCGCCGGTTTGATCCCGGCGCACGGCGCGGGACCTGTCAGAACAATCAGCGGGACAGGCAAGAATCCGGCGGGCGGGCGTGGCGGCAGTGCCATAACGCCCAGAAGGCCAGTTCGGAAGGGAGTGCGACCGGACAACCGTCCATAGAGAAGACCGCAGTAAACAGATGACCAGCAGCGTCACACGGGTGGTTAAGTCGTTAAATCGGGATTTGAAGAACTTTGGGTGTGGATTGGCTAAACATTCACTAAATACCTTAAGTGAACAAAATCTACCCGAACACTCCATACCCCCTGTGGGAGCGGGCTTGCTCGCGAAGAGGCCGTCACATCCGACATTTCTATTGACTGACACTCCGCTTTCGCGAGCAAGCCCGCTCCCACATTGGACCTGTGTTGCATCAAGCTATTTAATTTCTAAATACCGCTCCAGACTTTCTGATTTGCGGCCTCCGGGGCTCGCGCGCCTAATCGGCTCCTTGTTTTTGAAGGTCCGATTATGGAAAACGTTCGCGCAACCTCCCGCCCTGCCTTCTGGCTGATGTTCGGCATCATTCTTGTCGCCCTGAACCTGCGTCCATCCATGGCCGCTGTCGGTCCTTTGCTATCAGCCATTCGCGGTGATATCCCGTTGAGTTTCAGCCTGGCCTCGCTCCTGACAATGTTGCCAGTCATGGCCATGGGACTGGCGATGTTCTTCGGTATCGGTGTCAGTCAGCGGCTGGGCGAGCAACGCACCGTGGTGCTGTCGCTGCTGATCATCGGCCTGGCCACGGTGTCGCGGCTGTTCCTCGATTCTGCGGCGGAACTGATCTTGAGTGCCGTGTTGGCTGGCATCGGCATTGCGTTGATCCAGGCGATAATGCCCACCCTGATCAAGTCCCGTTTCAGCGACAACGTTTCCGTGTGCATGGGCCTCTACGTGACGTCGATCATGGGCGGCGCGGCAATCGCCGCGTCGTTTGCGCCGCTGGTGATGACCCGCACCGACAGTTGGCGAGTGGGTTTGGCGATCTGGGCGGCGCTGGCGCTGTTGGCATTGCTGTTCTGGTGCGCTCAACGCTCGGGAATGCCGACGCTGGATGCCAGATCATCAGGCAAAGAATCCTTTTTCACCCATTCCCGCGCCTGGTTACTCGCAATCTTCTTCGGCCTCGGCACCGCGTCCTACACCTGTCTGCTGGCCTGGCTGGCGCCGTACTACGTGGAAAAAGGCTGGAGCGAACAACAGGCCGGTTTGTTGCTGGGCTTTTTGACGGCCATGGAAGTGTTGTCAGGGCTATTGGTACCCGCCATCGCCAACCGCAGCCGAGACCGACGCCTGGTGCTGGTGGTGTTACTGACGCTGATCATGGCCGGTTTCTGCGGGCTGATTCTGAGCCCGCAATACCTGAGCCTGCTGTGGCCCTGCCTGCTCGGATTGGGCATCGGCGGGCTGTTCCCGATGAGCCTGATCGTGTCGCTGGATCATCTGGACAATCCCCAACGCGCAGGCGGGCTGACTGCCTTCGTACAGGGCATCGGTTACCTGATTGCCGGCCTCTCGCCGCTGATGGCCGGGATAATTCGCGATCAGTTGGGCAGTTTCGAATGGGCCTGGTGGTCACTGACCGGCGTCATGGCGTTGATGATTCTGATAGCTCTGCGCTTCAATCCGCGGCATTACGCCAAACACATTCACTGACCCGTAAACCCCATCATGAAACGCACAGGTTTTGCTGCGGCTCACGTCGGCATGCTGCTCTGGGCACTGTTGATTGCCGTCTCGTTTTCCGCGGCAGCCCAGGTCAGCCAGGCCATCGACCCGATTCTGCTGACCGGTTTGCGCTTGCTGTTTTGCGCCCTGGTATTTTTGCCCCTGCTAGTGTTCAAGGGCGATACCGCCATGAACATCCAGGGACTGCTCAGCCACGCTGTGCTCGGTATGCTGCTGGCGCTGTATTTCGGCTCATTGTTCGAAGCACTGCGCTACACCTCGGCGATCAACACCGGGACGATGTTCACTCTGGTGCCGTTGCTGACGCTGCTGTTCGAAGCCTTCCTGATGCCCGACAGCAGCCTGAAAAAGCGCGTATTGCCCATGCTGACTGCCGCAGCGGGTGCCGTGCTGCTGGTGTTGAAAGGTGCTGGCCCCGACGAACTGCCGTCGTTGTATGCGCTATCGGTGTACGGGATCGGTTGTTTGGCGATGGCGCTCTACTCGCCCCTGAGTCAACGGCTCAAGACCAATAGCCTCAAGGGTCGCGGCCCGGTGGGCATGACCTTCTGGAATATGCTGTTTGGTGCGCTGTTTCTATTGGCGTTCTGTGGGTTCAGCGGCGGCTGGCGATCGGCTTCGTTGCTGACCGCGAGCGATCTTTGGTGGTTGATGTACCTGGCACTGTTCGCCACGCTGGCGACCTTCTGGCTACTGCATCGAGCCATTGGCGTCATCGCCCCCTCCTCGGTCATTTCCTACATCTACCTGAGCACTCTGTTCATCACGCTATTCCACTGGTTCTGGCTACACGAGTCACCACTAACCCTGGAAATCATCGGCGCATTACTGGTGGGCATCGGCATGTTGGCGCTGCTAATATCCAGCCGCGACGCGATCCCCGCGCAGCCATCAGCGTTAAAGGCCTCTGGCCAGCTTTCAAGAGATTGAATTCATAGGTCGTGTTCGCAACATTTTCTGTCCCACAACTGACCATGAAAAATCCTACAAGGCATTCTCTTGGCACCATCGTTCCGTTAGGATCATTCGCACACGTTTGCGCACAGTCAGCGCAAGGAGCACAGCGAGACAGAACGGATGCTGAACAGTAACTTGCTTAGAAAGCTCGATATGCAGGACCTCATGGTGTTTGTCGCCGTGTATGAGCAAAGCAGCGTCACCGGTGTGTCGGAGGCGCTCTGCGTCAGTCAGTCCACCGTGAGTTACTGCCTGAAAAAACTGCGCACCAGTTTCGAAGACGAGCTATTCATCAATACCCGCATGGGTATGCGCCCCACCTACAAAGCCAGCACCATGCATACCCATGTGCTGAAAATCCTCGAAAGCATCAACCTGTGTCACGCCGGGACACCGACCTTCGACCCGACCTTGCAACCGGTCACCTTCAATATCTGCGCGCCGGAGTACTTCGAGCAGTTGATCCTGCCGCGCCTGTTGAAGAGCTTCGATTTCGCCGACCTGCCAGTAATGGTCAACATGCACAAGTTCGAAACCGACATCCCGGCCGAAGAACTGCGCGACGGCAGCCTCGACCTGGTGATCTGTTTCGGCCCGAATTTTCATCGCAGCCACACCGATTTCAACTCCAGGAGGCTGCTGGAAGATGACTTGGTCTGCGTCTTCGACAAACGCGCCACGCCGCTGGAACCGCGCTTGAGCCTGCAAGCATTCACTCAACGCCGGCATGTGTTCCCGACGCCTTGGACATCTACCACCAATATGGTCGACGGCTGGCTTGCTCAACAGGCCCACAAACGACAGATAGTCGCGCGTTCCAACAGTTATAGCGCGGCGCTGAAGATGATCACCGGCACCGATTTCATCCTGACCTTGCCTCGACGCATCCAGCAATTGCTGGCCAACGAGGCAATCTTCAATCACTGCGAAGCGCCCAACGGCTTGCCGGGCTTCACCCTGGACATGCAGTGGAGTCAAAGCGTCGATCAGGACAGCGCCAACACCTGGCTACGCGAGCAAGTGATCAAAGCCTGCGCCGGGCAGGAAATGGCCTGAAACTCAGTGGCCGATGGCGGTCTTGGTGTAGGACTCTCGATCGATGTCGAGGATTTCAACACACAGCTGGACCTGAACTTCTGCCGGCCACTCACACACATCCTGCACCACGGCCAGCAGGCTTTCAGACAACTGCTTTTTGATCTGCGGCGAGCGACCGCTCAACAGCGCCAGCTTCACATGCACGAACGCCCGCTCGCCCAGTGCAGTGCCCACCCTGAAAGTCTCGACCTTCACTGCACGAGACTTGATATCGAACTCAGCACCAAACTGGCCGGACGCGACCAACGCGTTGTTGAGTCGCATCAACGCCAGATCGGCATTCAACTCGGGCAAGTTGGCGGTGTATTCCATGTGCAGGTGGGGCATAACGGGGCTCCTGAAGATTGGCAGAAAGGTCGTACATATAACACAGAGCCGCCCTACTCACTGGGGCGGCGCAAGAGTCGCACGCTCACTCATGAACGCCTCCAGACGCGAGCGTAGCCAGCGCTCGGCCGGATCGCTGTCGACATGACTGAGCCAGACCATGGACAGGTCCAGTGTCGGCGTCTTGAACGGAAACGGCTCCTTGAACAGTTGGCCGGACGCGGCCATCGCCTCGGCCGTGTAATCCGGCAGGCTGGCGATCAGATCGGTGCCGGCAAGCAAGGCCGGCAACGAGCTATATTGCGGCACCGAGAGCACCACCTGACGAGTGCGGCCTATTTCCGCCAGCCACTCATCAGCGTAGCCACTGACATTCGCGGTATGGGACACCAGCACGTGCGGCCGCGAGCAATATTCATCCAGGGTCAGCGGTGTGTCCGAGGCGTCTGCGCGCAAAATACTGGGCTGGATGTGCCGCAGCAATTTGCGCTTGGCGTTGGCTGGCAGGCCGCGGGTCTGGCTGATACCAACGGTGATATCACCAGACGCCAGCAGGTCGGGAATGCGCCAGTAGTCGACATGCTGAACCACGAACACCACCTTCGGCGCTTCCTGGCGCAAAGCACGCAGCAGCGGCGGTAACAGGCCGAACTCGACATCGTCCGACAGCCCGATGCGAAACGTCATGGTGCTGCTGAGCGGATCAAAATCATGGGTCAGGCTCAAGGCCACCGACAGCGAGTCCAACGCCGGTGACAGGTGCCGAATAATCTCCTCGGCCCGCGCCGTCGGCTCCATGCGATGCCCGACCCGAATGAACAGTGGATCGTTGAACATCGTCCGCAATCGGTTCAGCGCCGCACTGATGGTCGGCTGACCGAGGAACAGCTTCTCCGCCACCCGTGTGACGTTGCGTTCGAGCATCAATGTCTCGAACACCACCATCAGATTGATGTCGGCCTTGCGCAGTTCATTGCGATTCATCCATTGCCCCCCGATCCCAGACGGCGGACAGTTTAGGGAGGTCTTGCGATCGGCGTCTATGCAGGTTGGCAAATGACCCGATCCCTAAAAATCCGGGGCACTTATACGAGCGTTCGGAAAAAAAAGAAGCTGCTCTGACTGAGCAGCTTCACCGCCCTGGAGTCTATATCTCCTTGACCGGGGTCTGATCATGAGTCCCTTTGATCAAACTGATGGCATGCACGCAATCAGACTTGTTGACGTAAGCCTCCCCACTGGCAATCGTTTCATGGTTCCCCGCCCGCAAACGCCAGCGCCATTGGCCCTTGCCAGTTTGTGCGATACCACGGGTTTGCCTGTAAATCTCAAAATACATTGATCGCTCCTTGCGACTGCTGATTACGACAGGTCAGTGACCTGCAGAACCAGAGTAGATGAGGAATTTTTGCGGCAATGTCTTTCAATGTGAGGGGATATTTCGAAGATAACTTCTTGATTCACGAAGCGATCAACAAATACAGGGGGTGGTAATTAAAGCGACTCAGTGGAGGTACTTTTCTTGGGAACAGGCATATTTTTCTTACGCTGTTGAGCTGATTTATCCGACACCAAAAACCTGGGAAAAAGTAGGGACGACCCCGAAAGTGGTCGATCGAAAAAAGCTGCACAAACGAAAAAGCCCCGTAGCTTATTCAGCTACGGGGCTTTTTCTATGTAATGGCGGAGAGATAGGGATTCGAACCCTAGGTACCGGTGAAGGTACAACGGATTTCGAATCCTATGAATTCATACTGCCGCACACAGAAAAAAACAAATTTATCCAATAAAAACAGTCAATTATACAAACATTTGTATAGTGGCGTAGCGCCATTGTATCCTGATGTGGAATGCTTTTGTGGGATCACAGTGGGATCATAGCTCGATCCCACACCCAACATCGATCCCAAGCCACCACGCAGGAGATCCAATGAAAACGCGACAGCAGATCGAGCTTCTTATCCGAAGAGAAAAGCCCAACCCATTAAAAAAGATACGAATAGCCTGCGGTGATGGGTTGTGCCTGGTCATCAACAAAGGTGGCTCGAAGATATTCACCAGCCGATACAGATTACCTAACCAAAAAAATGCAGAGGACTATTCTCACTCACCGCCCTATCCTGAGATAAGCCTCACGGAAGCATTTAAAAAACACTACATCCTAATGGAGAAGGTTAAAGAAGGAATCAACCCTAAACTCGAACAAAAGGAAAAAGCGCTAAAAGAAGCCTCAGAACCAACACTAAACGAGGTAGCAAAGGACTACTTCAGTAAGGCTTTACTCAGAGAGTCGACGTTGAACGACTACAAAACTCGTTACGAAAAATGGGTCTCATCAAAAATCGGCCAATTAAAATTAAAAAATATAGACTCAGCCGACTGCATAAACCACATCCAAATTGTTAAAAATGAGTCTGGGAAAGACTCCTACAACAAGGGCGATGGTACAAGAACTGCCAGCATCATAAAAACCATACTTTCTCAGATATTTATTCATGCAGTGCTAGATGGAAAACTAAAACTTTCCCGCAACCCCATGCTTGGGATAAGCAGTAAAATGCTTGGAATACAGCAGAAACACAACCAGAAAAAGAGGGTGTTGAGTCAATCTGAGATAGTGGAGACATGGAGAAAAATAACATTACACGAACAACTCGGCATGTTGCTACCTGCCTCCGCAGCATCGATTCATATCGCAATACTTACAGGAATGCGGCGCCAAGAAATTGTGGGTATGCAGCACGACGAATTACAGAAGCTAGAAGATGGATCAGCAATTTACCACGTACCCTCAACAAGAATGAAAGGGGGCGTTGACCACCAAGTATTCCTGTCTAAATTCTGCATGAACATTATTAACAGACTGCAAACGAACACCATATATGCCTTTCCATCTTCCAGATACGTAGACAGGCCAATAAACAAAGAAACAATGAACAATTCAATACGTTCCATATTTGGGGTTCGACGACCAAAGCCGCCTATAGAAATGATAATAGACATCCCTTGGTTTTCGCCCCACGATCTTCGGAGATCATTTTCCAGCGGATTAATGAATGTATTCAAAACACCAAAACCAATAATACATTCAATGATTGCACATGGAAATGATGATGACGATGACAGCGAAGGATTAGGCTATGACACAACCTTGGACAAAATCTACGTTATAGCCGATGAATTCAATGAAAAGAAGAGTTACTGGCAACAGTGGTCTGATCACATTGAACGCCTAGTCAGCCAACCCGACGAACGGTAGTCCGTACAAAAAACCAAATAACGTCAATAAAAACCTGACTAACATGCACTTTCACCGAACTTTTATTAAAAATCTCTAATTTTACAACCACATACAAGCCGATATAGGATAGCCCAACAACCTAACAAACAAGGAATACATCATGTCAAATCGTTTACTTAAATTCTCCCAAGTTTCAGAAAAGGTAGGACTATCGCGAAGAACAATTTACACAAGAATCAAAAATGGAACCTTTCCTAAGCAGCGAAAAATAGGGTACGCAAGCAGATGGCTTGAAATAGAAATAGAAACATGGATGGAGAGCCTGTAAATGGAGAATCTTATGAATCTAGAGATGAGACTATTACAGGATCGCTGCGGAACCAGAGCAATCATTGAACATTCAGAGCAAAATGCAGAATGGATATTTGAAAACCTCATTGAAAAAGGTGAGCAGTGGATTATCTCGGGCGCGCCTAAAGCAGGTAAATCAAGACTAGCGTTGCAGTTAGCACTTAGCGCCAGTGAGGGCGCTTCATTCTTGGATTTCAAATGCCCCAGAAAACAGAGAGTTTTATACGTTGACTTTGAGTTGAGCCCTAGAATTTCTGCACATCGAGTTTTGGATTTTTACAAAAACGATAGAGAAAAACTTATCATGAATAAGTCTTTCTACAAATGTAGCGATCACAAGATTATTGATGTGAACTCAACAAACCACTGTAATTTAATAAAAAATATCGTAGAAACTCTAAAACCTGACCTAGTGATCTGGGACGTCTTAGCGAGAATGCATTCCGCCGACGAGAACAACAATATTGCTATGACTCAAGTCATGCAAAATATTCGATTGCTAAGCTGCGGTGCCGCACATATCGTGGTACACCACGCCAGAAAGGAAATCTATGGTAATGGTGGGGCTAAATCTTTAAGAGGAGCATCCAGTATACACGGCGAGGCTGACGGGGTAATGGCTCTTGCACTCGAAAACTCAAAAATGAAAAGTTACAGTTTACTTTTCTCGACCCGAGCAATTGATGACCCAGGGAAGATATGGCTAAAAGGAGACGGATTAGGATTTATCAAGGTAACCAAAATAGCTGCCGATGAAAAAAACAAGAGTCAACTTATACTCGGAGAGATTTTTAAAGATCAGACAACAATCACAAAAGCCGCGCTTAAAAACTTCATCGAGGCATCATTGGAGATAAGGGATAGACAGGCCGAACGAAAAATTGATGAACTGGTTCTAAGTGGAAAATTGTTAAAAACAAAAAAAGGTCGGGAGATGCTATATAGCCATGTTAAATAAACATGGACTCTAAGGCCGACTCTTACACTACCGACATTTGCCATACCCTCATATATATAGTAAATGTCAGGTATGATCCCCCCTCTCAAACTCTCCCCCCTTTACGGGGTACCAAAAAAATTTGAAAAAAGCATACCCGACGCATTGCGTCGGAATATGACCAAGGGGAGAGCGAAGCGAAACCCGGTATAGCCTCTTAAATCTCTGAAGCCAATTATAAGCGACATGTCCCTACAGTCGAAAAACCTCCCGTAGTAGAGAATGCATGTGCCTTTCCATAAGGATACACTTCTCTTCATCGGACATCATCACAATGATTTTCTCGCTAATTGCTTCTGTGAACCCCATGTCAGTAAGAGTAAGGAGTACAGAAGAGTTCAGCAGTTCTTGGCTTGACACGTCTACAACCTTATTATTGCTTTCGTTTTGCATGTTGCTTCCTCGGGCATGGCTTTCGCCGATAGTGTTAAACTTTAGATGTAGTGAGCGTTTAAGCGGGCAAAGGGGAATAGACGTACGCCAACATGATGGACAAACCTTCGGAATTAAAAATTCCTAATTTTTTCCATCTCTCTTTTCGAACCCGATCTATTTAGGTTCCAGGCTGGCTAGATTCGACGGCGTCGGTATTTAGTGTCCTAATGGGTTCTGGCGTGATAACCCATTGTTTAAACTGATGACCATCGCTCTATACTGCCGTCTTGAAATCCAGCGAAGAAAACGCGCCGATGCTCTGGAAAATCATAGCCTTTATTAAAAAATATAATATCTTCCAGATGTGACGCCCCCGAGAGACCAGCTTTTCTTCCTCGCATATATATGGCTATTAGAGGTCGTATCAGGGATTTGCCTTTATTCGTATCGTGCAATCTTACTCTGGGCTTAAAAAGCAGAATTTTTTCTGGCATGAAATATGTCCATTCCTCTCTATATCGGCTGATTCGTCAACTGGACTATAGGATTCGATTTTCGACATGCCAAATAACTTTTTAGCATTAAAAAATGGTTTTTATATAGATTTATCCTATTGTCAATACCATTGACAATAGCGAAAGCCTATCCAGGCATGATTTCATGATATACTGGATATACATCCAGATCAGGACTGGAACAAGGCTACTCACTGCCCGTACTGCGTACGATTCGTGATGCCTCGCTAGGGTTTCACCCTAGAACCCCTACAAATGGGGATTCCCCATACCCCTATAAAAACAATAAAAACGGGTGAACCATGAAAATTGAAAGTCGCAACACGTCTGAGCGGATTGAGATCCGAGTAACGTCAGAGCTAAAGCAAATCCTCAAGAAAAAGGCGGCGGAGGCGTACATGTCCGTCTCTCAGCTACTAATCCAAAGCGCACTGCACTCGAGTATCAGGATTACGGTTTCGTCCAAACCAGAAAAGACGGCCGAGATTCTGAAGTTAACGGCTGCCGTCAATAAGCTTGGCGCTCAGCTCAACACGATTGCCAGGCACTGCAATTATCACAAAGCGGCATCAGACACCGACTTCATACTTCAGGGTCTGACTACAATCGAAGGCGAGATGCTGAAGCTCAGTCGCGCTGTACTGGGGGAGTCTGGCGATGCTGCACGGCTTTAGTAAATACGGCACCGGAGCTGGTGCAGGGCCTGTTGGGTACTTCCTGGACGAACAGGCATACGACAAGCAGCTCGGTCTTTGGTACAAGCGTGACCCGTTGCCTGAGGTCATTGAGGGCGATCCGCAGACGATGATTCAAATGATTGACGCCCTGCCTTACGTTCACAAATACACCAGCGGCGTCTTGTCATTCACTAAGGCGGACACAGAACGCCTTCAGGCTTTGGAGGGAACTCACTTCCACGAAGCTGTCTACGACATCACCTTACGCTTTAAGGACATGCTCTTCGCGGGCATCAAGGAAGAACACCGGCACATTCTGATTGTTGCCCAGATGCACCTCGGTCGACTTGAGATGCACTACGTCACCCCCCGCTGCAATTATGAGGCGGATAGAGCTTGGAACCCTGCACCACCGGGTAAGAAGAAATTCGAACAGATGGATGCCTTCGTTGACTTTGTAAATGTGAAGTACGGTCTTGATGACCCACGAGATCCACAAAGGGCAAGATTGCTCAACCTCCCGGATTGGCTACCAAATGGAGAGAAATATACTCGTGAGAAACTGCACAGCATTTTTATACAAGCGGTAATAGATGGAGTTATTGAAAGCCGTGCTGGATTATTGGAATTATCAAAAAAAGCTGGATTTGAAATTACGCGTGTTGGAAGCAACTACATATCAATGAAGCCGCCTGGAAGCGAGAAAGCATTTAAATTCAAAGGTTCAATATATGACGCAGGATTCACTAGCGATACTCAGTTTAAAAATACAACAAGAAAAAGCATTGATAGAGAAACGTATCTTGCAAAACCTAAAGTTGCTGCAAGATATAAACAGGCAGTCAGCGAACGTCGAGCGTTTGTCGAAAAGCGCTTCAAAAAAATACTCGCAACTGTTAGAGACGAAGAAAACTATAAAGCATTACAGCCAGAACAGCCTACGACACTTACAACTGTCAAAAGTCTGCCTGATTTTGAACGCAGCACTTTCGGCAATTTGCCTCGCAATATTTACATTCACAATGGAGGCAATAAAGTAACCCATGATAAGCGAGATGGTTTACAGCCAACATCTTCAGCAATAGCTTACCCATCGGACTATTTATTTATTCCATCTACACCCGCTGACATTGGAGGTGGTGGAGGAAGTATGGATAGCGGCGATTTTGAGGCCGATAAGATAATTAACACAAAGCGATCTGAGTTCGGGTCACTACACAACAAATTGCGACAAATAGAAGCGGCAAAGAAAAAGGACGGTGATAGCTATTCTCTAAGATGAGCCGTCGAAAATTACGCTATATAATAATAACAATAAGAGGCATGAAAATGATAAATAATTCACTAGAGTTGAATGTTGTTGAGTACGTCAAGACCGTCGAAGATATTTTTGAGCGACAGCTTAAGCTCATGGATGAACTCCGCGAGTCTTTTAGACTCATCGCAGAAGCTGTGCAAAAAAGCTTTCATGGTGAAGAGCTACCCCCACTGGAAGAAATTGGAGTTAACAATAATTACTTCAATGATAAAACTTCAAGTTCGGAAGTTCGAAAAAATAGACCAGACGAGGCCGCTCGCTCACCCCTAACAAGATAGATTTCAAATCTGCCTCTAAAAGCCAAAAGCTAATCATGCCTTGAAATGGTTGATTAGCAAATCGGCGATTATTTCTCGTATGCTCATCCATTATTCCATCGTACAAATAAATAGCCCTATCAAAAGACAGGGCTATGCACTTTACAATATATTTATATATTATCGAGCATGTTCAGCCATCTTGTTACGAAGGTCGGTCGCAACGGCTTTGTTCGCTGGATCAAGTTCATCCGCAACAGCAGAGGCTTGTGCCGCGCTGACCGGGCGACCGGAACAACCAGCCGCAGACAACAGAGTCAAGCTGAGGGAGACGATTAACAGCAGTAACTTAGTTTCTTTCATTTGACTCACCGTTTTCTTTTTTCGGCTCTTGAGCATCCGGTGGAGCTTGATAAAACCCAGGTCAGTTAGCTTGAGGAATTACCAAATGCTAGCCGTGCCTTGAAGTGATCCCTAACCATTAAATACGCCGCGCCGAGGCCAATAAAAATAAACACAAAAAGAGACGTTAATATTGAGTGCGTAGCTTTCAAAATCATGACAAATAAAGGACTCATCAACAATGCGATGGCAAGTCCAAACATGCAAACTATAAAAATCGGCCATGCCCTACTTCTGTTGATGACCTCGCCATTTTCAAGTCGAATTGCATAAAGAATATGCGTTCCGAAAAATCTGCGAACCAGCGCTAATTTTACCTTTACCCCAACCTTTAGAAATGACCTTGTATAGTCATCACAACTTACGTTTCTTATGCGCTCCCCGCTTATTTTCACAAACGATAACATGCGCTCACCTTTAACATACGAGGCGAGCCCAAGCTCCTCGATCATTCCATCCAAAATAACCAACGCCATACTACCTCCAGGCTTTTTAACAATTAGTTTAAATTACAGTGACTTTGTTAGTATCGTGGACTGAGTTTCTGCATCAACAACATCTACTCGCTGGGGGGCAATCAATACATAACGTTGCTCGCCCAGATTCCCGCCTAGTTTTTCCCGCTGAATTTCTTTGACGTATCCATAAATAGTGATACGAATGGAGTCGCGCATTGACTCAACTTTTTTTGCCAATGCCTCATCAGCAACTTCAAAAAAAATACTCGATCCGCCAGCAAAGCCAAGATAATAATTGTTTGGCCCCGGATTCACATAGCAACGAATTTTTTCTGCTTTAGCTAATAACGCAGGGTTGCGCTCTTCCTCTTCTGAATATGCAAGTTTGTCAGAAAGAAGACAGCTATCGATTGAAAAACCCTTTTTGACAAAGTCGTAACTACTAAGTGGCAATTTAACCCACTCATCGGACGTGAACTGAACCAGACTTTTATTTTTGACTTTATCTGCTTCGGCCATTGTTAGTGCATGAAGTTTTTCCGTCAGTTCGCGTTTTTTGAAAGTGTCCTGCGTCGAGATGCGCTCCAGAGCGAGACGGTAGAACTCTGGATTATCGCTCCGAGTTTTAATCGGATCTTGAACTGACTCTCCGAGATCATCAGCGCCTTCATCCCAACTGCGCTTGGCGTTGTAAAAGAGAAAGGGAACCATTGGATCTCTGGCGTTTAGGTACTCGCTCGGTATACCGATACCGGGGTTCTTGAATGTAACAGCTAAAGGTCTATTTTCCTCTTCTATCTGTTTTTTAACCGCTTCATTGGCTGCCGCTTGTTCCTCGGTGGTCTGCTGTCCAGAGTTTCTGACTCCACTGTTCTTAGCTGGCGTTGTATCTGCTTTGCTTCCGTCGGTACACGCGCTCAACGCAGCGAGGCTTAAGGACATTGCAACGGTAACCACAAGGCTTCGCAAGGTCGGGCTGTGATGGGGGGTCATGCAATCGCTCCTTATGCGTCCTACAGCGCGTATGAACGCCAACATTCATGGGATGGCCGACCAGTTCGCACATAGTGGCCATGCGCGATCATCACATAAAAACCCGTTTTGGGATAATCCTTTTTTAGGATTATTAAGAACGTCGGCCCACTAACCGACGACGCCCAGTGACCTCAACTTATTCAACCTCCTATCAGCTATTGCTTACCCAGCTTTTTGACGCACGCAAGAAAGCAGGGCTCACACAAACAATGCTCTCAGAGCGTTTGAGCAAACCCCAGTCATTCGTCTCGAAATACGAGCGAGGAGAACGCAGGCTGGATGTAATTGAGTTTTTAGAGGTCTGCCAGCTACTTGGGGCTGACCCTCACGAGATGATTCGGAATTTGGAGGATTTATCTTAAGCGGTTAGAGCGTGCGAAATTTCACTTCACCTGACCGCCGGATTGCATCGATACTGACCACTTGCTTGCATACTATCTGACCACCGATTGCATCGAATTTGACCAGCACACTTAATAATCATTATCGGCTGAGAGCTGCCATTGTCGCCGGTTGCGACAGGCAGAAATCGGCCGATTTTGTTGAAAAACTCGGATTTTCAGCTGAGCTGAACTCAGGCACGGCTACCCTGGAGAACCCCTTTTGGTCGGCCACTATTGCGTTGATGCAGTCTCTAGACAGCATTCAAGGAACCTAGTGATGGCGATACACGGAAAGTAGAAATAAGGATAGGTTATGCTAGATCTATATTCTGAAGAAATTGATGTGCTTTCGAACAAGCATATTGATGCGGAAGTACGCAACTTAGCACTAAAAAAAATACGGGAAAAGCTACCAACCTCAGAAAAAAAGCGACGTGAAATTCTGAAGTTTGCTACAGCCATTCTCCTCAACAATGTCCGAAACCGCGATTATAACGCTTCATTTGGAATGCTCAGGTTTACATTTTTTACAAACTTAGAAAAGCCTATTGCGGAAGCTCGGAAGCAGGGGGTTTTTAGGGCATCAAAAACAAATTTTAAC
Organism: Pseudomonas sp. GM79; assembly: GCF_000282495.1. GTDB lineage: Bacteria > Pseudomonadota > Gammaproteobacteria > Pseudomonadales > Pseudomonadaceae > Aquipseudomonas. The sequence goes on from NZ_AKJE01000087.1 coordinate 21,314, forward strand.
CCAAAGCTAACTAAAGAACTTTTGGAAGAGCTGTATCGCAGCCAAACTTTAGCTGATGATGAGCTAAATTATATTAGATCCGTTAATGGTTTATTGAAACTCGCCCCTGACGTATTGGATTTCAAGAATAAAATCGCAACGGCGGCAAGCTCAAGGCGGTATTTTCTCAAAACAATACTTTCTATAGCTGAGACCAAGTATAGTGATTTGCTATCTCACTATGATGAGCGCCCCGAAATACCTTATATGGATATTCTTTTCCATAACAACAAAGAAAGCATCCTTACCTCGGCCTCGTACATAGTTCAGATCTATAGAGAAGTCACTTCAGGCTTAAAGCTTAAAGATAGCAACGGCATTGATGAAAACATTAGTCACGACTTTTATCACAATCTTCTCGAAGCCGCATTTGCAATAATAAATTATCTTGAGGCTGAAATTAAAGTCGACTTCTATGGCTATGGGGTTTGGTTTGACGAAGAAACTAGGAGCTTTAGTGTTGATAGCGTTGAATTCGAAACCGCTAAGAGCTATGGGTATGCGAAAGCTGACTTGAGAATGTATTCGCAAAGCCGAATCTATAACGAGGCTGCGAATTCAAAAAGTTACGCGGAGATGCTGAATGAGTTTTGGCTGAAGGATAGCCAAGAGGCGGAAAGTGTCGTACATGCCATTAAGAATGCTCCATTTGAACGAATTGTTTTAAAGACGTTTCATGTTGAATATGGGCATCAAGCAAACATTTTCGGTCACGACCGTCCTTTCAAAGAAGAACAAATGCAGCTTATGGCCTTGATGGATGAAAATTATAATGTAGATGTATTTGATACAAAAATTTACCGAGATTTTGCCTGCTTTGATATATTTAAACTGCAACGTTTTTTCGGATTTATAGCCTTCATTTATAAAAAAGCGTATGAAAAGTTGAGGGCAGAAGGACATTCCAATTCTGATTTAATAAGAAAGCGCTCAGTTCTTCCGGTTTTTGATAAGAAGGATCTAGTAAGGATATTCCAGAATACTACTGGCAAGTCACAAGCAGATTGTGAGGGTTTACTTGAAAAACTAACAAATGATAAAGTTACGGATTATGAGGTAATCGACCTCCAGTACAAGCCCATACTAACCATAGAACACAGGTATCTGGTGATGCCTACATTGTTCGCTTATTCAAATTTGTGTAGATCCTTAGCTATCGATGAGGGTGTACATTTTTCTGTTTCTGGAAAGTATGACTATATGGTCAAAAACGTATCAGACATTCTGAACGATCAAGGGTTTACTGTTCAGCATGACTTTCCGTTTGGTGACGATGAGATAGATATTGCGGCAGTGTACGGCGAGAATTTATTTCTATTCGAATGTAAAAACCCTTATCACCCCGTAAATGATTTTGAACTGCGAAACACATATGCCCATCTAGTGAAAGGTTTTTCGCAGATTGAGAAATTTCAGGAGCGTTTCAAGGATCGCCAAGTGCTTGATCAGTTTTTTAAAAAATCTAAAAGTAAACCCGAAAAACATAAAGAACATCCATTATGGAGTAATTAATGCGAATCGAGCCCTAACTGGACTTTCTAAAAATGGGGTGAAGGTATTTCATGCAAATGAACTAATGAACTTTATATCTACCGGAAAATTGATATCCGCAGGCCATGAATATCATAGTTGGAAATCAGAGACATTCCATGGAGAGGATCTTGTTGCATACATGACCGGAGAGGTAATTAGTGATGATATGGTCCGTCACAAACTGCCACTACCGTTTTCAATTGCGTTCCGAAGCGGAATAATGCATTTCAGAACCTATCAATATGATCTTGAAAAGACAAACGCACTAATTAAGACGAAGTATCGATATATCGGCCCTCACAAGTAGACTTCTAAACCGAAAAAACTCAAAGCAAATAATAACCTTGAGAGCTTTCATTCATGCTTGTATCTTCTGAGTTGCGAAATAGATTGTTGGCGCGGCGTGTAAACATTAAAAAAAGCGGCCGGTAGCCGCTTTTTTGTATTCTTGCTAGATCTAACAAAAATCTGTCTTATCGATAATTATTAACATGCGAAACTAATGTTTGCGCTATAACTTCTCCCAGCCTTACGGGAACTGCATTACCAATAAGCCGCCCCATTTTATTGAATCTGATTGGAGTACCTGAAGGTACAAATTGATAGTTTTGGGGAAAAGTTTGAAGCATTGCTGCCTCTCGAAGTGATATCGCCCGATTTTGTACTGGATGACCAAATCTGCCATTACCATATCCGAAACACTGCGTAGTTATTGTGGGACCTGGCTTATCCCATTCCATCCGACCATAGACGCTAGGATAAGTCGCCCCAGTAGACTTTTTGTGGCAGGCAGCCTGTAACGCTTCAGGCCAATCTCGCCAAGTACCACCCGGTACTGAGGCCTCTATCCTCTGAAGATTCAGTTCACTTAGTGAGGATGCGTAGTGAAGTGCATCGTTAGGATCCTTACCTCCTGCGGTTAATGCAGGCAGCCCCCCAATGACATCTCTCACTGTAACCGCCTTAGCATGAGTAGGTACCAGCTTCAGATCTTGGTCACCTAATCGTGAAGCGAGCAGCACAAGACGCTTACGCGTTTGAGGAATCCCATACAAAGAACAATCTACTACGCCCCACCATGTGTGATATCCAATCAGGCTATCTACAAAATCTTGAAAAACGGGATGATCCGCAAGCTGCGGCACATTTTCCATCGCAACCAAATCCGGCTTCAACTCATTTACCAGATTTCCGAAGGCTAAAGCTAAAGGCCACTGTGCTTCATATTGGCTATTTCGCCCACTTCGGCTGTAAGTCGAAAATGGCTGACAAGGTGCACATCCAGCTAACAGGGTGACCCCAGAGCCATTATAAAACGCTCTAAGGTCGTCTCCTTTTAGCTGACTGATATCACGTTCTAGAAAAACCGCTGAGTTATTTTTTTCGAATGGATATCGGCTATTGGGGTCGATATCAACGCCTGCCGTAACAGAAATACCACCATCAATTAGCCCACGCGTAAGACCGCCCACGCCACAAAATAAATCAATTGCGGTTATAACTGGAGTGCATACAGCGTTAAAATTAACTGACTGGTTCAAGCTGGGCGCCGCTCAGGAATAAGGAATTCATATCTTTCGACATAGCCGCCAAAGCAGACTATTACCTCTTTCAAATAATTAGCTGTCTTATCCTTTAGCTCTATTAGGCGAACAACCGTCTCCGCCTCCGCGCTTTCTGTAAAAGAAATCGATCCATGCGCGAGCATATTTCTAAGTTTTTTGACTAGACCAAGTGGGCCTAAATCGTCTCTAAATTTTCTCTTCACATCACTATAAACCCTTCGACTGACATTCAATCGAAAACCCAAACGAGTGGCCATAGCCTCGATTTCATTATCATCCCAGTTCCCACCACCACCTTTTTCGATGGAAAACTCTGTAAGCGGGCTTGCGGAAACTAACAAGCTGCAAAGAGTTAAAGCATGATCCAATCGATGCTCAGGTGTGAGTTCAGTGTGAGTCCTAGCAGTCAACCGTATCCACTCTCGAAACAGTGTCTGGCTTAAATCATTAGGTCGCCACGTAGCATCTTTGAAAGCGCTTTGAGCTATAAAATCTATGCATCTCGTCATTGTCGACTCGACGAGGTTGTACAGCTGCAAATATACACCTGCATAAAGAATTTTTTGCTGCTGGACATTTATGACCTGATCCGTCCCTGAAAATTTAGGCGGACCTGCTTGCATGCTGGCTTGCAGTAACTTGAGAAACTCCAGGTACTCCTCGACTTCGGCCAATCTCTCTTCGAAAGCAGCTCTCAGTTCTTCCATGATCAGTTGCCCAACAATCGCTGCTGCACAAAACCAATTCGCTCACGCAAACGAGCGACAGCGTTGGCCCCGTCAGACCCAGTGACTCTTTTGAACTCATCGCTATCCAGCCATCTTTGCACGTCGATGTTTTGAGCGTTATGGAGTGTTGGGTCGTCGTTGAGAGCCAATCTTGTTCCGATAGCTATTGCTTCGAATCTCGCTCTAGGAGTCGCCTTCGCGGTCTGAGTTTTCCTAAAACCATAAGGAAATACCCTCTCAACAAAACTCATAACCTGATCGAATTGACGGCGATACTCCTGAATTAGATTAGGGTCAGCAGCCACACGCTCATTCATACCTTTGACGTAACCAAAAAGGAATTCAGCCGGACGATCTTTGTAGCCCTGCAACCCGTCACCGTAAGCAAAAAGTCGGGTAACAAGATCTTCCCGCCCCCTTTCCTTCTCATCTTTGGTTGAAACCGGCGCGAGAGTTTTCAACCTAGGGTCCACGGCGAGTTCAATAATGAGGCTCATAAAATCACCTGCCAGTGCTCCCCTACGCACCTCAGCATGATTTGCGATTTTGCTACCAGTGTTAATCCGCTCAAACAGATCGAAGCGTGCTTGTTCATCAGCATGCTCATTCAAGACAATGCCTCGAATCGACCTATTATTGATTTTCCGTTTGCGAGACTCGGGCAGCTCAGCAAATGTAAAACTTGAAAGCTTCGTCAAGCTCTCAAGCTCTCCTAAGCGAAAATCATCATGCACGAATTCAGCAATGGTCCTCAGTCGCTGTGATCCATCAACGATTTCCAGCTTACCGTTTGGCATTTCCCAAAAAAACAGAAACGGGATTGGTAGGCCCAAAAGCACCGATTCTATAAATCGTGATTTTCGGTCGTCTTCCCATGTGAAGCTACGCTGATAGGGAGGGACTACAAATTCGCCATTCTTGACCTTGGCAGCCAAAAGCTCAATGGAGTATTCAGTAAGATAGAATTCAATTCGCTTCGATAGCTCAACAATCTGAGCCTCCGCACTCGCAATGTCATCCTTGGTTTTCGCAGCATGTTGCTTTGGAGGTCTCATAGGCTTCGTTGTTCTCTTTAGGTTCGCGCCCTGAACGCGCTGCTTTGCAGCTAACTAACTGAAAAATGTTTGGCCTACCGGCAGAGCAATTTGTCCCATCAGATAGGCATTTCCCAACGATACCACAAGGGCCGCAGTGGGTTTGAGAGCCAGCCCATATCTTGGCGCCTGAGCCGTACCGCCAAGACGCGGAGGGCAAGAACCAGCTTGATGTTACCGACCTTCCCGAAAAGCTCACTCACGCGCTCTGAGGACGCTTGCGGCAAACGGGGCGGGAAAGATGGGTAGACAGCAATAGGCAAACCGTCAGGACTAAGGTTCTCTGGTTACCCTTGGCAACGGAAAACAAAAAAGCCCGCAAGACGTTATCACGCCATGCGGGCTTTGTGGGATCACTGTGGGATCACCTTACTGCTGCTAGAAAAACTCTTTACATTACGTTTTCCGTAAGTGCCTGATTTCCTAGCTAAATATGGCGGAGAGATAGGGATTCGAACCCTAGGTACCGGTGAAGGTACAACGGATTTCGAATCCGTCCCATTCGGCCACTCTGGCATCTCTCCAACGGCGCGCATCATAACAACACTTTTGCCGGAAGCGAACCCCCTAAGCGAAATTTTTCCGTGCTATCAGATGCTTGCGTCGATTACAGCGGTACACCCAGACGATTGGCGACTTCTTCGTAAGCTTCGATGACGTCACCGAGGCCCTGACGGAAGCGGTCCTTGTCCATTTTCTTGCCGGTGGCCTTGTCCCACAGACGGCAGCCGTCCGGGCTGAACTCGTCGCCCAGGACGATGGAGCCGTCGGAGAAAACGCCGAACTCAAGCTTGAAGTCGACCAGCAGCAGGCCGGCGTCGTCGAACAGTTTGCTCAGGACTTCGTTGACCTTCAGCGACAGTTCTTTCATGCGAACCAGTTGCTCGGCGGTGCCCCAACCGAATGCCACGACGTGGGATTCGTTGATGAACGGGTCGCCCTTGGCGTCGTCCTTCAGGAACAGTTCGAAGGTGTAAGGGTTGAGCTTCATGCCCTCTTCAACGCCCAGGCGTTTGACCAGGCTGCCGGCGGCGTAGTTACGCACGACGCACTCGACCGGGATCATGTCGAGCTTCTTCACCAGGCATTCGTTGTCGCCCAGCAGTTTGTCGAATTGAGTCGGCACGCCGGCTGCTTCGAGTTTCTGCATGATGAAGGCGTTGAACTTGTTGTTCACCATGCCTTTGCGGTCGAGCTGCTCGATGCGCTTGCCGTCGAACGCCGAGGTGTCGTTGCGAAACAGCAGGATCAAGCGGTCAGCGTCATCGGTCTTGTAAACCGATTTGGCTTTGCCGCGGTAGAGTTCTTCACGTTTTTCCATGATGGGCTCCGCTTGCTAAGTAGGTGGGCTAGGCGATGTGTCGCCAGTCGAGCCCTGAATCTTGATCGGCCAGTTGCAGCCAGTCCGGGTCGCACCCGAGGGTGTCGACAAAACATTGCCGGGCCAGCTGCGGCAGGTTGTTCTTGCTGCTCAGATGGGCCAGGACCAGGTGTTGCAGGCCTTGCCAGCCCAACTCGGCCACCAGGAATGCCGCCTGATGGTTGTTCAAATGTCCCAATTCACCGCCCACCCGTTGCTTGAGAAAGTACGGGTAGTGACCGCGAGCCAGCATGTCACGGCAATGATTGGACTCGATCATCAATGCATCGAGGTCCCGGTAGCCGTCCAGCACCTTGTTGCAATATGAGCCCAGGTCGGTCAACAGGCCGAAACGCCGCTGACCGTCGCTGAAGACATACTGCGTCGGCTCCTGTGCATCATGGGCCACGGCAATGACGCCGATGCTCAGGTTACCGATTTGCAGTTGCTCGCCGCCAGCCAGAAAGCCTGCGGGTTCAATCGGTTTGCGCATCCCGCGCAGGGTCCCGCGACTGAGGTAGACAGGCAGATTGTAACGCCGAGACAGCAAACCCACGCCATGCACGTGGTCGGCATGTTCGTGGGTCACGAGTATCGCGCTCAGCTGCGAAGGGTTCACACCCAGTCGCAGCAGGCGTTTTTCGGTTTCTCGCAGGGAGAAACCACAATCCACCAGTACATACGTGTCGTCGCTGGCTATCAGCGTGCCGTTCCCTTGGCTACCGCTGCCGAGAACGGCAAAACGCATGTGATCAGCCCAGGTTGTCCTGAATCACGCTCAACACTTTGCGCGCCACATCTGCTGGCGCCACGGTGTTGATGTTTTTCTCGACGGTGACTTGCACGTTCTCGCCAACCTTGCTCAGGCGAACCTGATAACGCTCGGCGCGGGCTTCAACTTCTTCCTTGTCCGGCTTGCTGCCGAACAGACCGCTGAAGAAACCTGGCTTCTCGTCCTTTTTCTCGGCTTTTTCGGCGAGGTTGATGTAGTACAGGCCCAGGCTGCGGTTGATGTCTTCAACACGCCATTCGCCCTGTTCCAGCGCACGACCGACACTCGACCAGGCACGATCCAGATCGGAACCGACGTTGAGCACCGGGTTGCCGCTGCCATCTTCGGTCAGGCTGACACGACTTGGCGTATCGAAATCACGAGAGGCCAGCATGGAGACCGAACCGCCCTTCTCCGAGGTGCGGCTCATGCTTGCCAGCATGTCGTCGACCAGTGCTGCGTCCAGGCCGGTGTTAACCGAACGATTGGTGAAATCCACATTGGCGGTGCTGCCGGCAGGACGCTCGGCGCTGACCACGTAGACTTCACTGGTGTTGCGCTGCACGCCTGGCTCGATACGCACCCGCACACGGCTTTCACTGTCGGCGCCGACACCGGCTGCGCTCAAGCGCTTGGCCATTGCAGCGGACAGTTCGTCGGAACGCTGCCAGGTGGTGGTGAATTCGCCGGTTTGCGGGCGTTGCTCGTCCAGACGGAAACCGTTGTCCTGGAAGAACTGCACGGCCACGGGCCAGACTTCGGCCGGTGGGTGCTGGGCCATGACCCAACGCGAATCGCCGCTCTTCTGCAGGGTGTAGTCGCTGGCATCAGCCGCGGCCGACAGCGGCTGCGGACGAGGCACGATGTATTCGCCCTTGGCGGTGTCGTCAGCCACGTTGCGCGGGATCGGCAACAGCGGATCCAGACGCTTGGCGGTGCTGACGTCCGGTGGCAGTTGCATCGGTGCAGTCTGTTGCGCTTCCAGGTAGTCGCTACCACGGTCACGGAAATAACCTTCCGGGCCCCAGATCCATCCGCAGCCACTGGTGCTGGAGATAATCAAGGCAAGTGCGGAAAGTCCGGCCAATCGCTTCATGCGTAGTACTTCCTCAATTAAACCAGGACGCCGGACTGGCGCATGGCCTGCCGCAGCGGTTCGTGACAGGCAGCGCTGAGCCAGGTGAGCGGCAGACGGATACCGTCCGGCATCAAGCCCATTTCATGCAGTGCCCATTTCACGGGGATAGGGTTGGATTCGATAAACAGGGTTTTATTGAGCGGCATCAGCTTTTCGTGGATCGCCCGGGCTTTGACGGCATCACCGGCCATGGCCGCGGCACACAACTCGCTCATGGCGCGCGGTGCGACGTTGGCGGTCACCGAAATATTGCCCTTGCCGCCGAGCAGCATCAGCTCGACCGCGGTCGCGTCGTCACCGGAATACACCAGGAAGTCGCTGCTCACGCCGGCCAGGATGTCCTTGGCGCGCTGCAGGTCGCCCGTGGCTTCCTTGATGCCGATGATGTTCTTCACGGTCGACAGGCGGATCACCGTCTCGGCCTGCATGTCGCAGGCGGTACGGCCCGGCACGTTGTAAAGGATCTGCGGGATGTCGACGGCTTCGGCGATGGCCTTGAAGTGCTGGTACAGGCCTTCTTGCGTCGGCTTGTTGTAATAAGGGGTTACCAGCAGGCACGCGTCGGCGCCGGCGTTCTTCGCGTTGGTGGTCAGTTCGATCGCTTCGCGCGTCGAATTGGCGCCCGTACCGGCGATCACCGGAATACGCCCTGCAACCTGGGCAACCACGCGACGAATCACTTCGATGTGTTCGTTCACGTCAAGCGTGGCCGACTCACCTGTAGTGCCGACCGCCACGATGGCGTTGGTGCCCTCTTGCAGGTGGAAGTCCACCAGTTTGCTCAGGCTGTCCCAGTCGAGACGACCCTGTGCATCCATGGGTGTGACCAGTGCCACCATACTGCCCGCAATCATGCAACCGCTCCTGCCGGAAAAAGAGAGCGGTAATGGTACTGGCGCCAAGATGCTTGTACAAGCGAAGTACTGCGCTGCTGCCATTCCCCTTGGCGCTGCTTTTCGCTACCCTTCAGACTTTGATCGGTACTGATAAGCTCGTACGCCGCGTTCCAGCCTCCATTTTCGGCATCACAAGCCCCGATCCAGCGTTGCCACCCCTCGCTCTCGCCACTCTGGAGCACGTCGCAACCTTCGGCCGGGTTTTCTGAATTCGCATCCGCAGGCTCGTCCCGGTAAAAAAAGCCCATAAAAGTATCGACCGCTCATCGCTTTAGGAATGCTGCATGTCCACCCCCACAGTTCGCGAACAATTCCTTGTCATCAGTGCCCTCGGCGCCAACCCCATGGAGCTGACTAACGTCCTGTGCCGCGCCAGCCATGAAAACCGCTGCGCCGTGGTCACCTCTCGCCTGACGCGTCATGGCGAATGCAGTGCGTTGATCCTTGAAATCTCGGGCAGCTGGGACGCCCTGGCGCGCCTCGAGGGCAGCCTGCCAGTGCTGGCCAAACGGCACGCCTTCACCGTTAACGTGGTCCGCAGCGCAGCCCTGGAGAACCGTCCCCAGGCCCTGCCGTACGTTGCCTACGTCAGCTCGGCTTACCGTCCGGACATCATCAACGAGCTGTGCCAGTTCTTCATGGATCACAACGTCGAACTGGAGAACCTGACCTGCGACACCTATCAGGCCCCGCAGACCGGCGGCACCATGCTCAACGCCACGTTCACCGTGACCTTGCCGGCCGGCACCCAGATCAGCTGGTTGCGTGACCAGTTCCTGGATTTCGCCGACGCCATGAACCTGGACGCACTGATTGAGCCGTGGCGCCCACAAAACCCAATGTAAGGAAGCTTTCATGGCCGTAGCCATCGACCAACCGGTTGCCGACTTCGAAGCACCCGCCACCAGCGGGCAATCCGTCAGCCTCGCGGGCCTCAAAGGCAAGCAAGTGGTGATTTACTTCTATCCGAAGGACAGCACGCCGGGCTGCACCACCCAGGGTCAGGGTTTTCGTGATCAGCTTGACGCCTTTAAAGCCGCCAATACTGAAGTCTTCGGCGTGTCTCGCGATAGCCTGAAATCCCATGAGAACTTCAAGGCCAAGCAGGCGTTCACTTTCGAGCTGATCAGTGACAAAGAAGAAGCGCTATGCCAGCAATTCGACGTGATCAAACTGAAAAAGCTCTACGGCAAGGAATACATGGGCGTTGATCGCAGCACGTTCCTGATCGACAAGAACGGCGTGCTGCGTCAGGAATGGCGCGGTGTGAAGGTACCGGGGCATGTGGATGCGGTTTTGGCTGCTGCTCAGGCGCTGAACAAGGCCTGATTATTTGGGCGTCTGTCCGGACGCCTTCGCGAGCAAGCCCGCTCCCACAGTTGACCGAGTTACCTGGGCAAGCACGGTCTAATGTGGGAGCGGGCTTGCTCGCGAAGAGGCCCTCTGCCCCACCACAACCCCGCACCAACAATTAAAGCAGCGGTGCCACCACCGGTTCTTTGCGCGGCCAGGCATCCAGCACAGCCTTGAACAGCGTCGCCAGGGGAATCGCAAAGAACACCCCCCAAAAGCCCCACAACCCACCAAACAACAGCACCGCGCAAATGATCGCCACCGGGTGCAGGTTGACCGCTTCCGAGAACAGCAGCGGCACCAGCACGTTGCCGTCCAGTGTCTGGATGATCCCGTAGACCGCCATCAAATAGATGAACTGATCGCTCCAGCCCCACTGGAACAGTGCAATCAGCAGCACTGGCACGGTCACCACCACCGCCCCGACGTAAGGCACCACCACCGACACACCCACCAGCAACGCCAGCAGCGCCGAATAGTTGAGCCCCAGCGCCACGAAGGCGATGTAAGTCACGCCACCGCAAATGAAGATTTCGATGACCTTGCCACGAATATAATTGGCGATCTGCCGATTCATTTCCTGGGCGACCCGGGTAATCAGCGCCCGCTCACGCGGCAGATAACCGCGGACCCACTGGCCGATCATCTCCCGGTCCTTGAGAAAGAAGAACACCAGGATCGGCACCAGCACCAGGTAGATCATGATGTTCACCAGCAGCGGCAGGCTCGACAGCGAGAATGTCAGCGCCCACTGGCCGAACTTGCCGATCTCGCCCCGTGCCACTTCGATCGCCTGCAGCACTTGCTCATCCGACACCAGATGCGGATAGCGCTCGGGCAGCAGCAACAGCAGCGACTGCCATTTGGCGAGCATGCCGGGCAATTCGTTGAACAGCGTGATCAATTGGTGCCAGAGCAGTGGTACCACGATGATGATAAAAACCAGCAACAACCCCATGAATAACGCGAAAACCAGCCCCACCGCCGCGCCACCCGGCACGCGCAGGCGCTCGAGGGTCACTACCAGCCCCTGCATCAGATACGCCAGCACCATACCGGCCAGTACGGGCGCGAGCATTCCACCCAGGGTGAGCACCGCGGTAAATGCCAGAAACAGCAGCACCGCCAGCACCACGGCTTCTTCATCCGAGAAGTAGCGCTGAATCCAGTCGCGTAACACCTTGAACATCAATAATCCTTAGAAACGAACGCAGCAGGTTTCAGGCTTTTTTCAACCAATAGCGGTAAACACCCGCCTCATCTTCTTCACGAAGCAGCGTATGACCGGCCAATCGGGCAAAGGTGCGAAAGTCGCGCTGGGAACCTGCATCGGTGGCGATCACCTTGAGTACCGCACCGCTGGCCAGTCGGTTGAGCTCCAGTTTGGCTTTGAGCAACGGCAACGGGCAATTCAGACCACTGGCGTCCAGTTCGGCGTCGTGGGTTACTGTGTCAGTCATTGAATCACTCCGGGGCGGGGGTTAAGCCGCTTAGAATATCTGGTCCCAAGCGTAGTGTCCGGCTACAGTAAGGTCTTTGTCGACTAAGGCTTTGTGCATGACTTTTTTGCGCCCTACCCTGCTGACGCTCGCTTGCCTGCTCGCCTCACCGGGCTTCGCCGACGACTTGCCGTCACTTGGTGACGCCAGTTCTGCCATCGTCTCGCCGCAACAGGAACACCAATTGGGCCGTGCCTGGCTGGCGCTGTTACGCAGCCAGGTATCGCAGCTCAACGATCCGCAACTCAAGGATTACGTCGAATCCAGCGTCTACCGTTTGGTAGAAACCAGCCAGGTCAATGACCGGCGCCTGGAATTCATCCTGATCAACAGCCCGCAGCTCAACGCTTTTGCCGCGCCGGGCGGAATCGTCGGCGTCAACGGTGGCTTGTTCCTCAATGCCCAGACCGAGGGTGAATATGCTTCGGTAATGGCCCACGAACTGGCTCACTTGTCGCAGCGTCACTTCGCCCGCGGTGTCGAAGCGTCGCAACGCATGCAAGTGCCCATGATGGCTGCGCTGCTGGCTGGCATCGTGATTGCCGCGGCCGGTGCAGGTGATGCAGGGATCGCGGCCATTGCCGGTACCCAGGCAGCGGCGATTCAGGAACAACGACGCTTCTCGCGCCAGAATGAACAGGAAGCCGACCGTATCGGCATCATGAATCTGGAAAAGGCCGGTTACGACCCGCGCTCGATGCCGACCATGTTCGAACGGCTGATGCGCCAGTACCGCTTCGACGCCAAGCCACCAGAATTCCTGCTGACTCACCCGGTAACCGAATCGCGGATCGCCGACACCCGCAACCGCGCCGAACAGGCCAAGCCGGGCGGTATCGAAGACAGCATGCGTTACCAGCTGATTCGGGCGCGCGTGCAACTGATCTATGAAGAAACCCCAGGCCTGGGCGCCAAGCGCTTTCGGGCCCAACTCGATGAAAACCCGAAAAACGATGTCGCGCGCTATGGCTTGGCAATCGCCCAGATCAAGGGTGGCCAGCTAAATGAGGCTCGGGAGAACCTCAAGCTGCTGCTGGCCAAATCGCCGAACGAGATCATCTACAACCTGGCGCAGGTCGATCTGGACATCACCAATAATCGTCTGCCCGATGCTCAATCTCGGGTCGACCGAATGCTCACTCAATACCCCGGCAACTACCCGCTGAATCAGGTACGTGTCGACCTGTTGCTCAAGCAGAATCGAGCGGTCGAAGCGGAAAAAGCACTGGAGACCCTGCTCAAGAGCCGACCCGATGATCCGGACGTCTGGTACATGGTGGCCGAGACTCGTGGCCTGTCGGGCAACATCATCGGCCTGCATCAAGCTCGCGCAGAGTACTTTGCGCTGGTCGGCGACTATCGCCAGGCCATCCAGCAACTGGACTTCGCCAAGCGAAAGGCTGGCAGCAACTTCCCGCTGTCGTCGCGGATCGACGCACGGCAACGTGAGTTGATGGAGCAGGAACGCATGGTCAAGGACATGATGGGCTGACCGCTTCAGAAACAGAAAATCCAGGTACAAAAAAACCGCCTCTTTCGAGGCGGTTTTTTATTCAGCCGACAACCGGTTTATTCAGCAAGTTTGAAGGTGATGAAGCTGGCGCGACCTTGACGCAGAACCCGCATCGACACCGAGCGGTTCTTCGGCAGTGCCTTGGCAATGTCCGTGAACTCCTTGGAGGAGCCAATCGCCTGGTTGTTCAGGTGAGTGATCACGTCGCCCGGCTGCAAGCCGATCAGGGCAGCAGGGCCATCCTGAACTTCCTTGATAACCACGCCACCCTTGAGGTCGAGGGTTTTCTTCTGTTCTTCGGTCAACTCGGCCACGGAAACACCCAGGCGATTGCTGCTGCGCTCGACGCTGGATTTAGGCAGGGCTTCCAGCTCTTTGCCTTCCTCAGGGATAGCGCCGACGGTCAGCTCGACGTTCTTGCGCTTGCCTTCGCGGATCACTTCAAGATCGGCTTTCGAGCCAGCCTTCAGCGCGCCTACCAGGTGCGGCAGATCGGCGGACATGACGATCGGTTGACCGTTCATGCTGAGGATCACGTCGCCCACTTGCAGACCACCCTTGGCAGCCGGACCGTCATCCTGGATCTGAGCCACCAGCGCACCGGCCGGCTTCTCGAGACCGAACGACTCGGCCAGATCCTTGTTCACTTCCTGGATCACTACGCCCAACCAGCCACGACTGACTTTACCGCCGCTTTTCAACTGATTGGAAACGTCCATCGCCACATCGATAGGGATCGCGAACGACACGCCCATGAAGCCACCGGAACGGGTATAGATCTGCGAGTTGATGCCGACCACTTCACCGGCCAGGTTGAACAGCGGACCACCGGAGTTGCCCGGGTTGATCGGCACGTCGGTCTGGATGAACGGCACATAGTTTTCGTTCGGCAGGCTACGGCCGATGGCGCTGACGATACCTTGGGTCACCGTGTGATCAAAGCCGAACGGCGAACCGATGGCCACGACCCATTGGCCGGCTTTCAGGTCCTGCGACTTGCCAAGCTTCAGAACCGGCAGGTCCTTGCCTTCGATTTTCAGCAAAGCAACGTCGGAGCGCGGATCGGTACCGATCAGCTTGGCCTTCAACTCACTGCGATCGGCGAGGCGCACGAGAATCTCGTCGGCATCGGCAATCACATGGTTGTTGGTCAGGATGTAACCGTCGGACGAAATGATAAAGCCCGAGCCCAGGGATTGCGCTTCACGCTGACGATCGCCACGGGGGGAACGCGGCTGCTGCGGCATGCCCCGTTCAAAGAACTCGCGCAGCATCGGCGGCAAGCCTTCAAGGTCAGGCATTTGTTCGCTGGACACCTTACGGTCCGGCAACTTCTGGGTAGTACTGATGTTAACCACCGCGGGCGAGGCTTGCTCGACCAACTGCGTGAAGTCAGGCAACTCGACCGCTTGCGCAGCGACCGCCTGACCGAGCACTAGCACGGTGGCAAAAATGGAGAGATAAGACTTCAAGCGTGGTATCGACATACGGCTCCCGTTACGACGAGCATGGTTAAGCGATATGGAGCAAGGAACACCGGAAACGATACGCCGGTATTTTTGTTCCGGGAACAACAAACAAGGCCAGAGCCGAGGGGGCTCTGACCTATAAAAAATTTTCGGGATATTTGCAAATGAAAATGCTCGGCAAAACATTTCGAGACATTAATGGCGCGACAGCCATTACCGATCCCCGCTCCAACCAGCCCCAGATGGGCGAGGCTGATCAGCTCACTGCTTGCTGGTAGCCGCGGCATCGTTGCGCATAGACAGCGCAATCCGTTCGGCGGTGCCAATCGGTATTTCACCGACCACGGTCACCATCATCTCGCCTTGCGGTGTAGTCAATCGCCGGGAGACAGCGACGGTTGGCCCCAGCTGGGTGCGCGTGTCAGTGACTGTTGCGCCATTCAACGGCTCAAGGAACACCGAGAATCGGGCCAGACCGTCGTCGAACATCAGACTGTTGACCTGGGCTTTGGTCTCCGGGTCCTTGTGAGAGGTACTGCTGGTCAGCTCGAAACCTGGCGGTAACCAGTCCGAATGCCAGACCTGCGCAGTTTTGACGGCGGAAGCCTTGTCACTGTCGAGGGTAATGGTTTTGCAATCAGGGCCTGCCTGCAAATCGCTGTCGGAAGGCACCTCGGCAGTATCCAGTCGGGTGAACTGGAACCGCTCCAGCAGTTGCCCTTTGTCATTGAGCAACAATGACTTCAACGGCAAACCGGTTTCCTTGTCCAGATGCAGCTCAAAACCGTAACGATGCTGATCGCGAGGCTTTAACGACACGATCACCGCCGCACGCCCGGCCACACGCGACTTGCCAATGACGGCAAGGTCATACCAATTCTTTAGCTTTTGTGGATCGAGTGCACGAGCGGTGGAGTTGGGTGAGTCCCCCAGCCCTGCTATCAGGGTGCCGCTCACGCATTGAGTATGCCCATCAATGCGCACGACTTCCTGTGCCGAGCCGTCGAGCTGGAGTAAACGCTCGCGGACCTTGCCATCCTGGACGCGATGCCAGATGTTATGGGTAGAGAAACTACCGTTACGCTCGTAGACGAAAGTACCGTGGAAGCTCTGCGTTTGCTCCGCCTGTCCCAGACGCTTCAGCCAGTCCTGGGCTTCATCGGCGTGGGCTGGAACAACAAACCAGCCGCTGAGCAGAAGCGTAAGTAGAGGTATGGCGCGCATGATCCTCCTTAACGGTTTTCCAGACTTGCTGCACGAGCGTAAGGCAGAGCGCTCTCAGTACCTTTCAATGCAGCCTGTTGAGCATGTTGGCGCAAGTAACCTGGCAGACGCTGATCGTGCCAGCCTGGCTGACCTTGCAATACGCCGTTGGCCATAGGGCCAGTGGCTTCCGAACTCTCATTGTAGCCTGCCAATACAGCGGGACCTTTGACCTGAGGAGCGGTCAGACCCGGTTGACTGGATTGCTGGGCCAACTCGACACCGGCGATCTCATCCTGGTTATACAGACGAACACCTGCCAGCACGGCAACGGTCACCGAAGCAGCAACTGCCAGACGACCCAGGCTGCGCCATGGACCGCGAGAAGCTTTTGCCGGTACGGCTTCGTCAGCCAGCGCAGCAGAGACTGCCGCAGCGATGTCCAGACGAGGAAGCAACAAATCTTTGTGCATAACTGCCCGAGCGATCTGGTAACGAGCCCAGGTATCGCGGGTTTCAACATCGTCGAAGGCATTCAACACCCGACGCAATTCCAATTCGTCCGCTTCGTTATCCATCACTGCGGACAGCGATTCCTGCAGGGCTTCACGACTCATGGCGTTCCTCTCTTGGCTGTCGCCGCTGTCTCAGTTTTCCTGCAACAACGGCTGCAGGGCTTTATCGATGGCTTCCCGGGCGCGGAAAATCCGGGAGCGCACGGTACCCACCGGACACTGCATGACGCTGGCAATGTCCTCGTAACTCAGACCATCGAATTCACGTAAAGTTAACGCCGTACGCAAATCTTCTGGCAGTTGCTGAATGGTTCGATGGACGGTGCCTTCGATCTCATCCCGCAGCAATGCACGTTCTGGCGACTCGAGATCCTTGAGGCCATGATCGCCGTCGTAGAACTCTGCATCCTCGGAACTGACATCGCTATCCGGCGGCCGGCGGCCGCGTGAAACCAGATAGTTTTTCGCCGTGTTGATGGCGATGCGGTAAAGCCACGTATAAAACGCGCTGTCTCCGCGAAAATTACCAAGTGCACGGTATGCCTTGATAAAGGCTTCCTGTGCGACATCCTGGGCTTCATGGGTGTCGTGCACGAACCGCACGATCAACCCGAGAATTTTGTGCTGGTATTTCAGCACTAACAGATCGAAAGCTCGCTTGTCGCCGCGTTGAACGCGCTCGACCAGCTGCTGATCCTCTTCCTGGGTTAGCATGAACACTCCTCGATAAGCTCGAAGGAGGCTTGCATTACTGAACGACCAGACTTGCAAACATAGACTCGGGCTTTTCGCAAAAGTTCTCCCCCTTCAAGCAAGTTTCCGGCGCGCTCTGATTTGGCACGCACGAAAAGCGCAGCGCGGGATAACCCGGCTGCGCGAATAATCTTGTCATCGGATTCGTCAGCAAGGACCCAACCGCAAGTCCCGCACCGAAGCCGACACTGTCCCTTGTTTCAGGCAACCGTCTATTGATCTTGGGCCTTTGGCAAAAGTTCCATATTTATAGCTGCCCGAAACCGACATTGTGCAACCGTGAAGAGAAAAAGACTGTTAAATCCGCGATACAGTCCTCTTGTTGCCGAAGCCATCAAAAAAACTTCCGACGAAGCGTCCAGCCTTTTCCGTCACAGTAGTTTCACAATGCCATGTGAGCCCGGCTATTGTGCCGCTCCCCCCCTCTATATACTAGTGGGCTGTATGGCTGTCTTGACTCGCCGATCCAGCTGTCTTGCGCCAACCCCGTCCCGGGTCGCTTTGAGCGGAATCCTGAAATGAGCCAACAGTTTCAACACGATGTTCTGGTAATTGGCAGCGGTGCTGCCGGCTTGAGCCTTGCGCTGACCTTGCCCGGTCATTTGCGCATCGCCGTATTGAGCAAAGGCGACCTCGCCAATGGCTCAACCTTCTGGGCCCAGGGTGGTGTCGCTGCCGTTCTGGATGACACCGACACTGTCGAGTCCCATGTCGATGACACCCTCAACGCCGGTGGTGGCCTGTGCCATGAAGATGCTGTGCGCTTTACGGTCGAGCACAGCAGAGAGGCGATTCAATGGCTGATCGACCAAGGTGTGCCCTTTACCCGCGATGAACAGTCCGGCACCGAAGACGGTGGTTTCGAGTTTCACCTGACCCGCGAAGGCGGTCACAGCCATCGGCGCATCATCCACGCTGCCGATGCGACGGGCGCGGCGATCTTCAGAACCCTGCTCGATCAGGCCAAGCAGCGTCCCAACATCGAACTGCTGGAGCAGCGGGTCGCGGTCGACCTGATCACCGAAAAGCGCCTGGGTCTTGAAGGCGACCGTTGCCTCGGCGCCTATGTGCTCAACCGCGGTACCGGTGAAGTCGATACCTACGGCGCACGCTTCGTGATCCTTGCCTCGGGCGGTGCGGCAAAAGTCTACCTCTATACC
Organism: Pseudomonas sp. GM79; assembly: GCF_000282495.1. Classification (GTDB taxonomy): domain Bacteria; phylum Pseudomonadota; class Gammaproteobacteria; order Pseudomonadales; family Pseudomonadaceae; genus Aquipseudomonas. The sequence continues at coordinate 39,904 of NZ_AKJE01000087.1, forward strand.
AGCAACCCCGACGGTGCTTGCGGTGATGGTATCGCCATGGCCTGGCGTTCGGGCTGTCGGGTGGCGAACCTGGAATTCAACCAGTTCCACCCCACCTGCCTTTATCACCCGCAAGCCAAGAGTTTCCTGATCACCGAAGCCCTGCGCGGCGAAGGTGGCCACCTGAAGCTGCCCAATGGTGAACGCTTCATGCAGCGTTTCGACCCACGGGCCGAGCTGGCACCACGGGACATCGTCGCCCGCGCCATCGACCATGAGATGAAGCGCTTGGGTATCGACTGCGTCTATCTGGATATCAGCCACAAACCCGAAGATTTCATCAAGACGCACTTCCCGACGGTTTATGAACGCTGCCTGGAATTTTCCATCGATATCACCAAGCAACCGATCCCGGTGGTACCGGCGGCGCACTACACCTGCGGCGGCGTGATGGTCGATCAGCGGGGGCGCACCGATGTGCCAGGCCTGTATGCGATTGGCGAAACCAGCTTCACCGGCCTGCATGGCGCCAACCGCATGGCCAGCAACTCGCTGCTGGAGTGTTTCGTTTACGCTCGTTCGGCGGCGGCGGACATTCTTGAGCAGTTGCCAGAAGTATCGATTCCAACCGCCCTGCCCGTTTGGGACGCGAGCCAGGTCACCGATTCGGACGAAGACGTGATCATTGCGCACAACTGGGATGAACTGCGGCGTTTCATGTGGGACTACGTCGGCATCGTGCGCACCAACAAGCGCCTGCAACGGGCTCAGCACCGAGTGCAACTGTTGCTGGACGAAATCGACGAGTTCTACAGCAACTATAAGGTCAGTCGGGATTTGATCGAGCTGCGCAACCTTGCTCAGGTAGCAGACCTGATGATCCGGTCTGCCATGGAACGCAAGGAAAGTCGCGGCCTGCATTACACCCTCGACTATCCGAACATGTTGCCGGTCGCCCTGGATACTATTCTGGTGCCGCCCACCTACGCCGACTGAACTTGAGCCGAACCCGCAGGCGTCGGTGCACATCCGCCGCCTGCGAATCGCGCGGCACACAGATCGCCCTGACCCGTCGCTCATCGCGCAGACGAAAACGCAGTACCACAATCAATGGCACCGCCAGACTGTCCGGCCGCAGCTGCACGGGCTGCCAACCCACCGCCTGATTCCACAACTGCCAGCCATCGGCATCGCGACGCAAGCCGCTAAACGCCTGCGGGTGTGTCAGCAAAATCTGTCGCGGCAATGCCCAGACGCCATGAGCCAGACAGCAAAAAGCGCCGAGCAAACTGGCCCAGACCGGTATGGAAAGAAGAAACAACGAACCCAGCGCGAAAAGCTGGGCCAGAAGATACGCCGCCAGCAACTGCCGTGAGGCATGCCAGCGGCATTCGAACACGTTACTTGGGCTGGACACGATCCAGGATCATGCGAACCATGCGCTGAAGCTCCGGATCTTCCGACTCGGCACGCTCCATGAACCAGCCAAACATGTCCTGATCTTCGCATTCGAGCAGCCTGACATAGCATGCGCGATCAACTTCGTTGAGGTGCGGGTAAACCTCTTTCACAAACGGCACCAGCAACACGTCAAGCTCAAGCATGCCGCGGCGGCTGTGCCAGTAGAGGCGATTCAGTTCAACATCTTCGACCATGGAGCGCTCCTCAAATAGGCGGCAAGTATACAGCCCCGGGCCCGCTCGAACAGTCGGCTTTGGTCGCCCCCATCGATCCTTTGTGAACTACCCATTTCATGGGCGCCCCCTTATGATGTCCCTCGGACTCTTTACCCTGCGATGACCCATGGCCGATTCTGCTTTTTTTTGCACCCTGTCTCACGAAGGCGTTCTCGCGGTACGCGGCGCGGATGCCGGCAAATTCCTGCAAGGCCAATTGACTTGCAACCTTAATTACCTGAGTGACACCCAGGCCAGCCTTGGCGCGCGCTGCACGCAGAAAGGCCGGATGCAGTCGAGTTTCCGCATTCTGCTGGAAGGCGACGGCGTGCTCATGGCGATGGCCAGCGAGCTGCTGGAGCCGCAACTGGCGGACTTGAAAAAGTACGCGGTGTTCTCCAAATCGAAACTGACCGATGAAAGTGCCTGCTGGGTTCGCTTTGGCCTTGAGCATGGCGATGTAGCACTGACCAGTCTGGGCCTGGAACTACCGGCAGAAACCGACAGCGTCGCGCGCAATGACGGCCTGGTTGCCCTTCGCGTCTCGCCGGATCGCGCTGAACTCTGGGTTCGTGCCGATCAAGCCGACACCATCAAGGGCAAGCTGTCCGCTCTGTTGGCCGAAGGTGAACTGAATCAATGGCTGCTGGGCCAGATCCGCGCCGGGATCGGGCAGGTCATGCCGAGCACCCGCGAGCTGTTCATCCCGCAGATGCTCAACCTGCAAGCGGTCGGTGGCGTGAGTTTCAAGAAAGGTTGCTACACCGGCCAGGAAATCGTCGCGCGCATGCAGTACCTGGGCAAGCTCAAGCGCCGGTTGTATCGCCTGCAACTGGAGGCCAGCGAATTACCGGAGCCCGGTACCCAACTGTTCTCCCCGACCCACGGCAGTTCGATCGGTGAAGTGGTGCTGGCCGCCCGCGCCGAGCAAAACATTGAACTCCTGGCCGTGCTGCAAGCCGAAGCTGCAGAAGATGGCAACCTGCACCTTGGCACACTCGAAGGTCCGGGCCTGCATCTGCTCGACCTGCCTTACCAACTGGATCGCGATCGCGAAATCCAGCGTTAACAGCAGTACTTGTCGCAATACCCTAGAGAAAAGAAATGAGCGAGCTGGCGGATAAGGTCCAACAGGATTTGGTTGAGGCCATCGATAACGATGACCTGGTTCTGCCAACGTTACCGGAAGTGGCCCTGCAGATTCGCAAGGCCGCCGAAGACCCGGAAATCAGTGTCAGCACACTGAGCAAAGTGATTGGCCGCGATACCGCGTTGTCGGCGCGCCTGATCAAAGTGGTCAATAGCCCGTTGCTGCGCGCAACCCAGGAAGTGACTGATCTGCACACGGCCATCACCCGGCTGGGCGTCAATTACAGCAGCAACCTGGCCATCGGCCTGGTGATGGAACAGATCTTCAATGCCCGTTCCGAAGTGGTGGAACAGAAAATGCGCGAAGTCTGGCGCAAGAGCCTGGAGATCGCCGGCGTCAGCTATGCGCTGTGCCGCAGTTACACACAGCTCAAGCCTGATCAGGCCGCGCTCGGCGGGCTCGTGCATCAGATTGGTGTACTGCCGATCCTCACCTACGCCGAAGATCACTATGAATTGCTGTCTGACCCGGTCAGCCTCAACCATGTGATCGACCGGATTCACCCGCTGCTCGGCGATAAATTGCTCAGGGTCTGGGAGTTTCCGGAAATGCTGGTGCAATTACCGGGGCTGTATCTGGATTTCAAGCGGCAATCGGAACGGGTCGATTATGTCGATCTGGTGCAAGTGGCCAGCCTGTATTGCCACAAGGACACCGATCATCCACTGGCCCGTATTGATCCATTCAGCGTACCGGCCTTCAAGAAGCTGGGGATCGATCCGGAGAACAAGGCGATGTGCAAGGATCTGGAAGAGTCGCGCTCGATGTTTTATTAGTCGAGACCGCAGCGCCCCCTTCGCGAGCAAGCCCGCTCCCACAGTTGACCGAGTTCTTCATGGAGAATTGCGATCGAATGTGGGAGCGGGCTTGCTCGCGAAGAGGCCAGCCCAGACACAAAAAAAACTATCCTGCGATAAAACTCACCCGCACCTTCAACCCCGCCCGCTCGCCATCATGCAGGCTGATCTGCGCCAGGTGGGCGCGGCAGATCTCGCCGACGATGGCCAATCCCAGTCCCGATCCGGCCACCTGTTCGTTACGCCGATAAAAACGCTCGAACACCCGATCCCGCTCTTCAAGGGGAATTCCCGGGCCATCGTCCTCGACCTCCAGCACCGCTGGCGCCATGACCCGCAGGATCACATTGCCGCCCGGCGGCGTGTGGGCCAGCGCGTTGTCCACCAGGTTACTCAACAGTTCATTCAACAATGTCGGCTCGCCACGCAGCCACACCGGTTCGTCGGCTTCCAGCGCCAGCGCCACGCCACGCGCATGGGCCAGCGGCGCCATGGCCATGCCCAGCTCACGGGCCAACTGACTGAGGTCGAGCAACTGCGCGCCGCCCTCGGCGATTGCCCGGGCACCATTCTCGACCCGTGCCAGCGAAAGCAATTGATTGGCCAGATGGGTCAGGCGATCCGTGCCTTGGGCGGCGGTTTCCAGGGTGCTGCGCCAGGTTTCGGGTTCGTTCGACCGCATACCCAATTCGAGCCGTGCCTTGAGCGCCGCTAACGGAGTACGCAATTCGTGGGCGGCGTCGGCGATGAACTGCGCCTGGCGCTCGAACTGTCCGCGCAAACGCTCGGTAAAATGATTGAGCGCACGCACCAGCGGCCCCAACTCATGTTGCACTTCCACCAGGGGCAAGGGCCGCAAGTCATCGGGCTGACGTTCTTCCACCGCCGTGCGCAAGCGCTCCAGCGGACGCAGCGCCGCACTGACCGCAAACCACACCAGCAGCAGCGCACCGATCGCCAACATGCCCAGACGCAACAAGGTGTCGGCCATCAGGCTGCGAGCCATGCGGACCCGTGCCTCATCGGTTTCCGCCACGCGGATTTCCGCCATGCCGTTCATGTTCGGCTCGCTGACTGCTTTGAGCAGGCTGACCACTCGCACGTTCTGCCCTTGATAGGTGGCGTTATAGAAACGCGCCAGCGCCGGATAATCATCGGTGCGCGGCGTTCCCGGCGGCGGTGCCGGCAGGTTTTCGTAGCCCGAGATCAGTTTCTGGTTGATGTCGTTGACCAGGTAAAAAATTCGCCCGGCACTGTCGTAGGCGAACGTATCGAGGGCCACGTAAGGCACGTTGGCGCTGAGGCTGCCGTCGCGCTGGGACAGGCCGGCGGCGATGGTCCGCGCCGAGGCCAGCAAGGTCCGGTCATAAGCAGTGTCGGCGGCTTCGCGACCGTTCCAGTAAGCGCTCAAACCACTGGCGAGCATCAACACCACCAACAGCAGCGCGAGGTTCCACAGCAGCCGCCAGCGCAGGCTGCTGAGCTTATGCATCGCGGCTTTCCAGCAGATAGCCAAGGCCGCGGAAGGTCACGATGGCTACCGGTTGGCCGTCGAGTTTCTTGCGCAAGCGGTGAACATAGATTTCGATGGCATCGGGACTGGCCTCCTCGTCCAGGCCGAACACCTGGGCGGCCAGTTGTTCCTTGCTCATCACCCGACCGGGACGGGCGATCAGGGCCTCGAGCACCGCCTGCTCGCGGGAGGTCAGGGTCAGCAATTCTTCGCCAAGGGTAAAGCGCCGGGTGTCCAGATCATAGGCCAGCACGCCACAACGCTGCTGGCGTTCACCGCCAAGCACACTGCGGCGCAGCAAGGCTTTGACCCGGGCTTCGAGCTCTGTCAGTTCGAAAGGTTTGGCCAGGTAATCGTCAGCCCCAAGGTTCAGGCCATGGACCCGATCCTTGACGTCGCTGCGGGCGGTCAGCATCAGCACCGGCAGGTTCTTGCCCCGGGCCCGCAAGCGCGCCAGCACTTCGAAGCCATCCATGCGCGGCAGGCCGACATCGAGGATCGCCACGGCGTATTCCTCGCTGCTCAAGGCCAGGTCGGCTGCCACACCGTCGTGCAGCACATCCACGGTCAGGCCGGTGCTCTTGAGCGCCTGGGCGACACTTTCGGCAAGCTGCAGGTGGTCTTCGACGAGCAGAACACGCATGGATCTTTACCTCATTCAGGGATGGTCGACGCCATTCTTTGGCGCGGAGTTTACAGCCGCATCCGTCGCTGTGAAGCCCGAAAACCGTGAAAGTCAGCTGAAAGGTTAGCGAAAGGTTGGCCGGTTAGAGTCCAGCCACGGACAGTTTCGACTGCCGTCGCTGTACGAAAAACGCCTCGAAGCGTTTTCGCCAATAAGAACAATAAACGGAGTACGTCACCATGCTGTCCATGCAGCTTCAGGCTCGCCCGCCTGTTCGTTTTTCCCGTCTCAGCCACACCGCCCTTGCCAGTGCCGCCGCCCTCGCCGGCTTTTCGCCGTTGAGCCAGGCTGCCTTCTTCGAAGACAGTACGGCAACCTTCGAAACCCGCAACATGTATTTCAACCGCGACTTTCGCGACGGCACCAGCGCCCAGCAATCCAAGCGGGACGAATGGGCCCAGGGGTTCATGCTCAATCTGCAATCGGGTTACACCGCCGGCACCGTGGGGTTCGGTGTCGATGCACTGGGCATGCTGGGGGTAAAACTCGATTCGAGTCCGGATCGCACCGGCACCGGCCTGTTGCCGACCCACGACGACGGTCGCGCGGCTGACGAGTATTCCAAGCTCGGACTGACCGGCAAAGTGAAAATCTCCGCCACGGAACTGAAAATCGGCAGCCTGATTCCGGAACTGCCGATCCTCAAACCCAACGACGGGCGCATTCTGCCGCAGACCTTTGAAGGCGGCCTGCTGACCTCCAAAGAGATCAAGAACCTGACCTTCACCGGCGGGCGGCTGGAGAAAGCCAAGGACCGCGACAGCACCGACTTCGAGGACATCGCCCTCAACAACAAGAACAGCCGCTTCGCCGGTACCGTGGCCGGCAAGCACTTTGACTTTGGCGGCGTGGACTACAAGTTCACCGACAAGATCACCGGCAGCTACCACTTCGCCCAACTCGATGAAGTCTACAACCAGCACTTTATCGGCGTTGTCGCGTCGCAACCGTTCGGCCCCGGCACGTTCGGAACCGATCTGCGATTGGCCATCAGTGACGACGAGGGCGCGGCCCGGGGCGGCAATATCGACAACAAATCCCTGAACGGTCTGGTGAGCTATGCCTTGAACGGGCATAAACTCAGCGCCGGCTATCAACACATGTCCGGCGACAGTGCCTTCCCCTACGTCGATGGCAGCGATCCGTACCTGGTCAACTTCGTGCAAATCAACGACTTTGCCGGTGCCGAAGAACGCTCCTGGCAAGCGCGTTACGACTATGACTTCTCCAAACTCGGTATTCCGGGCCTGAGCTTCATGAGCCGTTACCTGAGCGGTGACAACATCAAGCTCAAGAACGGTGATGAAGGCAAAGAGTGGGAACGCAACACCGAGATCAAATACGTCGTACAAAGTGGCGCCCTGAAAGATGTCGCCGTACGCCTGCGCAATGCCACCTACCGTTCCAACTACTCCGCTCGCGATGCCGATGAAGTGCGTCTGCTGGTGAGCTATAGCGTTGCACTTTGGTAATTCAGTACGTCCATAACAAAAATCCCAAGGAGACTTGAATGAACCTGTCACTGCGTAAAGTTGCTCTGGCCGCTGGCGTCATGCTGTTCGCCGGCCAATTGATGGCCGAACCGAAACGCCCGGAATGTATCGCCCCGGCCTCGCCAGGCGGCGGTTTCGACCTGACCTGCAAACTGGCGCAAAGCGCGCTGGTGAACGAAAAACTGCTGACCAAACCGATGCGCGTGACCTACATGCCCGGCGGTGTCGGCGCGGTGGCGTACAACGCGGTGGTCGCCCAGCGTCCTGCCGATGCTGGCACGCTGGTGGCGTGGTCCAGCGGTTCGCTGCTGAACCTGGCGCAAGGCAAGTTCGGTCGTTTCGATGAAACCAACGTTCGTTGGCTGGCCGCTGTTGGCACCAGCTATGGCGCCATCGCGGTGAAAAGCGATTCGCCTTACAAGACCCTGGACGATCTGGTTCAGGCGCTGAAGAAAGATCCGAGCAAAGTGGTGATCGGTTCCGGCGGCACCGTCGGCAGCCAGGACTGGATGCAAACCGCACTGATCGCCAAGGCAGCCGGGATCAACCCGCGCGACCTGCGTTATGTCGCCCTCGAAGGCGGTGGTGAAATCGCCACCGCCCTGCTCGGTGGCCACATCCAGGTCGGCAGCACCGACATCTCCGACTCCATGCCACACATTCAGAGCGGCGACATGCGTCTGCTCGCGGTGTTCTCCGAGAAGCGTCTGGACGAGCCGGAAATGAAAGACATTCCGACGGCTAAAGAGCAGGGCTACGACATCGTCTGGCCGGTGGTTCGCGGCTTCTACCTCGGGCCAAAAGTCAGCGACGAAGACTACGCCTGGTGGAAAGACGCCTTCGACAAACTGCTCGCCTCCGAGGACTTCGCCAAGCTGCGCGATCAGCGTGAACTGTTCCCGTTCGCCATGACCGGCCCGGAGCTCGACACCTACGTGAAGAAGCAGGTCGCGGACTACAAAGTGCTGGCCAAAGAGTTCGGCCTGATCCAGTGATCGCCTCTGTCTAGCGGCTACGACCCTGGTTCTCGGGGTCGTGGCCCAGGAGTTCCTCATGCTCATACAACGCATTTTTGCTTCGGTGCTGTTGCTGGCCTGTATCGGCCTGGCCCTGATGGCATGGCCGTATCAGGCGGCTTTTTCCTACGAACCGGTCGGGCCTCGGGCCTTCCCCCTGCTGATGCTCGGTCTGATGGGCCTGGCGTTGCTGTACATGGTGTTTCGACCGGCGCCGATCGTGCACAGCGACGATGACCCGAAACTGGACCGCGAAACCCTGAGCAAAATCGGCATCTGCGTGCTGCTTTTGCTGGTGTTCGCCGGGACCTTCGAACCTCTTGGCTTCATTGTCGCCAGCATTCTGATCGGCGTCCCGATGGCACGCCTGTATGGCGGCCGCTGGCTGCCCAGTACGGTGATCATCAGCCTGATGGCCATCGGTCTTTATCTGCTGTTCGACAAGTTGATGGACGTGCCACTGCCGCTGGGCGTGCTCGACGTTCTGGAGAACTGATATGGATACTCTTGGCTATTTGGGTCAGGGCTTCGGCGTCGCGCTGAGCCCGTACAACCTGGTGACCGCGCTGTGCGGCACCCTGATCGGCACCGTCGTCGGGCTGTTGCCCGGATTGGGTCCGATCAACGGCGTGGCCTTGCTGATTCCGATCGCATTCGCCCTCGGTCTGCCACCGGAGTCGGCGCTGATCCTGCTGGCGGCGGTGTACCTGGGTTGCGAATACGGCGGCCGGATCAGCTCGATCCTGCTGAACATTCCGGGCGAAGCCTCCACCGTAATGACCACCCTCGACGGTTACCCGATGGCCCGCAAAGGCCTGGCCGGTGTAGCGCTGTCGCTGTCGGCGTGGAGTTCGTTCATCGGTGCGTTCATCGCGACCTGCGGCATGGTGCTGTTCGCCCCGTTGCTGGCGAAGTGGGCAATTGCCTTCGGCCCGGCGGAGTATTTCGTGCTGATGGTGTTTGCGATTGTCTGTCTCGGCGGCATGGCCGGCGACCGACCGCTCAAGACCTTCATTGCGGCGCTGATCGGTCTGTTTCTGTCGAGCGTCGGGATCGATGCCAACAGCGGCGTATACCGTTTCACCGGGGATAACATTCACCTGACGGACGGCATTCAATTCGTTGTGCTGGTATTGGGTCTGTTCTCCATCAGCGAAATCCTCCTTCTGCTGGAAAAAACCCACCGCGGCCAGGAAGCGGTGAAAGCCACCGGACGCATGATGTTCAACTTCAAGGAAGCTTCGGCGGTGTTCGTGGTGAACATCCGTTGCGGTTTACTGGGCTTCATCATGGGCGTGTTGCCGGGTGCCGGTGCGACGCTGGCCAGCGCTGTGGCCTACATGACGGAGAAACGTATTGCCGGCGCCAAGGGCACGTTCGGACAAGGCGACATGCGCGGCCTCGCGGCGCCGGAAACCGCCATTGGTGGCGCCGCCTGCGGTGCACTGGTGCCGATGCTGACCCTCGGCGTTCCGGGTTCGGGTACGACGGCGGTGATGATCGGCGCGTTGTCGCTATACAACATCACTCCTGGCCCGCTGTTGTTCCAGCAGCAACCGGATATCGTCTGGGGCCTGATCGCGTCGTTGTTCATCGCCAACGTGATGCTGGTGATCCTCAACATTCCGATGATCCGCATCTTTACCCGCATCCTCGCTGTGCCGAACTGGGCACTGGTGCCGGTGATCGCGATCATCACCGGGATCGGTGTCTACGCGGTCCATGCCACCACGTTCGACCTGTTCCTGATGATCGGCATCGGCATCTTCGGCTATATCTTGCGCAAGCTAGACTTCCCGTTGTCGCCCGTGCTGCTGGGCTTCATCCTCGGTGGCCTGATGGAACAAAACCTGCGTCGCGCCCTGTCGATTTCCAACGGTGCGCTGGAAATCCTCTGGTCGAGCCCAATCACGTTCGGTTGCTGGGTGTTGACTGCAATCATGTTGCTGATGCCGCTGCTGCGGATCTGGCGCAAACGTGCAGTCGCCCGGCGCGCTATCGCCGATGTCTGATCGCACCCCGTTCAAAAGCTGGTGGGGAACACCGCTGGTCGGTCTGCTGGGCGGTTACCTCGCCAGCCAGATCGGCTGGCCGCTACCGTGGATGGTCGGCTCGTTGCTGGCGATCATCCTGGTGCGCTGCCTGACTCCCTGGCAATTGGCGGAAATCCCTGGCGGGCGCAAGTGCGGCCAGTGGATCGTCGGCATCGGCATCGGCCTGCACTTCACTCCGGTGGTGATGGAGCAGGTGCTGAGCCACTTCGGTCTGATCTTCTTCGGTGCGTTGGTCACCAGCCTGTCCGCGGTGGTCGGGGTCTGGTTGATGCGGCGTACCGGGGAAGATCGCGCCACCGCATTCTTTTCCAGCATGCCCGGCGGCTCCGGGGAGATGGTCAACCTCGGCGCGCGCAACGGCGCGGTGCTCAGCCGTGTTGCGGCGGGGCAGAGTTTGCGGGTGTTGGTGGTGGTGCTGTGTGTGCCGGCGGCGTTCAAATATCTATTGGGCGATGGTGTGCCGATCGCCCATGCCGGCAGCGTCGACTGGCGCTGGCTGGCGATTCTGTTCCCGGCGGGCGCCCTTGCCGCCTGGATCTGGGAGCGGCTGCGACAACCCAATCCCTGGCTGTTCGGACCGTTGCTGGTGAGTGCGGCGGTGAGCATTGGTTGGGACCTGCACATCGGTCTGCCCAATGGCGGCAGTCAGATCGGCCAGTGGCTGATCGGCAGTGGATTGGGTTGCCACTTCAATCGGCAGTTCTTCCGGCGGGCACCGTCCTTCATGGGCCGAACCCTGCTCGGCACGGTGTTGACCATGTTGATCGCAACCCTGGCGGCATTGGGTTTGAGTGCGCTGACTCAGCTGGATCTGCGTTCGCTGACCTTGGGCATGATGCCCGGCGGGATTGCCGAGATGAGTTTGACGGCGGAAACCCTGCAATTGTCGGTACCGTTGGTGACGGCGATGCAGGTGATGCGGTTGTTGTTTGTATTGTTTCTGGCGGAGCCGTTGTTTCGGTATTGGAACCGGGAGCCGGATTCTCCCTGATAGACCGAGTCGCCTGCTTCGCGAGCAAGCCTCGCTCCCACATTAGACCGTGTATGTCTGGACAACTCGGTCTAATGTGGGAGCGGGCTTGCTCGCGAAGGGGCCCTCCCGATCAACGCATCAAACCGACGGCAACCGCCACTCGATCGGCGTCTCGCCATTCTGCTCCAGAAACTTGTTCGCCCGACTGAAGTGCCCGCAGCCGAGGAAGCCGCGATAAGCGGACAGCGGCGACGGATGGACCGAAGTCAGCACCAGGTGTTTGGTGGCATCGATGAGTTTCTGCTTGCTCTGGGCATGGGCGCCCCACAGCAGGAACACCAGATGTGGCTGATGCTCGCTGACCACTTCGATAATCCGGTCGGTAAAATATTGCCAGCCCTTGCCCGCATGGGCGTTGGCATTCGCGCGTTCCACGGTCATGGTGGTGTTGAGCATCAACACGCCCTGCTCTGCCCAACTCTGCAGGTAGCCATGGTTGGGAATGTCGATGTTCAGGTCGCGCTTCAACTCTTTGTAAATGTTCACCAGCGATGGCGGCGCCGGTACGCCTGGTTGCACCGAGAAGCACAACCCATGGGCCTGACCCGGGCCGTGGTAAGGGTCTTGACCGAGAATGACCACTTTGACCTTGTCCAGCGGCGTGGAATTGAGCGCGTTGAAAATCATCGGTCCAGGTGGATAGATCTCTTTGCCCGCCGCGCGTTCCTGTTGCAGGAATGTGCGCAACTCTGCCATGTAAGGCTGGTCGAATTCGGCACGCAGTGCCTCCTTCCAGCTCGGTTCGAGTTTGATACGGTCGTCAGCAGTCATGGTTACATCCGGCAAAAACAATGGGGCGAACCCTAGGAAACCCTATCTCCCTTGTCAATTGATCTGATACAGATCCAGCACTTTCCTATAGAGCGATCATACTAAACGCTCAATTTACCGATCGAGGTCATGATGAATCTGCACTTCGAAGAACTCACCGGCACCGACGGCGCCCGCATCGGCATCGCCAGCCTGGATGCCGAAAAGTCCCTCAACGCCCTCTCCTTGCCGATGATCAACGCCCTGCGCGATCAACTGGACGCCTGGGCCAAGGAGCCACAGATCGTTTGCGTGCTGCTGCGCGGCAATGGCGGCAAGGCTTTTTGCGCCGGCGGGGAAGTACGCAGCCTGGTGGAGGCGTGTCGCGCCCTTCCCGGAGAAGTGCCGCCATTGGCTGCACACTTCTTTGCGGCAGAATATCGCCTCGACTTCAACCTGCACACCTACCCGAAACCGCTGATCTGCTGGGGGCATGGTTACGTGCTGGGCGGGGGCATGGGGCTGCTGCAAGGGGCGAGCATTCGGATCGTCACGCCAAGCAGCCGGCTGGCGATGCCGGAGATCGGCATCGGCTTGTACCCGGACGTCGGCGCCAGCTGGTTTCTGTCGCGGTTGCCCGGCAAGCTCGGATTGTTTCTGGGCCTGACCGGCGCCCAGATGAACGGTCGCGATGCGATCGATCTGGACCTCGCCGACCGCTTCCTGCGCGATGATCAACAGCATGAGCTGATCGAAGGTTTGCTGCAATTGAACTGGCAGGAACAGACAGCCATGCAGCTCAACAGCCTGCTCAAAGCCTTGCAGCAGGAAGCGATCGCGCAGATGCCGCAAGCGCAGTGGTTGCCAAGACGCGAGCTGATCGACGAACTGTTGGATGTCAGCGACGTTCGTTGCGCCTGGAAGGCCATCAGTGCGCTGCGCGATCATTCCGACCCGCTGCTCGGTCGTGCCGCCAAAACCATGGCTGAAGGCTCACCCCTGACCGCTCATCTGGTATGGGAACAGATCGTTCGCGCCCGGCATTTATCGTTGGCTCAAGTCTTTCAGATGGAATACACCATGAGCCTCAATTGCTGCCGTCATCCGGAGTTCAGCGAGGGCGTTCGCGCGCGGTTGATCGACAAGGACCAGAAACCTCACTGGCACTGGCCGGACATCAACAATGTGCCGGAAGCTGCGGTGGACGCGCATTTTCGCAAGGTATGGGAAGGTCGGCACCCTCTGGCCGATCTGTCTGAGTACTGAAATCCAGGCACAAAAAAACGGCGCTTCAAGCGCCGTTTCTTATTGAATGGTTAACGGTGGCTGTCTCGGCCATCGTGATCGCCCCGACCGCGGTGATCGCCTCTTCCATCACGGTGATCCCTGTGGCCTCGATAGCCATCGCCCCGGCCGCTTCGGTTCCGGCCGTCCCAATCGCCCCGGTTACGACCGTCCCAACCGCCGCGGTCATGACGGTCCCATCCACGGTTCTGGTAGACGCGGTAGTCAGCTCGTGGCGCCGGCTGGTAATAGCGCGGTGCCGGTTGATAAACCCGCGGCTGGTAGTAATAACGCGGCGATGGCTGGTAATACCGTGCAGGCGGCGAGTAATACCTGCGCGGGGCCGAGTAGTAACGGCCATCAGAGTAGTAAGACCCGCCACCGGAGTAGTACGGCGCTGGGGATGTGTAGACCTCGGAACGGTAGTAGCTGGATCCTCCATCGGAATAGGGCACGCATGCACCAAGAGACAATCCCGATAAAACAATCAGCAGAATTTGGCGGAGCTTTTTTTGACAGAGCATAGCGGCCTCCTGGACCGCGAGTGAGCCATGCCAGCGACGCTGGCAGGCGACAGTCAATGGTTCGGCGACTGTCGAAATATCAGACAGTGAATTCGGAATCTGGTGCGCTCCTGCAACACGTTGAAACAAGTAGCCGATGAAAGGTTTTTCATCTTTCCCATAAGAAAAACGGCGCGTCCGGGAAGCCGGATGCGCCATGGTATCCAAATGAGCTGATCAGCGGTGCCCGCGATAGTGTCCGCCGCGATGGTGATGACGGGGACCACTGAAATAATAGTAACGATAGCCGCCGTAAAAACGCGGGCCGCCGTAGTAGTAAGGTGAGTAGTAATAGCCAGGATAGTAATAGGGTGTCGGATAAATATCAGCGCCACCTGCATAGTAGTAACAGCCGGATAGGCCCAAACCAAAAAACACGCTGAGGAATATTTGGCGGAGCTTTTTTTGACAGAACATGGAGGCCTCCTGAAAGACCTGCAACAGCAGTCGACTGACACCTGTTTTGACTTTCAAACCTGCACCGAGTGCCAGACGGTATCGACCTTCAGATCAGCGGCCAGCCCGTCCATCTACGGTGCACGGTTGCGCGCCAACGCACCATGACAAGGCAAGGCGCCCCCCCCCTTTATCCGCCCTCCTCCCTGCATGCCCCCACCCAGAGGGTTCAAGCCGACTTGGCACGGCTCTCGCTTAACCAAAGGCGTGCAGGAGTCATCACAGGTTCGCGGCACCACAATTTGCAATGGCTGACTAGGGTTCCGGCTCGCTATCGCGAGTGGCTGGTCCGAGAGTTGGCGACCTCCAGTTGAGGTTACACGGCGGGACAAAAGCCCGGGAGACAAGCCACCGTTCGCGGTGCCGCTGCCTTCCTGTCCGCCCTTGATCAACTGGAGAACCACACCATGTCCCGACTTCGTTTACCCGCCCTGCTCGCCGCTGCTTTTGCAGCCCTCGTGAGCGTCTCGTCCCAAGCCGCACAAAAAGACCATTTCAGCGTCTGCTGGACTATTTATGCCGGCTGGATGCCCTGGGAATACGCCGGCAGCCAAGGCATCGTCGACAAATGGGCGAAAAAGTACGGCATCAAGATCGATGTGGTGCAGCTCAACGATTACGTCGAATCCATCAACCAATATACCGCCGGCCAGTTCGACGGCTGCACCATGACCAACATGGACGCGCTGACCATTCCGGCGGCCGGTGGCGTCGACAGCACAGCGCTGATCGTCAGCGACTTCTCCAACGGCAACGACGGCATCGTGCTCAAAGGCGAAGGCAAGAAAGTCGCCGACCTCAAGGGCATGGACGTCAATCTGGTTGAACTCTCGGTGTCCCACTATCTATTGGCCCGGGCACTCGATTCGGTGGACCTCACCGAGAAAGACCTGAAAGTGGTCAACACTTCCGACGCCGACATTTCGGCCGCCTTCAACACCGATCAGGTCAACGCCGTCACCACCTGGAACCCGATGCTTTCGGACATCAAGGCCAAGCCTGGCGTGACCGAAGTCTTCAACTCCAGCCAGGTTCCCGGCGAAATCATGGACATGATGGTGGTCAACAGCGCCACCCTCAAAGACAACCCGGCGCTGGGCAAAGCGCTGACCGGCGCCTGGTTCGAAGTGGTGGCATTGATGAACGCCAAAAACGCCGCCAGCAAAGCTGCCCTCGAACACATGGCCAAAGCCTCGGGCACCGACCTGGCCGGTTTCCAGGCGCAACTCGACACCACCAAGCTGTTCGCCACCCCCCAGGAAGCCTTGGCGTTTTCCACCAGCAAGCAACTGCCCGACACCATGCGCAAGGTCGCCGAGTTCTCCTTTCAGCACGGCTTGCTGGGTGAAGGCGCCAAGGACACCAGTGCCATCGGCATGGCCTTCGCCAATGGCGTGACCAGCGGCGACAAGACCAACCTCAAGCTGCGCTTCGACCCGAGCTACGTGCAGATGGCTGCCGACTCCACGTTGTAACAACGGAGGACAAGGCCATGCGCCTGATCAATCGCCACCCGGATCGCCCGAGTCGCCTGCTGTTGGTGATCCTGCCGTTCGCCCTGGTGTTGTTCGCCTACTTCATGGGCTCGGCCGATCGGCTGATGGACAACCCCAACGACAAACTGCTGCCCAGTGCCGTGCAGATGACCGACGCGGTGAAACGCCTGGCCTTCACCGCCGACACCCGCACCGGTGAATACCTGCTCTGGCAAGACAGCGCCGCCAGCCTGCGACGGCTGGCCATCGGCCTCGGTATCAGTGCACTGGCCGGGCTCTGCCTGGGGATTGCCGCCGGTACGCTGCCGCTGTTTGGCGCACCGTTATCGCCGGTGCTGACAGTGCTGTCGATGGTGCCGCCGCTGGCGATCCTGCCGATTCTGTTCATCGTGTTCGGGCTGGGGGAGTTGTCGAAAGTGATGCTGATCGTGATCGGCATCACCCCGTGCCTGGCCCGGGATCTGGAACAGCGCGCCCGGGAAATTCCCGTCGAGTTGCTGATCAAGGCACAGACGCTTGGCGCTTCGACCTGGACCTTGATGCTGCGCGTGGTGCTGCCGCAATTACTGCCACGCCTGTTGATCTCGCTGCGACTGATGCTGGGTTCGGCGTGGTTGTTCCTGATCGCTGCCGAAGCCATCGCCTCCACCGATGGTCTCGGCTACCGGATTTTCCTGGTGCGCCGCTACCTGGCGATGGACGTGATTTTGCCCTACGTGGTCTGGATCACCCTCCTCGCCTGGATGATGGACTGGGGTCTGAAACGCCTGACTCAGCGTGCATTTCCTTGGTATGAAGGAGCGCGGGCATGAGCTTCATTACGGTAAAAAACGTCTGGCAGCAATATGCCGATCAGGTGGTACTCGAAGGGCTGAACCTGAGCGTCAACGAGGGTGAGTTCTGCACCCTGGTCGGCGCTTCAGGGTGCGGCAAATCGACCTTCTTGCGCCTGTTGCTGGGCCAGGAGCGCACCAGTCGTGGCGAGATTCTGTTGGACGGCCAGGCCCTGGCCAGCGAACCGGATGCCAGCCGCGGTGTGGTGTTCCAGCGCTACTCAGTGTTCCCGCATTTAACGGTGCTGGACAACGTCGCCCTCGGCCTCGAACTGCCGCGTTCACCGCTACTTGGGCGGTTGTTCAGCAGCGCTAAAAAAGACGCACGCGAACAAGCTTCGGTGCTGCTGCACAAAGTCGGCCTCGGTCACTCGCTGGACAAGTACCCGGCGCAGCTCTCCGGCGGTATGCAACAACGCTTGGCGATTGCCCAGGCGCTGATCATGAAGCCGCGCGTGCTGTTGCTCGACGAACCCTTCGGCGCGCTCGATCCGGGCATCCGCAAGGACATGCACGGTTTGCTGCTGGAACTGTGGCGCGAGACCCAGCTGACAGTGTTCATGGTCACCCATGACCTGTCCGAAGGTTTCAGCCTCGGCACCCGTTTGCTGGTGTTCGACAAGGTCCGCATCGACCCGCACGCCCCCGGCGCCTATGGCGCACGCATCACCTACGACATCCCTTTGAACAGCGACCGCCGCGCCAATCGCGCCGCCGTCGACGCCCTGCCGGCTCAGTTGGCAGGTTCGCTTCGCATCGCTTAGAGGAATTTACACATGACTGATTCGACCCAACTATTTCCGCCCTTCGCCGAAGAAATGCTCCCCGGCGGCGGCCATCGCTCCTTCGTTCTGAAACGTGGCCAATTACTGCGCCTGACCGACCTGCGCGGCGGTGCCAATGTCAGCCTGACGCTACTCAACGCCAACGAAAAAACCGAACGCCTCAACCTGCCCGACAGCCTCAAATGCCAACACACCGCCAAGCTCACCACCGGCCATTGCCTGTATTCGGACATGGGCCGCGTGCTCGCCGCCATTACCGCCGACACCTGCGGCTGGAGCGACAGCCTCGGCGGCGTGCTGTGCGCTGAAGAAGTCGCGCAAAAATACGGCGCGGGGCGCTATCAGGAACTGCGCAACGGTTTCTTCCGCAACGGCACCGACAACCTGTTGGTGGAACTGGGCAAGTGGGGTTTGGGCCTGTCCGATCTGTTGATGACCCTCAACCTGTTCAGCCGTGTGAACGTCGATGAGGCCGGGCATTTCCACTTCGTCAAAGGCCATTCCAAGGCCGGTGACTACATCGAATTGTATGCGCCGATGGACACTCTGGTGGTGCTCACCGCGCTGCAACACCCGATGGATCCGGCGCCTGAGTACGCACCCAAACCGCTGAAGCTCAGCTGGATGAACGCCGATGCGAGTGTCGCCGAACACTGCCGCACCTCGCGCCCGGAAAACGAGCGCGGCTTCATCAACACCGACCGTCTGTTCGCCTGAGGATCGCTGCCATGTCACTCGCTATCGCCACTGCTCAACAGCTACCTGAAACCGCGGTGTACCGCGCCACCATCCCCGCCGGCGAACCCTGGCTGATGGAGGTCAAGGCCGGCCAGACCTTGCGCATCCTCGACCTGGAAGGCAATCAGGCCGTCGACACGTTGTTCTACAGCCTCGCCAATCCCAAGGAGCGCTATGACGTACAGCGCACGTTGCGTCGGCAGGACAGCGTCTACCTGAGTACCGGCAGCGTGCTCTATTCCAACCTCGGCAAACCGATGCTGACCATCGTCGCCGACACTTGCGGGCGTCACGACACCCTCGGCGGTGCCTGCGCCCAAGAGAGCAACACCGTGCGTTATGCGTTGGAGAAACGCTACATGCACAGCTGCCGCGACAACTACCTGCGCGCCTGTGCCCACGATGGTCGGCTGGGCAAGGGAGACATCGGGCCGAACATCAACTTCTTCATGAACGTGCCGGTGACGGCCGACGGCGGGCTGACGTTCGAAGACGGGATTTCGGCGCCGGGCAAATACGTCGACCTGCGGGCCGAGATGGACGTGATCGTGCTGCTCTCCAACTGCCCGCAACTGAACAATCCGTGCAACGCCTACAACCCGACGCCTGCGGAGCTGCTGGTATGGAACTGAAATTTTCGCGTTTGCGGCGGTGGTTGTTTGTCTTGTGTCAGGCCCGTTCCGGCCAGTGCATCAAACAGTAAAAACACCACAACCCAAATGTGGGAGCGGGCTTGCTCGCGAAGGGGCCGTCACATCCAGCGTTGATGTCGACTGACACTACGCTTTCGCGAGCAAGCCCGCTCCCACAGGGGGTCAGTGGTGTTTTGAAGAAAGTTGATTCTGCCGCCTGGGACGACCCCGGCGCCTATCGAAAAACTGCGGGACGGCCCGCATCCCAGGTCGAGGCTGATGCGTTATCGCCTCCGGGGGTTATGTCATGTTCAAAAAAGTCCTCATTGCCAACCGCGGCGCCATTGCCTGTCGCATCTTGCGTACCTTGGGTGAACTGCAGGTCAAAGGCATCGCGGTTTACTCCGAAGCCGACGCCGCCAGCCTGCATATCCTGCAAGCCGATGAAGCCCACAGTCTGGGCGAAGGCGCGGCCGCCGGCACTTATCTGGCGGTCGACAAAATCCTCGCCATCGCCAAAGCCACCGGCGCCACTGCGATTCATCCCGGCTACGGTTTTCTCTCGGAAAACGCCGCATTCGCCCAAGCCTGCGAAGCGGCCGACATCGCCTTCATCGGCCCCACACCGGAGCACCTGCGGGTGTTCGGCCTCAAGCACACCGCCCGTGCGCTGGCCAAGGAACACGGCGTGCCAATGCTCGAAGGTACCGAGCTGCTCGATAGCCTCGATGCAGCGTTGATAGCGGGCGAACAGGTCGGCTACCCGGTGATGCTCAAAAGCACCGCCGGCGGTGGCGGGATCGGTATGCGCGTGTGCCGCAGCGCTGCTGAACTGAGCGAGTCCTTCGAAGCCGTCAAACGCCTCGGTCAGAACAATTTCAGCGACGCCGGCGTGTTCATCGAGAAGTACATCCAGCGTGCCCGGCATCTGGAAGTGCAGGTCTTCGGCGACGGCCAGGGCGAGGTGCTTGCCCTCGGCGTACGCGACTGTTCAGTGCAGCGACGCAACCAGAAAGTCCTCGAAGAAACCCCGGCGCCGAACCTGCCCGAGGGCATGGCCGAGGAACTCTGTGCAGCGGCCATCAAACTGGCCAAAGCGGTGAATTACCGCAGCGCAGGCACTGTTGAGTTCGTCTTCGACAGCGATGCCCAGCGCTTCTATTTTCTTGAAGTGAATACCCGTTTGCAGGTGGAGCACGGCGTCACCGAACAAGTGTGGGGCGTGGATCTGGTGCGCTGGATGGTGGAACTGGCGGCCGGTGATTTGCCGCCGCTGCGCGAGTTGAGCCAGGGATTGAAAGCCGACGGTCATGCGATTCAGGCACGACTCTATGCCGAAGATCCGGGTCGGGATTTCCAGCCGAGTCCCGGTCTGCTCACTGCCGTCAATTTCCCGGTTACCGATGGCAAACACCTGCGCATCGACACTTGGGTCGAGGCCGGTTGCGAGATCCCGCCGTACTTCGATCCGATGATCGCCAAGGTCATCAGCTGGGCACCGACTCGCGAAGCAGCGCGCGTCGATCTGCATCAGGCTCTGGGCGACAGTCTGTTGTACGGGGTGGAAACCAACCGCGATTACTTGCGGCAGATTCTGCTCGATACGCCCTTTGCCAGCGGCCAGCCGTGGACCCGTTGCCTGGAAGGCCTGGTCTATCAAGCCAACACCTTTGAAGTGCTCAGCGCCGGCACGCAGACCAGCGTTCAGGACTATCCGGGACGCCTCGGTTACTGGGCGGTGGGCGTGCCTCCGTCGGGGCCGATGGACAGCCGCGCACTGCGTCTGGGCAATCGCTTGCTGGGTAACGATGAAGGTGCGGCAGCGCTGGAAATCACCATGAGCGGGCCGCTGCTGCGCTTCAATTGTGAGGCGGTGGTGGCCGTTACGGGTGCGGTGATTGCGTTGATGCTGAACGGTGAAGCGGTGCAGATGAATACCGCACTGTTGATTCCTGCCGGTGCCACTTTGAGCCTCGGCACCATTGGCGGTGCAGGCGCGCGCAGCTATCTGTGCCTGCGCGGCGGCGTGCAAGTGCCGGATTATCTGGGTAGCAAAAGTACCTTCACCCTCGGCCAGTTTGGTGGCCATGCCGGTCGTGCATTACGCGCTGGGGACGTATTGCATATTCCCGCCTTGAGCGACCACAGCGCCGGGCAAAACCTGATGACACAACACGTTACCGAGTTGCCCGCGGTGCGGCAGATTCGGGTGATCTACGGCCCTCACGGTGCCCCGGAATATTTCACCGAAAACTACATCGGCACCTTCTTCGCCACGCAGTGGGAAGTGCACTTCAACTCCAGCCGCACCGGCGTGCGGCTGATCGGGCCGAAGCCTGAATGGGTGCGGGCCGATGGGGGTGAAGCCGGGCTGCATCCGTCGAACATTCACGACAATCCGTACGCGATTGGCGCAGTGGATTTCACCGGTGACATGCCGGTGATTCTGGGACCGGATGGCCCGAGCTTGGGCGGGTTTGTCTGCCCGGTGACGGTGATCGAGGCGGACCTTTGGCAACTGGGGCAGCTCAAGGCTGGGGACAAGGTGCAGTTCATCCCGGTTGATCTCAAGACCGCCCGCAATCTCACCTTGAAATGGGATCAATGTGGGAGTGGGCTTGCTCACGAAGAAGTTGATGTGGTGCCTGATCTGGCCCCTTCGCGAGCAAGCCCGCTCCCACAGGGGGTTGTGTCGCCTGTGGTGTTGGATTTTGGTCAGGGGGATACGCGGCTGGTTGCACGTCTGTCGGGCGACACCCATTTGTTATTGGAAATCGGTGCCCCCGAACTGGACCTGGTCCTGCGCTTTCGCGCCCACGCATTAATGCAGGCATTGGAAAGCAAACACCTGCACGGCGTGATCGACCTGACACCGGGCATCCGCTCGCTGCAAGTGCACTACCAACCGGAGCAACTGCCGCTGGCCGATCTGCTGGGGATTGTCGCCGGCGAATGGGACGCCGTGTGCG
This sequence comes from Pseudomonas sp. GM79, assembly GCF_000282495.1. Lineage (GTDB taxonomy): Bacteria > Pseudomonadota > Gammaproteobacteria > Pseudomonadales > Pseudomonadaceae > Aquipseudomonas. The sequence goes on from NZ_AKJE01000087.1 coordinate 61,806, forward strand.
CCGCCAAAGACCTGCAAGTGCCCTCGCGCATCGTCCATCTGCCACTGTCCTGGGATGACCCGGCCTGTCAGTTGGCGATCGAGAAATACATGACCACCGTACGCAAGGACGCACCCTGGTGCCCGAGCAATCTGGAGTTCATCCGCCGCATCAACGACCTGCCGAACCTCGACGAAGTGCAACGCACAGTGTTCGACGCCAGTTATCTGGTCATGGGCCTGGGCGACGTCTACCTCGGCGCACCGGTCGCCACCCCGCTCGATCCGCGGCATCGCCTGGTGACGACCAAGTACAACCCGGCCCGCACCTGGACCGCGGAAAACTCGGTAGGCATCGGCGGCGCCTACCTGTGCGTGTACGGCATGGAAGGCCCGGGTGGTTATCAGTTCGTCGGCCGCACCTTGCAGATGTGGAACCGCTACCGTGAGGTTGCAGCGTTCGACGGCAAGCCGTGGCTGCTGCGCTTCTTCGATCAGATCCGCTTTTACCCGGTGAACGCCGATGAACTGCTGCGCATTCGTCGGGATTTCCCGCTTGGGCGCTTTGATCTGAACATCGAACACAGTCAGCTGAATCTGGCGGATTACCAGGCGTTTTTGGCGAAAGAAGCCCAGGGCATCGCGGCATTTCGGGATCAGCAAAAAAGCGCGTTCAACGCCGAGCGCGAACGCTGGATCGCCAGCGGCCAAGCGCATTTCGACAGCGAAGAGCTGGCCCCGGAAGTGACCGAAGATGCACCGCTGGCCGACGGTCAGCAGAGCATCGACAGCCACATCGCCGGCAACCTCTGGCAGGTTCAGGTGCAGGCTGGCAGCCGGGTCGCGGCGGGGGATGTGCTGGTGATTCTGGAGTCGATGAAGATGGAAATCCCGCTGCTCGCACCCATGGCGGGCGTGGTGCGCGAGATTCGCGTGCAACCGGGTTCGGGGGTGCGCGCCGGGCAGCGTGTGGTGGTGCTGGAACTCGACTCAAGCCATTAAAAAAGGATTAACGCCATGAACATCAATCTGCAACTCGACGCCCTGCGCAACGCTTACCGTGACGGCAGCACTACGCCTCGGCAACTGCTGCTGAGCCTGCGGGAAAAAGCCGCGGCACTGAACCCGGACTATCACCTGTTCATCCATTTGCTCAGTGCCCTGGAACTGGAACCGTACCTCGCCGCGCTCGACGAGCGTGACCCCGGCAGCCTGCCGCTGTACGGCATACCGTTCGCGATCAAGGACAATATCGATCTGGCGGGCATTCCCACCACGGCAGCGTGCCCGGCGTTTGCCTATGTGCCGGAGCGCTCGGCAACCGTCGTCGAGCAACTGCTGGCGCTGGGTGCGATTCCGTTGGGCAAGACCAATCTCGACCAGTTCGCCACTGGCCTCAATGGCAGCCGCTCGCCGTATGGCGCTTGCCCGAACAGCGTGTTGCCGGAGTATCCGTCGGGCGGTTCCAGCGCCGGATCTTCATTGGCGGTGGCACTCGGCGTGGCGAGTTTTTCCTTGGGCACGGACACGGCTGGCTCCGGTCGCGTGCCGGCGGCATTGAATAATCTGGTCGGTTTGAAAGCCAGCAAAGGGCTGATCTCCACGGCCGGAGCGGTTCCAGCCTGTCGAACGCTCGATTGCGTCACGACCTTCACAGCCACCGCCCGGGAAGCCAGTCAGTTGCTGGCGCTCACCGCTCATCTCGATCCACGGGACGAATACAGCCGCAGTAATCCGCTGTGGAATGACGGCTCGGCCTTCGGGACTCTGTCACCCTTCCGTTTTGGCGTGCCCCGTGCGCAGGATCTGGCGTTCTTCGGCTGTCCTGAAGGCCCGTTGCTCTTCGGTGACGCCATCGACCAGCTCAAAGCCATGGGCGGCGAAGCGGTCGAACTGGATTTGTCGCCGTTTCTCGAAGCGGCGCGGTTGCTCTATGAAGGGCCGTGGGTGGCGGAGCGTTACAGCGTGGCCGGCGAGTTGATGGAGCAACATCCTCAAGCCGTGCTGCCGGTGATTCGCGCCGTATTGGCCAAGGCGCCAGCGGTGACCGGCGTGCAAACCTTCCGTGCCCAATACCGTCTGCAGGCTTTGAAAGCGCTGTGCGACAAAGCTCTGGAAGGCGTTGATTGCGTGGTCACGCCAACCATCGGCCGCCCGGTGACACTGGCGGAGCTTGCTGCCGAACCGGTGCTGCGCAACTCGGAACTGGGCTACTACACCAACTTCATGAACCTGCTCGATTACGCCGCCGTCGCCGTGCCCAGCGGGTTCATGGGCAATGGTTTGCCATGGGGCGTGACGTTGTTCGGACGGGCGTTTACCGATCAGTACCTGTTGAGCGTGGCGGATGCCTTGCAACGTCAGCAAGGGTTGGCCGCGCCTGCGCCGACGAATATTGCGCGCAATGATCGCGCACGGCTGGTGGTGTGCGGCGCGCACCTGGATGGGCTGGCGCTGAACTGGCAACTCAAGCAGCGTGGAGCCCGTCTGCTCGAAGCCACTCACAGTTCCCCCGATTATCAGCTGTATGCCCTGGCCGGTGGCCCACCCTATCGCCCTGGCATGGTCCGAGTGAAGGAAGGTGGCGCGGCGATTGCGGTGGAAGTATGGGAGCTGCCAAGCAGCGAGTTGGGTTCGTTCCTGACCGCCATTCCTGCGCCGCTGGGGTTGGGCAAGGTACAACTGGCGGATGGGCGGTGGGAGAGTGGGTTTATCTGTGAGCCTTATGGGCTGGAGGGGGCGGTGGATATCAGTCATTTGGGCGGGTGGCGTGCGTATCTGAACGATCAGCGTTGATTTCCAGGATCGCCGGCTTGCGCAGGAGTGCTTGCCGGCCGATCATGCGCGGTCTTGGGCCAAGCAAAACGGCCGTAATCGAATGCCCCTTCATGAATAAACCTGACCTCTGCCCGGCTTGCGGCGCCTCCAACGACTGCAGCCTGGCTGACCCGCGAACCGTCGATCGTGCCTGCTGGTGCTACGGCGTCAGCATCGATCCGGCGGTGCTTCAGGCGCTGCCCAGCGAGTTGCGCGACAAGTCCTGCCTGTGCCCGTCCTGCGCCCAGGTCGAGATGCAGTTGCAAGCAGCCGCCTGGCCGATCACCTAAGATGCGCGATCCTTTTCCATCGAACACTCGTCATGCGCGTTGACCGCTTCCTCAGCAACCTGCCCCGCTTCAACCGTAAGCAGGTACGCCTGTTGCTGGTGGAAAAACGCGTCAGGGTCGACGGAGAAGTCGTCAGCGACCCTCACGCCGAGGTACTGGAATTCAGCCGCGTGGAAGTCGACGACGAGGTGCTGCAAGCTGGCAAGCCGGCCCGCTACTTCATGCTGCACAAACCACCCGGCTGCGTCAGTGCCACCCGCGACCCGCAACACCCGACGGTGCTCGACCTGATCGACGAACCGGACAAGGAAGACTTGCACATCGCCGGTCGCCTGGACTTCAACACCACCGGCCTGATGCTGATCACCAACGATGGCACCTGGTCGCGACGCCTGACCCAACCGCAGACCAAACTGCCCAAGGTCTACTACGTTGAGACCGAGCAGGACATCACTGCCGAATACGCGATCACCTTCGCCAAAGGGCTGTATTTCGCCTTCGAAGACCTCACCACACAACCTGCCGAACTGGTCGTACTCGGGCCAACATCTGCGCGCCTGAGCATCGTCGAGGGCCGCTATCATCAGGTTAAACGGATGTTCGGCCACTTCGATAACAAGGTGATACGCCTGCACCGCGAGCGCATGGGGCCACTGGCGCTCGACGCTGTGTTGAAGCCCGGCGAATACCGGCCGTTGAGCAGCGATGAGATCCGAATGATCTAAGCAGGCGACCGCTCAGCAGAAGCCGCTGAAAATTTTACGAAAGATACTTGCGCGATGACGTGACCCCTGCTTGAATCAGGACGTCGGCGCGAAACGTGACCGACGAGTCACAAAACTACTCTAAGAAACTTTTTGCCGGCAGAGAACCCTCAGGTTCCGCCTTCCCCCGGCAAACTGCCCGCTTATAACAATACCCGTCGACCAGCCAGCAATGGATCGACATGGGCCTTCAAAATTCCAGGCGTATGCCTACCTGTCACAAAGCTCGTGCAATCTGATTTGCGCGCATACCCGCTTGCCAGGAGTCTTATGACATGAGGCCAGAAATCGCTGTGCTGGATATACAGGGTCAGTACCGGGTTTACACGGAGTTCTATCGCGCAGACGCCGCAGAGAAGACCATTATTCTGGTCAACGGCTCGATGTCCACGACTGCGTCGTTTGCCCAAACCGTGAAAAACCTTTATCCGCAGTTCAATGTGGTGTGCTACGACCAGCCCTACGCGGGCAAGTCGAAGGCCCACAACCTGCATGAGAAAATGCTGACCAAGGAAATCGAAGGGCAGATCCTCCTTGAGCTGATCGACCACTTCGCCGCCGAACACGTGCTGTCGTTTTCCTTTGGTGGCGCAGCCACGCTCGTTGCCCTGGCCCAACGGCCACGGCGCATCGAAAAGGCCGTGATCAGCTCGTTCTCGCCGGTGGTCAACGAGCACATGCTCGACTACCTTGAGCGCGGTGTCGATTATCTCGGCAGCCGGGACGGTAACCGGGTCGGTGACTTGGTGAACAGCACCATCGGCAAACACCTGCCCTCGCTGTTCAAGCGTTTCAACTACCGTCATGTCAGTTCCTTGGCCGAACATGAATACGGGCAGATGCACTTTCACATCAGCGACGTGCTCAACAGTGATCGCAACTGCTATCTGAATGCGGCAAAGAAAATCAACGTGCCAGTGCTGTTCATGAACGGCGAATGGGACGAGTACACCGCCGCCGCCGATGCCAGGCTGTTCGCCGGCCACGTGCAGCACAGCACCTTCAGCACCCTTCAGGCCACCGGCCACTTTCTCGACATGGAGCACAAAGCCGCCTGCCGAGACAGCCGCAACGCACTGCTGGGCTTCCTGAAACCGGCGCAACACGAAAGCCGACCGCGTTACCATTACGTCCAGGACCAGCATGCATTGGCAATCTGAAACAGAGTCATCGCGAGCAAGCCCCATCCTGTAGGAGCGAGGCTTGCCCGCGAATGACCGCAATGCGGTCTCTGCTTTCGTTTCCCCCGTGCTAAAGCCATCGCGTGCAAAGAAAAACTTCATTTTCACGCCCACATCTGGTACAAAGTCAGCCGCTCTGAGCGGGTGTCGTATAATGGCATTACTCCAGCTTCCCAAGCTGATAACGAGGGTTCGATTCCCTTCACCCGCTCCAATCGAATTTTTGTCTCACGTCAGTTTTTTTGGCGGGGGATGCAGGAACACAAAAAAAACCGGCCTTGATGGCCGGTTTTTTTGTGTCTGGGGTTTGGTGGAATCGGGCTCTGAAACATCCCCCAATTTTCGTCCATTACCCGCTGATCGATGAGCGCGACTACCCAAGTCTGTTAGCGTTTTTTTCGAAAAGCACGGATTTATTATCAAATTTCATCAAACGTTAATGTTTTCATATCTACGGAAATTAGCGTTTTGGATTCCTCTACGAATGGCTGACAGGAGAACGCCTGGATGTGGCACTGCAATGCAGAATTCGTCGGCGCACGCCAAGCCCCAATGCCGCCCTCCAGTCCTTGACGCCTCCCGCCCCGCAAACTAGCGAATGCTATACTTCCTACGAATTGCATCAAGTGTGCAACGTTCCCCACGTGCACAGACATCGACTGCAAATCTCAGTTAACGGCTGCAGGACAAAGGAGGTCTACAGCCAACACGAGATGGGAGGTGTGGCATGAATCGGCACTATTACATCAGTGACAATCTCGACGATCTCGAGGCCGTTGAAAATGAACTGGAAGCCAACGGCATCAATACCGAACAAATTCATGTGCTCAGTGAACAAGTGGCTGATGTTGAAGAACATCACCTCCACGAGGTTAACTCGTTGATGAAACAGGATGTTGTTCACTCTGGCGAGATTGGAGCTGTGGTCGGCGTGCCACTGGCGGCGCTGGTCCTTGGCGGCGCCTATTGGATGGGCTGGACCGAATCCGCCGCAGGCTGGGTGCCTTTTATCTTCCTGGCCATCGTCATATTTGGCTTCTGCATCTGGGAAGGCGGTTTTTTTGGCATCCAGGTGCCGAACGCTCACTTCCGCAGTTTTAAACAGATGGTAGAAGAGGGAAAACATATCTTCTTCGTGGATGTTGAACCGAATCAGGAACCGATATTGGACCGGGTAATCGAACATCATCCAACGCTGACGATCGCCGGCACGGGAACGGCAGCCCCCCACTGGACAGTGGCCTGGCAACACAAATGGCATCAGTTCAAGCGAGTGATATCGGGTTAGCCCTGAAGACTCATGGCCATCTGGAAGCTGCTTACTGGCCGAAGGAAATGACCCGGCTGAGGAAAACATAGTCCGCCTCGGTGGCCATCAGTCCGACTAGCACCAGTAAACACAACGGTGGCACCAATATGGCGTAGACCATGGCCAACCGTTCCCAGGCCATATGCATGAAGATGGAGACAATCAAACCTGCCTTCAACAACATGAAAGTGATAATCAGGGACCACCGAAGGTAGCCATGGAAGTGGAAGTAGTCGACAAGGTACGACAACGTGCTGAGGACGAATAACAGCCCCCAGATTTTAAGGTACAAGCTGATTGGATGTTGCTGACCCTGAGCATGTGCCATCACCCGTGCTCCTCTACCATAAATAGAAGAATGCAAAAATAAACACCCACACCAAATCCACGAAGTGCCAGTAAAGCCCGGCTATCTCGACGTTTTGATAGTTTCCGGAGCGCTCATAATCTCCTCGCATTACTTTCATCGCCACAATGCTGAGGTAGAGGGCGCCGATTGACACATGCAGTCCGTGGAAACCGGTAATCATGAAAAAGCTGGCACCAAATTGCGCCGCCCCCATGGGATTCCCCCAAGGACGCACCCCTTCTGCGATGAGCTTGCTCCATTCAAATGCCTGCATGCCGACGAAGGTCACACCCAAGGCGGCTGTCGCCAGCATCAGGGCAGTGGTTTTCGCGCGATCACGGCGATAGGCGAAATTAACGGCCATGGCCATGGTGCCACTGCTACTGATCAGCACAAAGGTCATGATGGCGATCAGAATAAGCGGGATTTCTCTACCGCCGATCGTCAATGCAAACACTTCGCTGGGGTTCGGCCAGGCGGTGGTGATGGTCATGCGTACCGACATATAGCCGGTTAAAAAACAGGTGAATATGAACGTATCGCTGAGCAGGAATATCCACATCATCGCCTTGCCCCAAGGGACCTGCTTGAAGGCCTCTCTATCCGAGGACCAGTCGCTGGCGATGCCCTGCCATCCCAGTGCAGGCGGTGAGTCTGGTGGATTGGATGAACTGGATTCGACTGGGGCAAGTGGGGGCGATGCCATGGCTTTTCACCTCAGGCCGCAGAATCTGGCGATCGCTTCATAGGTTTGCGGCGTGCTGGCCAGCAAAGCGAATAGCACGAACCAAAGACCCAGTAAGTAGTGCCAATAAGTGGTACAGAGTTCTACGCTGACGCGCAGTTGCGGCAACGGCACGCGACGCAGGAATTTAGCGACGATTATGCTCCAGGCTATCAGCCCGCCCAGCAGGTGGAGCCCATGCAGGCCGGTCAACAGGTAGAAGAAACTGTTGGCCGGATTGCTGGCGACAAAGTAGCCCCAGGCCACAAACTGCTGCCAGACCCAGAGTTGGCCCACCAGAAAAGCAATGGCAAATACGCCCCCCAATGCAAAACCAATGACCGTAGCGTCCAGCCGAGCCTGCCGGGCGGCCATACGCGACCATTGCAGTGCGATGCAACTGAATACCAGAAAAGCCGAATTCAGCCATAGCTGCCAGAGATTGGCTAACGGCGCCAAGGGGTCTGTCAGGGGTAGCCAGTCGGCCATTTGTGAACGGGCAATAAAGGCGAAAAGGAAGAGAAAGAATAACGAACTCACCACGACCAGGAACAAGCGCAGGCCCACTCTTGCGATTTGGCCTCTATCGGCACCCTCGGGGGCCTGGAGACTTTCTGGGTCGCGACTCCAACTGCCGCCGGGGTCAGCACCGTCGGCGTTTCTCAATAGCAGCCTTTTCATGTTTTAACGCCCGCTATCTTGGCTTCGGCACTGAGTTGCCGCATCTGCTCCAGCTCCTCGGCGGAGACCGTTTGCGGAACGAAATCCTGCTCTATCCCCGGCACACTGTAGTCATAGGCCCAGCGATGCACGACCGGCAGCTTCGCTCCCCAGTTACCGTGTATCGGCGGGGTGTTCGGCGTTTGCCATTCCAGACTGGCCGCACCCCAGGGATTACTGCCTGCAGGCTTGCCCTTGAATGCGCTCCAGGCCAGGTTGAACAGAAACAGCAACTGGGAAACGCCGACGGTCAATGCGATCACCGTAATGAAGGCATTCAACTCTTGCGCCGACTGCGGGATGAACGCGTAGTTTTCATAGGCGTAGTAGCGGCGTGGCATACCCTGGAAACCCAGGTAGTGCATGGGGAAGAAGATGGCGTAGGTACCCAGAAAGGTAATCCAGAAATGCAGCTTGCCCAGGGTGTCGTTCAACATGCGCCCGGTGACTTTCGGGAACCAATGATAAATACCGCCGAACACCACCAGTACCGGCGCGACCCCCATGACCATATGAAAATGGGCGACGACGAAATAGGTGTCCGAGAGCGGAATATCCACGATCACATTGCCGAGAAACAACCCGGTCAGACCGCCGACCAGGAAGGTGATGATAAAGGCCAGGGCAAACAGCATCGGCACGGTCAGATGAATGTCGCCGCGCCACAGGGTCAGCACCCAGTTGTAGACTTTCAGTGCGGTCGGCACCGCGATGATCAAGGTGGTAACGGCGAAGAAAAAGCCAAAGTAAGGGTTCATTCCGCTGACATACATATGGTGCGCCCAGACCACAAAGCTGAGTACGCCAATCGCAATAATGGCCCACACCATCATTCGGTAGCCGAAGATATTTTTACGCGCATGCGTGCTGATCAAGTCGGAGACCAGACCAAACGCTGGGAGAGCAACGATGTAGACCTCCGGGTGGCCGAAGAACCAGAACAGGTGCTGAAATAATATCGGGCTGCCACCCTGATGATCGAGCTGCTGCCCCAGCGAGATCATCGCCGGCATAAAGAAGCTGGTGCCCAATAGCTTGTCAAACAGCATCATGACCGCGCTGACGAACAACGCAGGGAAAGCCAGCAAGGCCATAATCGAGGCCATGAAGATTCCCCATACGGAGAGCGGCATGCGAAACAATGTCATGCCGTGCGTGCGCGCCTGCAACACCGTGGTGACGTAGTTCAACCCGCCCATGGTGGCCGCGACAATAAAAATCGCCAGTGAGACGAGCATCAGGACGATGCCCCACTCGACCCCCGGTGTCCCCTGGGAAATGGACTGCGGCGGATAGAGCGTCCAGCCCGAACCGGTGGGGCCGCCAGGAACAAAGAAACTGGAGAGCAACACCACTACCGCTACCAGGTAGAACCAGTAACTCAGCATGTTGACATAGGGGAAGACCATGTCGCGGGCGCCCACCATCAGCGGGATCAGATAGTTACCAAAGCCACCCAGAAACAAGGCCGTCAGCAAGTAAATGACCATGATCATGCCGTGCATGGTCATGGCCTGGTAGTAAGCACTGGCGTCCATGAACTCCAAACTGCCGGGGAAGCCAATCTGTATGCGCATCAAGCCGGACAACACCACGGCGATAACGCCCACGAATAAAGCCGTCAAGGAATATTGAATGGCTATGACCTTGTGGTCCTGACTCCAGATATATTTGGTCAGGAAGCTTTTGGGCTCGTGTAGTGCTTCTGTTTCGGCTTGCTCCGCATAGGCCATCACGTCATCCTCCTGTTCGAAGTTTCGGTGCATTCCTGGCTGCTTTACGGCTACTTCCCTGGCTCCGCCTTGCTCGCATCAGCGTCGGCTTTCGCTTTGGATTTGATAAAAGCGATCAGTGCGTTCAACTCCTGATCACTCAGGGTAAAGGCCGGCATGACGGCTGCGTAGCCTTTGACGATTTTGGCGCCGGGATTAAGAATCGAATCCTTTATATAGCCCTCATCGGCCTTGATACTCGTGCCGTCGGCAAGGGTTACGGTCTCGCCATACAGGCCCTGCCAGCTGGGGCCGACGCCCTTGCTGCCATCGACACTGTGGCAGGCCAGACAGCCGAGCGATTCGGCCAGCCGCTGCCCCTGCGTCGCCAAGTCGTCACCTCTGTCCAGTTTTTCGCTGTCAGAAGGTTCTTGCTGCGCGGCACCCAGCGATTTGATCAGGGCGACGACAGCGCCCAGTTCATCTTCAGTGAGAGTATAGGCCACCATGACTGGCGGGTAGCCCTGTACCAGCCGGGCCTTCGGATCGAGGATCGACTCTTTCAGGTAGGCCTCATCGACCAGCGCACTAGTGCCGTCTGCAAACTGTTCAGTGCGGCCGTACAGCCCCTTCCATCCTGGGCCGAGACGGGTACTGCCATCCTGGCTATGGCAGGCACCGCAGCCGTATTGTTCGACCAACTGGCGACCTTTTTCCAGCACGCTATCCTGACTGGGTTTGGCAGCTGTCGTTAATGTCTGCGCAAAAGTCGGTTGGCTGTTCAGCCATTGATCGAAGGCGCCCTGCTCTTCCACGATCATCTGGCCGCGCATGTTGTAATGACCTAAACCACAATATTCAGCACAAAGGATTTCATATTTCCCGGTTTTAGTTGGTGTAAACCAAAAGTACGACACCATCCCCGGCACCATGTCCATCTTGCTGCGAATTTGCGGGATATAAAAATTGTGCAGCACATCTTTAGAGCGCAGTAAAACTTTAACTGGCTGATCGAGCGGAAGGCGAACTTCATTATTTTTTATAAGCACATCGTCCTGCCCGACAGGGTCCTTGGGATCAAGGCCGAGGGGGTTGGTGAAATCAACAAACTTGATATCCGATTTACCCAGCTTCCCGTCCTGGCCGGCAAAACGAAAGGCCCACTGCCACTGCTGGGCGACCACTTCAAGTTCATAAGCATTTTTCGGCACATTGATGAAATCACTGTAAACAACCAGACCTGGCGCCAACATCGCGGCAATCCCTATCGAGGTCACGATAATCAACCATGTTTCCAGTTTTTTACTTTCTGGCTGGTAGTGCGCCCTGGAACCCTCCTTGTGACGATAACGCATCACGGCTACCGCCATAAATACCGTGATGGCGATGAAAAATATTCCGCTAATGATCAGGGTGATGAACAGGGTGGTATCTATGGACCCCCAGTTGGAGGCTGCCGGTGTCGCATGCCAAGGCGCTAGTACATGGAACAACACTGATGCAATAACGATTAGTATCAAGATAATTGCTATTGCCATTTTCTCTTCATCCTATTCCTGTTGTTCACTGGTTATGCAAGCGCATCGCCACTGACGTCCAAGCAGGGCAGACAAATACCATCCATTCCGACGGTAAAGTCAGCAGGAAGTATAGTGCACGGACGGAACACGCGCTTTTTCTGAAAAACCTGTTGGCCAGATATTCCAATTCGAACATTAAGTTAATCGTTTAAAGCTATTCGCTACATATAACTATGGATATTCAGCATTACGTCTCTCAAGACTAAATGGGCGTAGCGAATTGACGCGGGTACCGCAAGCGAGGCCGGGTTGCCAGCTATACTCAACTCTGATGACGGATGGCAGAACTGGCCAGAAGCGGATGGCTTGAGAAGAGACAAGAGCTACAGAGTCCAGCAGTCCACGACGGAGGTTTCGTCATGAGTAACCTGACGATCGAAGGCTGGTGCAAACCCAGCGGCGCCCCAAAGTCCACCCCGGTGGGTGAGATCAGTTTTGATGTCGATGGCCCCCTCCATCTGCGTCTGGAGGAAGCTGAAGAACGCCTACAGAAGACCCATGAGCCTGAAGCCATGGTCGATGTCGACATGAGCTCAATGGATTTGGTCTTGCCAGAGGGATACGACCCCTTGTCCGACTGCCAAATGCGCGTCTACTTGCAGCACGGGCGCGGTCAGTTCCATTTGGTCGGGCATCGAGCGAGCGATGGAAGCTTGATCTATACCAACGCGGTTTTGATTGATCAGCTGATTTAGAAGCTACTGCGTGTCAGGGAACACAAGAACCGGTCCGAAGTGGCCGGTTTTTTTATACCTGAAATTTGAGCGCCTCTTGCTCTTCAGCACCGTGGCAAAACCCTGCAATACAGAAAGCCGCACCTCCCCAAGCCATCGCCAATTGCCCCCTTAGACTCATTTCACGCCGTTAACACATCAGTGCTCAGGATGCATTGGTGGTTATAGTGTTGATTAGCGGATTTCAGTAGGTATAGTAACCACAAGCACACCACAGGGAGGTGATGTGAATAGCCGTTTTTTGATAAGCCAAATCGTTGCAGATGACTGGTATCTGGTACGAATCAAGGGGAGCCATCACCATTTCAAGCATCCGACCAAGCCGGGACTGGTAACGGTTCCTCATCCGAAAAGGATCTGCTCAAAAAAACGGCCATCAGTATTTTGCAACAGGTGCTGCTATGACAGCGCCTTAGGAGAATGACGAACATGCTTTACCCGATTGCAATCTCCATGGGCGATGATGAACACGCCTGGGGTGTTGAAGTACCGGATATTCCGGGTTGTTTCTCCGCCGGCGAGGATCTGGATGACGCCATGGCCATGGCGCGCGAAGCCATCGAAGGCCATTTCGAAATACTGGCCGAAGACGGATCACCGATTCCACCCGCCAACAAAGTGACCCTGCATGCGGCCAATCCACAGTACGCAGGGTGTACGTGGGCCGTGGTGGACATCGATGTCACCAAATACCTGGGCAAGGCCCAGAAACTCAACATCACCCTGCCCGGCTATTTGCTCAACCGCATCGACGAATACGTACTGCATCATCCGGAAGAGAAAAGTCGCTCCGGGTTTCTGGCTTCGGCGGCGCTCAAGGTTTTGCAGCAGGGCTGATGGTTCGGAGGTTGATCAATCAAAGGGACAAACGACCAGGCATGTCCCTTTGTACGTCAGCGCGTCGCCACCATGAACAACCGTGGAAACGGCAACAGCACCGAACCATCGCTCAGCGCCGGATAGGCCTGCTCGATCGCGGCCTGATACTGCTTGAGATACTGCACTCGCTCCGCTTCATTCAGCGGCTCAAGAAAAGGCCGCAAACCGCTGCCCTTGAACCACTCGACCACGCCCGACGCGCCGTCCGAGAGGGGATGATAGTAAGTGGTGCGCCATACATCGACGCGGGTGCAATGGGCACGCAGCATCGAGTAGTAACCACCCGCATCCTCCATTTCCGTTCGCAGCCCAGCGACTCCCGCCAGTTTGTCTGCCCAAGGACCGTTCGCTGCGACTTTGCGCATCAACCTGTGCGACGGTTCGTTGAGGTTGTCGGGCATCTGAATCGCCAGGCTGCCGCCGGGCGCGAGCCTGGCCACCAATGACGGCAGCAACCGGGCGTGATCGGGCAGCCACTGCAACACGGCGTTGGCGAAAATCACGTCGAACGGGCCGGTCTCGTTCCAGGCATCAATGTCTGCAGTGTCGAAACGCAGGTGAGGCAAGCGCTTGCGAGCGGCCTCGATCATATCGGGTGAACTGTCCACCCCTCGCACCGCGGCATTGGGAAAGCGCTGCACCAGCAGCTCGGTGGAATTACCGGGGCCGCAACCGATGTCGATTGCCGATTGGACGTCCATCGGGGGGATGGCGGCCAGCAAGTCACGCGCCGGGCGCGTGCGCTCATCTTCAAACGCTACGTATTGTTTGGCGGACCAACTCATATCGCTCTCCTGTTGGTGCATGGTTGTCGCCAGCGGCAGACAACCGGTTCGCTACGATACATCGAGCGGTGAACTCTGCCCTAACCCGACTTCGGAGGGCACAGGAATCTGAATGGCCATTTTCTTATCGCCAATTCAGTGAAAGTAATAACCGAAAGGACCGTTCGTCGACAGACAAGCAAAGCGATTTTGACAGTATAAAAATGACATCTATAGTCCTACTCGCGGCCTGTTGGAAGGAACCCAACCCGTCACTTCAAGGCAAGGAGCAAGGCCAGCTCGTATCCCGTGATCGAGTGGGTTCCCCAGTAGTGTGTTCGCAACGGCCGCAAGGCAAAGCGTTGTGCCTGGTAGGTAGCCAGGTAATCACTATCAAAGGAGCTTTACTATGTCTCGAGTCACGGATGTACTTGTTTCCATCGACACCGAAACCATTCTGAAAAACTACCCGAACATCAGCAAAAACCCTGCTTCGCCGACGCTGATCGACTGGAAGCACGTCTACATGGTCACCAATCAGGATAACGTGGTCAGCGGCCAGGCCGGTGGCGAACTGGACCTCAAGGCCCAGGTCGGCGATCTGATTCGCTGGCGTGAAACCAGCCTGTCCCAGAGCTTCGAAACCGCGGTGATTTTCTACAAGTTCATCGGCAACGCAGGCAACGAGCTGATCTCCCCACCTTCACCGCGCCGCGCTACCGCTTGCGTTGCGGTACCCAACACCAGCAATCCGTCAGTGCCTAGCTGCCAGAAAGTCGACAACCATTACTGGTCCTCGGAAACCCTGGCGTGTGGTCGTGTGACCTATCACTTCAACTTCCTGATCGTCGACCGCAACTGCCAGATTATCGGCTGCTGCTCGTGGGACCCGTTCATTTCCATCCATAACTGATGATGGAATCGACCCCTTGGCAACGAGGGGTCACCCCAGTTCGTTGCCGCCTCGGCCGGAACAGGATGTCTTGCTTGAAACCGAAGCGGCTACCGTTTTGCGTCAACATCATGAAAGGAATCCATGATGACTTCCGAACCGATTACCTCCCCTTCGGCGAGTACTGTGACAGCCAATAGCGTGCTGCTGATCGTCGATGCCGAATCGCTGCTTTCCCGCTACCCGCAACCCAGCCTTGAACCGCAAAAGCCGACGGTGATTGAAGATGGTTTCATCTTCCCCGTGACTAGTGGCACGACAACACAAAATGCTGAAAATGACAGCAAAATCACACTGACAGCCAACAACGAAAAAGTCTTCCATATTCGCGGCAGGACCGTCAGCCTGCTGACCGAACATACGGTGGTATTTCACGATCTGACGGTGGACGCCGCCGGGGTTCTTTCGCCGCCCAAACTGATCGTTCACAGCGACCAGACAGTCCCCGCACCCGACCCCGCCAACCCGACCCAGCCTGGCAGCCACAGCGCCGATGATCATTATTGGGAGTGTTCGCAACTGAGCACGGGCGTGACAGCCTGCGAACTGAATTTCATGCTGATCAACCAACGCTGTGAAGCGGTGGGGTACTTCAGATGGAAGACTGAGGTGACGCTGTCGGCGTGAATAGATAGATTCAGGCGCGGAACCTGTGGGAGCGGGCTTGCTCGCGAATGCGGTGTGTCAGGCGACATCAATATTGACTATGCCGACGTCTTCGCGAGCAAGCCCGCTCCCACATGGATTCGCACTTTTCTTGGGGTGCATCGGTAGCAGCGACTTACCGCTATTTACTATCCGCCCCCTTCTCCTGCATCTGCACCGAAGACTTGGTTCCATCGGTGTTGTCTTTAGTCTCGTTATCCGAGTTATCGAAGCAGCCCTGCAACGCAAGCAGGCAGCAGCAAAGGTAAAACGTGCGAGCGAGGTTCATGCTGTTCTCCAGTTTCAGGGGCCTGAAGTAGTGACCCATGTCGGTAGAAATGGTTGCGACCTACTCAACCCCGAGCGACGAGCACTGACAGAGGCTTCAGCCACACCAGCCTTCCATCCCGCAGGCAATATTCAGCAGAATTTTCGTTATGCCCGTGCTGTCTGAAAATCAGGCGCATCCCTATAAGGAGCACGGCAATGAAATTCGCAAATATTGCACAGAAACTCTCCCTGTGGGCCGGCCTGCCCCGGACATTTCTGGGGGCGATCGTTCTGATTATCCTATGGGGTTTGAGCGGGCCGATTTTTCATTTCGACGATACCTGGCAGCTGATCATCAACACCTCGACCACCATCATCACCTTCCTGATGGTGTTCCTGATCCAGAACACCCAGAACCGCGACACGGACATTTTGCACTTGAAGATCGATGAGTTATTGCGAGTAACGAAAGAAGCGCAGAACGCAATGCTGGGGCTCGAATCACTGGATCTCAAACAGTTGGAAGAATTGAGAAAGAAATATCGCAACCTCGGCGAGGGCGAAACGATTCCTCTGGACGGCACTGTCGTCCCTGAAACAAAGAAACAGGATTGAATGAATGTTGATCCAAGCCCCGCGGGTGACCGGCGACGTCACCCGCGCCATTGGTGCTAACGACTGGCTTGCAGCGCCCTGGCCATTTGCAGGTGGTTTTGCAGTTTGGGCAAGGTTTCTTCGGCGAACGCTTTGATTTGCGGTACGTCCGTGGTCTGCGCTTGTTGTTGAAGCTGCTCGATGGATTCTTGTGTGGTTTTCACCTGGTTGGCGGCGTATGCCTGATCGAAGGAGGCGTCGTCCTTCACCTCCGGGATCAACGTTTTGGCCTTGTCCATCACCTCTTCGCGTGGCGCGACCGGTAAATCAAGTTGCTTGGCAATTTTCGCCAGATGCTGGTTGGCGGTGGTGAGGTCGTTGATTACCACGATGGTGTAATCCTTGACCTCTTTGGACTCGGTTTTCTGGTGCGCCAGGCGATTGGCTTCGATGTCAGCCATGCCTTTGGCTGACGCTTCGTTGATGAATTCTGTGGCTGACTGGGCAAAGGCACTGCTGGCAAACAGCCCCAGTAACGTGACAAAACTGGCATTGCGTAAACGGGTGGCCATCCGGCTCATGGTCGCGCCCTCCTTCTTTGAAAATTCCAACGGGGGCTTTCGCCCCCGTCTTTTAATAAAACCAACTTCACTATTACCGGGATTTCTGACCACCTTTGCGGCCCATGCCGCCTTTCGCGGAATCTTTATCAACGGTCGTCGTGGTGGTTTTCCCACCTTTGCGACCGGCTTCAGACGCCTTCGTTCGATCATGGGCACTACCCGGACTCGGATTTTTTGAAGTAGGCATGGTTTTCATCCTCTTGATGATGAGAGCAGCGAGCAGCCGCCCGCATAGAATAAGAATTTCCATCGTCAAAAAGGTTTAGAAAAACTGGCAACGCTGCGACGAACGGTGACGGGCTTTCAGGCCCCGAGACGCAGGTGATGCTGGCGCTTGGCGCTGTACATCGCCTCGTCGGCATGCCTGAACAACTGATTTTCTTCGGTCCCGTGTTCGGGGTAGCGCGCAACGCCAATGCTCGGCTGGATGCTCAGGTTATGCCCGTCCAGGCGCAGGGGCTGAACCAGTACCTGACGGATTTTTCCCGCCACACGCTCGGCATCCTCCGCGGCATGGATGCTGTGCAACAACACCACAAATTCATCACCGCCGATGCGCGCCACGGTGTCGCTTTCACGCACGCAGCCCTTGAGCCGATTGGCGACCGCTTGTAGCAGCATGTCGCCAACCGTATGACCGTGGGTGTCGTTGACATGCTTGAAGCGGTCGAGGTCGACGTAGAGTAAAGCCATTCGGCCGGAGCCTGTTCGGGCCAGCTCCAGCGAGGCTTTGAGGCGTTCGCGCAGCAACTCGCGATTGGGCAACTGAGTCAGTTGGTCGTATTGAGCCATGCGCTGGAGCCGGGCATGCAATTGCTTGCGCTCGATAGCGGTTGCGACCTGTGCGCAAACATACTGCAGCAGTTCCTTGTCTTGCTCGGTATAACGTTCGCCGCCCGGTACGCTTTTAACGATCAACGCGCCAATGGTGCCGTTCTTCGAACTCAATGGCACGCCCAGCCAGCAGGGCGAATCCTGGCCCGCGACCAGTGCCGCAAACCCCGCCGGCGGATTGTCCTGATCCGGAGTCAGCAGGATCGGCAAGCCGCTGCGAATCACTTCACTGCAAAGACGCCCGGTCACAGTCCCGGGCTCTTCGGGTTGCGGTTCATGGTCGTCGACGTGATAGGGGAAATTCAGCTGCGCACAGTGCTCGTCATGCAGCGCCACGGAGAAATTCAACGCCGGAAGCCATTCACCGATGATCGAATGAATGCGTTTGAACAGCGCCAGCAGATCTTCCGCCGCGTGAGCCGCTTCGGAGATTGCATACAGCGCCGCTTGCCGGGATTCGGCCTGTTTACGCTCGGTGATGTCACGCGCCACGGCAATGCGCAACTGATCGACCTCCGACCAGCGCGCCGACCAGAGAATGTGCACCACCCGGCCGTCCTTGCACAGGTAACGATTTTCAAAATTGAGCTTGGGCTCGCCGCCCATGATCTCCCGTGCGGCGTCGAGGGTACGCTGTCGGTCGGCGGGATGTACCAGATCGATCATCGGCTGGCCGATCAGCTCGTCGGGGGTGTAACCGAAAATGCGCTCGCAGGCCGCGCTGACAAATACGAAGCGACCTTGTTTATCCACCGCACAGACGGCGTCCAGCAAGAGGTCAATGTAGCTCGCCAGTGGGGCGGAATTTCTGGTTTCCATAATGCCGAGCGCGTGTCCGGACAATGCAACATTGAACAACCCTCCCTGACCGGTCATACGCCCGAGCGTTGACTGTACGCTGTCGCTTCCCTGCGATCAGCCTCAAGCCTTGTTCGTCACCAGCCCAGGCAGCGCATGCACCAAGGCATTGATGGCAAAACCGATGAACATTACCCCGCACAACCGGGTGATCGCCAGTTCATGACGCTGATACAACGTGCGCACCTGACGCGCCCCGACGATGCCTATGAGAATAGCGTAGGCCAAAAGGCCACCAACGAAGCTCAGGATGATCAACCAGGGCAACATCGACCAATGCAGCAATTCTGCACGGCTGGACAACAGCGCAGTAAAGGTCGCCACTGCCACCGGATAAGCCTTGGGGTTGGTCAGACCGAACAGGATGCCGTGCCAGAATGGCTGCCGCGCCGGCCCCTGAGGCGCCTCGGCACTGCCGCGACGAGCCCGCACCGCGCGCAGGCCCAGCCAGAACAGGTAGAGCCCGCTGAGTACGCCCAGCACATCGAACGCGGTGCTGCCGATTTCCCGCGCGCCTACAATCGCGATCAGCGCCGTGCTGCACCAGACCACGTCGCCCAGCAAATGCCCGCACAGAAACCCCGCTCCGGCACGCCGCCCGCGCGCCGCGCCGATGCCGAACACCGCCAGCACACCCGGGCCCGGCGTGATGCCATAAATGAAGCCCGAGGCGAGAACGGCCATTAGCAGCGATGGAGTCATGGGAATTCCTGTTGAAACGCCGGATGAATGGACGCAAGTCTATCTCAGGACCCCAAGCATCGACTCACTGATCGTCGAAGAACTTCATCCCCGCATACGGCCGTTGCCGACACGCCGCAAGCCGCGACGCCAGATCCCCGACATGCGCCTCAAGCTTGTGCCCGTCCGGGTCAAGAAAATAGAACGACGCGCCTTCGCTGCGGTTATCCCGCCATTCCTGCACGTTGGCCGATCGCAGGCGTTCGACGAACAACGGGAAGTGCGCAGAATCGATACTGAAGGCGTAATGGGTGTAGTCAGCAACGGGCGCGGATTCGCGTAGCGGATCGAGAGAAAGGCACAACCACAGACCGGGTAATGAGAGATAGGCGCCGGCGTCCCACGTGGCGTCTAGCTGAAGTTGCAACAGGTCGCGATAGAACGCCACGCTACGGTTCAGGTCGGTGACGGCGAGGGTCAGGTGGTTGAGGCCGGTTAGCATGGGTTTAGTAACTTATAGGCTGGGTCCGACCGGAGCGTACAACTTAAACGTCCTTGAGCGTAGAACCACTAGTGTTTTGTTGCTGTGAGTCAGTCTTCACGAGCAAGCCTGCTCCCACATTTTGATCTGTGGAGAATCAAATATCGCGTCCAACACAAATCCCTTGTGGGAGCGGGCTTGCTCGCGAAGAGGCCCGGCCAATCCGACAAATAACTATCAGACCACCCCCGCGCCACTGCTCAAACAACATCCGGCTCACCGGCGATAACGTCGCTTCATCGCGCACCACCAGAATCAATGCGCGATCCGACCAGTCATCCGTCAGCGGTACCGCGTGCAAACCGAACCGTGCCCTGGTCAAAACGCGCTGCGGAAAATCTCCTCGATCTGCCGCTGATCCGCCGCCCGTGGATTGGTCAGTCCACAGGCGTCTTTCAAGGCGTTGCTGGCAAGCACCGGGATGTCGTTGAGCCTGGCACCGAGCTCACGTAAGCCGGCGGGAATTTCCACGTCCCTGGCCAGAGTGCGAATGGCCGCGATCGCTGCCTGAGCGCCCTCCTCGGGGCTGAACCCGCGAATGTCGGCGCCCATCGCACGAGCAACATCGGTCAGGCGGTCGGCGCAGACCAGCGCGTTGAAGCTTTGCACATGAGGCAGCAGCACCGCATTGCACACACCATGGGGCAAGTCATAGAAACCGCCTAGCTGGTGAGCCATCGCGTGAACGTAGCCAAGGGACGCATTGTTGAATGCCATACCGGCGAGGAACTGCGCATAAGCCATGTTTTCCCGCGCAATCATGTCACTGCCGTCACGTACGGCCAGGCGCAGGTTATTGCTGATCAAGGTGATGGCTTTCAGCGCACAGGCATCGGTAATCGGGTTGGCTGCCGTGGAGACGTAGGCTTCGATGGCGTGGGTCAGCGCGTCCATGCCGGTGGCGGCAGTCAGGCCCTTGGGCATGGCGACCATCAGCGCCGGGTCGTTGACCGACAGCAGCGGCGTGACGTTGCGATCGACGATGGCCATTTTCACGTGACGGGATTCGTCGGTGATGATGCAAAAACGGGTCATCTCGCTGGCAGTGCCGGCGGTGGTGTTGATCGCGATCAACGGCAACTGCGGTTTGGTTGACTGATCGACGCCTTCGTAGTCACGAATCGTCCCACCGTTTGTGGCGCACAAGGCGATGCCCTTGGCGCAGTCGTGAGGCGAACCGCCGCCCAGAGACACCACGAAATCACAACGACTTTCCTTGAGCAGACCCAGGCCAAGTTCGACGTTGGCAATGCTCGGATTCGGCTTGGCGCCGTCGAAGATCACCGAGTCGATATCCTGCAACGCCAGTTTCTCGGCAATCATCGTCGCCACGCCAGCCTTGGCCAACCCGGTGTCGGTGACGATCAGCGCCTTGCGAAAACCATACTTGCGAATGGCGTCCATGGCTTCGTCAAGGCAACCGGTGCCCATGATGTTCACAGCGGGAATGAAGAACGTACTGCTCATGCGCGAGTCTCCTGGCTGAAGCCGAATCAACAGCACCGATCCGGCGGGTGCGCACAGGATCGACCCATTAGTCGTGCGGTAACTTGATCTGGCTCAAGTCCGGGTCGTGATAAAGTCGCCGTCCATCAGACCTTTTGCTTTGAGACAACGAACGCAATGACCGATTTCCAGGATGTCGATGCCCAACTTGAAGACTGGAA
Organism: Pseudomonas sp. GM79; assembly: GCF_000282495.1. Classification (GTDB taxonomy): domain Bacteria; phylum Pseudomonadota; class Gammaproteobacteria; order Pseudomonadales; family Pseudomonadaceae; genus Aquipseudomonas. Next base: position 83,272 of record NZ_AKJE01000087.1, read on the forward strand.
CGCCTTGCGCACCACCGCCTCTTTCGGCGGCCTGCTGGTGGGTAACGGTGCCAGTCGTGCGGTATGGGACGACTTCGGCTACGACTCGCTGTTCGAAAACGCCCGCACCGTCGAAGAGAAGCCTCTGAGCCAATCCGAATTAAGCGTGTTCGAGGCGATGCAGACGCGCAGTTTCGAACAGGTGCTTGGGGCGCTGAAAACCACCAGCCGGGTCAACAAGGCCTTGGCCGTCAGCTCAGCGGCACCGCGCAATCGTTATTACGCGATCAAGGAAGCGCTGATCAATACCGTGCATGCGGTGCACATCCCTTGGCGGTTGGTGGTGCCCTCGACGCTGGCGACGATCAATCAGGAGTTGGCCAGCTATCGAACGGTGTTCACCACCAATTACGACTTGCTCAACTACTGGGCGATCCAGCACCGGCCTGACGTTATTAGTGATCTGTTTCAGGGCACCGAGCCGCGCTTTGATTTGAGCCTCACCGCGACAGACAAAACCCGGCTGCTGTACCTGCACGGTGGCCTGCATCTGGTGCGCAACCAGGACGGCACGGCGCGTAAATTGATGTCGACCGAGGGAACATTGCTGGGCAGTTTCGCCATCAACAATACGATCAAGACCCTCGACGACGTGCCGCTGTTCGTCAACGAAGGTCCGACCCAGGACAAGCTCAAGACCATTCGCAGCTCCGATTACCTGTCGTTTTGCTACGACCAGTTACTGGGCCATGGCGATGGGCTGTGCATCTTCGGGCATGCCCTTGGCGAGCAGGACAGTCACATCATTCATGCATTGCGTCAGGCGAAGCCGAAGACAGCGGCGATCTCGATTTACCCGCGCAGCAAGGCGTTCATCCAGCACCAGAAGCGGCATTACACGAAGGTGTTTGAGGGGACGGGAGTGGAGCTGCGGTTTTTTGACTCGAAGACGCATGCGCTGGGTAGTCCGAAGCTGACCGTACCGGTCGAAGTTTAGCGGCGCCGCGGCCGGCCTCTTCGCGGGCAAGCCCGCCCCCACAGGAATTTGTGAACACCGCCGAACCTATGTGGGAGCGGGCTTGCTCGCGAAGGGGGCCGGAACATTCAACGAAGATGCTGAATGTCAGACCGCTTTCGCGAGTAAACCCGCTCCCACACTGGATGTGTATTGGACTTATCAAGCGGTGTGTTTAGAGCACCGGCAAGGTCTTGTCCTTGATCACCGTGGTCGGGCCGTTGGCCTTGACGCTGGCGATGCCTTTATCCCTCGCGGCGTCCGATGAATAGGACTCGCTGCTGCCGATGATCTGATGGTTGGCAGCCTTGAGGTTGAAGTAAGGATGACCATCCTTGGTGGTTTTTTTCTCGTAGCGTTCGTCCAGCGGACTGTTGGCCTGAACCGAAGCGATACCGCTGTCAGCCGCGCCGCGCGTGGTGTACAGCTCACTGGTCAGAATGGTTTCGGCGTTGGCCGCTTTCAATACAAACTTGAACTGACCGTTGCTGGTTTTGCTCACTTCGTACCATCCAGACATGCTTTTTCTCCTTGGCGATTGAGAGGTTTGCGCTTCAGAGTAAAGACCAAGTCAGGATTTCTGTCGCCTGTACCGACCCCTTCGCGAGCAAGCCCGCTCCCACAGGAGAACGCATTTCAATGTGGGAGCGGGCTTGCTCGCGAAGGCCTCGGCACAGTCCCCTCAAAATCTTGCTACTTCACCACCGCACGCACTACCGATAACTCGGGTGCCTGCACCCGGCGCTGGCTCAGATACCGCATACAACTCACTCGCAAGAACGAGGCGAAATTCACCACTTCGCCGCGGTAGTCCATCACTTCTTCATACAGCTTGGCGATCAACTGATTGGTGGTCATGCCGTCGACCTCGGCGATTTCGCTGAGGATGTCCCAGAACTGATTCTCCAGCCGCAGGGTGGTGACCACCCCGCAGATGCGCAGCGAGCGGGAGCGCGACTCGTAGAGAATCGGATCGGCCTTGACGTAGAGCTCGCACATGGACAGGTCCCTCGTTACAGCGTGATTTTGGTGCCCAGCAACCCAAGGAAACCGGCCAGCCAGCTCGGGTGCGCCGGCCAGGCTGGTGCAGTGGCCAGATTGCCTTGAACGTGACCTTGCGTCACCGGGATATCGATGAACGTGCCGCCAGCCAGGCGTACTTCCGGAGCGCACGCCGGGTAGGCGCTGCACTCGCGACCTTCGAGAATCCCTGCGGCGGCCAACAGTTGCGCACCGTGACACACGGCGGCGATCGGTTTGCCAGCTTTGTCGAACGCTCGCACCAGGTCCAGGACTTTTTCGTTCAGGCGCAGGTACTCCGGCGCACGACCGCCCGGCACCAGCAGCGCGTCGTAGTCCGCTGCATCTACCTTGGCGAAATCGAAGTTCAGGGCAAACAGGTGACCGGGTTTTTCGCTGTAGGTCTGGTCGCCTTCGAAGTCATGGATTGCCGTGCGCACGGTCTGGCCGGCAGTTTTGTCCGGGCAAACGGCGTGTACCGTGTGGCCGACCATCAGCAGCGCCTGGAACGGCACCATCACTTCATAGTCTTCGACGTAATCGCCGACCAGCATCAGAATTTTTTTAGCCGCCATGGGGAGGACTCCTCTGGAAAATGCGTGGGCATGCAGGAGTATTCAAGGTAGTCCTTAATCTGCATGGCAGGTAATACCCGACTACTACGCCGATTCACCTGGGGTAGACCATTTGATTTGCGGATGTGCACGGCCGATGTAGGAGCTGGCGAAGCCTGCGATCTTTTGACCTTGATCTTTGGGGACATTGGGTGAAGCGATTAGATCGGTGGCGCGGCCGATAAAAAGATCGCAGCCTTCGGCAGCTCCTACGTAGGGGGCATTACCCCCAACTGTACGGATAACTCTGCGCCTATCTGTAACAGAGCAACGCCTGCGGTTTATGGCTAGATAAAGAAACTTCCCGCCATCCTGAATTCTGGTCACCCATCATGTCCTCGCGCGAAAACACCGGTATGGCCCTCGGCCTGCTCGGCGTTGTTATCTTCAGCCTGACCCTGCCCTTCACCCGGATCGTCGTGCAGGAACTCCATCCGCTGCTCAACGGCCTAGGCCGTGCGCTGTTTGCGGCAATTCCGGCAGCGCTGCTGTTGCTGTGGCAACGTGAAAAGTGGCCCACGTGGAAACAGGTCAAAGGCCTGACGCTGGTGATCGCGGGGGTCATCCTTGGTTTCCCGGTGCTGTCGGCCTGGGCCATGCAGACGTTGCCCGCCTCTCATGGCGCACTGGTCAACGGCTTGCAGCCGCTGTGCGTGGCGCTGTATGCCGCATGGCTGTCCCATGAACGTCCGTCGAAAGCCTTCTGGGCCTGCGCCGCGTTGGGCAGCGCGTTGGTGCTCGGTTATGCGCTGATCAGCGGCGCCGGCAGTATTCAGGCCGGTGATTTGCTAATGCTCGGCGCGATTGCCGTGGGTGGGTTGGGTTATGCCGAAGGCGGCCGGTTGGCCAGGGAGATGGGGGGCTGGCAGGTGATCTGCTGGGCGCTGGTGCTGTCGACGCCGCTACTTATCGGCCCGGTGGTGTATCTGGCGCTGCAACACCAAGGCGAGATTTCGGCCAAGACCTGGTGGGCCTTCGGTTACGTCTCGCTGTTTTCGCAGTTCATCGGGTTCTTTGCCTGGTACGCGGGGCTGGCCATGGGCGGCATTGCCCGGGTCAGCCAGATCCAGTTGCTGCAGATCTTCTTCACCATCGCGTTTTCGGCACTGTTCTTCGGTGAGCACGTCGAGCCGATTACCTGGCTGTTTGCCGCCGGGGTGATCGTGACGGTGATGTTGGGGCGCAAGACGGCGGTGCAACCCGCGCGTGTTGCCACGGCGTAAGGCAAGATCAAAAGATCGCAGCCTTCGGCAGCTCCTACAGGGGGCAGTGTTAACGCTGGATTGCGGATCAATGCGATCGGTGTAGGAGCTGGCGAAGCCTGCGATCTTTTGGCGGTTCTGGAAATGCAAAAGATCAAAAGATCGCAGCCTGCGGCAGCTCCTACAGAGGCTGCGATCAGCTTAGGAAACCATCAGCCCGCAGCAATGTTTCAAGGCAATGTTCGCTGATGTGGTAGAAATCCTTCAGTTCCTGAATCTTCACCAACAGCTGAGCCGGGTCCACTGGCTCGGCGCGTTTGACCGCCAGGATCATCTTGTTCTTGTTGGTGTGGTCCAGTGAGATGAACTCAAAAACCTTGGTCTCATAACCGCAGGCTTCCAGAAACAACGCACGCAAACTGTCGGTGACCATTTCCGCCTGCTGGCCCAGGTGCAGGCCGTATTGCAACATCGGCTTGAGCAGCGCCGGGCTCTGGATCTGCAGGCGGATCTGTTTGTGGCAGCACGGCGAGCACATGATGATCGAAGCGCCTGAACGAATGCCGGTGTGAATCGCATAGTCGGTGGCGATGTCGCAGGCATGCAGCGCGATCATCACGTCCAGCTCGCTCGGCGCGACGCTGCGCACGTCACCGCATTTGAACACCAGCCCCGGATGCTCCAGCTTCGCGGCGGCGGTGTTGCACAGGCTGACCATGTCTTCGCGCAGCTCGACGCCGGTCACCTCGCCCTCGGCCTTCAGGGTGTTGCGCAAGTAGTCGTGGATCGCGAACGTCAGGTAGCCCTTGCCCGAGCCGAAATCCGCCACCCGCACGGGTTTGTCCAGCGCCAGTGGCGACGAAGTCAGCGCATGGCTGAAGACTTCGATGAACTTGTTGATCTGCTTCCACTTGCGCGACATCGCCGGGATCAGCTCATGTTGCGCGTTGGTCACGCCGAGGTCTTTGAGGAACGGCCGGCTCAGGTCGAGGAAACGGTTCTTCTCGCGGTTGTGCTCGGCGGATGGCACTTCGCGCAATTGCTGAGGTTTGCTCTTGAACAGCGAAGATTTGCCCTTTTTGCTGTATTCGAGCTGGGCTTCGTCGGTCAATGACAGTAAATGCGCATTTTTGAACGATTCAGGCAACAGCGCGGCAATGGTTGCCACGCCTTCCGTAATCGGCAGGTTCTTGGTGATGTCGCGGGTCTTATAGCGATAGACGAAGGACAGGCATGGCTGATCCTTGACCGTCAGTTGCTTGATGATCAGTCGCTGCAAGTCCGTTTCGCCACCGACGTACTTGGCCAGCACCAGTTTGATGAAGGCGTTCTGATCGAGGCTGGTTTGCAGCAGATCGATGAACTGGGCGTGATGATCCGGCGCGAGGCTGGCGGGAGTGGCGGTGACAGACATGGGAAAAAACGGCCTCGGGCGGTGCGAATCGGGGAATGGTGGGTATTTTAGGGGGGATGGCCGTTCGGGACACGCAGTTATTTGCCGAACGGTGCAGAATCAAAAGATCGCAGCCTTCGGCAGCTCCTACAGGGCACCGCGATCGGCGTAGGAGCTGCCGAAGGCTGCGATCTTTTGATCTAGCTCAACACCACCAACCGATTCGGCAACTCATTGCGTACATGAGTCACCGGCACATGCACCTTGAGCAACTCGCCGCATGCCTCGATGCACGTCACAAACCCCTGCAAGGTTTGCCCCTGTTTCACCTGCTGCGTAAACGCCGCCACAATCGCGTCCCAGTTCTTGTTGTCCAGCCGTTTGGAAATGCCTTCATCCACCAGAATCTCCACATAGCGCTCGGCCTCGGAGACGAAAATCAGCATGCCGGTGCTGCCCACGGTGTGGTGCAGGTTTTGCTCCAGGAACTGCCGACGCGCCAGGTTCGACGCCCGCCAGTGACGCACCGAGCGCGGGATCAGGCGCGTGGTGACTTTCGGAATACGGAACACCAGGCACAACACGATGAAGCTGAGCCATTGCACCAGCAACAGGCTGTGCATGGTCAGCCAGCCCGTCAGGTAATGCACGATACCCGGCACCACCAGCGCCAGCAGGCTGGCCCAGAGCAGCGGGATATACGCGTAATCGTCGGCGCGGGCCGCAAGCACCGTCACCAGTTCGGCGTCGGTATCGCGCTCGACCCGGGCAATCGCCTCGGCGACTTTGCGTTGTTCGTGTTCAGTCAGTAATGCCATGTTTATGAATGCCTGCTCGCTATTGTTGTTTTTACCTGCAGTATCACCAGCCGCCCGACGAACCACCACCCCCGAAACTGCCCCCGCCGCCGCTGAAGCCCCCGCCGCCGCCACCGCCAAAACCTCCGCCGCCCAAGCCCCCTCCCGAGCCGCCACGGCCTCCTCCGCTTGGCAGAATACCGAACATCTGGCCGATGAAGATCGTCAGGATAAACAGCAACACCAGGAACACGAATAACCCCGGATGCCGCCCAACGAAATCACTCTCCTGATCACCGCGCGATTCATACACTGTCGACGGCTCGTCCAGCGGATTGCCGCCCAGCACCACCAGCATCGCCGCGACGCCGTCGCTGATGCCTTTGCTGAAGTTGCCAGCCTTGAACGCGGGCGTGATCACCTGATGGATGATCACCGAACTCTGCGCATCGGTCAGGCGCCCTTCCAGGCCATAACCGACTTCGATCCGCAGCTTGCGCTCGTCTCGCGCAACGATCAGCAGCGCGCCGTTGTTCTTGTCCTTCTGGCCGATCCCCCAGTAGCGCCCCAATTGATAACCGAAATCCGCGATGTCGGTGCCCTGCAAGTCCGGCAACGTCACCACCACCAACTGCTCGCCGGTGGTTTTTTCGTGGGCGTTGAGCTGTTGCGTCAGTTGCTCGCGCACCGCAGGCTCGATCATCTGGGCGTTGTCCACCACCCGCCCGGTCAATTCCGGGAACTTCAACTCGGCCTGGGCCGTCAGGGCAAACACCCAGAACAGCAGCATCAGGCCCACTTTCAACACGCGCATTGGCAACCTCATCCTTGGTGACGCTTCTAGCCCGTTCCGGCGCTTACTGGAACTTCACTTCTGGCGCTTTCTCCGCGCCGGGGCTGGTGGCCTCGAAGGTTTCGCGGATTGGCAGATCGCTATACATCACGGTGTGCCACAGGCGACCGGGGAAGGTGCGGATCTCGGTATTGTATTTCTGCACCGCCAGGATGAAGTCGCGACGCGCCACGGCGATGCGGTTCTCGGTGCCTTCAAGTTGCGATTGCAGCGCCAGGAAGTTCTGGTTGGCCTTGAGGTCCGGGTAGCGTTCGGACACCACCATCAACCGGCTTAGCGCGCCGGTCAGCTGATTCTGCGCCTGCTCGTACTGTTTGAGTTTTTCCGGATTGTCCAGCGTGCTGGCATCCACCTGAATCGACGTGGCCTTGGCCCGGGCTTCGATCACCGCGGTCAGGGTTTCTTGCTCGTGCCGGGCATAACCCTTGACGGTTTCCACAAGATTGGGAATCAGGTCGGCGCGACGCTGGTACTGGTTCTGCACCTGGCCCCAGGCGCCCTTGGCCTGTTCGTCGAGGGTCGGAATATTGTTGATACCGCAGCCGGCCAGCAGTGTTGTCAGCAACATCAAGGCTGCAACCTGCAGGCTCGACCGATAATGGTGTCGTACATTCATCTGGTTGATGCTCCCTTGCACATTCCGTTGATGAAACAACCTGCGAACTTTGAACCCGGCTCTTGGGGCATAATCTGCGCCGCTGCTGGATTGCAACGAGCCAATGGGCTAAAAGATGGGCCCAGCGCTGACACACTGCACAAGTGTGTCTGCATTTACCTGAACAACAATAGTCGCTCCCTAAATTTTGGCTGACCGGCGCGTATTCACTGCCGTTTAGGCTTTTGAGAAAACAATTCATGAAGAAGCTGTGTTTGCTGGGCCTGTTCGTCAGCCTGGCCAGTCATACCGTATTGGCCGCCACGACGCCCGCACCTATAGAGAACAAGGACGCCTTCATCAGCCACCTGATGAAGCAAATGACCCTCGATGAAAAGATCGGCCAATTGCGCCTGATCAGCATCGGCCCGGAAATGCCGCGGGAGATGATCCGCAAGGAGATCGCCGCCGGCAATATCGGCGGCACCTTCAACTCGATCACCCGCGCCGAAAACCGCCCGATGCAGGACGCGGCCATGCGCAGCCGGTTGAAGATCCCGATGTTCTTCGCCTATGACGTGATCCACGGCCATCGCACCATTTTCCCGATTCCGCTGGCCCTGGCCTCGAGCTGGGACATGGACGCCATTGGTCGCTCCGGACGCATCGCCGCCAAGGAAGCGGCGGCTGACAGCCTCGACATCACCTTCGCGCCGATGGTCGACATCTCCCGCGACCCACGCTGGGGCCGCACGTCCGAAGGCTTCGGCGAAGACACCTACCTGGTTTCGCGGATCGCCGGCGTAATGGTCAAAGCCTTCCAGGGCACCGGTGCGAACGCAGCCGACAGCATCATGGCCAGCGTCAAGCATTTTGCCTTGTACGGCGCGGTCGAGGGCGGTCGCGACTACAACGTCGTCGACATGAGCCCGGTCAAGATGTACCAGGACTACCTGCCACCGTACCGCGCCGCCATCGACGCCGGTGCCGGCGGGGTGATGGTTGCGCTGAACTCGATCAACGGCGTGCCGGCCACCGCCAACACCTGGTTGATGAACGACCTGCTGCGCAAGGAATGGGGCTTCAAAGGCCTGGCGGTCAGCGACCACGGGGCGATTTTCGAACTGATCAAGCACGGCGTCGCCGCTGACGGTCGCGAAGCCGCGAAGCTGGCGATCAAGGCCGGCATCGACATGAGCATGAACGACACCCTCTATGGCAAGGAATTGCCAGGGCTGTTGAAGGCCGGTGAGATCGAACAGAAAGACATCGACAATGCCGTACGTGAAGTGCTCGCCGCCAAGTACGACATGGGCCTGTTCAAAGACCCGTACCTGCGCATCGGCAAGGCCGAGGATGACCCGGCCGACACCTACGCCGAAAGCCGCCTGCACCGCGCCGAAGCCCGTGATGTCGCGCGCCGCAGCCTGGTGTTGCTGAAAAACCAGGGCGAAACCCTGCCGCTGAAGAAAACCGCGAAAATCGCGCTGGTCGGTCCACTGGCCAAGGCGCCGATCGACATGATGGGCAGCTGGGCCGCTGCTGGCCGTCCCGAGCAATCGGTGACTTTGTTCGACGGCATGACCCATGCGCTTGGCGCGCAGTCGACGTTGATCTACGCCCGTGGCGCGAATATCACCAGCGACAAGAAGATCCTCGACTACCTGAACTTCCTCAACTTCGATGCGCCGGAAGTGGTGGATGATCCGCGCCCGGCCAACGTGTTGATCGATGAAGCGGTGAAAGCTGCCAAGGATGCCGATGTCGTGGTTGCCGCGGTTGGCGAGTCCCGAGGCATGTCCCACGAATCGTCGAGCCGTACCGACCTGAACATTCCGGCCAACCAGCGCGAGTTGATCAGGGCTTTGAAAGCCACCGGCAAACCGCTGGTATTGGTGTTGATGAACGGCCGGCCGCTGTCGATTCTCGAAGAGAACGAGCAAGCTGACGCGATTCTGGAAACCTGGTTCAGCGGCACCGAAGGCGGCAACGCCATTGCTGACGTGCTGTTCGGCGACTACAACCCGTCAGGCAAACTGCCGATCAGTGTTCCGCGCTCGGTGGGTCAGATTCCGACCTACTACAACCACCTGAGCATTGGCCGGCCGTTCACGCCGGGCAAACCGGGCAACTACACCTCGCAGTATTTCGAAGACACCACCGGGCCGCTGTTCCCGTTCGGCTTCGGCCTGAGCTACACCCAATTCAGCCTGACCGACATGGCCCTGTCTTCAACCACACTGAACAAGACCGGCAAGCTCGACGCCAGCGTCGTAGTGAAGAACACCGGCAAGCGTGACGGCGAAACCGTGGTGCAGCTGTACATCCAGGACGTGACCGGTTCGATGATCCGCCCGGTCAAGGAGCTGAAGAACTTCCAGAAAGTATTGGTCAAGGCCGGCGAACAGAAAGTCGTGCACTTCACCATCACCGAGGATGACCTGAAGTTCTACAACGCCCAGCTCAAGTACGCCGCGGAACCGGGCAAGTTCAACGTGCAGATCGGCCTGGACTCCCAGGACGTGACGCAACAGAGCTTTGAGTTGCTGTAATCCCCGACACACCGCAAAGCAAATGTGGGAGCGGGCTTGCTCGCGAAGACGGCTTAACATTCAACGCAGATGCTGAATGTCAGACCGCTTTCGCGAGCAAGCCCGCTCCCACATTAGGTTTAGGGTGTTGCACAAATGGGGCTCAACCCCGTCGATCCAACAGATTCACCACCAGCCGATCCACCCATCCCCACACCCTTTGCTTGACCCGCCGCCACAACGGTCGGCGCTTCCATGCTTCGAGGCTGACTTCCTGACTCAGGGCAAAGTCATTCTCGAAACTCGCCGCCACCGCCCGGGTCAGCCCGGGGTCCAGGGCTTCGAGGTTGGCTTCCAGATTGAAACGCAGATTCCAGTGATCGAAGTTGCACGAGCCGATGCTCACCCAGTCATCGATCAACACCATCTTCAGGTGCAGGAAACACGGCTGGTATTCGAAGATCTTCACCCCGGCCCTGAGCAGTCGCGGGTAATAGCGATGCCCGGCGTAGCGCACCGACGGGTGATCGGTGCGCGGCCCGGTCAGCAGCAAACGCACATCGACGCCACGAGCCGCCGCCCGGCGCAGTGAACGGCGGACTTTCCAGGTCGGCAGGAAATACGGCGTGGCCAGCCAGATTCGGCGCTGGCCGCTATTCAGCGCACGAACCAGCGATTGCAGAATATCGCGGTGTTGACGGGCATCGGCATAGGCGACCCGGCCCATGCCCTCGCCCATGGCCGGCACTCGCGGCAGGCGCGGCAAGCCGAAGTGCGCAGTGGGTTTCCAGGCGCGCCGATGGCGGTTGGCGATCCATTGGCGGTCGAACAGCAACTGCCAGTCGATGACCAAGGGACCGGTGATTTCCACCATCACTTCGTGCCATTCGCTGGTGTCTTCGCCCGGGGTCCAGAACTCATCGGTGACCCCGGTGCCGCCGACCACCGCCAGGCATTGATCCACCAGCAGCAACTTGCGGTGATCGCGGTAGAAATTGCCCACCCAGCGTCGCCAACTCAGGCGGTTGTAGAAACGCAACTCGACACCGGCGGCCATCAGTCGCTGACGCAAGGTCAGGGTAAAGGCCAGGCTGCCATAGTCATCGAACAGGCAGCGCACCCGCACACCGCGTTCGGCAGCCTGGACCAGCGCCTGAACCATGGCCTCGGCGCAGGCTCCCGCCTCCACCAGGTACAGTTCCAGTTCGACTTGTTCTTCGGCGCGGGCAATCGCCACCAGCATTCGCGGAAAAAACTGCGGGCCGTCGATCAGCAGTTCAAAGCGATTGCCTTCGCGCCACGGGAAAATTGCGCCGCGCATCTCAGCGCGCCGTGAAAATCAGCACCGCACCCACCGGCACCGACAGACTGATGGCTGACAAACCGGCAACCTTGCGCAAGCTTTCCAGGCCCGGGGCCAGGTCGAAGTCTTCAGCGTTGATCACCAAAGGTTCGAGAGTCACCACTTGAAAGCGCCGGTCATCGAGACGGGTCGCCAGCAGTTCGGCGTTGTATTGGTGTTGTTTGCCATGCAGGTTGACGGTCAGCGGCAAGCGCAACTCCAGTTGCGCACCGGGCGCCAGGTCGTTGATCGGCCGTAGATCGATTTGCGTGCTGATTAGCGCTTCAGGGAACGTCTGGATATCGAACAGTTCCTTGCGCATGCGTTCGTCACGCAGCGGAATGCCGCTGTTGACCGACTCCAGCTCAACCTCCACCTGCGCCAGGCCCTTGGGATCGACCTTGCCGTGCAGCACCAGAAAGCGCTGCACTTCGGAAATATTGGCGTTTTTAGTGCTGATGAACGACAGCCGCGAGGACTCGCCGTCCAAGTACCAATTGGCCTGGGCCGACACGGTGACACCGGCCAGCAGCAGGGAGGCGAGGGTTTTGCAGACAAAGCGGTTGAACATAGAGACTCATGGGCAGATAAACCTGAGCGAACCTTAACTGGCCGTGGGCGCATTGCAAACCGCAAAGATCAAAAGATCAAAAGATCAAAAGATCAAAAGATCAAAAGATCAAAAGATCAAAAGATCGCAGCCTTCGGCAGCTCCTACAGGGTTGCACGCGGTCAATGTAGGAGCTGCCGAAGGCTGCGATCTTTTCAGGGCATCAACCGACAGCCTTGGCGTTCACCAATCCAAACAGCGCTATTGCTGCGCCCCATACCCCCCACCGTCACGCGCTTGTTCGCGGCGTCATCGACGAACCCGTTGGTGGGCAAATACTGCTTCACATAGCCCTGGCAATACCCGGCCGGATTGTTCATCACATAGCGGCACGAGCAGTATTCCTTGGCGGTGTAGGCGCTGATGATGTCCGGGAAGGCCCACAGCGCCACCCGCTCCTGCCAGCCCCAGCCAAGCAAGGCGATCAGCAGCACCAGCAACAGCGCGCTGAACGGCCGACGGCGAATAAGACTGCGGCGGCTCATGGCTGCACCTTCATGGCAAATGCCTTGAACGCGAGTCTTAGCAAATCGTTGTGCCGATAACTTCCATCGCGATCATCGCCGTAGCGCACGATCACCAGCTTCTCGCTGGGAATCACGTACATCGCCTGACCCCAATGGCCCAGCGCGGCAAAGGTGTCGGCGGGCGCATCGGGCCAAGGTTGTGTCGCGCCATCCACTGCGCGATTGAGCCACCAATGCCCGCCGGGCACGGCTTCATCCTGGTTGGCTTGATAGCGGGCGAAAGGCTCACGACTGAAGTCGACCCACTCCTTGGGCAGCAATTGCCGCTTACGCCAACGACCGTCGCGCGCCATCAACAGGCCGACCCGCGCCAGGTCCCGGGCAGTGAGATAGGCGTAGGACGATGCGACAAACGTGCCCGTGGCATCCGCTTCCCACACCGCACTGCGAATCCCCAAGGGTTCGAACAGCGCAGTCCATGGATAATCAGGATAACGGGCCGGGCCGACGATGGTTTTCAGCGCGGCGGACAGCAGGTTGCTGTCGCCGCTGGAGTAGCGGAATGCCTGACCGGGTTGGGCGTACTCGTCGTGCTCAACAGTGAACGCGGCCATGTCGCGGTGTCCACGGGTGTAGAGCATGGCCACCACCGAGGACTTCAACGGTGCGTATTCATAATCCTCCTGCCAGTCCAGGCCCGAGGCCCAGTGCAGCAGGTCGGCCATGGTCATGGCGGGGTGTTTTTCCAGCGGTGGATAGAACCTCACCGCCGGGTCCTGGAGTTTGAACAAGCCTTCGCCATAGGCCACCCCGAGGACTGTGGCCATGAGGCTTTTGCTGATTGACCAGGTCAGGTGCGGCGTTTGTGCAGTGGTCGGGCCGGCGTAGCGTTCGTAGATCAGCTGACCGTCGCGGATCACCAGCAAGGCATCGGTGCGAATGCCTTGGTGAGTGGCATCGTCGCGGGGTGGGAATGCGTAGTTTTCCAGGGCTTGAAGTGCCGGGCCGGTGACTTTCGGGCCCGGCGACCATTGCTCGGCCGGCCAGTTTTCGGCCTGGGCTGTGAGGCTGAGCAGTAGCATGTAAATCAGGGACAAGCCTTTGAACATGAGGGGGGCTCGGAGGGATGAACCTGCAGAGCCTAGTCGAGCTAGATGACAGTTTTGGAATTTGTGTCGTCCAAGAGATCGCCTTCGCGAGCAAGCCCGCTCCCACAGTTGATCTGCGGTGTTCACACATTTTGTGCTCACCACAAATCCCCTGTGGGAGCGGGCTTGCTCGCGAAGGGTCCCTTCAGCCTTATAACAATCCCGCCAACGCCTTGGCCAACCGCTTGCCCCGCGCCCCCGCAGCCAAATCCATCACTGTCTGATCGCGCTGCCACATCGCCGCCCATTGTGGCGGGCCATCGGCCAGAGCCTGATTCACTTCAGCCTTGAGCCCGTCGAACTGCGCAAACAACCCGCCCAGCAACACATGCCCGGCCGGATTGTTCGGCGCCTGGCGGCTGACTTCCGCGCACCCGGCCAGCAGCGCCAGCAAGCGCAGTTGCAAGGTTTGCGGCCAGTCGCTGTCTTGGCCAACGCCGAACAACCACGCAGTCATGGCGCTCAGCACATAGATGTCTTCCAGGGTTCGGAACGGTTTGACGTAAGCATCCCAGCCATCCCCAGCGAGCAATTCACACAGTGCGTTGTCGAGAAACAACCGGCCGTGGCCTATGTCCGGCATCAATGGCATGGGCGCGAGCTTTTCCAGACGCACACCCGGTTCGCCGGGGTAAACCACCGCAAGGTTCAAACGCGGCACTTCGCCGGGTTCTTCACTGCGAGCTGCGACCAATAGCCAGTCGGCGGCATCGCCGGCGGTGACGAAATCCTTGCGCCCGTTCAGGCGCAGATCGCGCAGCCGGGTCTGCATGTCCGCCACTCGCAAACTGCGCTGTTCGGTCGCGCACAACGCGCCGAGGCTCAGCGGCGCGCTCGGCCAGAGCATGCGCAACGCCGCCTGATAACCCACCAGAAACGCCAGCCCCGGCGTCGCCATCAGCCGTCCGCCGGCCACCGCCAATTCGAACGGCGACACCGCGCCCAACTGTTGCAACAAGGTGGCAAAGCCTTCACCCAGGTCAGGGTCGGCGGGCAGGCGATCGCGGCGTTTCAACAGGGTTTGCCAGGGCATAAGAGGCTCCTTGTGGGCTGTCATATAAGCATCACCAAAGCTTCATGGCGATGACACCGGGGCTACATAGCCTGACTTTGCACAACACGGCTGCATAAAGAAAGTCGATCGGCTGCAACCCAAGACGGGTGGCCAGCCCGCACGGAGACTCACAATGACTCAGATCGCCCGCATCAGCGACACCGGCAATGAACGCCGCCTGCAAGCCGAACGCCTAGTGGGCGCCGAGGCGTTGCAGGAAGCCCAGGCCTTGCGCTTCAACGTGTTCAGCGGCGAATTCAACGCCAAGCTGAAAGGCGCGGAGCTGGGTCTGGACATGGATGACTATGATGTTCACTGCGCCCACATCGGCGTGCGTGACTTGAACACCGGGCGCCTGGTGGCGACCACCCGTTTGCTCGACCATACAGCGGCCAGCAGCCTGGGCAAGTTCTACAGCGAAGAAGAATTCAGCCTGCATGGCCTGATCCATCTGAAAGGCCCGATCCTGGAAATCGGTCGCACCTGCGTCGACCCGGCCTACCGCAACGGCGGCACTATCGCTGTGCTCTGGGGTGAACTGGCCGAAGTGCTGAACCAGGGCGGCTACAGCTATTTGATGGGTTGCGCGAGCATCCCAATGCAGGACGGCGGCATTCAAGCTCACGCGATCATGCAGCGTCTGCGCGAACGCTACCTGTGCACCGAACACCTGCGAGCCGAGCCGAAGAAGCCATTGCCGACGCTCGATATTCCGTCCAACGTCATCGCCGAAATGCCGCCGCTGCTCAAGGCCTACATGCGCCTGGGCGCGAAAATCTGCGGCGAGCCGTGCTGGGACGAAGACTTCCAGGTGGCCGACGTGTTCATCCTGCTCAAGCGCGACGAGCTTTGCCCGCGCTACGCCAAGCACTTCAAGGCGGCTGTGTAATGAGCCGCTTGCGGGTGTACGCGCGAATTGCGCGAGTGCTTTTGGTCGTGACGCTGGGCTTGAGCATGGCCAGTGTGTTCGGGTTGTTCGAGCGACTGGGGATTGCCCATTCGATGGTCCGTCGCCAGCGCTGGTCGCGGTTTTTCATGGCGCGGCTGAGCAATGCCCTGCCCTTTCGCGTGACCGTGCATGGTGAATTACCAAAGGCGCCAATGCTCTGGGTGAGCAATCACGTGTCCTGGACCGACATTCCGCTGCTGGGCATGCTCACGCCGCTGTCGTTCCTGTCCAAGGCCGAAGTGCGCACCTGGCCAGTGGCGGGCTGGTTGGCGGCCAAGGCCGGCAGCCTGTTCATTCGCCGTGGTTCAGGCGACAGTCAGTTGATCCGCAAACAGATGACCCGTCATCTGGAGCAGGAACATCCACTGCTGATGTTCCCCGAAGGCACCACCACCGATGGCCGCTCGCTGCGTACGTTTCATGGCCGTTTGCTGTCCGCGGCGATCGATTCCGAAGTGGCGCTGCAACCGGTGGCGATTCGTTATCTGCGCGACGGCGAGCTCGATACCCTGGCACCGTTCATTGGCGATGATGATTTGCTCTCGCACCTGATGCGCTTGTTCGCCAATGATCGGGGTGAGGTGGAGATTCATCTGCTCAAACCGATCGAATGTCAGGACCGGGAACGTGCGGCGCTGGCGTTCGAAGCGCAGCAGGCGGTGCAGAGGGCGTTGTTTGGGGCGATTGCGCAGACACAACAGGAGCCGCTACGCCCTGCGATCGCGGCCTGACACAAATCCCCTGTGGGAGCGGGCTTGCTCGCGAAAGCGGTTTGACAGTCAGCACATGTGTTGAATGTGAAGCAGCCTTCGCGAGCAAGCCCGCTCCCACATTAGATTCGCGGTGTCGCAGCGAATGCCTGCAACTGGGGATAGAACAACCGGAAATCCTCGCTCAACGGTTCATACAACCGCCGCAATTCCTCCATCGCACCCGCCAACTCCTCCGGCCGGGTCAACCTGCGCGAAATCCCCCGCAGCACCTGCTCAAGCACTTCGAATTCCTGATATGAACCCAGCCAATCATTGGCCACCATGTGCGGTGCAATTCGCGCCAGGCGCTCCGGCAGCTGCGGTTCGGCGGACAGCACCCGATAAACGTGCGCGGTGAACTGCTCAAGCGGTTGATCTGCGTAAAGCGTCCAGTCCCGCGCCAGGCAGTGGTCGAAAAACACATCGAGCACAATCCCGGCGTAACGCCGGCGCGTGAGGGAAAACCGCGACAAGGCGATGTCCACCAGCGGATGGCGGTCGGTAAACACGTCGATGCTGCGGTGCAACTGGATGGCCGCTTCGATCTCCGGATCGAACTGCCCTTGCAGCCGTCCTTTGACGAAATCGCCATACAGACTGCCGAGCATTTGACCGGGGCGCTGGCCACCGAGGTGCAGATGTGCGAGATAGTTCATGCGCGCAGCTTAGCACTGCGCCATCCATATCGTTATAACCCGATATACCGATTCATGCGGTCATCAGACCAAAATCATATTGGTATATCGCGAAGTACCGATTTAAAGTTCGCCTCATCGCGATATAGCGTTTTACTCATCACGAGCCCAAACCATGACCATCGACCTCGACGAAATAATAAAAGCGCTGGCACACCCAGTACGCCGAGACATCCTCATCTGGCTGAAAGACCCCAAGGTCCAGTTCCCGGAACAACTCCACAACCACGAGTACGGCATTTGCGCCGGACAGATCGATCAACGCTGCGGCCTGTCGCAGTCGACCGTGTCCGCCCATTTGGCGACCTTGCAACGGGCGGGACTGATCAGCAGCCAGAAAGCCGGTCAATGGCACTTCTTCAAACGCAACGAGGACGTGATTCAGGCGTTCCTCGACGCCATCGACAAGGAGCTCCGCGCTCCGACAAGGAACTGACAATGCCCCTCTCGCTACTCATTCTGGCCTTGAGCGCCTTCGCCATCGGCACCACCGAGTTCGTCATCATGGGCCTGTTGCCCGAGGTGGCGGCCGATCTTGGTGTGTCGATCCCCGGCGCCGGCTGGCTGGTGACCGGTTACGCCCTGGGCGTGGCCATCGGCGCACCGTTCATGGCACTGGCCACCGCCAGGCTGCCGCGCAAGGCCGCATTGGTAGCGTTGATGGGCATCTTCATCATCGGCAATCTGCTCTGCGCCCTGGCCAGTGACTACAACGTTTTGATGTTTGCCCGTGTGGTCACCGCGCTCTGTCACGGCGCCTTCTTCGGCATCGGTTCGGTGGTGGCGGCAGGTCTGGTACCGGCCAACAAACGTGCATTGGCCGTGGCCTTGATGTTCACCGGCCTGACTCTGGCCAACGTTCTCGGCGTGCCGCTGGGCACCGCGCTCGGTCAGGAAGCCGGCTGGCGTTCGACCTTCTGGGCGGTGACCGTGATCGGTGTGATTGCACTGATCGGCCTGATCCGCTTCCTGCCGGCCAAGCGCGACGAAGAGAAACTCGACATGCGCGCCGAACTGCGCGCCCTCAAAGGCGCCGGCATCTGGTTGTCGTTGAGCATGACTGCATTGTTCGCCGCCTCGGTCTTCACCTTGTTCACCTATGTCGCCCCGCTGTTGGGCGAGGTCACTGGAGTCTCGCCACGCGGCGTGACCTGGACCTTGATGCTCATCGGTCTGGGCCTGACGGTCGGCAACATCATCGGCGGCAAGCTGGCTGACAAAAGCCTGGCTGCGACGCTGATCGGTGTGTTCATCACCATGGCGGTCGTATCCACCGTGCTGACCTGGACCAGCATTGCCGTGATTCCGACCGAAATCACCCTGTTCCTGTGGGCCACCGCGTGCTTCGCCGCCGTACCCGCGCTGCAAGTGAATGTTGTGACCTACGGCAAGGCGGCACCCAACCTGGTATCGACCCTGAACATCGGCGCTTTCAACGTCGGCAACGCACTCGGTGCCTGGGTCGGCGGCAGCGTCATCGCCCATGGCTTCGGTCTCACCCGCGTGCCACTCGCGGCAGCCGCACTGGCGGTACTCGCATTGCTGGTGACCCTGATTACTTTCCGTCAGAACGGCGATGCCGAACTGGCCCCCGCTACTAACTGATCGCTAAAAGAGAGCTATTTCATGACGACTATTTTCGATCCGATCAAACTGGGCGACCTCGAGTTGGCCAACCGCATCATCATGGCGCCGCTGACCCGCTGCCGCGCCGACGAAGGCCGTGTGCCGAATGCGTTGATGGCCGAGTACTACGTACAACGCGCCTCTGCCGGTCTGATCCTCAGCGAAGCGACTTCGGTAACACCGATAGGCGTGGGCTACCCGGACACTCCCGGTATCTGGTCCAACGACCAGGTGCGCGGCTGGAGCAACGTGACCAAAGCAATCCACGGCGCGGGCGGCAAAATCTTCCTGCAACTGTGGCACGTGGGCCGGATTTCCCACCCCTTGTACCTGAACGGCGAAGCACCGGTCGCACCGAGTGCCATCCAGCCTAAGGGTCATGTCAGCCTGGTGCGTCCATTGGCCGACTTCCCAACCCCGCGTGCCCTGGAAACCGCTGAAATCGCCGACATCATCGACGCTTACCGCCTGGGTGCCGAGAACGCCAAGGCTGCCGGTTTCGACGGTGTGGAAATCCACGGCGCCAACGGTTACCTGCTCGACCAGTTCCTGCAAAGCAGCACCAACCAGCGCACCGACAACTACGGCGGCTCCCTGGAAAACCGTGCGCGCCTGTTGCTGGAAGTGACCGATGCCGCCATCGAAATCTGGGGCGCGGGCCGCGTGGGTGTGCACCTGTCACCCCGTGCCGATCTCCATGACATGGGCGACGACAACCTGTCCGAGACCTTCACCTACGTCGCTCGCGAACTGGGCAAGCGTGGCATCGCCTTCATTTGCTCGCGCGAGAAAGAAGCTGGTGACAGCCTCGGCCCACAAATGAAGGAAGCCTTCGGCGGCCCGTACATCGCCAACGAACGCTTCACCAAGGACAGCGCCAACGAATGGCTCGCCAGTGGCAAGGCTGACGCAGTGGCATTCGGTGTACCGTTTATCGCCAACCCGGACCTGCCGGCACGTTTGAAGGCCGATGCGCCGTTGAATGAAGCACGTCCGGAACTGTTCTATGCGAAGGGTCCGGTCGGTTACATCGACTACCCGGCGCTGTAAACGTCCGCCGTTGAAATGCAAAAGCCCCGACTCGAAAGAGCCGGGGCTTTTGCATTTTGCATATAGAAGATCAAAAGATCGCAGCCTTCGGCAGCTCCTACAGGGTGTACGCCATTCAAATGCAGGAGTTGCCGAAGGCTGCGATCTTGTCAGCGTTTGCGCTGCCCCCAGGCGACCGCAAGACCGCTGAGGCAAATCACCGTGATCCCGATCACGCCGAAGCTGTCCGGGGTATGGTCGAAGATCAAATACCCGTACATCCCCGCAAACAGGATCTGCCCATAGCTGAAGGGTGCCAGCATCGCCGGCGCTGCATGGCGGAAGGCCTGGGTCAACAACATGTGACCGAGCATGCCACAAGTGCCCAGCCCGATCATGAACAGGCCGTGCAGCAACGTTGGCGTGCTCCAGAAAAACGGCAACAACGCAGTCATGATCAGGCTGTTGAGAATGCCGGTGAGAAAGTTGCTGGTGGTCGGGCTGTCGATACCGCTGAGCAGGCGGGTGAGCAATTGATAGAAGCCAAAACACAAGGCCGAGCACAGTGGCAGCAAGATCGCCGGGGTGAACAGCGCACCACCGGGCCGCACGACGATCAACACGCCGACAAATCCACCCAGTACCGCCAGCCACTGATTGCGGGTTACCCGCTCATGCAGCAACGGTACGGACAATGCGGTCACTAATAAAGGCGCAAGAAAAGTGACGGCTGTGGCTTCAGCCAAGGGGATGTAACGCAGACCGGTAGTGAAAAACAGGCTGGTGCCAATCAGGCACAGGGCGCGTAATAACTGCAAACCCGGACGCTTGGTGCGCACCACCACCGAGAAACCACTGCGTGGCACGAAAATCACCAGCATCAACAAGGTGTGCACCACGTAGCGTGCCCAAACCACCATCACGATCGGATAGAACCCGGACAGGTACTTGGACAAAGTGTCGTGACTGGCGAACAACAAAACCGCCAGGCAGATCAGCGCGATACCCTTTATCGGCTGCTCGGCGCCCTTGTAGCCCGGGTGGTTAACATTCATTCACACACTCGACACAAAATCCCTACAAAATACGTAGCTCGCTACCTATCAACCTGGCAAACGTACGTATATAAAAGCACCCCATTACAGAAAGGCGAGTGAAGCAGGGACATTCCCCGCTTCAATTCTTGACACAAATGGATCCAATTACGCATTTTGTTTCATTTGCGCAGGCTGGGACTCAAGCGCAGCATATCCAACGCTGTATCGACACAGCGCTCGGCTTCGGTGTGCAGTTGAAAGCTGTCGGGAGCCAACAGCCACTGATACAGAATGCCATCGACGTACGCATGCAGACTGATGGCCGCGCGGGCCGTGTCGAGGTCTTCCGGCAACTGCCCGCGATTCACCGCATTACTCAGGGCCAGAGCGATTCGCACATTGCAATCGAGACTGACCGTTCGGCGCTGCTGGCGCAGGTCGCACATTTCATCAGTGAATTCGCACTTATGAAACAGAATCTCATTGATGCGTCGGGTTTTCGGGTCCAGGGCAACTTGATGAAACAAATGAATCAGCAGCTTGCGCATGCAGCCCAGCGGATCGAGTTCATCTTCGCTTTCACTGGCCTTGGCCATTTCATCCAGCGGCTCATGCAAGGTATCGAGCATCGCCTGCACCAGATCCGCCTTATTACTGAAATGCCAGTAGATGGCCCCGCGAGTCACGCCGGCCAGGGTCGCGATATCGGCCAGCGTCGTGCGGGCCACGCCGCGCTCGTAAAAGGCTTTTTCTGCCGCTTCGAGTATCTGGCTTCGGGTTTCTTGAGCTTCCTCTTTGGTACGACGGACCATGGCAGTAAAACCTCAATCAGGGGTGCTTCAGCGATGTCTGAATATCAGCTGAAGAAAAGTGGGGCGAGCGCTCTCGGGCTTCGTCTGCGGCCTACAATTCAAACCTTTGGATGGCTTTTGTAACCGTGTGGATACATCGCCAAGGCCTTTACAAACAACCATGAACGTAAGTATATTCCTTAGCAAGCTACTTATCCACCCGGCAAAAATTTTTTAACCTTCCACATTTCTTGTGCGCAATTGCGCGCCTGACCCGAGGATCTTCATGCAATTCAAGCCAGCTGTTACCGCTCTGGTTACTGCCGTCGCCCTGGCATCGCTGCTCAGCGGATGTAAAAAGGAAGAGGCGGCACCTGCCGCACCAACCCCTCAGGTCGGCGTCGTAACCCTGCAACCTCAAGCCTTCACCCTGACGTCCGAACTTCCGGGGCGCACCAGTGCGTTCCGCATCGCCGAAGTTCGCCCACAGGTCAACGGCATCATTCTCAAGCGACTGTTCAAGGAAGGCGGCGACGTCAAGGCCGGTCAGCAGCTTTATCAGATCGACCCATCGGTCTATGACGCGACCCTGAAAAGCGCCGAAGCCAACCTGCGTTCGACCAAGTCGATCTCCGACCGCTACAAGCAACTGGTCGATGAACAGGCTGTCAGCCGTCAGGAATACGACACCGCGCAGGCCAACCGCCTGCAATCGGAAGCGTCCCTGCAAAGCGCCCAGATCAACGTGCGCTACACCAAGGTTTACGCACCGATCTCCGGTCGCATCGGCCGTTCGTCGGTGACTGAAGGCGCGCTGGTCAGCAATGGCCAAACCGACGCCATGGCCGTCATTCAGCAACTGGACCCGATCTACGTCGACGTCACCCAGTCTTCGGTGGAGCTGCTTGAGCTGCGTCGTGAACTGGAAAGCGGTCGTCTGCAAAAGGCCGGCGATAATGCCGCCGCGGTCAAGCTGACGCTCGAAGACGGCAGCCAGTACAAGCTGGACGGCAAGCTCGAGTTCTCCGAAGTTTCGGTTGACCAGACCACCGGCTCCGTAACTCTGCGTGCCGTGTTCCCGAACCCTGATCACACCCTGCTGCCGGGC
Organism: Pseudomonas sp. GM79; assembly: GCF_000282495.1. Taxonomy (GTDB): domain Bacteria; phylum Pseudomonadota; class Gammaproteobacteria; order Pseudomonadales; family Pseudomonadaceae; genus Aquipseudomonas. The sequence continues at coordinate 105,879 of NZ_AKJE01000087.1, forward strand.
ATGTTCGTTCACGCTCAGTTGCAGGCTGGTGTGGACAGCGCGGCGATTCTGGCCCCGCAACAAGGCGTGACCCGCGACCTCAAAGGCTCTCCGACCGCGCTGGTCGTCGGTCCGGACAACAAGGTCGAACTGCGTCAGCTCAAGGCCAGCCGCACTGTCGGTAACCAATGGCTGATTGAAGACGGGCTGAAGGCCGGCGATCGCGTGATCACCGAAGGGCTGCAATTCGTCAGACCTGGCGTTGAAGTGAAAGCCACTGAAGCCACTAACGTTGGCGCAAAGAGCCCGGCCACCGCACAGGCAGCTAATACTGCTGCCGGCGGCAAAGGGGAGTAAACCATGTCGAAATTTTTTATCGACCGTCCGATTTTCGCCTGGGTAATTGCCCTGGTGATTATGCTGGTCGGGGCTCTATCGATTCTCAAACTGCCGATCAACCAATACCCGAGCATTGCGCCTCCAGCTATTGCGATCTCGGTGACCTACCCGGGCGCGTCTGCACAAACCGTGCAGGACACCGTGGTGCAAGTGATCGAGCAACAGCTCAACGGTATCGATAACCTGCGTTATGTCTCCTCGGAAAGTAACTCCGACGGCAACATGACCATTACCGCGACCTTCGAGCAGGGCACTAACTCCGATACCGCGCAGGTTCAGGTCCAGAACAAGCTGAACCTGGCCACCCCGCTGCTGCCGCAAGAAGTGCAGCAACAGGGCATCCGCGTGACCAAGTCGGTGAAAAACTTCCTGATGGTCATCGGCGTGGTGTCGCGCGACGGCAGCATGACCAAGGACGACCTGTCCAACTACATCGTGTCGAACATGCAGGACCCGATTTCGCGCACCGCCGGTGTCGGTGACTTCCAGGTCTTCGGTGCCCAGTACGCGATGCGGATCTGGCTGGACCCGGCCAAGTTGAACAACTACAACCTGACCCCGGTGGACGTGAAAACCGCCATCGCGGCGCAGAACGTCCAGGTCTCGTCCGGTCAACTCGGCGGCCTGCCTGCCCTGCCCGGCCAGCAGCTGAACGCGACGATCATCGGCAAGACCCGTCTGCAGACCGCCGAGCAGTTCAAGGCGATTCTGTTGAAGGTCAACAAGGACGGCTCGCAAGTGCGTGTCGGCGACGTTGCGGAAGTCGGTCTGGGTGGCGAAAACTACTCGATCAGCGCCCAGTTCAACGGCGCCCCGGCCTCCGGCCTGGCGGTGAAACTGGCCAACGGCGCCAACGCCCTCGACACCGCAAAAGCCCTGCGCAATACCATCGACACCCTCAAGCCTTTCTTCCCGGAAGGGATGGAAGTGGTGTTCCCGTACGACACCACCCCGGTGGTGACCGAGTCGATCAAGGGCGTGGTTGAAACCCTGGTCGAAGCGATCGTGCTGGTGTTCCTGGTGATGTTCCTGTTCCTGCAAAACTTCCGCGCCACCGTCATCACCACGATGACCGTGCCAGTGGTATTGCTGGGTACGTTCGGGATCCTCGCGGCGTTCGGCTTCAGCATCAACACCCTGACCATGTTCGGCATGGTATTGGCCATCGGCTTGCTGGTGGACGATGCCATCGTCGTGGTGGAAAACGTTGAACGGGTCATGAGCGAAGAAGGCCTGTCACCCAAGGAGGCCACGAAGAAATCCATGGGGCAGATCCAGGGTGCCCTGGTCGGTATCGCCCTGGTGCTGTCGGCGGTACTGCTGCCGATGGCGTTCTTCAGTGGTTCCACCGGTGTGATCTACAAGCAGTTCTCGATCACCATCGTTTCGGCCATGGCCTTGTCGGTATTGGTGGCATTGATCTTCACTCCAGCGCTCTGCGCGACCATGCTCAAGGCGATTCCGAAAGGCGAGCACGGTACGCCGAAACGCGGCTTCTTCGGCTGGTTCAACCGCAGCTTCGACCGTGGCGTCAAAAGCTACGAGCGCGGCGTGGGCAATATACTTACGCACAAGGCTCCCTACCTGCTGGCGTACCTGATCATTGTGGTCGGCATGATCTGGCTGTTCACCCGTATTCCAACGGCGTTCCTGCCCGAAGAAGACCAGGGCGTACTGTTTGCGCAAGTGCAAACCCCGGCCGGTTCCAGCTCCCAGCGCACGCAAGTGGTCGTGGACGAAATGCGCGAATTCCTGCTGCGTCCGAGCTCGGAGGGCGGTGAAGGCGATGCGGTAGCCTCGGTCTTTACCGTGACCGGCTTCAACTTCGCCGGTCGTGGTCAGAGTTCGGGTATGGCGTTCATCATGCTCAAACCGTGGGAAGAACGTAACGCCGACAACAGCGTGTTCAAACTCGCGGCCCGTGCCCAACAGCACTTCTTTACGTTCCGCGACGCCATGGTGTTTGCCTTCGCACCACCGGCGGTACTGGAACTGGGTAACGCCACCGGTTTCGACGTGTTCCTCCAGGACCGCGCCGGTATCGGTCACGAGAAACTGATGGAAGCCCGTAACCAGTTCCTCGGCATGGCGGCGCAAAGCAAGGTCCTGTCGCAAGTCCGTCCTAACGGCCTGAACGACGAGCCGCAATACCAGCTGGAAATCGACGATGAGAAGGCCAGCGCCCTGGGCGTGACCCTCACCGACATCAACAACACCCTGTCGATTGCCCTGGGCAGTAGCTATGTGAACGACTTCATCGACCGCGGTCGAGTGAAGAAGGTTTACATACAAGGCCTGCCTGGCGCTCGCATGAGCCCCGAAGACCTGAAGAAGTGGTACGTGCGCAACAGCGCCGGCACCATGGTTCCGTTCTCGTCGTTTGCCAAGGGTGAGTGGATCTACGGTTCGCCGAAACTGGCCCGTTACAACGGCGTGGAAGCGATGGAAATCCTCGGTGCCCCGGCGCCAGGCCATTCCACTGGTGAAGCGATGGCCGAAGTCGAAGCCCTGGCCAAGAAACTGCCGGCCGGTGTCGGTATTTCCTGGACTGGCCTGTCGTACGAGGAACGTCTGTCCGGCTCGCAAGCGCCCGCGTTGTATGCCTTGTCGCTGCTGATGGTGTTCCTGTGTCTGGCGGCGCTGTATGAAAGCTGGTCGATCCCGATCGCGGTGATGCTGGTGGTACCGCTGGGGATTATCGGTGCGCTGATGGCAACCAGCATGCGTGGCCTGTCCAACGACGTGTACTTCCAGGTGGGGCTGTTAACCACGATCGGCCTGGCGGCGAAAAACGCCATTCTGATCGTCGAGTTCGCCAAGGAACTGCATGAGCAAGGACGTAGCTTGCGCGATGCCGCGATCGAAGCCTGCCGGATGCGTCTGCGACCGATCATCATGACCTCGCTCGCGTTCGTGCTCGGTGTGGTTCCGCTGGCCATTTCCACGGGCGCAGGTTCGGGTAGCCAGCATGCGATCGGTACCGGGGTGATTGGCGGTATGATCACAGCCACTGTGCTGGCGATCTTCTGGGTCCCCTTGTTCTTTGTCACCGTGTCGTCCATGGGCCAGCGCAAAGTCGCCGACCAAGATGATGACGCCATTGAACCATCTAAAGAGGCTGGCTAATGAGCAAGTCGCTACTCTCCATCGCAGTCGCCGCCTTCGTGCTGAGCGGCTGCTCGCTGATACCCGATTATCAGCAGCCTGAAGCACCGGTGGCGGGCCAATACCCGCAAGGCCCGGCGTATTCGCCGGCCCAGGCGCCCAACCAGGCCGCCGCTGAACAAGGCTGGAAGCAGTTTTTCCACGACCCGGCGCTGCAACAGCTGATTCAGACCGCGCTGGAGAACAACCGTGACCTGCGCGTCGCGGCGCTGAACATCGACGCTTATGCGGCTCAATACCGCATTCAGCGTGCCGATCTGTTCCCGGCGGTTTCGGCCACCGGCAGCGGCAGCCGTCAGCGAGTCCCGGCACGGGCCTCGCAAACCGGTGAAGCAGCCATCTCCAGTTCTTACTCGGCCACCGTCGGCATCAGCGCTTATGAACTTGACCTGTTCGGTCGGGTTCGCAGCCTGAGCGAAGAAGCCCTGCAGAAATACTTCGCCACTGAAGAAGCACGCCGCAGCACGCAGATCAGCCTGGTGGCCAGTGTGGCCAATGCCTATCTGACCTGGCAGGCTGATAAAGAGCTGCTGAAACTGACCCAGGAAACCCTCGGCGCCTTCGAGGAGAGCTACAAGCTCACCTCGCGCAGCAACGAAGTGGGTGTCGCCTCGGCGCTGGATCTGGCCCAGTCGCGTACCTCGGTGGAAAACGCCCGTGTGCAACTGGCCAAATACACCCGTCAGGTCGCCCAGGATGAAAACAGCCTGGTGCTGCTGCTCGGCACCGGTATCCCGGCCAATCTGCAAGCGGCCAAGCCACTGTCGGACGACGTGCTGAGCGAAGTTCCGGCCGGCCTGCCGTCGGACTTGCTGCAACGTCGTCCGGACATCCTTCAGGCCGAGTACAACCTCAAGGCTGCCAACGCCAACATCGGCGCGGCACGGGCTGCGTTCTTCCCGAGCATCAGCCTGACCGCCAATGCCGGCTCCCTGAGCCCGGATCTGTCCGGTCTGTTCAAGGGCGGTTCGGGCACCTGGTTGTTCCAGCCACAGATCAACTTGCCGATCTTCAACGCCGGCAGCCTGCGCGCCAGCCTGGATTACTCCAAGATCCAGAAAGACATCGGCGTGGCGAACTACGAGAAGTCCATTCAAACGGCCTTCCAGGAAGTCGCCGATGGCCTGGCTGCACGCCAGACCTACACCGAGCAGTTGCAGGCTCAGCGTGATTTCGTCAGCGCCAACCAGGACTACTACCGTCTGGCCGAGCGTCGCTACCGCATCGGTGTCGACAGCAACCTGACCTTCCTCGACGCCCAGCGCCAGTTGTTCAGCGCCCAACAAGCGCTGATCACCGACCGTCTGGCGCAGCTGACCAGCGCGGTCAATCTGTACAAGGCATTGGGTGGTGGCTGGAATGAACAGACGGCGAAGAACGAGCCGTTGAAAGAAGAAGCGCCGAAGATGAAGTTGTTCTGATAGCGCGGTAAAAACAAAAAGCCCACCGATTGGTGGGCTTTTTGTTGGCGGCGCGAAAGCCAGATCAAAAGATCGCAGCCTTCGGCAGCTCCTACGCAGGTGCGCGATTTCATGTAGTACCGCTGAAGACTGCGATCTTTTGATCTTTTGCCGTTCGATAATCGCCCAAAACCCGCCCTCGCCGATTGAACCGTTTAGTCCCTTTCCCTCACCATCTGTCGCACAAAACCAATAACAACAGGTTCGACATCATGTCCCCGCGCCCTGCCCTGTCCGGCTGACTTCGCCCCCGCTTTTCTGAATTCGAAATCTTATGTCTGCAACCCAAACGTTGCGGCACCACCCTGTTTCACCTCCAAGAATTAGAGAGACCCGAGCCCATGACGCCTTCCACGCAGTATTTCTTTCCCAGCCTGATCGCCATCGCACTGGCCGGTGCGGCCCTGCCCGCCATGGCCGAGGAAGCCGGTTTTGTCGAAGGCGCCAAGGTCAACCTGAACCTGCGCAATTTCTACATCAACCGTAACTTCACCAACCCGACCAAAAGCCAGGGCAAGGCTGAAGAGTGGACGCAAAGTTTCATCCTCGACGCCAAGTCCGGGTTCACCCAGGGCACCGTCGGGTTTGGCATGGACGTGCTGGGCTTGTACTCGGTCAAGCTCGACGGCGGCAAAGGCACCGGCGGTACGCAGTTGTTGCCGCTGGATCAAGATGGTCGTCCGGCAGACAATTTCGGTCGAACCAACGTGGCGTTCAAGGCCAAGCTGTCCCAGACCGAAGTGAAGGTCGGCGAGTGGATGCCGGTGCTGCCGATCCTGCGTTCGGACGACGGTCGCTCGCTGCCGCAAACCTTCCGTGGCGGCCAGATCACCTCGAAGGAAATCGACGGCCTGACGCTCTACGGCGGCCAGTTCCGCGCCAACAGCCCGCGCGATGACAGCAGCATGAATGACATGTCGATGACCGGCAAAGCGGCGTTCACCTCAGACCGCTTCAACTTTCAGGGCGGTGAATATGCCTTCAACGGCAAGCGCACCCAGATCGGCCTGTGGAACGCTGAACTCAAGGACATCTACAACCAGCAATACGTCAACCTGATCCACACCCAACCACTGGGCGACTGGACGCTGGGCGCCAATCTGGGGTTCTTCTACGGCAAGGATGACGGCAGCGCCCGGGCCGGCGAGCTGGACAACAAAACCTGGTCGGGCCTGTTCTCGGCCAAATATGGCGGCAACACCTTCTATGTCGGCCTGCAAAAACTCACCGGTGACAGTGCCTGGATGCGGGTCAACGGCACCAGCGGCGGCACCTTGGCCAACGACAGCTACAACGCCAGCTATGACAATGCGAAGGAAAGATCCTGGCAATTGCGCCACGACTACAACTTCGCCGCCCTTGGCGTGCCAGGCCTGACCCTGATGAACCGCTACATCAGCGGCGACAACGTACACACTGCAACCACCAGCGACGGCAAGGAATGGGGCCGTGAAAGCGAACTGGGCTACACCGTGCAGAGCGGTACGCTCAAAGACCTCAACGTCAAATGGCGCAACTCGACCATCCGCCGCGACTTCAGCAACAATGAGTTCGACGAGAACCGGTTGATCGTCAGCTATCCGATCAGCCTGCTGTAAACACAGACCAAATGTGGGAGCGGGCTTGCTCGCGAAAGCGGTGCATCAGCTTGCATCAATGCTGAATGTTAAACCGCTTTCGCGAGCAAGCCCGCTCCCACAGGTGGGTGGTGGACAGTTACTCCCGCGATTCAACCCCCAACTCATCCCACACCGATTCAGCCAGGTGGAACGTCGCGTTGGCCGCCGGGATGCCGCAGTAGATCGCACTCTGCATGATCACTTCCTTGATCTCGCCGCGGGTCACGCCGTTGTTGGCGGCGGCGCGCAGGTGCAGTTTGAGTTCTTCGTTGCGGTTCATGCCGATCAGCATCGCGATGGTGATCAGGCTACGGGTGTGGCGCGGCAGGCCCGGGCGGGTCCAGATGTCGCCCCAGGCGTGGCGGGTGATCATCTCCTGGAACTCCGAGTTGAACTCGGTCAGCGCATTCAGGCTGCGGTCGACATGGGCGTCGCCCAGTACTGCGCGGCGAACGTTCAGGCCCTCGTCGTAACGTTGTTTCTCGTCCACAACAATCCCCTCAATGAGCTGACAAAAACGCCAGTACTCGGTCGCTGAATGCAGCGCCGGCCTGGACGTTGGACAGGTGCGCGGCGTAGAACTCGGCGTACTCGGCACCTTGCACATGTTCCTGAATGAAATGCCCGCCGGACGGTGGCGTAACAGCATCTTCAGTGCCGGCGATCACCAGCAGCGGCACCTTGATCGACGACAACTGATCGCGGAAATCGGCATCACGTACCGCCGCGCAATTGGCCGCGTAACCTTCAGGCGAAGTCGCCGCGAGCATGTCGGTAATCCGCTTGACCGCTGCCGGATTGGCCTCGGCAAAATCCGCAGTGAACCAGCGCGCAATCGACGCATCACGCAGGGCAACCATCGCCGCCGAGCCGTCACGCAGCACGGTTTCGATCCGTGGATTCCACACCGATGGGTCGCCGATTTTCGCCGCGGTGTTGCACACGATCAGTTTGTTCAAACGCTGACCGGCATTGATCCCCAGCCATTGACCGATCAACCCGCCCATGGACAGCCCACAGAAATGCACGCGTTCGATGTGCAGCGCATCCAGCAGCGCCAGCACGTCGCGGCCCAGTTGCTCGATGCTGTACGGCCCCGGCGTCACCAACGATTGGCCGTGACCACGGGTATCGAAACGCAGCACGCGAAAATGCTCGGTGAATGCAGGGATTTGCGCGTCCCACATGTGCAGGTCGGTGCCCAGTGAGTTGGACAGCACCAGCACCGGCGCATCCGCCGGTCCATCGAGTTGCGGCCCTTGAATTTGGTAATGCAGTTCGCCCTCGGCGAGTTGTACGAATGCCACGGCAGTCTCCTTCAAGCTATCAACGCAAAATGTTCAGCCACCGCTCGCTCGACCCAGGTATGGGCCTGACCGAGGTAATGGGCGGGGTCCAGCAGACGATCGAGTTCAGCGTCCGACAGCTCGGCAGTCACCTGCGGCTCGTCACCGAGCACCGCGCGCAGATGACGTTGCTCGGCCACTGCGCGCTTGCAGCACTGCTCCAACAGATGGTGCGCAGTGTCGCGACCGACCCGTTGTGCCAGCACGATGCTCACGGCTTCGGCCAGCACCAGGCCCTGGGTCAAGTCGAGGTTGCGTGTCATGCGGTCGGCATCCACTTCCAGTCCGTCGGCCACCAACAGCGCTTGCTGCAAGCTGCCTGACACCAAACAGCAAATCTCTGGCAGGGTTTCCCATTCGGCATGCCACAAGCCCAGGCTGCGTTCGTGCTCCTGCGGCATCGCGCTGAACAAGGTCGAGAGCAAGCCCGGCACCCGCGTCGCCGCACCGATCAGCACCGCTGCGCCCACCGGGTTGCGTTTGTGCGGCATGGTCGAAGAACCGCCCTTGCCCGGCGCCGACGGTTCAAACACTTCGCCGGCCTCGGTCTGCATCAACAGGCTGATGTCGCGACCGAGTTTGCCGAGGCTGCCGGCGATCAGTCCGAGCACCGCGCCAAACTCCACCAGACGATCGCGTTGGGTGTGCCAGGGTTGTTCCGGCAAGGTCAGTTGCAGTTCTGCGGCCAAGGCTTCGGCAATCGGCATCGCCTGCTCGCCAAGGGCCGCGAGGGTGCCGGAGGCACCACCGAATTGCAGCACCAACAGGCGCGGTTTGAGTTCCAGCAGACGCTGACGGCTACGCGTCACCGCCCCCAGCCAACCGGCGATTTTCATGCCGAGGGTGACCGGTGTCGCATGCTGCAGCCAAGTGCGTCCGGCCATTGGCGTGGCGACGTAACGCCGGGCCTGGGTCGCGAGGGTTTCCCCCAGTTGCGCCAGATCAGCTTCGATCAATTCCAGCGCGCGGCGCAGTTGCAACACCAGGCCGGTGTCCATTACATCCTGGCTGGTCGCGCCCAAATGCACGTAACGCTCGGCTTCGGCATCGTTCTTGGCGATCTGCTTGCCCAACGCCTTGACCAGTGGAATCGCCGAATTCCCCGCCGTGGCAATGGCCTCACCCAGCGCGGCGAAGTCGTAATGCTCGGCCCGACATGCCGCTTCGATAGACGCGACAGCCGTCTGCGGAATCAGCCCAACCCGCGCCTCGGCCCGGGCCAGTGCTGCTTCGAAATCAAGCATGGCCTGAACCCGGCCCTGATCGCAGAACACCTCACGCATGTCGCGTGCCGTGAAGTAGGCATCGAACAATTGATTGCCCGGTCGCTGGTTCATAAACAGTCCTTGCAGGCGTGGGGCCGGTCAGGGCCCCCGCGTAAAGATCAAAGGTCGTTTTGCAAATACTTCGCCTGTTTCGGCAGACGCAGGCTGAACAGAAACGCGACCGCCATCATCACCGTCACGTACCAGTAGAACGAGTTTTCCATGCCGCCGGCTTTAAGGCTCAGCGCCACATACTCCGCCGAACCGCCGAAGATTGCATTGGCCACCGCATACGCCAGGCCGACGCCTAAGGCGCGTACCTCTGGCGGGAACATTTCGGCTTTCACCAGACCGCTGATCGAGGTGTAGAAACTCACGATTGCCAGCGCCAGGGTAATCAGGACAAAGGCCAGGAACGGACTGCTGACACTTTTCAGGCTCAACAGGATCGGTACGGTGCACAACGTCCCGAGGGCGCCGAACCACAGCATCGAATTGCGCCGGCCGATCTTGTCGGCGAGCATGCCGAAGAACGGTTGCATGCACATATAAAGGAACAGCGCGCCGGTCATGATGTAGCTCGCGGTCTTGGCGTGCATGCCGGCGGTATTCACCAGGTACTTCTGCATGTACGTGGTGAAGGTGTAGAAAATCAGCGAACCGCCGGCGGTGTAACCCAGCACGGTGATGAACGCAGCCTTGTGATCGCGGAACAGTGCACGGATGCTGCCGGCGTCCTTGTTTTCGCGCATTTCCTTGCTGGTGGTTTCCTTGAGCGCACGACGCAGGAACAACGAAATCAATGCCGCAGCCGCACCGACCACGAACGGAATTCGCCAGCCATAGGCACGCAATTCATCCTCGCTGAGGAACTGCTGCAGGACCACTACCAGCGACACCGCCAGCAACTGCCCGCCAATCAGCGTCACATACTGGAATGAGGCAAAGAAACCGCGCTGGCCCTTGAGGGCGACTTCGCTCATGTAGGTCGCGGTGGTGCCGTACTCACCGCCCACCGACAAACCCTGCAGCAAGCGCGCGAACAACAGCATGATCGGCGCCCAGACCCCGATGCTGTTGTAGGTCGGCAGGCAGGCGATGAGCAACGAACCGAAGCACATCATCAGAATCGAGATCAACATCGAATTCTTGCGCCCGTGTTTGTCCGCCACCCGACCGAAGATCCAACCGCCGATAGGCCGCATCAGAAACCCGGCGGCGAATACGCCCGCCGTGTTTACCAGCTGTACCGTGGGGTTGTCGGACGGGAAAAACGCCGGGGCGAAATAGATTGCGCAGAAGGCGTAGACGTAAAAGTCGAACCATTCAACCAGGTTGCCGGACGAGGCGCCGACAATCGCAAAGATCCTTTTGTTGCGTTCTTCACTGGTGTAGAGAGCTGTGAGGGTTGTCATCGTTCTTCACTTTTTTGGGGACCGTGAGAGTCTAGACACACTTTGCAACAATCCCGTTCCACAATTGGCAATGCTATCCCTGTGGGAGCGGGCTTGCTCGCGAAGACGGCGGCACAGCCAACATTGATGTCGCCTGACACACCGCCTTCGCGAGCAAGCCCGCTCCCACAGGTTTTGCGGCGCTCAATCAATAATCAAAAAACACCGTCTCGGCATCCGTACCCTGCAGAACCACATTCCACTGATAAACACCCGCAGCATCCCGCTTCGCCAGCAAGGTGCTGCGGCGCTCTGCTGGCACACACTCCAGCAACGGGTCCGCCACGTTGGCCGGTTCACCATCGAAATAGATCCGCGTCAGCAAGTGCTTCACCAACCCGCGAGCAAACACCAATACCACCAAATGTGGCGCCTGGGTCGTTCCCTTCAAGCCTTCCACGGTGCCCGGTTTGATTGTGGTAAAGCGGAAGCGCCCTTCTGCATCCACCGGCACCCGGCCAAACCCTTCGAAATTCGGGTCCAGGGGTTTGTCCTGATCGTCTTCGGGATGGTCGTACTTGCCGGCGGCGTTGGCCTGCCAGACTTCGAGCATCGCGTCGTTGACGAAGTCGCCATTACCATCGACGACTTGCCCGGTGATTGCCACGCGCTCGCCGAGGGTTTGTGCAACGGTCAGGTCTTCACGGTTCAGCCAGGTCAGGCCGATGTGGTAATACGGCCCGACGGTGTGGGACGTGGTCGCGTTCAGCGTCATCTTATTTCTCCATCGGCGTGGCTTCGCGGCCGCGCAAGACGATGTCCCAACGATAACCGAGGGCGTAGGAAGGGATGGTTTTTTCCAGGTCGAAACGGGCGATCAGGCGCTCTTTGGCGCTGGTATCGGGCACGCAGTTGTAGATCGGATCGTAGGCCAGCAACGGGTCGCCCGGGAAATACATCTGGGTCACCAGACGCGTGAGAATACTCGGCCCGAACAGTGAGAAATGGATGTGCGCCGGACGCCATGCGTTGTGATGGTTGCCCCACGGATAGGCGCCAGGCTTGATGGTCTGGAACTGATACCAACCATAGGCGTCGGTCACGGTGCGGCCGGTGCCGGTGAAATTCGGGTCCAGCGGTGCGTCGTGCAGGTCGCGCGCATGGTTGTAGCGACCGGCGGCGTTAGCCTGCCAGATCTCCACCAGAATGCCTGGCACCGGCAGACCGTTTTCATCCAGCACGCGGCCGTGAATTATAATGCGCTCGCCGAGCGGTTCGCCCTCGTGCTGCGCGGTCAGGTCGTTGTCCTGCTCCTGGATGCGCTCGGCGCCGATGGTCGGCCCGGTGATTTCCGACAGCGAATGAGGCAAAAACACCAACGGCTTGGACGGCGAGCGAAGGTTGGTGGATTGATAAGGAGGGTGCAGGTATTCCGGCTGAGTGCCCGCCTGCGGGCGACGGTAACCAGGCTTGTCAGTCATTACGCTTTCCTCAGTTCTTATTAGTCGACGCTTTATTCACAGCCAAGCGTGTCAGACCCGTTCGATCGCCAACGCCAGACCCTGGCCGACACCGACGCACATGGTCGCCAGACCTTTCTTGCCACCGGTTTTTTCCAGCTGATGCAGCGCGGTCAGTACCAGTCGCGCACCGCTCATGCCCAGCGGATGGCCCAAGGCAATGGCGCCACCGTTCGGGTTGACCTGGGCCGAGTCGTCAGCCAGCCCCAACTCACGCAGCACGGCCAAGCCTTGGCTGGCGAACGCTTCGTTGAGTTCGATCACGTCGAAATCGCTAACCGCCAGGCCCAGGCGCTCGGTCAATTTACGCACCGCCGGCACCGGGCCAATGCCCATCACTCGCGGCGCAACACCGGCGCTGGACATGCCGAGTACTTTGGCGCGGGCGGTCAGGCCGTGCTTTTTAACGGCTTCGGCCGAGGCCAGAATCAACGCCGCCGCACCGTCGTTCACACCGGAGGCATTGCCGGCGGTGACGGTTTTGTCCGGGCCATTGACCGGTTTGAGTTTGGCCAGGGTTTCCAAAGTCGTGTCAGCACGTGGATGCTCATCCTGCGCGACGACGCTTTCACCCTTCTTGTGGGCGATGCGCACTTCGACGATTTCTTCAGCGAAAAATCCTGCAGCTTGCGCGGTGGCCGTGCGTTGCTGACTGCGCAGGGCGAACGCATCCTGATCGGCGCGGGAAATCCGGTAATCGTCGGCCACGTTATCAGCGGTCTGCGGCATCGCATCCACGCCGTATTGGGCTTTCATCAACGGGTTGATGAAACGCCAGCCGATGGTGGTGTCTTCCAGTTTCATGTTTCGCGAGAACGCCGCATCGGCCTTGCCCATCACGAACGGTGCGCGAGACATCGACTCGACGCCGCCGGCAATCGCCAGCTCCATCTCGCCGCTGGCGATGGCCCGAAACGCCGTACCGATCGCATCCATCCCCGAAGCGCACAGGCGATTGAGGGTGACCCCGGGAATGGTTTCCGGCAGGCCCGCCAACAACAACGCCATGCGTGCCACGTTACGGTTGTCTTCGCCGGCCTGGTTGGCGCAACCGAGGAACACCTCGTCCACCGCGTTCCAGTCCACCGACGGGTTGCGCACCATCAGCGCCTTGATCGGCACGGCGGCCAGATCATCGGCGCGAACCGTCGACAGGCCGCCGCCGAAACGGCCGATGGGGGTGCGAATGGCGTCGCAGATATAAACGTCACGCATCAGGCTTCTCCCGGTGCTTGGCCGTGGGCCGCAGCGGTGCGGGCTTCCAGATCGCGCAGCGCCGTCAACTCGAGCTCGGTGGGCTCGGCGGTGTTGTCCACCTGATCGGCAAAACGAATCGCCCAGCCGGTGGCGGCAATCACTTGCTCGCGGGTCACGCCTGGGTGCAGCGCGGTGACCACGAATTCATGAGTATCCGCTTCGGGTTCCATGATGCACAGGTCGGTAATGATGCCGACAGGACCGGCACCCGGCAGGCCGAGACGCTTGCGTGAATCACCGCCCTCGCCATGGCCGACCGAGGTGATGAAGTCGAGTTTGTCGACAAAGGAGCGCGCCGACTGCTTGAGGATAATCAGTACGCTTTTGGCGGAACCGGCGATCTCCGGCGCGCCACCGGCACCTGGCAGGCGAACTTTCGGCGCGTGGTAGTCGCCAACGACGGTGGTGTTGATGTTGCCGAAACGGTCGACTTGCGCGGCGCCGAGGAAACCGACGTCGATGCGCCCGCCCTGCAACCAGTAGCGAAAAATCTCACCGGTCGGGACGACAGTGTCGGCGGTTTCCGCCAATTCACCGTCACCGATCGACAATGGCAGTACGCTCGGCTTGGCACCGATCGGACCCGATTCGTAGATCAGGACTACGTCTGGCGAGGAAGTCAGACGTGCCAGGTTGGCGGCTTTCGACGGCAGGCCGATGCCGACGAAGCACACGGAACCGTTTTTCAGACGGCGGGCGGCGGCGACGGTCATCATTTCATTGGTGGTGTAAGTCATTACTTGGCCTCCGAAGCAGCGGCCAGCTTGGCCTGGAACTCACTGAAGTCAGCGCAACCATGGATGTACTCGTTGATCCACGCGGTGAAGGTTTCACGGTCGCGGGCAATCGGGTCCCAGGCTTGGTAGAAGCGGTTGTCGCGTTCGGTGTAACCGTGGGCATAGGACGGATGCGCGCCCCCCGGTACATGGCAGACCGCGCTCAAGGCCCAGGTCGGCAGCACGCAAGCGTTCATCGGTGCGTTGAGGTCGTCGACGATTTCTTCAACAGTGACGATGCAGCGCTTGGCGGCCAGCGCCGCTTCTTTCTGCACGCCAAGAATGCCCCAGAGCAGCACGTTGCCTTTGCGGTCGGCTTTCTGCGCGTGAATCACGGTGATGTCCGGTCGCACCGACGGCACCGCCGCCAGCACTTCGCCGGTGAACGGGCACGTGACGGTTTTGATCAGCGGGTTGACCTTCGGCAGGTCGGAGCCGGCGTAGGCACGCAGCACCGCGAACGGTAAGCCCGAAGCGCCCGCGACGTAGGCATTGGCCAGGTCGGCGTGACTGTGCTCTTCGATTTCCAGCGCATGCGGCCACTGCCTTTCGACCGCGTCACGCAGACGGTGCAGCGAGCCCACACCTGGGTTACCGCCCCAGGAGAAAATCAGCTTGCGAGCACAACCGGCACCGATCAATTGGTCGTAGATCAAGTCGGGCGTCATCCGCACCAGGGTCAGATCTTTCTTGCCCTGGCGGATGATTTCGTGACCCGCCGCCGTAGGAATCAGGTGAGTAAAGCCTTCGAGCGCGACGGTATCGCCGTCGTTGACGAACTGCTTTACCGCGTCATGCAGCGAAAGGATTTCAGCCATGGGGCAGGCTCCCGTTTTGTTATGAACCGACAGTGGTAGAAAAAGGCGCGAGGTTCAGCGCCGGAATGACTGAAGGTTAAGCCCCTGAAAAACGCTAAACAATCCGATAATCGACTGAGTGTTCGTTTATCGAACAGATTGTTGTCTCGCTACCGATCCTCAAAAGCTTCGCGGGCAAGCCTCGCTCCCACAGGTTGATGCGCAATCCTTGTAGGAGCGAGGCTTGCCCGCGAAGAGGCCATCAGACTCGCTGAAGAATCTGAAACTTGCCCTCAGGTCGCATCCGCATGGCTGACCATGCCCTTGATCACCACCGCCGTGGTCGCCAACGCGGCCGGAATCACCAGCGCCGTCAGCACCTGTTCGAAGTTCCAGCCCAGGCCCAGCAACGTTGCGCCCATCCATGCACCGAGGATCGCGCCGAAGCGGCCAATCCCGAGCATCCACGACACACCGGTCGCCCGCCCTTGAGTCGGGTAAAACCGCGCCGCCAGCGACGGCATCGCCGATTGCGCGCCGTTGACACACATCCCGGCCACCAGCACCAGGGTCGCCAGCAATGTGATGCTGCCCAGGCTCTGTCCTACCGCGTAGGCAAATACCCCGGCGAATAAGTAGAAAATGCCGATGACCTTGTGCGGATTGAACCGGTCCATCGCCCAGCCCACACCTACTGCGCTCAACACCCCACCGAACTGGAACAGCGCACCAATGAACGCCGCCTGCTCCATGCTCGCGCCGCTGTCACGCATCAGAGTCGGCAACCAACTGGTCAGCAGGTAAACGATCACCAGGCCCATGAAGTACGTCAGCCACAGCAACAACGTGCCGGTGCTGTAAGTGCCGGAGAAGATCACCGCAAACACATTGCGCGCCTTCACGGTTTTCTGTTCCGGCACGCTGAAGCTCGAAGCCTGAGCCACCATCGCCGGGTCGATCGGCGCCAGGGTCTTGCGCACTTTGTCCGTGCCACGATTGCGCACCACCAGGTAACGCGCCGATTCCGGCAACCAGAACAGCAAGACGACAGCGAGGATCAGCGGCAGAACCCCGCCGATCATCAACAGACTGTGCCAGCCGAAGGCCGGAATCAGTTTGGCCGAGATGAACCCGCCACCGGCCATGCCGAGGTTGAAGCCGCAGAACATGCTGGTCACCAGCAGGGACTTTTTGCGCTCCGGGGTGTATTCGGACAGCAGCGTGGTGGCGTTCGGCATGCCGGCGCCCAGGCCCAGGCCGGTGAGGAATCGCAGTACCAGCAGTTGGTCAACATTGGTGCTATAGGCCGACGCCAGGCTGAAAGCGCCGAACACCAACACCGCGCCCACCAGTACGACTTTTCGCCCGAAGCGGTCAGCCAATGGGCCGGAACCCAAAGCGCCGAAGACCATCCCGATCAACGCCGCACTCATCACCGGGCCGAGACTGGCGCGATCGATGCCCCAGTCCTGGGACAGTGCCGGCGCGATAAAACCCATGGCCGCAGTATCGAGGCCATCGAGGAAAACAATCAGGAAACATAGAATCACCACCCGCCATTGGTAACGCGAAATGGGTTGAGTGTTGATGAAGGACTGCACGTCGAGGCAGTTTCCTACAGCAGACTGAGGCTGGTTCATTATTTTTATTCCACGCAAAAACGCAGTCGAACAGGTGCCAGCCGGGGCTGACGCTATGACAAGAAAGGAGGTCGGGATCAGGCAATCCGGTTTCGGCAGCTAAACCGATGGGAACAGCGACAGTCGGGAAACGTGCGCATGACGATGCCTCTTCTCATTATTATTGGGGCGTGATCCGGCGACTGACTGAAGACCCGTAGTGCCGGATGACGCTGCCGCGACATTAATGATCCGAGGGAAAGAGCGTCAATTCGATAAACGCGACTCTGTGCGTTTATCGAACAGCTTAGGCAAAGAGCTGCGCGCTCAGGTCGCGACTGGCACTTAGCAGGCCGGGCAAGAAACGTTGTTCCAGCTCGTTGCGACTGACCCGGCCGGCGTGGGTGCTGACGTTTAAGGCCGCCACCACTTGGCCGGACGCGTCGTACACCGGCACGGCAATCGAGCGCAGGCCCTGCTCCAGTTCCTGATCAACGATGCACCAGCCTTGCTGCCGTACCTCTTGCAGGCATTCGAGCAACGCCTCGGGGGTATGCAACGTGCGACTGGTCTTGGCTTGCAGCTCTGCATGGTCGAGGTATTCGCGCAGTGACGTGTCGTCCAGCGCGGCGAGAAGAATCCTGCCCATGGACGTGCAATAGGCCGGCAATCGCCCGCCCACCGAAAGGTCGACGGAAATCAGCCGCTGGGTGGTCGCCGAGCGTGCAATGTACAAAATGTCATCGCCTTCCAGCGTGGCCATGTTGCAGGCCTCATGCAGTTGCTCGCTCATGCGGTCCAGATACGGTTGGGCAGAAACCGCCAATGGCGTCGACGACAAATAGGCATGGCCCAGGGTCAGTACTTTGGGCAACAGCGAATAGGTGCGTCCGTCGGTAGTGGCGTAGCCGAGCTTGATCAGGGTATGTAGGCAACGTCGCACAGCGGCGCGGGGAATTTCCGTGCGATGGCTGATCTGCGCAATGGTCAGGTGCCGCTTGCGCTCCTGGAACGCTTGCACCACCGCCAAGCCACGGGCCAGGGAGGTCATGAAATCCGGGTCACCGGTCAGCGCCTGGATTCGCTTGGCGGGCGAGGCAACGATCGGCGGTGCCACTGAAGCGAAGGAATTGCGCATTTGATCGTTCATATCGGTTGTTTCCCACACGGATCAGCGACTATTACAAGCGGCTCCCGGTCTGATACACAAGCCACCGGCCACCAAGATTGGGCGATTATCGAACCATGGGCCGATAATCGCAATCAGTGGTTGCTTATAGTGAGCCCTATTGCTTTCATCCCCCTGCAATATGTTTGTTATTTTCGGTCACGTTTTAAAGAAGCTCCGGTTTACTAATTCATTCGGCTTAATGGCGCCAGAAAGTCACCGCTGTAACTGGCATCACGGCACCGTAGTTACCGGCAAAAGTTTGCGAGTAACAAAACAATCACACACGAGGAACTACTTTTAACTCTCAAGAGATAGTGTTCTTCGGATCGACCGCTATAATGCATCTCAGTGGCGACCGGTTTTTTACGTGCCGATTTCGCCAACCGGCAGCGCAATATCCATTGCCGCTGTCCGCAGCAAGCGCCTGACGCTCATTTCATATGCTCCGCCAACGCGCTCGCTGAAACAGGAGACTGATGCTACGTCAGCTGTTTTTCTCTGGTGCCGTGGCCGCCTGCAACAAGGACGAATTGATTGCTCCGAGGGAACGATGCCTTGCCAGGCATTGTCTCTTCAACGAGCGTGGTCAATAAATCGATGCAGCGCGTTTCACCAGAATTAATCTCAACTCAATCAGGTAGCACTGTGACGAAAGACGAACTGCGCGCGGAACTTGAGCGCCAGGAACAACGTTACAAGGAAGTTTACGGCGGGGAAGTCACCACCTACGCCGCTCAGCCCGAACCCGAACGCAAACCCTGGCGTAAACGCGCCACCGTTCAGGACCAGGCCTTCTCCCAGGAATTGCAGAAGATGGAAAAGGAACTCAAAGCCGAAGAGCCATGACTGCCTCGGTTTGAATTCTTTCAAGAGCCTGCATCTACACCTGCTAAAAGCGGGTTGTATCGATGATGCTTTTCGCGCCCGCTACAAGCGGGCGACGGTCCCCTCATCCACTGGATGAGGTAAATGGCTCCTGTCCGACCCTCTTCTCAGATATTTCATACACGCGTTCAAGCCTCTCGCCCTGCCGGGAGAAACCCTTGTGGCTACAGCCTTTGCAAGTGAATTCAATGACTTGTAAAACCCTGAAAAAACCTGGGGCCAGGGGGATTGCCACAAATTAATTCGTTGAAGAATGTAACCGATGAGCAGCTAGTGCATCGATTACCCATCTTTTCTGGCATAATCGCGCCCCCTTACGACCGGGTCAGAAAACCTTCATGATCGATTTATTCAGCGGACTGGATGCTTGGGTGCTTGTGAGCCTCTTGCTCGCCCTGGCCTTTGTCCTCGCCTTCGAGTTCATCAACGGCTTTCATGACACCGCAAACGCGGTGGCCACTGTTATCTACACCAAAGCCATGCCGCCTCATCTGGCGGTGTTCTTTTCCGGTGTGTTCAACTTCCTCGGCGTGCTGCTGGGCGGTGTGGGCGTGGCGTATGCCATCGTCCATTTGCTGCCGGTAGAACTGCTGATCAATGTGAACACCGGTCACGGACTGGCCATGGTGTTCTCGTTGCTCGCCGCGGCCATCACCTGGAACCTGGGCACCTGGTACTTCGGTATCCCTGCCTCCAGCTCTCATACGTTGATCGGTTCGATCCTCGGTGTCGGCCTGGCCAACGCCCTGATCAACGATATTCCGTTGGCCGATGGCGTGAACTGGCAGAAGGCGATCGATATCGGTGCGTCCCTGGTGTTCTCGCCGATGGCTGGTTTCCTGATCGCAGCCCTGGTGCTGATCGGCCTTAAATGGTGGCGTCCGCTGTCCAAGATGCACAAGACACCGGAACAGCGCCGCAAGATCGACGACAAGAAACACCCGCCGTTCTGGAACCGTCTGGTGCTGGTGATTTCGGCGATGGCAGTCAGCTTCGTGCACGGCTCGAACGATGGCCAGAAAGGTATCGGCCTGATCATGCTGGTGCTGATCGGTATCGTGCCGGCGCAGTTCGTTCTCGACCTGAACAGCACCACCTACCAGATCGAACGTACTCGCGATGCGACCCTGCACCTGAGCCAGTTCTACGAGCGCAACCGCGAATCCCTGGGTGAGTTCCTGGCACTGGGCAAAAGCGTGAAAGGCGATCTGCCGGAGAAATTCCGTTGCAACCCGCAACAGACCGAACCGACTATTTCAGCGCTGCTGGGCACCCTTAAAGGTGTAGCCGACTACCATTCGTTGCCGTCGGAAAGCCGCATCGAAGTACGTCGCTACCTGCTCTGCCTGGACGACACCGCGAAGAAAGTCGCCAAGCTGCCAGGCCTCGCTGCCCGTGAAAAGGCTGACCTGGACAAACTGCGCAAGGACCTGACCACCACCACCGAATATGCCCCGTTCTGGGTGATTCTGGCGGTCGCACTGGCCCTCGGCCTGGGTACCATGGTCGGCTGGAAACGCGTGGTCCTGACCATCGGCGAGAAAATCGGCAAGCAAGGCATGACCTATGCCCAAGGCATGTCGGCGCAGATCACCACAGCGTGCATGATCGGCGCGGCGAACATCTTCAGCCTGCCGGTTTCCACCACCCACGTCCTGTCTTCAGGCGTGGCCGGTACGATGGTCGCGAACAAAAGCGGCCTGCAAGGCGGCACCGTCAGAACCATCCTGCTGGCCTGGGTTCTGACCCTTCCCGCCACCGTGGCCCTGTCGGCCGGCCTGTTCTGGCTGGCATCGAAGGCACTGGGTAGCTGATACATAGCGGCACAAAAAAGGCGCGTTCCGTGAGGTTCGCGCCTTTTTTATTGCTGCAATCTTCCCAAAAAACACCACAAATCAAATGTGGGAGCGGGCTTGCTCGCGAAAGCGGTGTGTCATTCAACATTGATGTTGGCTGACCTGACGCCTTCGCGAGCAAGCCCGCTCCCACAGTAGTTCTATGTACATCCGACAGCTTTTTGCAGGCAAAAAAAAGGGCGACCGAAGTCGCCCAAAATGCCTTGCGTGCTCATTACTCCAGAAAGACCCTACGGTTTTTTCCGCTTATGCGAATCCTTCCAGATAAAAAATCCAAACCCTGCAAAAAACAGAACCATGAGGCCGACTGTCAGCACTCCGGCGATCACCACGTTGTCGAAAAACATGACTGGCCTCCTGCACTTGCCCTGTTGCGATGGGGCTAAGTTAACCAATCGGGCAGGAGAGAAAATTGACCGGGATCAATGCCGCCCGAGACGGGCGTAAAAGGAAGGGAAATAACTGACCTGCATCAACCGATGCAGGGTGTTTCAACGCTTTTTCGGTTTGTTCTTCGGCTTTTTCTTCGCTTTGCCCAACGGCATCGCCTGCTCGAACGCCTGGCGTACTTCGTTCAGGCGCTTTTCATTAAGGTCATGAACCCGCTTGGCGCGTTCGGCGTTGAGGTCGATCAGCTTGTCATCTTGGCTCATGGCGTTCAGTGCATCGCTTGGAAATGAATTCAACTGCCGGTAAAGGCGACAGGATTACGCCAATAATGCGGTCTGGCGCGGGCGCTGACCAGTGATCCGACACTTCATATTTCGATATCGACCCACAACCCCTGACGTGGCTGATCCTCCATCAACGGCACCACCGGTACGGTGTTGTCGGCATTGAGCTCATTACCGGGAATCGCCAGGTGCTCTTCAGGATCCTCATCGGCCTCACGACGACGGCGCTCGCGCTCCTGTTGCCGACGCTGTTCCTCGCGCAGTTGCAGGCCCGCCTCTTCCGGATCGCGTTTTTGCAGGTCGATGGTGCTTTCGTTGGAGCTTTCCTGCACCGGCACCACGGGCGCAATATCCGGGCGCTGGCGAACCGGATCCTGCTGTGAAGTGATTGGTACGGCGCTCAAGGGGAGCATCGGTGGCAACATATTAATTAGTCTCCTGTCAGCAGGCTGTCGGCTGCGGGGGTGACGACTTGAGCCATCGGTCGCAAACTTGTGTCCCCCTTGGCACCGTAGGAGCTGGCGCAGCCTGCGATCTTTTGATCTTCATCTCCCGAAAAGTTCGCATCCTCCATCAGCGCGCGCATGTAATCCTTTGGTCCTGAAGGCTCATTCCGTTAAGATAGCCCGCTTTTTCAAGGTGGGAGTCAGGCAGCATGGCGCAGCAGTATCAACCGGGGCAACGCTGGATCAGTGACAGCGAAGCCGAGCTGGGTTTGGGCACCGTTCTGGCACAGGACGGCCGCTTGTTGACCGTGCTCTACCCGGCCACTGGCGACACTCGCCAGTACGCGCTACGGAATGCGCCCCTCACCCGCGTGCGGTTTTCGCCGGGCGACAGCATCACTCACTTCGAAGGCTGGAAACTGACCGTCCAGGAAGTCGACGACGTCGACGGCTTGCTGGTCTACCACGGCCTCAACGCGCAGAACGAAGTGGTCACCCTGCCGGAAACCCAGCTATCGAACTTCATTCAATTCCGTCTGGCCAGCGACCGTCTGTTCGCCGGCCAGATCGATCCGCTGGCCTGGTTCTCCCTGCGTTATCACACTCTGGAACACACCAGCCGCCAGTTGCAGTCCTCCCTTTGGGGCTTGGGCGGCGTACGTGCGCAACCGATCGCGCACCAGCTGCACATTGCCCGTGAAGTCGCCGACCGCATCGCGCCGCGAGTTCTGCTGGCAGACGAAGTGGGCCTGGGCAAGACCATCGAAGCCGGTCTGGTAATCCATCGCCAACTGCTTTCGGGCCGCGCCAGTCGCGTATTGATCCTGGTGCCGGAAAACCTCCAGCACCAATGGCTGGTGGAGATGCGCCGCCGCTTCAACCTGCAAGTCGCGCTGTTCGACGAAGAACGCTTCATCGAAAGCGATGCCGCCAACCCGTTCGAAGACACCCAGCTCGCACTGGTTGCACTCGAATGGCTGGTGGATGACGAGAAGGCCCAGGACGCGCTGTTTGCGGCCGGCTGGGATTTGCTGGTGGTCGACGAAGCGCACCACCTGGTGTGGCACGAAGATCAGGTCAGCCCTCAGTATTCGCTGGTGGAGCAACTCGCCGAAGTCATTCCCGGGGTCTTGCTGCTGACCGCGACTCCGGAACAACTGGGTCAGGACAGTCACTTCGCGCGTCTGCGCCTGCTCGACCCGAACCGTTTCCATGACCTGCACGCCTTCCGCGCCGAGAGCGAAAACTATCGCCCAGTGGCCGAAGCCGTTCAGGAGCTGCTGGACAAAGGGCGTCTGTCGCCTGAAGCGCACAAGACCATTCACGGTTTCCTCGGCAACGAAGGCGAAGCCCTGCTGACCGCCGTCAATGATGGCGACACCGAAGCCAGCGCCCGTCTGGTCCGCGAACTGCTGGACCGACATGGCACCGGCCGCGTGCTGTTCCGTAACACCCGCGCCGCCGTGCAGGGTTTCCCGGAGCGCAAACTGCACCCGTACCCGCTGCCGTGCCCGGCCGAATACCTCGAACTGCCATTGGGCGATCACGCCGAGCTGTACCCGGAAGTCAGCTTCCAGGCCCAGCCGGACGCCAACGAAGAAGAGCGCTGGTGGAAATTCGACCCGCGTGTCGAGTGGCTGATCGACACCCTGAAAATGCTCAAGCGCACCAAAGTGCTGGTGATCTGCGCCCACGCCGAAACCGCCATGGACCTGGAAGACGCCTTGCGCGTACGTTCTGGCATTCCAGCCACGGTCTTCCACGAAGGCATGAACATCCTCGAGCGCGACCGCGCCGCCGCCTACTTCGCCGACGAAGAATTTGGCGCTCAGGTGCTGATCTGCTCGGAAATCGGCAGTGAAGGTCGCAACTTCCAGTTCTCGCACCATTTGGTGCTGTTCGACCTGCCGTCGCACCCGGACCTGCTGGAGCAGCGTATCGGTCGTCTCGACCGGATCGGTCAGAAGCACATCATCGAGCTGCACGTGCCGTACCTGGAAACCAGCCCGCAAGAGCGGCTGTACCAGTGGTATCACGAAGCGCTGAACGCGTTCCTCAACACCTGCCCGACCGGCAACGCCTTGCAGCATCAGTTCGGCCCGCGCCTGCTGCCGCTGCTGGAAAACGCCGACGATGGCGAGTGGCAGGCGCTGATCGACGAAGCCCGCGCCGAACGTGAGCGTCTGGAAGCCGAACTGCACACAGGTCGCGACCGTTTGCTGGAGCTCAATTCCGGCGGCGCTGGCGAAGGTGATGCGCTGGTCGAGGACATCCTCGAACAGGACGATCAGTTCGCCCTGCCGATCTACATGGAAACCCTGTTCGACGCCTTCGGCATCGACAGCGAAGACCATTCGGAAAACGCGCTGATCCTCAAGCCAAGCGAAAAAATGCTCGACGCCAGCTTCCCGTTGGGCGACGACGAAGGCGTGACCATCACCTACGACCGCAACCAGGCGCTGTCTCGCGAAGACATGCAGTTCATCACCTGGGAACACCCGATGGTTCAAGGCGGCATGGATCTGGTCCTGTCCGGCTCAATGGGCAACACCGCCGTGGCGCTGATCAAGAACAAGGCGCTGAAACCGGGCACCGTGTTGCTGGAACTGCTCTACGTCAGCGAAGTCGTTGCTCCGCGCTCGCTGCAACTGGGCCGTTACCTGCCGCCGGCCGCCCTGCGCTGCCTGCTCGATGCCAATGGCAACGACCTGTCGACCCGGGTGTCGTTCGAAACCCTGAACGATCAACTGGAAAGCGTACCCCGCGCCAGCGCCAACAAGTTCATCCAGGCCCAGCGCGACCAGCTGACACCACGGATCAACGCCGGCGAAGAGAAAATCACCCCGCGTCACGCTGAGCGCGTGGCCGAGGCGCAACGTCGCCTGGCGGCGGATACCGAAGAAGAACTGGCGCGCCTGACCGCGTTGCAAGCGGTCAACCCGACCGTGCGCGACAGCGAACTGGTTGCCCTGCGCAAGCAACGTGAGCAAGGCCTGGCCATGCTCGACAAAGCGGCGCTGCGACTGGAAGCGATTCGGGTGTTGGTGGCGGGCTAATCCCCTGCCCCGCTCCGTTCAAACAAAAGGCCCGCAGCGATGCGGGCCTTTTGTTTATCTGCTTGATTGTTGTGGTGTTGCTGATGGCCTCTTCGCGAGCAAGCCCGCTCCCACAGGTTATGTGGACGACATAAATCCCTGTGGGAGCGGGCTTGCCCGCGATGGCGATCAGGCAGTCACCGCAGAACCCGCAGGCTCAACCACCGCCACCAACCCCTCTTTCATCCGCTTGGCATCCCTTACAAAACACCGCGATGCCAAAAACAGAAACACCATGGTAAAGAACAGCGCCACCGGGATCAGGTACATCGCGTCATGCAGGCCGACCGCCTTGAACGCTTCAGTCATCTGCTCGGCGCCGGCCGACAACATGGCCGTGTGCGCAAAGTGATCCGACAATCCGCCGACCACCACCGGCCCCAATCCCCCACCCAGCAAATACAGACCGGCAAAGAACAACGCCATCGCCGTGGCCCGCAAACGCGGTTCGACCACGTCCTGGATCGCCGTGTACACGCAGGTATAGAAGTTGTAGGCAAACAACCAACCCAGGCTGAACACCGCGACAAACACCCCGATCTCGATCCGTCCGGCGTGCAGCGCCCAGGCGGTGCACACGGTCGAAATGATCAGGCTGAATGCCGCGAACAGCAGCCGCCCATTGGCCACGCGTTGGTGAATCTTGTCGGCGATCCAGCCGCCGAGCGTCAGGCCGAACAGCCCGGTCACCCCGACGATCACCCCGGTCGCCACCGCTGCCTCCTGCAATGGCATCAGGAAATATCGCTGCAGCATCGGCACCAGAAACGAGTTGCAGGCATAAGTCGCGAAGTTGAAACACAGGCCCGCCATCACCAGCCACAGGAAAGTCGGCACCGCCAGCACTCGACGGATCGGCCGGTCCACGCGCTCCTGAGACACTTGCACGCTTTCCGCCGCGCCGCGTTTTGGCTCTTTGATGAAGAACATGAACACCGCCAGGATCAGCCCCGGCACTGCCGCGATAAAGAACGGCGCGCGCCAGCTGTCGAACGCCTTGACCATCCAGCCGATGGTGAAAAACGCCAGCAGTAACCCCAGCGGCAGGCCAAGCATGAAAATACCCATGGCCCGAGCTCGACGATGAGCCGGGAACAAATCGCCGATCAGCGAGTTGGCAGCCGGCGCGTAACTGGCCTCACCGATGCCGATGCCCATGCGCACGATCAGGAAACTCCAGAAACTGCCCACCAGCCCGTTGACCGCAGTCAGCCCGCTCCAGGTTGCCAGGCCCCAGCCCATTAACTTGCTGCGCGAACCGGTATCGGCCAATCGCCCAAGGGGCAGGCCGGCAATGGCGTAAACGATGGTGAATGCGGTGCCGATGATCCCCAGCTGAAAGTCACTGAGGTGCCATTCCATGCGGATCGGCTCGATGATGATCGCCGGGATGGTGCGGTCGAAGAAGTTGAACAGGTTGGCCAGGAACAGCAGGAACAGAATGCGCCAGGCATTCGCCGCTTGGGTCGAGTTCTGCATGGGTCCGTCTCTTTATTGTTATGAAGGCGTCGCTGCCCCCGGAAACTGCAATCTAGTCAGGCGCGCGCGGCGTGTCTGTCATCATTCGCCAGCCTGATATCAGCCCATGGCAACCGAACCCTCCCAAACGCCACAATACCTTGTGGGAGCGGGCTTGCTCGCGAAGGCGGTGTGCCTACCTACGATGATGCCGACTGACACGCAGCCTTCGCGAGCAAGCCCGCTCCCACAGGGGAATTGCGGTGTTTTCCATGACCCGACCGACCATTGAAAAATACCTCTGTGCCCCCCTTCCCAAGCCCAAGGCAAAGCCTAGAATAGCGGCCTTGTCTGCCCACCGTGTCCCCCATCCCTCTTTGACTATCGCCCATGTCCGAAGCCAGTCCGTGTCTGAATTGCGGTGCCTGCTGTTCTCATTTTCGCGTGTCTTTTTTCTGGGGTGAATGCATCTCGGCAGGGGGGACGGTGCCCGATGAACTGGTCGCGCCCATCAGTCCCAGTCGGGTGGCCATGCTCGGCACAGACTGCAAACCGACCCGCTGCGTCGGGCTGGTAGGTGAGGTGGGCAGCACCGTGCAGTGCTCGATTTACGATCAGCGCTCCAGCACCTGCCGGGAGTTCGACGCCTCGTGGGCCACTGGTGAGGTGAACGTGGATTGCGACGCGGCCCGGGCCGCGTTCGGGTTGCCAGCCCTGCAACCGGAGTTCGAAATGCCTTATGAACGGAGCGCTTGAGACTTAGCGCCAATCGCTATCACGCTAATACCAAAATTATTGGCGTCACCGTGCCATCACCTCTTGCGCTCCGTGCAAGGCCTCTATACTGCAAGCATTCGCCAGCGCGCATGGCGCAGGCCAGGATGATTCAGAGATGGGGCATGCTATGGAGTGGCTTGGTTTGCATTTCATGACCGGGCTGCCAGAGAGCGGGCAGGTCATACTCGATTGCACCCATAACCCTTTTCTGGTGTTGCTGGCCTATCTGGTGGCTTGCGCGGCCGGCTTCGCCACGCTGGACATGACCGAGCAGGTCGGCCATGTGGAAAAATCCGCCTCCCAACGACTCTGGCGCTGGGTCGGTGCCGGGTGCCTGGCGGGCGGTATCTGGGCCATGCACTTCATCAGCATGCTGGCGTTCCAGGCGCCGATCGAAATCCATTACCACCTGCCCACTACCCTGCTCTCGCTGTTGTTCGCCCTGACCGCCTCGTGGCTGGCCATGCACACCCTCAGCCATCCTCAGCTGAATTTCTGGCAATACCTGCGAGCCGCAGTGTGGATCGGCCTGGGCATCGCAACCATGCATTACGTGGGCATGGCCGCCCTGCGGTCGAATGCGATGGCTTACTACCAACCCATCCTGTTCGTGCTTTCCATTGTGATCGCCATCGGTGCCAGCCTGGCCGCCCTGTTGATTTCCAGTCACCTGCGCGATGGTGCCGGCGTGTTTCATCAATTGCTCAAATACACCGCCAGCCTGGTGCTCGGAGCCGGCATCGTGAGCATGCATTTCACCGGCATGGCGGCGTTCAGCCTGGTGCTGCCCGCCGGCAGCCTCGAACCGCTGCCCGCTGACAACAATCACCTGCAACTGGGGCTGACGGTAGCGGTAATGACGCTGCTGATCATCGGCAGCGGCATCAGCGCTGCATGGGCGGACAAGAAGCTGCAACACAAAGAGCATGACCTGCAACGGGTCAACGCCCTGCTCAGCCAACTGGATCAGGCACGCATGTCGCTGCAACAGGTGGCGCATTACGACCCCTTGACCAGCCTGATCAACCGACGAGGCTTCAACCAGATCTTCGCCGAGAAACTCATCGAGAAAACCAATGAAGGCGGCATGCTGGCGGTGATGTTCCTCGACATCGACCATTTCAAGCGGATCAATGACAGCCTCGGCCATGACGCCGGTGACGAATTGCTCAAAGTCCTGGCCAGCCACATCAAGGCCTCGGTGCGCAGTCATGAAGACGTGGTGGCGCGCTTCGGAGGCGACGAGTTCTGCATCCTCATCACCCTGTATGACCGTGAAGAAGCGCGGCAAATGGCCCAGCGCATCATGCTGAAAATGAAGGAACCCATCGAGTTGTCCGGACGGCGCATGGTCATGACCACCAGCATCGGCATCAGCCTGTTTCCGGAAGACGGCAAGACCTGTGACGAACTGCTGAAAAACGCTGACCTGGCGCTGTACCAGTCCAAGGATTGCGGTCGTAACGCCCTGCATTTTTTCAGTTCAAACCTGAAAACCCGAGCCACCCTGGAGTTGCAACTCGAAGAGGAACTGCGCCACGCCCTGCGCGAAGACACCGGGTTGATGCTGTATTACCAACCGATTTATGACCTGAGAATCGGCCAGGTCACCAAACTTGAAGCGCTGATTCGCTGGCAACATCCGGTTCACGGATTGCTCACGCCGGATCGGTTCATCGCCATTGCCGAAGCCAACGGCCTGATCGCCGAGCTGGACAACTGGGTGCTGCGCAAGGCCTGCGAGGACTTGGGCGAGCTGTCCCGGCACGATTGCGAAGAACTCAAAATCGCGGTGAATTGCTCGCCCCTGAACCTGACGCGAGAAGAACTGGCCAATGAAATCGAACACGCCCTGCACGCCTTCGGGGTGGCACCACACCGTCTGGAACTGGAAGTCACCGAGAATGCGTTGATGGGCAATATCAGCAACACCCTGGTGTTGCTGCGGCAGATTCGTGCCCTCGGGGTCTCGTTGTCGATCGATGACTTCGGCACCGGCTATTCATCCCTGGCCTACCTCAGGCGCCTGCCGTTAAACACGTTGAAGATCGACCGCTCGTTCATTCAGGACATCCCCAAGGCCACCCAGGACATGGAAATCGTCCAGGCCATTATCGTCATGGCCCATACCCTGCATTTGCAGGTCGTCACCGAAGGCGTCGAAACCTTCGAGCAATACGACTTTCTCGAACGCCACGGCTGCGATTTCGTTCAGGGCTACCTGCTCAGCCGCCCGGTGCCGCTGGCCGAGTTGCGTCCAGTACTGGCGGACATCAATCAGCACAAGCACATGCACACCGTCAATCCTTTGAGTCTGGCTCGCGGTATAACTGCACTAGCGTCGACGGATCCTTTTCCAGGAAGCCCTGGCCCCCATGGAGGCGCATCAGTTGTGCGGCCAATCCGCTGATCGGTGTGGCCGAACCCTGTTCGCGGGAAAATTTCACGGCGGTGTCCAGATCCTTGAGCAGCGTGCGTACGTGCCACTTCACCGGTTCGAAACGGCTGTCGGCCATTTGCGGCGCAAGAATCTGCAGCGGTTTTGAATCGGCGAAGCCACCGGCGAGCGCCTCGGCGATCAAGCGGGCGTCGACCCCGGAACGCTCGGCCAAGGCCACCACTTCGGCAATCACCAAGGCATTGCACGCCACGATCATCTGATTGCAGGCCTTGGTCACCTGCCCCGCACCGACGGCGCCCATGTGGGTCACGCGCTGGCCAAGGGTCAACAACACCGGTCGCACGCGCTCAAGGTCTGCCGCCTCGCCACCGACCATGATCGCCAGGCTGCCGGCCTCGGCGCCGACCACTCCGCCGGAGACCGGCGCATCGAGCCAACTCATACCGGTTTTACTGGCCAAGGCATTCGCCATTTCCCGCGTCGCGGTGGGCTCCAGACTGGAAAAATCCACCAGTAGCTGGCCGCTTTTCGCCCCCTCGGCAACGCCTGCCGCGCCAAACACCACCTCACGTACAACAGCTGTGTCGGCCAAGCACAACATCACCAGGTCCGCGTGTCGGCACAGTTCGGCCGGTGTCGCCACTTGCCGCGCGCCGGCCTCGACCAGCACTGCGCACTTGTCAGGGTTACGGTTCCACACCGTCAGCGGATAACCCGCCGCCAACAGGCGTCGGCACATTGGCAAGCCCATCAAACCGATTCCGGCAAACCCCAGCGCTGGCAACGTTGCCATCATTTAGCCTCCCTTTGATTAAAGATCATCGAATATTGGCCGATTCATCATGATTAAGGAAAGGATTCCCCCGAGCGATGCACAGGCCAAGACCCTGACGCTTGGGTCATATTCGCGCTGCAAAAAGACGCGAGATCTCATTCCGTGATGACTCGATGACACTTGTCGCCGAGCCGACCAGTCCAGGTATATGGCGCACAATGACTTCTAAAAACAATCCGGCCACCGCGGTATCCGACCTGACCCTGAGCCCCGCGGCGAACAGCCCCTCATCGTCGAAGCCATTGACCCCGTCGCGTCCGCTGGCGACTCAGCAATACCTGTACTTCACCGAAACCAATACCGACCGCATCCTCGACAACCTCGACGGCCTGCGCGACATGGTGTTCCCGCGCCCGCCCCATCTGGAAGGCGACAACGAACAGCACAGCGATCAGGAATTCCCTTCGGTGTGCCTGATCGGCCTGGGCCGTTGTGGTTCGAACATCGCGCTAGACGTCGCGGAACTGGTGTACAACGCCCGCAAGTTCTACCTCAACGAATTCAACAACGAAGACCGTCTGTCGCCGGACAAACGCTACGCCGAAAAGGGCTACAGCCCGGCGCAGTGGATCCGCAACAACCTGCGCCTGGGGACGAACAAGGCCAGCAAACCGGTGTTTCTGGTCGAGCCGCTGGTGATGCTCGGCGACCTGGACAAGGACATCGCCGGTCGCATCCGTTTCTCGCGCAAGGGCGAAAAAAGCGGCTTTTTGCGTGACTACAGCAAAATGAAAATCATGGACTTGTCGGAAGTCCACGCCGGTGGCGCCGGTAACGCGCCGATCCTCGGCCAATACCTGGCCAAGATCATCCTGAACAAGGACACCCAGCGCTTCTCCAGCCCTGACTGGAAGATGATTCACTCGTACCTGATCGACAGCTGCGGCATCAAGGCCAACCAGTCGCGCCTGTATTTCTCGATCTTCAGTGCCGGCGGCGGTACCGGTTCGGGCATGGCCTCGGAGTTCGGCCTGGCCCAGCAACACTCGTACATGAACAAGACGTTCGACACCAAGCCGATGGACGAGCACGACAGCAAGAGCGGTCATTCCTTCGTCTTCGAACCGATCTTCACCAGCGGCATTTGCGTACTGCCGAACATTTCCGATCACCGCAGCGAAATGTCCGAGGCACTGCACATCAACGCCGGTCGTCTGCTGTGCAAATACCTGTCGGAAGAGTGGGACTTCTCCTACAACTTCGCCAACGAAGACAGCAGCGAAGCCAGCGTCATGGGCCGTATCCGCCCATGGAACGCGATGATGCTGATCTCCAACGACATCATGCGTTACGCCGAAGAAAGCGATGACGGCAACATCCAGAACATTGATGTCAATGCCATGGAAAAGCACGCCAACCAGTACATCTCACAGCAGATCTTCAACATTCTGACAGCGCAGGCGGTCACCACCGATTACGACCAGAACTATTTCCGTCGTGCCGGCATCGACATCGGCGAAACCATTCGCCTGGACGCCAACGACCTGTTCATGAGCCTGGCCGGCCCCGTGGCAATTGCCTACGCCGAATCCGTGGTGCCGGAAACCCCGCCGCCGAGCAGCGACAAGTTCAAGGTGTTCGAAAAAGAGCCGCAACGCCTGAACATCGACGACCTGTTCTTCCGCTCGATCGACCTGCCGCACTTCAACAAGGTCACGCAGGCAATCGAAGGCATCAGCCTGTTGCCGATCGAGTCCAAGCGCTATCGCGCCTCGCTTGAGCAGTACAAGAACTCGGGCTATGACGCGGCCGCGTTGCACGACCTGCACTTCTTCAAGAATTGTTCGTCGGTGGTGTCGATTGTGTCCTTGCCCAAGGACTACAAGCTGTCCTACATGGACCTGAACAGGCTGAAGACCCACCTCAACAGCTTGTTCCCCAACACCACGCTCAAGCGTTATGCGCTGGTCATCGGCGCCTCGGCCAACTTGTCGCTGACCACCCTCATCGCCAAGAGCCCGTGCCTGTCGGACGACTTTTTGACCCTGATCGTGGCCTTCATCAAGCGCTGCTTCGCGAAAACCCCCTACCGCTTCGACGAGACGCTGGACAACTCGATCCTGGACTTCATCATCAATGAAGACTTCGACGAAAACCGGATCGATGAACTGCTCAACGAATTCGAAAACCCGGCGAAAATCCTCGATACCAACTGGTACGCGATCAAACCGATGTACGAGAAGAAGTACCGCGAGCTGATCAACGACAAGGACAAGTTTGTCTCGATCAATGACATTCGTTTGTCCCGGGATTGCGTGAAGAAGGCGATCAAGTATCTGCGCGAGATTTACCGTCACCGGATTGGCAAGACCAAGGTTATTTCTTTGAATAACCATACCGGTAAAACCGCTTAATCGGCGGCGCCGCCATTCGCGAGCAAGCCCGCTCCCACATTTAACCGGGTTCCTCCAGAAGGAATGCGATCAAATGTGGGAGCGGGCTTGCTCGCGAAAGCGGGCTTGCTCGCGAAAGCGGGCTGACATTCACCGCATCAGCCACTGATTTACCAACATCCAGAAACAATTAAGCAGCCAATCGGCTGCTCAATAAACTGTTCCCGTTACGTTTACGTCACCCTCGCCAAGACCCTTCTGTGGCCTTTCTCTACGGCAACATGCCATCACGCTACTCGGCTACACACTTTTAACCGACAGCGCAGCGCACCAATTAAGTGCAAGCGTTCAGCTCGTCGCCCTTTCCTGGATCAGAATCCACGGTGAAACCACCACGGCCCACAGCTCGGGATCGCGCTCGAAAAGATCCAGCGCCCGCGTTTCAGACAGCTTGGCGACCTTGTCGGCGGCCAGCCAGGCAGCGACTTTCTCGCCTTCATCGGTTGCCACCGCTTCTGCCGCAGCGATCAAATCCAGGCCTGGATCGACCCACAATAGGGCACCCCTGGCAAAGAACGGCTCCAACTCTTTCCAGGTAATAGATGCGGTCTCACCAAGCAGCTTGGCATAGAGGGTGCTAGGTTCTTGAGTCATGGGTTTCTGTCCGCAATGAAAAACGACGTGAATGATAACGTCGGTATTGCGCCAGAAAAACCCGGATGCAATTGCGTTACCGATCGAGAAATGCAGGAAAGCCAGGGAATGCTGCTGAATCCAAGTATTAGCCAGCTAACATCCCGCCGTGATTCTGTCTTTTTCTTTCAATAAAGCGACACCCTCAGGTTTTGCCCCCCGGCGCTGCCTTCCCAGGCTAACAATCGGCGCTCTACACTGTACCGGTACAGTTGCCGGGGGCATTTTCCGGAGGATATCAACGATATCTGACCCGGTTCTGCTGCTACGGCGCCAGGACTATAAAAACTACAACAGTAAGAGTGGAGCACTATGACTAAGGCTACTAAGCAGATTTCAAAACTGTTTGCCGCTATGGTTCTGGCCGGGGTTGCCAGCCATTCGTTCGCCGCTGACACCATCAAGATCGGCATCGCCGGCCCTAAAACCGGCCCTGTAGCCCAATACGGCGACATGCAGTTCAGTGGCTCGAAAATGGCCATCGAACAAATCAACGCCAAGGGCGGCGTCGACGGCAAGAAGCTCGAAGCCGTTGAATACGATGACGCCTGCGATCCAAAACAAGCGGTTGCTGTTGCGAACAAAGTCGTCAACGACGGCGTCAAGTTCGTGGTGGGTCACCTGTGCTCCAGCTCCACTCAACCGGCTTCGGACATTTACGAAGACGAAGGCGTGATCATGATCACTCCGGCTGCCACCAGCCCGGACATCACCACTCGCGGCTACAAGATGATCTTCCGCACCATCGGTCTGGACAGCGCCCAAGGCCCGGCCGCTGGTAACTACATCGCCGATCATGTCAAACCGAAAATCGTTGCTGTGCTGCACGACAAACAGCAATACGGTGAAGGCATCGCCAGCGCCGTTAAAACCACCCTCGAGAAGAAAGGCGTCAAGGTTGCCGTGTTCGAAGGTATCAACGCCGGCGACAAAGACTTCTCTTCGATGGTCTCCAAGCTCAAGCAAGCCAACGTCGACTTTGTCTACTACGGCGGCTACCACCCAGAGCTGGGTCTGCTCCTGCGTCAATCCCAGGAAAAAGGCCTGAAAGCCAAGTTCATGGGTCCGGAAGGCGTGGGTAACGACTCCATTTCGCAGATCGCCAAGGAAGCTTCTGAAGGCCTGCTGGTGACCCTGCCGAAATCCTTCGACCAGGATCCGGCCAACGTTGCCCTGGCTGACGCGTTCAAAGCCAAGAAAGAAGACCCGAGCGGTCCGTTCGTGTTCCCGGCCTACTCGGCTGTGCAAGTCATCGCCGAAGGCATCAAGGCCGCGAAGAGCGAAGACGCTGCAAAAGTGGCTGAAGCTATCCACAAGGGCACGTTCAAAACCCCGACCGGCGACCTGTCTTTCGACGACAAGGGCGACCTGAAGGACTTCAAATTCGTGGTTTACCAGTGGCATTTCGGCAAACCTAAAACTGAAGTTTCGCCTCAGTAAGGCCTTGGCCTGACTGACTGCCAATAAAGCCCACGGCGTGCCGTGGGCTTTGTTTTACGAACGTATTGGGCCGCGCTGGCGTGATCCGCCAGTCTCCCCACCTGAAAATCTCAAAACCGTCATCAGCGGTTCGCTGGCAAACCTCGAATTCGAAGTGGATGCAGATCCACGGGGCTCGAGCGGGAAAATGACTCCACCAGTGAAATGCGTATCAGGTTTTTAGGAGCGCTGTAATGCCTGACATCTATCACTTCTTCCAACAGCTGGTTAATGGTCTGACCATTGGCAGCACGTATGCCCTGATCGCCATCGGCTATACGATGGTTTACGGCATCATTGGAATGATCAACTTCGCCCACGGCGAGGTGTACATGATCGGCTCTTACGTGGCGTTCATCGCCATCGCCGGGCTGGCCATGCTGGGACTCGACAGTGTCCCTCTCTTGATGACCGCGGCTTTCCTCGCGACCATCGTCGTGACCAGTGCCTACGGTTACAGCATCGAACGGATCGCCTACCGCCCTCTGCGCGGCAGCAACCGTCTGATCCCGCTGATTTCCGCCATCGGCATGTCGATCTTCCTGCAGAACACGGTTCTGCTGGCGCAAGACTCCAAGGACAAATCCATCTCCAACCTGATCCCTGGCAACTTCGCCATCGGGCCAGGTGGCGCACATGAAGTGCTGATTTCCTACATGCAAATCGTGGTGTTCGTGGTGACCCTGGTCGCCATGCTCGGCCTGACGCTGTTCATCTCCCGTTCTCGCCTGGGCCGCGCCTGCCGCGCCTGTGCCGAAGACATCAAGATGGCCAACCTCTTGGGTATCAACACCAACAACATCATCGCCCTGACCTTCGTCATCGGTGCCGCACTGGCAGCCATCGCGGCTGTGTTGCTGAGCATGCAATATGGCGTGATCAACCCGAACGCCGGTTTCCTGGTCGGCCTCAAGGCCTTCACCGCAGCAGTATTGGGCGGTATCGGCAGCATCCCCGGCGCGATGCTCGGCGGGCTGGTGCTTGGGGTGGCGGAAGCCTTTGGTGCCGATATCTTCGGCGACCAGTACAAGGACGTCGTGGCGTTCGGTCTATTGGTTCTGGTGTTGTTGTTCCGGCCAACCGGCCTGTTGGGCCGTCCGGAGGTTGAGAAAGTATGACTAGGAATCTTAAACAGGCGTTGTTCAGCGCCTTGCTGGTGTGGGCGGTTGCCTACCCGGTACTGGGTCTGAAACTGACCATTGTCGGCATCAACCTCGAAGTCCATGGCACCAGCACTGCAACGCTGATCACCATCGCCGTGTGCTCGGTGCTGATGTTCCTGCGGGTGCTGTTCGACCAGCAGATCAGTTCGGCCTGGAAAGCTTCGCCCAACCTGCCGGTGATGCCGGCCAAGGCCACTAACTTCCTGACCCTGCCGACGACTCAACGCTGGATCATCATCGCGTTGATCATCGGCGCGCTGGTCTGGCCGTTCTTCGGCTCCCGCGGGGCGGTGGACATCGCCACCCTGGTGCTGATCTACGTGATGCTCGGCTTGGGCTTGAACATCGTGGTCGGCCTGGCTGGCCTGCTCGACCTCGGTTACGTCGGCTTCTATGCCGTGGGCGCCTACAGCTACGCGCTGCTGTCGCACTACTACGGCCTGAGCTTCTGGATCTGCCTGCCGATCGCCGGGATGATGGCGGCCACGTTTGGCTTCCTGCTCGGCTTCCCGGTACTGCGTTTGCGCGGCGACTACCTGGCAATCGTGACCCTGGGTTTCGGTGAAATCATCCGCCTGTTCCTGCGTAACCTGACCGACCTCACCGGCGGCCCGAACGGCATCAGCAACATTCCCAAGCCCACGCTTTTCGGGCTGAGCTTTGATAGAACTGCCGCAGAAGGTCTGCAGACCTTCCACGAGTACTTCGGCCTGGAATACAACTCGATCAACAAGGTGATCTTCCTTTACCTGATCGCAGTGTTGTTGTCGTTGTTCGCGCTGTTCGTCATCAACCGCTTGCTGCGCATGCCCCTGGGTCGTGCCTGGGAAGCGCTGCGTGAAGACGAAATTGCCTGCCGTGCACTGGGTCTCAATCCTACGGTCATCAAGCTGTCGGCCTTCACCCTCGGTGCCTGCTTCGCCGGTTTCGCCGGTAGCTTCTTCGCCGCGCGCCAAGGCCTGGTGACACCGGAGTCCTTCACCTTCATCGAATCGGCGACCATCCTCGCCATCGTGGTGCTGGGCGGCATGGGCTCGCAACTGGGCGTCGTACTCGCCGCCACGGTGATGATCCTGTTGCCGGAAATGATGCGTGAGTTCAGTGAATACCGCATGTTGATGTTCGGCGCCTTGATGGTGCTGATGATGATCTGGCGTCCACAAGGTCTGCTGCCGATGCAACGCCCCCACATGGAGCTGCGCAAATGAGCCGTGAGATCCTGA
This sequence comes from Pseudomonas sp. GM79, assembly GCF_000282495.1. Lineage (GTDB taxonomy): Bacteria > Pseudomonadota > Gammaproteobacteria > Pseudomonadales > Pseudomonadaceae > Aquipseudomonas. The sequence continues at coordinate 142,964 of NZ_AKJE01000087.1, forward strand.
AAGTCACTGACCTGAGCATGCGCTTCGGCGGCCTGTTGGCGGTCAACAGCGTGGCCCTGACCGTCAAAGAGAAACAAGTGGTATCGATGATCGGCCCCAACGGCGCCGGCAAGACCACCGTGTTCAACTGCCTGACCGGTTTCTACCAGCCCACCGCCGGCAGCATCGTGCTGGACGGCGAGCAGATCCAAGGGTTGCCGGGCCACAAGATTGCCCTCAAAGGCGTGGTGCGCACCTTCCAGAACGTGCGGCTGTTCAAGGAAATGACAGCGGTCGAGAACCTCTTGATCGCACAACATCGTCACCTGAACACCAATTTCCTGGCCGGTCTGTTCAAGACCCCCGCGTTCCGCAGAAGCGAACGCGAGGCCATGGAATACGCCGAGTACTGGCTGGAAAAGGTCAACCTCAAGGAGTTCGCCAACCGTCCGGCCGGCACCCTGGCCTACGGTCAGCAACGTCGCCTGGAAATCGCTCGCTGCATGATGACCCGCCCGCGGATCCTCATGCTCGACGAACCGGCTGCCGGTCTCAACCCGCGGGAAACCGAAGACCTCAAGGCACTGATCGGCATCCTGCGTGAAGAGCATGATGTGACCGTGCTGCTGATCGAACACGACATGAAACTGGTCATGAGCATTTCCGACCACATCTTCGTGATCAACCAGGGCACGCCTCTGGCCAACGGTACGCCGGAACAGATCCGCGACAATCCTGAAGTGATCAAAGCCTACCTGGGGGAAGCGTAAATGCTGCAGTTCGAAAACGTTTCCACCTTCTACGGCAAGATCCAGGCGCTGCACAGCGTCAACGTCGAAGTCCGTCAGGGCGAGATCGTGACCCTGATTGGCGCCAACGGTGCCGGCAAGTCGACCCTGCTGATGACCCTCTGCGGTTCGCCGCAAGCCCACAGCGGCAGCATCCGCTACATGGGTGAAGAGCTCGTCGGCCAGGACTCGTCGCACATCATGCGTAAAAGCATCGCCGTGGTCCCGGAAGGTCGTCGGGTGTTTGCCCGTCTGACCGTGGAAGAGAACCTCGCCATGGGCGGATTCTTCACCGACAAGGGCGACTATCAGGAACAGATGGACAAGGTCCTCGGACTTTTCCCACGCCTGAAAGAACGCTTCGCCCAACGCGGCGGCACCATGTCTGGCGGCGAACAGCAAATGCTCGCCATCGGCCGTGCGCTGATGAGCAAGCCCAAGCTGTTGCTGCTCGACGAGCCATCGCTGGGCCTGGCACCGATCATCATCCAGCAGATCTTCGACATCATCGAACAACTGCGCAAGGACGGTGTGACGGTGTTCCTGGTGGAGCAAAACGCCAACCAGGCGTTGAAAATTGCTGACCGTGCGTACGTTCTGGAGAACGGCCGGGTGGTGATGACTGGCACCGGTGAAGCGCTGTTGACTGATCCGAAAGTGCGCGAAGCGTACCTCGGTGGTTAAGCGATTGCGGTAAACAAAAAACGGCCTTCGCAGGCCGTTTTTTTATGCCTGCCACAAACCCCACAACAATGAAGATCCCCCGTAGGAGCTGCCGAAGGCTGCGATCTTTTGATCTTGATCTTCAGTGATTCAGAAAAGATCAAAGTCAAAAGATCGCAGCCTTCGGCAGCTCCTACAGGGGGATTTTTGGTGTTTGGGAGAACGTGTTTAATCAGTGTCAGCGTTACTTCCTGCAAGCTACACATCCTAACGCCTGACGTAACCGCTTCGCCCTCGTAGGAGCTGCCGAAGGCTGCGATCTTTTGATCTTGATCTTCAGTGATTCAGAAAAGGTCAAAGTCAAATAATCGCAGCCTTCGGCAGCTCCTACGGGGGTCTGCGTATTCACAACACGAACTAGCTTGATCCATAGATACATTTTTAATATATTTGTATCTATAGACCAAATCAAAGTAATCGCCATGACAGCAACCTCCCAGGTACAAGCCTTCAGCAAAGACCAGTGCGTGACTGGTTTGCGAGCGGCTGTAGGCATACTCGAAAAGTGGCAAGCGTCGAGCGATCAGGCCTGTCGCATCCTGCGCATTTCCCGCAGTACGTACTCCCGGGCAAAGCAGCGCGATCCCGATTGGTCCGTCAGCCTGGATTCAGACCAGATGCAGCGCATCAGTTTTATTCTCAACATCCATGCCACCCTGCGCCTTGTCTTTGACAACCCTGAAAACGTCTATGGTTTTGCGGCGATGGCGAACGAGAACGAGTTCTTCAATGGGCGTAGCCCGCTCGAAATCATGTCCCAAGGGGATATGATTTCACTGTACGAGACGTTTCGGCGGATCGACATGCTGCGAGGCGCACAATGGTAACGGTGAGCCAGCTGGCTGTATTGGCCGGTGAGCAGTTGCAGGCCTACCGATTGATCAATTCAAAATTTCCGCCCATAGCGCTGTTTGACGACGTGGCAAACGCGGACGAATTTGATGTGCTGTATCAGATCCAGGCCCTCACCAATCCGAGGCTGCAAAATGAAGTCGGCCGGCTTGAGCTGATACCGCGTGCGCAGATTCCCTTCGGCATCCCTGGGTGCTCTTACGCAATCGCTCCTTTCACCCACATCAACCCAGCGGGTTCGCGTTTCAGCGATGGCAGTTTCGGCGTGTTGTACCTGGCTGCCTCGATGGAAACCGCACTGGCTGAGGTGCAGCATCATCAGAATCAGTATTGGTCGAAAGTCCAGGGGCTCAATTACGAGAGGTTTGTTTTCCGGGGGTTATCCTGCACTTTCGTTGACGAAGCCATGAGGGATGGCGTATCCATTCCAATGGACGATCCTGTCTACGATCCCGTCGATTACACGCACTCCCATCGCTTGGGAAAGGCCATCAAGAATGCTGGGGTCCCTGGTCTGCGGTACAACTCCGTGCGCATGCAGGGGAGCTACTGTTGGGCACTGATGACCCCCAGCCCCCTCTCATCAATCACTCAAACAGCCCACTACGAGATGATCTGGAACGGTCAGATCACCAGCGTCAGTAAAATCAGCATTGCCTGACGACCTTATCTGCAAAAAAAATTTTGGGTGGCCTGTAACGCATCGCCCTGTCGTTTCTCTAGAGCAGTAAGCAAGCACAAACGCTTGCCAACCCAAGCTCAATTTCGGAGAAACATCATGACTGCTACCACCCGCACCCTGTCCGCCACCGCCCTGGTTCTGGCCCTCGGTTCTGCCCTGAGCATCGCCGCTGTTTCCACTGCCCATGCCGCTGACGACAACATGGAAAAATGCTTCGGCGTGGCCATGAAAGGCAAGAATGATTGCGCCGCAGGCGCTGGCACGACTTGCGCCGGCACGGCAAAAACAGACTACCAGCCAAATGCTTTCAAACTGGTGCCTAAAGGCACCTGCGCCACCACGATGAGCAAAACCTCGCCAACCGGTTTCGGCCAATTGGAAGCCTACAAAGCCAAGTCGTAATCAGCACCCAGCCTGAGTGTCGACCATGAACAATTCATTCTCCGGGCTCCCGCCCCGCTCCGGGCTGGGGCTCAAGACCGAGCACTTTCGTGAAGTGCTCGGTGCACAACCGGACATCGGTTTCTTCGAAGTCCACGCCGAAAACTACATGGTGGCCGGCGGCCCGTTTCATCATTTTTTGGGGTTGATTCGCGAGCAGTATCCGCTATCGCTACACGGCGTTGGCTTGTCTATTGGTGCCGAAGGTCCGCTGGATCTTCAGCACCTGCAAAGGCTTGCCGCGCTGATCGAACGCTATCAACCCCAATCCTTTTCCGAACACCTGGCCTGGTCCAGTCATGGCCCGGTGTTTCTCAATGACCTGCTGCCCCTGGCCTACGATGCACCGACGCTGAACCGCGTCTGCGAGCATATCGATCAGGTGCAGAGCGCCCTCAAACGCCCGATGCTGCTGGAGAACCCGGCGACGTATCTGGCGTTCCAGCGCTCGACAATCGATGAGGCCGACTTCATCAGTGAGGTCATTCGCCGCACCGGCTGCGGGCTGCTGCTGGACGTCAACAACGTCTACGTCTCCTGCATCAATCACCAAAGGGATCCGCTGGCCTACATCGACGCGCTGCCGCTGCACGCAGTGGGAGAGATTCATCTGGCCGGGTTTGCCGAAGATACGGACAGCCTCGGCGACCGTCTGCTGATCGACGATCACGGTGCGCCCATCGATAACGCGGTGTGGGCACTGTACAGGCAGGTGCTGGAGCGGGTTGGCCCGATCGCCACGTTGATCGAGCGCGACAACCAGTTACCGGCCTTCAGCGTGCTGTACGCCGAAGCCCGTCAGGCTGATGAGTTGCTGCATTGCGCGGGGAGCCGATCATGAGCACTCAAGCTGCGTTTGCCGCCGCCCTGCTCGATCCGCAACAGCCCTGCCCCGACGGTTTGTTCTGTGCCAATGGCGCCGATCCCGCCAGCCGTTTCGCGGTGTATCGCAACAATGTGCAGAGCTCGCTGATCAACGCCTTGGCCGACAGTTACCCAGTGGTTGCGCAATTGGTGGGCGATGAGTTCTTTCGGGCGATGGCGGGGCTGTATGTGCAGCATTGCCCGCCTCGAGGCCCACTCATCAACGACTACGGCAAGGACTTCGCCGAGTTCATCGACAACTTTGAACCGGCAGCCAGCGTGCCTTATCTGGCCGACATGGCGCGGCTGGAGCGGTTGCGCGTTCAGGCCTATCACGCCGCCGACGCTCAGCCCTTGCGCCATGAACAGATTGCCGCCGCACTGTCGGACCCGCAGGCGCTGAGCGAGCTGACGGTCGGGTTTCATCCCTCCCTGAATCTGCTGTCTTCAGCCTTTGCCGTGGTTGCAATCTGGGCCGCGCATCAACAGGACGCGACGCTGGCCGGGATCGACCTCGGCCACGGACAAAACGCGCTGGTGTTGCGCAATGGTCTGGAAGTTGAGGTTTTCGCCATCGACCACGGCGCCAGCACGTTCATTCAGAACCTGCGACTCGGCCAGCCTCTGGCCCAAGCGCTGGAAACAGCGCCCGACTTCGACCTCAGCCAAACCCTGGCGCTGCTGATCAGCCACAACGTCATCACCCATTTACACCAGAAGGTATCGCCATGAACCTCCATCAGAACCCCATCGCCCGCGCCATCAAGTGGCTGGAAAAAATCCCCCACAGCCTGATCGCCTTTATCGCGCGTTTTTCGATTGCCGCGGTGTTCTGGAAGTCCGGACAAACCAAGGTGGAAGGCCTGGCCATCGACTTGATCGACGGCACGTTACAACTCGGCGTACCGAGGCTGGCGGACTCCACCATCCCGTTGTTCCAGAGCGAATATCACCTGCCATTGCTCTCCCCGGAACTGGCGGCGCACCTGGCGGCCTTTGCCGAACATTTCTTTCCGATGCTGATTCTGATCGGCTTCGCCACCCGTTTTTCGGCGTTGGCGCTGTTGGGTATGACGCTGACCATTCAACTGTTCGTGTACCCCGATGCCTATCCAACCCACGGCACCTGGGCTGCGGTGTTGCTGTACTTGATGGCTACCGGGCCGGGCAAGTTGTCGATTGATCATCTGATTGCCAAGCGGTATGCCAGACCTCAAAACTCCAGACGATGAAGATCCCCTTGTGGGAGCGGGCTTGCTCGCGAAGGCGGTTTCACATTCAACAGAGATGTTGACTGATACACCGCTTTCGCGAGCAAGCCCGCTCCCACAGGGGATTGCGTGATGAATCAGATTTCAGTGCCCTATCGCTACCTTAAAGCCTGTCCAACGCCTCGCCACTGCGCTTGAACCAACCGATCAGATAATCCGCCAGCACTTGGGTGCGCTTCGGCAAACCGCCTTGATACGGGTGCACCAGGTACATCGGCATGCTGCGAGTCTGATAATCGCGCAGGAGCCAGCGCAAACGCCCGTCAGCCAATTCCTCTTGCAGCAAATACGATGGCAAACGCGCAATGCCCGCATCCGCCAGCGCGGCCTTCTTCAAGAGGTTGTAGTGGTTGCTGGCGAACGGCCCCGACACTCGCACCCGCAATAACTCGTGCTGTTGGTGATAGAGCCATTCTTCGCGACCGCTGTAATGGCTGTTGAGCAGGCAGCGGTGTTCGGCCAGTGCCTGAGGCGTCAGTGGTTCACCGAATCGCTCAAGGTACGCAGGGCTGGCGCAAGTCATCTCGTGCCAGGCCAGCAGCGGACGGGCGACCAGGCGTTCGTCGTTGGCCACTTCCGAGCGGATCGCCAGGTCGAAACCGTCCCGGGACAGGTCGCGGTAGTTGTTGTTGAGCTCCAGTTCGATCTGCACCTCGGGGTACTGCCGGGAAAACTCCAGCAGCGCGCCGTCAAAGAACGTTTCCCCCAGTGAAACCGGAACCGTCATCCGCACCGGGCCGGCCATGTCGTCTTTCAACCGCGCGAGGGCCTGACGCGCTCGCTCGACTTGAATCACCAGTGCCTGGGCTTGCGGCAATAGCGCCGCGCCTGCCGCCGTCAGGCTCAAGCGGCGTGTGGTGCGTTGCAGCAACACTACGGAAAACCGCGTTTCCAGCAGGCTGATGCGCTTGGAGAGTTGCCCCTTGCTGCAACCCAATTGTTGGGCGGCCAAGGTGAAACTGCCCGCCTCGATCAACACTGCGAATGCCGCCAGGTCGTCCATTTCGCTCATGGGATTGTTTCCATTTGAAAACCAAAGGTTGCCTATTAGCCCGCTTATCTATGGAAAAAACCACTCTAAACTTAAATTTAAATCCAACCCATTCAGGTACATCGCGATGAAAATTCTTTTGATCGGCGCCTCTGGCACCGTCGGTTCGGCCATTGACCATGAACTGTCCCAGCGCCACGAAATCATCCGTATCGGCCGCAAGAGCGGTGAATTTCAGGTCGACATCAGTGACAGCGCCTCGATCCGCAAATTGTTCCAACAGACTGGCAACTTCGATGCGCTGATCTGCGCCGCCGGCAGCGTCAACTTCGTGCCGCTGGCGACCATGACCGAACATGACTTCGAGCTCGGCTTGCGGGATAAGCTGATGGGTCAGGTCAATCTGCTGCTGATCGGCCGGGAATACGCCAATGACGGTGCCTCATTCACCTTCACTACCGGCATCCTCAGCCACGATCCGATTCGTACCGGCAGCTCGGCCTCCCTGGTCAACGGCGCCCTGGACAGCTTCGTCCGTGCAGCGGCGATCGAACTGCCGCGCGGTTTGCGCATCAACTCGGTCAGTCCGAACGTGCTGGTCGAAGCCATGGGCAGTTATGCTCCGTACTTCCGTGGCTTCAAACCGGTTCCCGCCGCCGAAGTGGCGCTGGCCTACGCTAAAAGCGTGGAAGGCTTACAGACCGGCCAGACCTACCGCGTCGGCTAAACCGCCAGAATCAAAAGATCGCAGGCTTCGCCAGCTCCTACAAAAGCACGGCGTACATCCTGTAGGAGCTGCCGCAGGCTGCGATCTTTTGATCTTGATTTTCAGCCGTTTTGAAAAAGATCGCAGGCTTTGCCAACTCCTACAAAAGCTCGGCGTACATCCTGTAGGAGCTGCCGCAGGCTGCGATCTTTTGATCTTGATTCTGGGAAAGCGAGGACATTGCAGGGTTGTGATGAACGGTCAGGCTGAGTAACGTGGCGACACTTGTCAGGAGACTCAAAGATGCGTGTTGCCCGTTCCTTGGTGCTTGTTGCCCTGCTTCCGCTGTTCGCCGCCTGCCAGTTGCTTGATGGCCCTCGGGAAAGCGCGTCCCATGTGGGCCAGACCCGCCTGCAGGGCCAGTTGACGGCCGCTGACGGCAAGTTACTGTTCCAGCCATGCAATGAGCAGCGCAGCTTGGTGGTCAACGACACCGGCGGCACCAGCGTCCTGCAAGAAGCCGCAACCCTGGCCGATGATCAGGGTAAGCTGTTCGCCGACGTGCGCGGCCGGATCACCGCCAGCGGCCAGCTGGATCTGGAGCAGTTGTACCGCGTCGAACGCTCGGGCACGGCGTGCGACGATCCCAACTTCAAGCAGCTGATCCTGCGCGCCGCCGGCCATGGCCCGGAATGGAACGTCAGAGTCAGCGGCAAAGGCATGGTCATCGACCGCGCCGGTCAACCGCCCCTGGCCCTGCCGTACGTTGAAGAGCAACTGGGCGATGGCCGCTTCAACCTCAGCACCGAAGCCAATAACCAGCGCATCGAGCTCTGGGTCGCGCCGCAACGTTGCGTCGACAGCAGCACCGGCAGCGTGCAACACATGAGCGCCGAGCTGCGCATCGATGGCCAGGTGCAACGCGGTTGTGGGTATTTCGGCGGATCGCGTAACGACTGATCGTTTTTGCCTCACGGGAATCATCCTTTGAGGCTTATAATCGCGGGCTTCAAACGCCTTGGCGCAGTTGTGCGCCCCGCGAACCGGATCCCGTCATGTTACGAATCACCGAACTCAAGCTGCCGATCGACCATCCCGAAGAAGACCTGCGCCCTGCCATCGTGCAGCGCCTGGGCATCGCCAGTGATGACCTGCTCGATTTCACCTTGTTCAAGCGCAGCTACGATGCGCGCAAAAAATCCTCCGAACTGTGCTTCATCTACACCATTGACCTCAACGTTCGCGATGAGGCTGCGGTGCTGCACAGATTCGCCGATGACCGTAACGTCAACGTCGCGCCGGATGTCAGCTACAAAGTGGTCGGCCAGGCGCCGGCCGACCTGAGCCAGCGCCCGATCGTGGTCGGGTTCGGCCCCTGCGGGATCTTCGCCGGGCTGCTGCTGGCGCAGATGGGCTTCAAGCCGATCATTCTCGAACGTGGCACCGAAGTGCGTCAGCGCACCAAGGACACCTGGGGCCTGTGGCGCAAAAGCGTGCTCAACCCCGAATCCAACGTGCAGTTCGGTGAAGGCGGCGCGGGTACGTTCTCTGACGGCAAGCTCTACAGCCAGATCAAGGACCCGAAATTCATCGGTCGCAAAGTCTTGCACGAGTTCGTCAAGGCCGGCGCGCCGGAAGAAATCCTCTACGTCAGCAAACCGCACATCGGTACGTTCCGTCTGACCGGTGTAGTGGAAAACATGCGTGAGCAGATTCGCGCCATGGGCGGCGAAGTGCGCTTCCAGCAGCGCGTCACCGATGTGTTGATCGAAGATGGCCAACTGGTTGGCGTCGAGCTCAATGGCGGCGAGCAGATCCATTCCAAACACGTGATTCTGGCCCTCGGCCACAGCGCCCGGGACACCTTCCGCATGCTGCACGGTCGTGGCGTGTACATGGAGGCCAAGCCGTTTTCGGTAGGTTTCCGCATCGAGCACCCGCAATCGCTGATCGACCGCGCACGCCTGGGCAAGTACGCCGGGCACCCGAAACTCGGCGCTGCCGACTACAAACTGGTGCACCACGCCAGCAACGGCCGTTCGGTCTACAGCTTCTGCATGTGCCCGGGCGGCACCGTGGTGGCGGCGACCTCCGAGCCGAACCGCGTAGTCACCAACGGCATGAGCCAGTACTCGCGTAACGAGCGCAACGCCAACTCCGGGATCGTCGTCGGGATCACCCCGGAAGTCGATTACCCCGGTGGCCCGCTGGCCGGCATCGAGTTGCAGGAACGCCTGGAATCCCACGCCTTTGTGTTGGGCGGCAGCAATTACGAAGCGCCGGCGCAATTGGTCGGTGACTTCATTGCAGGCAAGCCATCGACCGAGTTGGGCAGCGTCGAGCCGTCCTACAAGCCGGGCGTTGCCTTGGGCGATTTGGCCCTGGCTTTGCCGGCGTTCGCCATCGAAGCCATTCGCGAAGCCTTGCCGGCGTTCGAGAAGCAGATTCGTGGTTACTCGCTGCACGACGCCGTGTTGACCGGGATCGAGACGCGCACGTCATCGCCACTGCGCATTACCCGTAACGAGTCGATGCAAAGCCTGAACGTGAAGGGTTTGTTCCCGGCGGGTGAAGGCGCGGGTTATGCGGGCGGGATTCTGTCGGCGGGTGTCGACGGGATTCGGATTGCCGAAGCGGTGGCCCGAGACATCCTTGGCCTCGAGGCCTGACCGGCAACTCCTGAAACAACGCAAAACCCCTGTGGGAGCGGGCTTGCTCGCGAAAGCGGCGGATCAGTCAGCATCTTTGTCGACTGATCCGCCGCTTTCGCGAGCAAGCCCGCTCCCACATTTGATCTTCGGTGAGTCAGATGTTTGCGCGCAACACGCGATCGGAAGAGCGTCGTGTAGGGAAAGAGTGTAGATAGATCGGAAGAGC
>NZ_AKJE01000088.1 GCF_000282495.1 Pseudomonas sp. GM79
CGGCGCCAGCCGCAGCGGCACCTTCGACTTCCAGTTCCAGCAGTTCGTCGCCTTCTTTCAGGCGATCGCCCAGCTTCACTTTCAGGCTCTTGATGATACCGGCCTTCGGCGCAGGCACTTCCATGCTCGCCTTGTCCGACTCAAGTGTCAGGATGCTCTGGTCGGCTTCGATACGGTCGCCGACCTTCACAAACAGTTCAATTACTTCACCTTCACCGCTGCCGATGTCAGGTACGCGAATGAGTTCGCTCACAGAGTGTCTCCTCAGCAGTCCAGTGGGTTGCGTTTTTCCGGGTTGATACCGAACTTGGCGATGGCTTCAGCCACCACTTTAGGTTCGATGTCACCACGGTCAGCCAAGGCTTCCAGGGCTGCCAACACCACGAAATGACGGTCGACTTCGAAGAAGTGACGCAGCTTCTTGCGGCTGTCACTGCGGCCGAAACCATCGGTGCCCAGGACTTTGAATTCCTTGGACGGGACCCACTGACGAATTTGCTCAGCGAACAGCTTCATGTAGTCGGTAGAGGCAATGACCGGACCTTTACGGCCGTTCAGGCACTCTTCCACATAGCTCAGCTTAGGCTTCTGGCCCGGGTGCAGACGGTTGGTGCGCTCAACGGCCAGGCCGTCGCGACGCAGTTCGTTGAAGCTGGTAACGCTCCACACGTCGGCGCCGACGTTGAACTCTTCACGCAGGATCTTCGCCGCTTCACGGACTTCACGCAGGATGGTGCCGGAGCCCATCAGCTGAACGTGATGCGCCGCTTCGCGGGTGTCTTCCTCGAGCAGGTACATGCCTTTCTTGATGCCTTCTTCGGCACCGGCCGGCATGGCGGGCTGCTGGTAGGATTCGTTCATTACGGTGATGTAGTAGAAGACGTCCTGTTGCTCTTCGGTCATCTTCTTCATGCCGTCCTGAATGATCACCGCCAGCTCGTAGCCGTAGGTTGGATCGTAGGTGCGGCAGTTCGGGATGGTGGCAGCCAGGATGTGGCTGTGACCGTCTTCGTGTTGCAGGCCTTCGCCGTTCAGCGTGGTCCGGCCGGCGGTGCCGCCGATCAGGAAGCCACGGGTGCGGCTGTCGCCAGCGGCCCAGGCCAGGTCGCCGATACGCTGGAAGCCGAACATCGAGTAGAAGATGTAGAACGGCAGCATTGGCTGGTTGTGGCTGGAGTACGAAGTACCGGCAGCGATGAAGGAGCTCATGGCGCCCGCTTCGTTGATGCCTTCTTCGAGGATCTGACCTTTCTGGTCTTCCTTGTAGAACATCACCTGGTCTTTATCGACTGGCTCGTAGAGCTGGCCGACGGACGAGTAGATGCCCAACTGACGGAACATGCCTTCCATACCGAAGGTACGGGCTTCGTCCGGGATGATCGGTACGATGCGCGGACCGATTTCCTTGTCCTTGACCAGTTGCGCGAGGATCCGCACGAAGGCCATGGTGGTGGAAATTTCACGGTCGCCCGAGCCGTCCAGGATCGCCTTGAGGGTGTCCAGTGGCGGGGTTGGAATGTTGAAGCTCTTGGCGCGACGCTGAGGCACGAAACCGCCCAGTGCGGTACGGCGCTCGCTCAGGTAGCGGGCTTCGGCGCTGCCTTCTTCCGGTTTGAAGAACGGCAGGTTTTCGAGTTCGTCGTCTTTGACCGGGATATCGAAACGATCGCGGAACAACTTCAGGCTGTCGACATCGACTTTCTTGGTGTTGTGCGCAGTGTTTTTCGCTTCGCCGGCACCGGTGCCATAACCCTTGATGGTCTTGGCCAGGATGACGGTCGGTTGTTCTTTGTGGTTGACCGCTTCGTGGTACGCCGCGTAGACCTTGTACGGGTCGTGGCCGCCACGGTTGAGCTTCCAGATCTCGTCGTCGGACAAGTCTGCAACCATCGCCTTGAGTTCTGGCGTGTTGAAGAAGTGTTCACGCACGAACGCGCCGTCTTTGGCTTTGTAGTTCTGGTACTCGCCGTCGATGACTTCGTCCATGCGGCGTTGCAGGATACCGTCGACGTCTTTGGCCAGCAGTGGGTCCCAGAAACGGCCCCAGATGACTTTGGTCACGTTCCACTGAGCACCGCGGAACACGCCTTCGAGTTCCTGGATGATTTTGCCGTTGCCGCGAACCGGGCCGTCGAGGCGCTGCAGGTTGCAGTTGATGACGAAGATCAGGTTGTCCAGCTTCTCGCGGCCGGCCAGGGAGATCGCGCCCAGGGATTCCGGCTCGTCGCACTCGCCGTCGCCCAGGAAGCACCAGACTTTCTGTTTGCCCGGCTGGATGAAACCGCGGTGTTCCAGGTACTTCATGAAGCGAGCCTGGTAGATCGCCTGGATCGGGCCCAGACCCATGGATACGGTCGGGAACTGCCAGAAGTCAGGCATCAGCCAAGGGTGCGGGTAGGACGACAGGCCCTGACCGTCGACTTCCTGGCGGAAGTTGTTCATCTGGTCTTCGGTGATGCGGCCTTCCATGAATGCACGGGCGTAGACGCCTGGCGAGGTGTGGCCCTGGAAGTAGATCAGGTCGCCGCCGTGTTCGTCGCTCGGAGCCTGGAAGAAGTAGTTGAAGCCGATGTCATACAGGGTCGCACTGGAGGCGAAGCTGGAGATGTGACCACCCAGGTCAGAATCTTTCAGGTTCGTACGCATTACCATGGCCATCGCGTTCCAGCGTACCAACGAGCGAATGCGGCGTTCCATGAACAGGTCGCCAGGCATGCGTGCTTCGTGGGTAACGGGGATCGTGTTGCGGTACGGCGTAGTGATGGCGTAAGGGAGCTGCGAGCCGCTACGGGTCGCGAGTTCACCCATACGGGTCATCAGATAGTGAGCACGGTCTTCGCCTTCTTTGTCGAGAACCGATTCCAGGGCGTCCAGCCATTCCTGGGTTTCGACGGGATCGAGGTCTTGCATGGCTTGCTCCAGGGCGGAAAGGCTTCCAGAATCGGTTGCCTGAGTTTGCGACTGGCCTTGTGGGCAGACGATATAAATTCTTGGATTGCCGAGAGGTATGTTCCGGCGGCGTGTAGTTTTACTACAAATCATCGGGCATTTCAGCCTTTCGAATGTATAGACGAGTAGTAAAACTACAGAAGATCGGCTTGTGGCCTCCGGCTGCGTTGTGAGAATAATCGTTAAGGTTGGTCTTTTGCCAACCAAAAAAGGTGAAGGCTTGATGATCGCTGCCAAAAATAAACAAATTTCAGCTATTTCTAACCTTTGTTCGACAGTCGGTCAGGTAGCGCATTTTCACGAATCACTACATGCAGCCCTTCACACGCCGATCAAGGATAGACCATGAGCCTCCCTTCGCTTGCCGAACTGCCCGGCGTACTCCTGCCCTTTGTCACCCGTGCCGAGCAGTCGTTCCGTACGGCCGTCGCGCTTCTTCCCGACGATCGTGGCCTGTCTGCCTGGACGCCTGAGCGCTGGGCACAATTTGCCCGCGTCACCGCCGCCAGCGACTTTGTCATTGAACAGGGTGTGCGTGACCCTTTGATGTTGCTGGAGCTGGTGCGGTCCGGTGAACTGGACCGCGCTTTTGCGCCGGGCGAATTGTGCGCACAGATTGCGACGGCGGTGAGCGCAGCCGAAACCGACGACCAACTTGGCCGCGCCCTGCGTCGCCAGCGCACCCGCCAGCAAATGCGGATCATCTGGCGCGACCTGACTCGCCAGGCCGATTTGATCCAGACCTGTCGCGACCTCTCGGACATGGCCGATGCCAGCATCGATCAGGCCTATCAGTGGTTGTATCAGCGCCATTGCCAGCAGTTCGGCACGCCCACCGGGCGACGTAGCGGCGAGCCGCAACAGATGGTCATCCTCGGCATGGGCAAGCTCGGCGCCGTGGAGCTGAATCTGTCGTCGGACATCGACCTGATTTTCGCCTACCCCGAGGGCGGCGAAACCGTCGGTGTGAAACGGTCGCTGGATAACCAGGAGTTTTTCATTCGTCTCGGCCAGCGCCTGATTAAGGCGCTGGACCCGATGACCGTCGACGGTTTCGTGTTCCGCGTCGACATGCGCTTGCGGCCTTACGGTTCGTCCGGTGCGCTGGTGCTGAGCTTCAATGCACTGGAGCAGTATTACCAGGATCAGGGCCGCGACTGGGAACGCTACGCGATGATCAAATCGCGCGTGGTGGCCGGCGATCAAGTGGCGGGGGCGCAATTGCAAGAAATGCTGCGCCCGTTCGTTTACCGGCGTTATCTGGATTTCTCGGCCATCGAAGCGCTGCGCACCATGAAGCAGCTGATCCAGCAGGAAGTCCGGCGCAAGGGCATGGCCGACAACATCAAACTCGGTTCCGGCGGCATTCGTGAAGTCGAGTTTATCGCCCAGGCCTTCCAGCTGATTCACGGTGGCCGCGACCTGAGCCTGCAGCAGCGTCCCCTATTAAAAGTACTGAGTACCCTCGAAGGTCAGGGTTACCTGCCAGCGGCGGTGGTCAGCGAATTGCGCGAAGCCTACGAATTTCTGCGTTACACCGAGCACGCGATCCAGGCGATTGCCGACCGTCAGACCCAGATGCTGCCGGATGGCGAACAGGATCAGGCGCGCATTGCCTTTATGCTCGGGTTTGCCAACTGGACGGCATTCCACGAACAGCTGATGTACTGGCGTGGCCGGGTGGCCTGGCACTTTGCTCAGGTGATTGCCGATCCCGATGAAGAGAATGGCGCTGAGAGCGAAGTGGTGGTCGGCGGGGAATGGCTGCCGCTGTGGGAGGAGGCGCAGGACGAGGAGGCCGCGTGCCGTCAGTTGGAAGAGGGTGGTTTCGCCGACGCCTCCAAGGCGCTGAAAGCCTTGGCCAGTCTGCGCGGCAGCCCGCAATTGCGTGCCATGCAGCGCCTGGGGCGGGAACGCCTCGATGCTTTTATTCCGCGCTTGTTGGCTCAGGCTGTGGAACATGCCAATCCCGATCTGGTGCTGGAACGGGTGCTGCCGCTGGTGGAAGCTGTCGCGCGTCGTTCCGCCTATCTGGTGTTGTTAACCGAGAACCCCGGGGCCCTGCGCCGCCTGCTGACGCTGTGCGCCGCGAGCCCATGGATTGCCGAGCAGATCACGCGCTTTCCGCTGCTGCTCGACGAATTGCTCAACGAAGGCCGGTTGTTCAAGCCGCCGCTGGCGCCGGAATTGGCCGCTGAATTGCGCGAGCGTCTGACGCGGATTCCCGAAGATGACCTCGAACAACAAATGGAAGCCCTGCGGCATTTCAAACTGGCGCACCGCTTGCGCGTCGCCGCCTCGGAAATCGCCGGCAGCCTGCCCTTGATGAAGGTCAGCGATTACCTGACCTGGCTTGCCGAAGCGATCCTCGAACAAGTGCTGGCCCTGGCCTGGCGACAGACCGTGGCCAAGTACGGCTCACCACTGCGCACTGACGGTACCTTGTGCGACCCTGGCTTCATCATTGTCGGTTACGGGAAAGTCGGCGGTCTGGAGCTGGGGCATAGTTCGGACCTGGATCTGGTGTTCATCCACGACGGCGATCCGCAGGCGGAAACCGACGGGCCGAAACCTATCGACGGCGCACAGTTTTTTACCCGGCTCGGGCAGCGCATCATTCATTTGCTGACGGCGCAGACCAACTCCGGCCAGTTGTATGAAGTGGACATGCGCCTGCGGCCGTCCGGTGCGTCTGGTTTGCTGGTGAGTTCCCTGGGGGCGTTTGCCCGGTATCAGGAAAACGAAGCGTGGACCTGGGAACACCAGGCGCTGGTGCGGGCGCGGGTGCTGGTGGGCAGTCAGGATGTCGGCCAGGCCTTCGAGAAGGTTCGCGCCGCAGTATTGGCCAAGCCGCGGGACCTGCCGACCTTGCGCCAGGAGGTCAGCGAAATGCGCGCCAAGATGCGCGATAATCTGGGCAGCAAGAGCACTGCGGCGGGCACCGCGGCAAATGCCTTCGAGGCCACGGCGCCGTTCGATCTCAAGCAGGACGCCGGAGGTATCGTCGATATTGAATTTATGGTGCAATACGCGGCTCTGGCATGGTCTGAAGCGCATCCGTCATTGCTGCGCTACACCGACAATATCCGCATTCTGGAAGGGTTGGAGGAGGTCGGGCTGATGCCCGCCGAAGACGCCAGCCTGTTGCGTGAAGCCTATAAGGCCTTCCGCTCCGCCGCTCACCGGGAGGCCTTGCAGAAGGACGCCGGTGTAATACCGGGCGACCAGTTCGTGGATGAACGACAGCAGGTCATGCGGATCTGGCGCGAACTGGGGTTAAGCTGAACAGGCAACGAGATTCAAATGTGGGAGCGGGCTTGCTCGCGAAAGCGGAGTGTCAGTCACCATTTATGCTGGATGTGACGGCCTCTTCGCGAGCAAGCCCGCTCCCACATTAGAGCTGCAGTGTTTTTTGATTGAAGGCAGCAGGCAGCGCGCTAAGCTGTACCGCACTGGATGTGCACCAATACCCAATGTGGGAGCGAGCTTGCTCGCGATAGCGGAGTGACAGTCGACGATAATGTCGAAGGTGATGATCCCATCGCGGTCAAACAAACTTCCACAGTGATTCTCGAGGCGGGGAGGCGTATGCCTCCCCGGCTCGTTTTTGGAAACCACATGAAAATTCTGATCGTTGGGCCCAGTTGGGTCGGTGACATGGTGATGGCGCAGACACTTTTTCAGTGTCTCAAGCAGCGCCACCCGCAGTGCGAAATCGACGTGCTGGCCCCCGAGTGGAGCCGGCCGATTCTCGAGCGCATGCCCGAAGTACGCCAGGCCTTGAGCTTCCCGCTCGGCCACGGCGTGCTGGAGCTGGCGACGCGTCGGCGCATCGGTAAATCCCTGGCCGGTCAGTACGACCAGGCCATCCTGCTGCCCAATTCCTTGAAGTCGGCGCTGGTGCCATTTTTCGCCGGCATCCCGAAACGCACCGGCTGGCGCGGCGAATTCCGCTACGGCTTGCTCAATGACGTGCGCACGCTCGACAAAGAGCGTTACCCGCTGATGATCGAACGCTTCATGGCCCTGGCCTTTGAGCCCGGTGCCGAATTGCCGAAGCCGTATCCACGACCGAGCCTGCAGATCGACCCGGTGACCCGCGACGGTGCACTGGCCAAGTTCGGTCTGGCCCTCGACCGTCCGGTGTTGGCGCTGTGTCCCGGTGCCGAGTTCGGCGAGTCCAAGCGCTGGCCGTCCGAGCACTACGCCAAGGTCGCCGAAGCGAAGATCCGTGAAGGCTGGCAGGTCTGGCTGTTCGGCTCGAAAAACGATCATGCGGTGGGCGAAGACATTCGTGCGCGGCTGATTCCGGGGTTGCGTGAAGAGTCGGTGAACCTCAGTGGCGACACGTCTCTGGCCGAGGCCATCGATCTGCTGTCTTGCGCCGATGCGGTGGTCTCCAACGACTCCGGCCTGATGCACGTGGCTGCCGCGCTGAACCGCCCGTTGGTGGCGGTGTACGGCTCGACGTCGCCGGGTTTCACACCACCGTTGGCCGAGCACGTCGAGATCGTGCGCCTGGGCATCGAATGCAGTCCGTGCTTCGATCGCACCTGCCGTTTCGGTCATTACAATTGCTTGCGCCAACTCATGCCCAAAGCGGTGAACGAAGCCTTGCAGCGGTTGCTGGGCACTGTGGTCGAGGTCAAATAGTTTGCGGGTACTGTTGATCAAGACTTCTTCGCTGGGCGATGTAATTCACGCGTTGCCAGCGTTGACCGACGCGGCGCGGGCGATCCCCGGCATCACGTTCGACTGGGTGGTGGAAGAAGGCTTCGCCGAGATTCCGACCTGGCACCCGGCCGTGGGCAAGGTGATTCCGGTGGCGATCCGTCGCTGGCGCAAGAACATCTGGCAGACCATCAAGAGTGGCGAGTGGAAGCGCTTCAAGCAAAGCATTCGCGCGACCAAATATGACTTGGTGATCGATGCCCAGGGCTTGCTGAAAAGCGCGTTGCTGACTCGCTACGCCAAAGCACCAGTGGCCGGGCTGGACAAAAACTCGGCCCGCGAACCCATCGCTGCGCGCTTCTATTCCCGACGTCTGGCCGTGGCCCGTGGGCAGCACGCGGTAGAGCGAGTGCGCCAGCTGTTCGCAGTGGCACTGGGTTACGACCTGCCTAAGGGGCTGGGCGACTATGGCCTGAACGTCGAACGACTGGTGGAATTGCCGCGCAAGAATCCGTACGTGGTGTTTCTCCATGGCACCACGTGGGACACCAAGCACTGGCCCGAAGCCTATTGGCGCGAGTTGGCCGAGCGGGTGGGTTACCTTGGCGTAGCGGTCAAGCTGCCGTGGGGTAATCCGGTCGAAAAGGCCCGCGCCGAGCGCATCGCCAAAGACATGCGACACGTCGAGGTGCTGCCCAAACTGAACCTGGCGGGTGTCGGCAAAGTCCTGGCCGGAGCGCAAGCCTGCGTAGCGGTGGACACCGGTCTCGGTCACCTGGCTGCGGCGCTGGACGTGCCGACTCTGTCGCTGTTCGGCCCGACCAACCCGGGCCTGACCGGCGCGTACGGCAAGTCGCAGATTCACATGGCCAGCGACTTCCCTTGCGCACCGTGCCTGCAAAAGAAATGCACCTATCAACCGACGGCCGATGATGCCCGTCGGTTCGACCTGAAACGCGAGTGGCCCTTGTGCTTCACGCGTCTGAATCCCGAGCGTGTCGCGAGCCGACTGAGCACGTTGTTACTGGCTGAGGAGCTGCGCTGATGCAATTGGCATTTGTCCTGTACAAATATTTTCCGTTTGGGGGCTTGCAGCGCGACTTCATGCGCATCGCCCTTGAATGTCAGCAACGCGGTCATCAGATTCGTGTCTATACGCTGATCTGGGAAGGCGACGTTCCGCCGGGTTTCGAAGTACTGGTGGCACCGGTCAAGGCGTTCTTCAATCATCGGCGCAACGAGAAGCTCACTGAGTGGATGGAGGCCGATCTGGCCAAGCGTCCGGTGGATCGCCTGATCGGTTTCAACAAAATGCCGGGCCTGGACGTTTACTACGCCGCCGACGGCTGCTTCGAAGACAAGGCGCAAAACCTGCGCAACTCGCTGTACCGTCGTTGGGGTCGCTACCGGCACTTTGCCGAGTACGAGCGCGCGGTGTTCGCCAAGGACGCCAAAACCGAAGTGCTGATGATTTCCGAAGTCCAGCAGCCGCTGTTCATCAAGCATTACGACACGCCGCTTGCGCGTTTCCATTTACTGCCGCCGGGTATTTCTCTGGACCGTCGCGCGCCGGCCAATGCCGCCGAGATCCGTGCCGGGTTTCGTCGCGAGTTCAATCTGAAAGATGATGAATTGCTGCTGGTGCAGATCGGCTCCGGGTTCAAGACCAAAGGCGTGGACCGCAGCCTCAAGGCGCTGGCCGCGCTGCCTGCCGAGCTGAAAAAACGCACCCGGCTGTTTGTAATTGGCCAGGACGACCCCAAAGTATTCCAGCTGCAGAGCGCCACTTTGGGCCTGGGCGACAACGTGACGTTCCTCAAGGGGCGCAGCGATATCCCGCGTTTCCTGCTCGGTGCCGATCTGTTGATCCACCCGGCGTACAACGAAAACACCGGTACGGTGCTGCTTGAAGCGGTGGTGGCCGGCTTGCCGGTGCTGGTGAGCGCAGTGTGCGGCTATGCCCATTACATCGCCGAGGCCGATGCAGGCCTGGTGCTGGACGAACCCTTCGATCAGGCGCAACTGACGCAATACCTGACCGGCATGTTGAATGACGCAAATGCACGGGCGGCCTGGAGCCGCAACGGTCTGGCTTTCGCCGAGACGGCCGACCTCTACAGCATGCCGCAGCACGCGGCCGATGTGATTCTGGCGGAGCACGCTTAATGAAGTTGATGCTGGCTGAACCGTTCAAGAGCCTCTGGGCCGGGCGCGATCCGTTCGCCGAAGTCGAGGGCCTCAAGGGCGAGGTATACCGCGAGCTTGAAGCGCGCCGGACACTGCGTACTGAAGTGGACGGTCACGGGTTCTTCGTGAAAATCCACCGTGGCATCGGCTGGGGCGAGATTTTCAAAAACCTGCTGACCGCCAAGCTGCCAGTGCTTGGCGCGGGCCAGGAGTGGAAGGCCATTCAGCGCCTGCAAGAAGTCGGCGTGCCGACCATGACCGCTGTCGCTTACGGCGAAAAGGGCAGCAACCCGGCGGACCAGCATTCGTTCATCGTCACGCAAGAGCTGGCGCCCACCGTCAGCCTCGAAGATTTCAGCATCGACTGGGTCAAGCAACCGCCCGAGCCAAAACTCAAGCGCGCCTTGATCGCCGAGGTCGCGCGAATGACCGGCATGATGCACCGCGCCGGGGTTAACCACCGCGACTGCTACATCTGCCACTTCCTGCTGCACACCGATAAACCAGTGACAGCCGACGACTTCAAGCTGTCGGTGATCGATCTGCACCGTGCCCAGACGCGTCCGACGATTACCCAACGCTGGCGTAACAAGGACCTGGCGGCGCTGTATTTTTCGGCGCTCGACATTGGCCTGACCCGTCGCGACAAACTGCGTTTCCTCAAGGGGTACTTCCAACAGCCCCTGCGCCAGATTCTGGCTGAAGAAGCGGGACTGTTGGCATGGCTCGAAGGCAAGGCCAACAAGCTCTATGAGCGTAAGCAGCGATACGGGGATGCGCTCTGATGTCGGGTTGGACACTGGAACCTGCTTACAGCGATCTGGCAGAAGACTTCGGCAGTCTTGACGCGGTGTTCGCGCTCGAAGGCGAGCGACTGACCCGCGATCCACTGTCCGAGGTCATTCGCGTCCAGCGCAATGGCGTCAATTATTACGTCAAGCGCTACACAGGCGCAGGTAAAGGCCTGCGCCGTTACCTGGGCAAGCCGCGGGTGAAAGCCGAATGGCAGAACCTCAAGCGTTTCGCCAAATGGGGCATTCCCACCGCCGAAGTAGTGGCCTGGGGGCTGGAACGGCGCGGCGCGGCATACGATCGTGGGGCGATGATCACGCGCGAGCTGCCCAATACCGAAGACTTGTCGGCCCTGGCAGGTCGGCATGATCCGAAACTGGCGGACCGCGCCTGGGTCGACAACATCAGTCGGCAGCTGGCGGGCTATACCCGGACCATGCACCATCATCGTTTTACCCACAATGATTTGAAATGGCGCAACCTGCTGATCGACGATGAGGCGCGGCTGTTTCTGATCGACTGCCCCAACGGTGATTTCTGGCGCGGCTTCTGGCTCAAGTACCGGATCACCAAGGACCTGGCGTGTCTGGACAAAGTGGCCAAATATCATCTGTCGGCCACCCAGCGCCTGCGCTTCTATCTGCAATACCGCCAAAGCACCCGGCTCGATGCCGCCGACAAGAAACGGATTCGGCACGTGGTGAGATTTTTCGAGGGACGCGAATGACTGATTTTCTGGCTGCTGAAGACCGTGCGCTGCTTGAGCGTCATGGCCTCGGCACCTTCGACGCACTCTGGGCCAAACAGCTCGAGGCGGTGGATGAACCCAATACCGTCGGTGGTGGCTGGAGCAGTGTATTTCGGCTAGAGCTGGAAGGTCATGGTTACTACCTCAAGCGCCAGTGCAACTACCTGACACGTACATTGCATTCTCCCTTTGGCGAGCCGAGTTTTGCCCGTGAGTTTCGCACCATCAGGCGTTATCAGAAACTGGGCATTCCGGCGTTGCAGGCGGCGTTCTTCGGTGAGCGCAAAGTCGGCGGCGAAGTCCGGGCGATTCTGCTGACCCGTGCGCTGGACGGTTGGGATGATCTGGATTCACTGTTGCAGCGCTGGTCCGACCTGAGCGCGGCGCAGCACACGGCAATTCTGAAAGCCTGTGGGCAACTGGCGCGACGCCTGCATGAGGAGCGTCAACTGCACGGGTGCTTCTATCCCAAGCATATTTTTCTCCAGGCCACCGGTGACGGTTACCAGGCTCAGTTGATCGACCTGGAAAAAACCCGGCCATTGCTGTTTGGCCAACGTGATCGGGTCAAGGACCTGGAGCCGTTGCTACGTCGGGCGTCGGAATGGAGCGAAAGTCAGTTGCGCGAGTTGTTGGCGGCTTATCTGGATCAGCCCTTGAACAGTTCGCTGGTGGACAGTTGGGTATCGCGCCTGAGTGCGCGGCGCAGTCACAAGGAGACGCGTTGATGCGTTTGTCCGAACTGAAACATGCGGGCCGCAGCCCAGGCCTGCCTCTAAGCATTCCACTGGCCGATGCCGCAGGGGCTGCAGAGTTGCAACTGCTGAGCCTGCTGCGGGTGTTGCCAGGGCAGCGTTATGTGGGCGCCGGCGTCTGGCGCGGCCGGCCGGTGCTGGCCAAATTGCTGGTTGGCGGTAAAGCGGCGCGGCATTTTCAGCGTGAGCTGGACGGCGTGCGTTTGCTCGCGGCTCAGGGGCTGACCACGCCGTTGTTATTGGCTGATGGCCTGAAGGACGGCGAGGGCGGCTGGCTGTTGTTCGATTTCCTTGAGGGCGCTGAGAGCCTGGGAGACGCCTGGAAACAGGTCGAACACTTGCCAGTGCTGGCGGATGAACAATCAGCTGTGCTGGCCGAGGCGTTGGGTGCGATCGCGCATCTGCACAGCAAAGGCCTGTGGCAGGAAGATCTGCATCTGGACAACTTGCTGCGCCATGGCGGTCTGTTGTATTTGATCGATGGTGCCGGCATCTGTGCCGAGACGGCTGGCAAGCCACTGTCGCAGCACAAAGTCCTGGAAAACCTCGGGGTGTTTTTCGCCCAGTTGCCCAAATCGCTGGAACCCTTCACCGAAGAATTGCTGGTGTATTACTTGTTGGGAAACGGCGAGCATGCCTTGCCCATGGAAGCGTTGCAGAAGCAGATCGACAAGGTCCGTCGCTGGCGTTTGAAGGATTTCCTGATCAAGGTCGGCCGCGAATGCACGTTGTTCTGCGTCCAGCGCGGGGCGTTCGGCTTGCGGGCGATTCGCCGTGACGAAGAGGCGGCGATGTTGCCGGTGCTGGAGCAGGCTGATGCCTTGCTCGATCAAGGCCATCTGTACAAGACCGGCGGCGCCGCGAGCGTCGGCAAGGTCGAAGTGGCGGGTCGCACATTGCTGGTCAAACGCTACAACATCAAGGGCTTTGCCCATTGGCTCAAACGTTTCTGGCGCCCGAGCCGCGCCTGGCACTCATGGCGTGAAGGCAATCGCCTGGCATTCCTGGGCATCGCCACGCCCAAGCCACTGGCATTGTTGGAGAAGCGTTTTCTCTGGCTGCGCAGCCGGGCGTACCTGGTGACCGAATATTTGCCGGGGCCGGACATCATCGAGCGCTTCGCACCCTACGTGGAAAGCGGCGAAGCGCCGCAAGCCGAGCTTCAGGCCCTGGATCACCTGTTCGCGGAGTTGATTCGCGAGCGCATCAGCCATGGCGATTTCAAGGGCCATAACCTGTTCTGGCAGCAGGATCGCTGGGCGCTGATCGATCTGGATTCGATGTGTCAGCATAGCTCGGTCAGTAGCTTTGCCCCGGCGTATGCGCGGGATCGGGCGCGGTTCATGCGCAATTGGCCCGAGAGTAGTGCGTTGTATCGGGTGATTGATCAGCGATTGCCCAAAGATATCTCTAGCGCTGCCTGAATCGGGGCTTCGCCCCTTTCGCGAGCAAGCCCGCTCCCACAGTGGTTCTCGGTCGTACACAAAATCTGTGTTCAACATAAACCTAATGTGGGAGCGGGCTTGCTCGCGAGGAGGCCGGAACTGTCAGCCGAGTCACTCGGTGAGGAAACCCTCGGCACGGTTTCCTTGCCCTATGCGATTTACCGGCAGGCAACCGACGGCAATATCAGGATTTACGGGCGTCCGGGTCGCGGATAAGCGAAGGCGAACGCGTGGGCTCGACGTCATCTTCACGGTGCTGATAAGGGCAGGGTCATTCCCGACACGTTTAAGCTATAATCCCGCCCTTTAGCTGTCTCTCGCCCCTTGCGAGGGCACATTAATTTTTGAGGCGCGTTGCGCCTGCATGCAGACTAAAGAGGCTAGACCCCTGTGGCATTGACGATTCTTGGCCTGTCCGGCGCCCTTAGCCATGATCCTTCCGCAGCCTTGTATATCGACGGCAAGCTGGTCGCGGCAGCTGAAGAAGAGCGCTTCGTGCGCGATAAACATGCAAAGAACCGCATGCCTTACGAATCGGCGAAGTTCTGCCTCGAACAAGCGGGCATCAAGCCGTCCGACGTTGACGTGGTAGCGATTCCGTTCGCGCCGATCAGCCTGTTCGGCAAGGCTCGCTGGCACTACGCCAAGCGTTACTGGTACGCCCCGGACCGCGCCCTCGACGCGATCCTGATGGGCAACCGTCGCTACAAGCGCTATCGCAACAAGATTGTCTGGTGCCTCGAGCAACTGGGTTTCGATCCGAAGAAAATCAAGATCGAGCCGGTCGAGCACCACCTTGCCCACGCCTCCAGTGCCTATCACTGCTCCGGTTTCAAAGAGAAAACCGCGATCCTGGGGATCGATGGCAAGGGTGAGTACGCCACGACTTTCTTCGGTTACGGCGAAAACGGCAAGATCCACAAGATCAAGGAATTCTTCGATCCGGACTCCCTCGGCGGCCTGTACGGCGCGATCACCGAGTTCCTCGGTTTCGAGATGCTCGACGGTGAGTTCAAGGTCATGGGCATGGCGCCGTACGGCGACGCCAGCAAATACGATTTCTCGCGTCTGGCCTCGTTCGAAAACGGCGAGTTGGTGATCAACACCGACTACGCCAACGTCATCGGCCTGCGCCGTTATAAAGAGAAGGGCAAAGGTTTCTACTTCTCGCCGAAGCTGATCGAGTGGCTGGGGCCCAAGCGCGAAGGCGACATCGCCGACGAGCCGTACATCCACTACGCCGCGAGCATGCAAGCGCTGTTCGAGAAACTGGCGCTGCAGATGATCGACCACTACCTGGGCGATGTACTCAAGGAAACCGGCAAGCTGGCCTTCGCCGGCGGTTGTGCGTTGAACGTCAAGCTGAACCAGAAAATCATTGCCCGCGACGACATCAAGGAGCTGTTCGTTCAGCCTGCCTCCGGTGATGCCGGTACCGCGGTGGGTGCTGCGGCTTACGTGTCCCACGCCCGTGGTGTACCGGTCGAGAAGATGGAACATGTCTACCTCGGCCCGTCCTACAGCAACGAAGACGTGCTCGCGGCCTGTGCCCGTCACCCGAACAAGCCTGCATGGCGCAAGCTTGAGAACATGCCGGAGCAGATTGCCAAGATCATGGTCGACGGCAACCCGGTGGCCTGGTTCCAGGGCCGCATGGAGTTCGGCCCGCGTGCCTTGGGCGGTCGTTCGATCATCGGTTGCCCGAGCGCGACCGGTGTGGCTGACCGCATCAACCACCAGATCAAGTTCCGCGAGCGCTGGAGGCCTTTCTGCCCGTCGATGCTCGACACCGTTGCGCCGCAAATGATCAAGATCGATCACCCCGCGCCGTTCATGACCTTCACCTTCGAAGTGGCTGAAGAGTGGAAAACCCGCGTGCCGGAAGTCGTCCATGAAGACGGTACTTCTCGCGCCCAGGTGCTCAAGCGCGAATACAACCCGCGCTACTACGACATGATGAAGGCGCTGGAAGTGCTGACCGGTAACGGCGTGTCGCTGAACACCTCGCTCAACCGTCGTGGCGAGCCGATGATCTGTTCGCCGACCGATGCCTTGAACATGTTCTTCGGTTCCGACCTGCAGTACCTGATCATGGAAGACATTCTGGTGGTCAAAGAAGGCGCGGACGGGTATGCCGTTGACTGACGTGCTGATCAGTGTCGTTATTCCCGCTTATAACTACGCCAAAACCCTGCCGCGTGCGGTGAAATCGGTGCTGGCGCAGTTAGGGGATGCCCAGGCTGAGTTGCTGGTGATCGATGACGGCTCCACCGACGCGACGCCGCAAGTTCTGGAGCAGCTCCTGGCTGAACATGCGGGACGCTTTAGAGCTCTGCGCAAACCCAATGGCGGTTTGTCTTCGGTGCGTAATCGCGGGATCGAGGAGGCTCGGGGGCAATACCTGATCTTCCTCGATGCCGATGATGAGATGGCGCCTGGTGCGCTGGCTGCGTTGACCCGGCATATCTCCAGCAACCCTGACAGCCGTTTGATTATTGGCGGTCACTGGTCGGTGTTCGACGACGGTCGTCGTGTCCAGCACGCAGTCAAACCCTTGCCAGCTACCCCGCGCCAGCGTGTGCGTGGCTACTTGCTGGACAAGACGGTATCGCTGTCCAACGGCGCCTGCGCGATGCATCGCGAAGTGTTCGCGCCGGGCAACTATCCTGAGCACTTGCGCAACGTTGAGGATATTCCGGTGTTTGCTCAGGTACTGGCGCGTTTCCCGTGCAGTGTGCTCGATCAGCCGCTGGCGTTGATCTACAAGCATGGCGACAGCATGCGGCATGACCTCAAGCAAAGCCTGGCGGCGGGCGTGGGGATGGTTGACGAGGTATTTTCCTCGGTACGCATGCCTCAAGAACTGCAGGACCTGCGCCAGGCTTTCCTGGCTCAGCGCTGCCTGTCGTTGTTCCGCGATTGCTACAGTGCCGGCGATTATGTCAACGCCAAGGCTTTTTACGCCCGCGCCGTGCGCGCCGATCTGCGCTCGCTCACGCGCTGGTCCTATACCCGCAAGGCCATCCGGTTGTTGTTCAAGTGAACGTGCCGCCGTCTGAGGCAAGTGTGTTCCAGGCTGCGGGATGCTGGGCACAAAAAGCGCGTGAATTGGACCGTTACCGCTGGAAGCTGCTGCGCGAGCGTCATGGTCGCTGCGGCAGCTTGTTGCGTCTGGTTCGTGATGTGCTGGTGGATGTGGCGGTCGGGATTCGCGCCAAAGCGTGCTTGAGTGGTTCGGTTGTCTCTGCGCCCTGTGAGGTGCTGTTGCTGCATTCGGCGCCAAAGTCCATGGCGTTGCAACGCAAGAATATTCTGATCGAGGGCCTGCGCAAGCGCGGGCACCACCTGACAGAGGCCGCGTTACGTTCGCCATCGGACGCCTGCGCCCAGCGCATGCTCCTGGCGCCGCCGCAGCCTGTGCCGCTGCGTTATCTGGTGTACGCCGCCCATGCCCAGTGGCTGGTGACGACGTATTCGCCCAAGGTACTGATCAACGAACGCAACGGTAGTCTTCATGCGCCGTTCCTGCGCCTGGCATTGGCTGCGCGTGGTGCCCGATTGCTGCAACTGGCCCATGCCACGACGCTGGAATCTTCTCGGCGACTGGGGATGAACGATTACGACTATTACGGCGTCTTTGGCCATAGTTCGCTGGTTGCCTTGCAGGAAAGAACATTGCGATTCGGTGAGTCGACGGTGGTGTTGATCGGTTCTTACCTCGCCGATGAAACCTATGATCTGCCAGTTGCCGATCCTGCTCTCCATACGTTGTTGATTCTGGGGGTTGGCCCTGATCGGGAAAAAGAACCGGGCTATCAGCGCACCTATCAGTTACTGCGCACCTGGGCCGAGCAGCATCCGCATTATCGCGTGCTGTTCAAGCGTCATCCGCGCAGCAAGGCGCAATTCTGGAGCGATGCCGCTGCGCAGTTAGCCAACATCGACTTGCTGGACAGCAAGTGTTCACTGGCGGACGCTCTGGCGCAGGCCAGCGTTGTGGTCAATATCATGTCCAATGCTGGTATCGAGGCAGGGCTGGCGGGCCGGCCGGTAATCCATGTGAATGCGGGCAGCGATGTGGATATTTTCTCTCACTCGCTGTTTTTTGGGCCTCAAGTGCGCGATGAGCATGAGTTTTCCCGCCAGCTACAAGCGCTTGAGCAGGATTATCCGGGGCATGTGGCCCAGGCCCGGCGTTTTGCCGATTACCACCTGGTATACGGTTCTCAGGGTTTGGCAAAGACCATTCAACTGGTTGATAACTTGCTGCGAGGCGCAGACCCTGCACGTGACTTCGAGACCTTCAGGCTGTCTGCCGCCGGCTGACACTGACGGCACCAGGGCTTAAGGGGTGAGCGCCAGGCTCAATTCGCGTCCACTGCACACACGTTGGTGGTTCAGGTAATGCTCAAGGAACTGGTTGTCCTTGAGTAGCCACTCGCGATCCTGGCGATAGCGCAACATATGCTTGAAATTGCGCAGGCGCAGGCCTTTGCGCAGCGGCTTGCGATAGGCGCGCAGGTCAGCGATGTCGATCAGCCCCAGCGTGTTTTCAGGCGTCAATACCACATTGCCCAAGTGCGCGGAGCGAAAGTAAATGCCGTCCTCATGCAGGCGTGCAATGAACTCACCCAGCTGTGCCCGGAGAAATTCGTTGTTGTCGGTGCCTAGCAACTGACGCAGGGTGCGACCTGGCAGAGGGTCGTAATGCACGGCATCGCGCTCGATGCTGGGGATGCGATAAATCTGGCGAACCGTTGGGCATTCGATATTGCGTTCGTGCAGTGCTCGGCAGTTGTCGGCGAAGCGCCGGGCGTAAGGCGCCCAAAGCGCAGAAGTCAGCAGGCGTTTACGGCGAAACAGCTTGAGCATCGAGCCATCGGCCAGGCACAAGACTTTATCCCCTTTACCATCGGCCTCGAGAACGTCGGCGCCCTCGCGCATGTTGAGATAAGCGGTATGGTCGAGCGTTTGCATCAAGGCTCCAAGGCTTGGCCTGATGGGATGGTCAGCCGGCTATGTTACCGCAGTGCGCATGCTGCAAAAAACCGCTGTGGTACAATCGCCGCACTTTTTAAGAGGCAGTTGCCCGTTCACGGGGTTGCCTGGCGCAATACCACAGAGTGCTTGCTTCTGATTCTTGGTTTTATACTTCTATACGCGGACGGGCGAATAACAGGGTGTTGATGTCTGCGGACGTGTCGCACGTGGTTATATTGCGCTTTGGCGGGTGGATGCGGCCTATTTTTTGGACACCCTATGACGACAATGCTGTTCATTTCCTTGGCCAAGCATCAAGGCCTCTATTTCAATCGGTTACTCAACGAGACCGAGCTACAAGGTAAAGTCGTTACCCCGCCACAGATGCCTTGGCCAAAGCT
Organism: Pseudomonas sp. GM79; assembly: GCF_000282495.1. Lineage (GTDB taxonomy): Bacteria > Pseudomonadota > Gammaproteobacteria > Pseudomonadales > Pseudomonadaceae > Aquipseudomonas. The sequence continues at coordinate 18,929 of NZ_AKJE01000088.1, forward strand.
GTCGCATGCATCCAGAGTGCTTTCGCGAATCGACTGGCCGAGCCTGATCGAAGAAAAATGCGAGGAGCGGCGCGTCAAGAATAAAAACGACGGTCGCTTGTATCGTCTACTGTTACGTCTTGAGCTGATCTGGATGGCGCTACGCGCTCAGGCGTTGCTTGATCGCGAGCACCCCGATGCGCTGGTGTTCTGGAATGGTTCCCACCGCTACTGCCGATTGCTGACGGCCTTGGCGCCGGCGGGTTGCAAGACGTTCTTTTTCGAGAACGGCTTGTTGCCCGATACCACCACCGTTGATCCGCGGGGCGTGAACTACCTGAATGCCGTTCCGCGCGAAGCCGGTTTTTATCTCAACTATCCTTATCCGGTTCCTGAAAATCAGGCAGCACCCGTGCTGATTCCACGCCAGCCTCGCACCAGCGGCCCGGCCCCGATTGTGCTTCCGGAGCAATTCGTCTTTATTCCGTTCCAGGATGATCGCGATAGCCAGGTTCGGCTGTTTTCTCCCTGGATCAAGAACATGCGCGAGATGTTCGCCTTGGGCGAGCGCTTGGCCAAAGAGACTGGATTGACAGTGGTGTTCAAGGAGCATCCATCCAGTCGCGAAACGTATCCTGAGTTGCATGAGCGTACTCACGACCGCCTTTTGTTCGCCAACGGTAATGCCACTCAGCAGTTGATCGAGTCCAGCCAGTTTGTGATCACGCTGAACTCGACGGTCGGCCTGGAAAGCCTGCTTTTGGGTAAGCCCGTGCTGACCCTGGGTCAGGCGTTTTTCAATATTGAGGGGTTGGTAATGCATGCCGACAACGCCGAGCAGGTGATGGAACTGGCGCGTGCATTCCCGCAATGGCCACTCGATGAGCGGTTGAGGCGTAACTTCCTCCACTACCTCTCCGAGCACTACTGCATCAAGGGTGGCTGGAAGAACGCCGACAAGGCCCAGTTGCAGCGGGTCGCCAATCGAATGCTGGGTAAAGCCGAGTGCTGACAGGAATGAAGAAGTTTTTCGGTAAGGAAGTCCTGGAAGTGTGGGCGTCTATCGGTTTTCTTGTGCTGCTGTGTGGGGCATGGGTACTGCCGGACAACAAGCTATATCACCAGATGATGATTTTCCTGCTGTGGCTGCCCGCCCTGTTGGCGCTGTTCCATCGGGATTTTCGCGTAATGCTCAAGCAACCGGAGTGCGTCCTTTTTGTTTTCTTCGTGGCCTGGACGTTACTGGTGCTGATGGTTGAGGGTGGCAATAATATCCTGGGCAAAAGCAAGGTGACGCTCTATGTGGCCCTTACCCTGTTGGGCGTGCTACTGGCTGCCCAGAACCGCAAGTGGCGGTTGGAGTCGATGTTGTTGTACGCATCGATCATGGGCGGTTTCTTTGCTGCGGCTTCCTGGGTCTACTTTTATGAAGTGTCCGCTCAACCTTTCAGCGGCAGGCTGATTGCCATTGGCTTGTGGGACACTGCAATCATGGCCGCGCATGCGGTGGGTGCCTTGCTGATTCTTGGCGTATTTACGTTGCAAACCAAGCGCTTCAATCCCTGGCTAATGGTGTTGGTGCTGATTCCGGCGCTGGGATATGCGTTATTCCTGGGTTTCAGCCAAACCCGTGGTGTGTGGATTGGCTTGTTGGCCTGTCTCTTCGTGATGGGAGTGGCGCGACCGTCGCGCCTGGCAGGCGGGCTGATCATTCTGGTGGTGCTGGGGTTGGCGTCCGTTGCTGTGTTCAAGCCGGAAATTCTCTTGCAGCGCGGTGTTTCTTTCCGTCCCGAGCTATGGAACGGCGGCGTTCAATTGATGCTGGATCATTGGGCGATGGGGTTGGGATTCCATGAGTACCTGATTCCTGTCCCCGAAATCGGACAGGCATTCAAGCATCCGCACAACCTGTTTCTGGATATCGGTGTGCGTCTCGGAGTCCCTGGCCTGCTGCTGTTCGGCTGGCTGTGGCTGGCAACTGGCTGGCGTGGCTGGATTTCGCGCGCGCAGCCACTGGGGCAGGCATTGTTGGCTCTTTGGGTATTTTCCGGGGCGTCACTGATGACTGATGGCATTGGCCTCTGGCTCAAGCCCAATGCCGACTGGTTGATCACCTGGTTGCCGATTGCCTTGAGTATCGTACTGGCCGCTCGTGGGAGCAATGCAACCAAGGATTTCGTCTGGAGTGTTGCAACTCCTGATGCGCGTGGTCCGGTAGCGAAATGCTAAAGCGTTTCGGCCCCTCGTCCGGGCTGAGCCGATGTTGTAATTCGTTCGCTGTTACAATCCACAGGTTGTCTGTCTTTTTCAAACGTACGAGGCGTGCCGAATGGCCAATTCCGACCAGCAATCAAGCATGAAGATTTACCTGCGGTTGCTGAAATACGTGCTCCCGTACTGGGGCGCTTTCGCCCTCAGTATTGTCGGCTTCGTGCTATTCGCATCTAGCCAGCCGATGTTGGCGGATATGCTCAAACATTTTCTCGACGCCTTGCAAAAACCCAATGACACCAAGTTTCTGGGTGTCTCGCTGGTACTCGGCGTACCGTTATTGATTGTGCTGATTGCCGTCTACCAGGGTATCGGCTCATTTCTGGGTAACTATTACCTGGCCAAGGTTGCCCGTGGTGTGGTCCACGACCTGCGTTGCGCCTTGTTCGACAACCTGTTGACCCTGCCTAACCGCTACTTCGACAACAACAACTCCGGGCACCTGATTTCCCGTATTACCTATAACGTGACAATGGTTACCGGTGCCGCCACCGATGCGATCAAAGTGGTGATCCGTGAAGGCCTGACGGTGGTGTTCCTGTTCGGTTACCTGCTGTACAGCAACTGGAAAATGACCCTGGTATTGCTGGCGATCCTGCCGGTCATCGCGATTCTGGTGAGTAGCGCCAGCAAAAAATTTCGCAAGCAAAGCAAGAAAATCCAGGTGGCGATGGGCGATGTGACCCATGTGGCTTCGGAGACGATCCAGGGCTACCGCGTGGTTCGCAGCTTTGGCGGTGAGACTTACGAAATCGAGCGTTTCCACAAGGCCAGCGCCGACAACATGAACCGCAGCCTGGGCATGACCCGCACCCAATCGATCTACACCCCAATGCTGCAACTGGTGATTTACATCGGCATGGCCGTGTTGATGTATCTGGTGCTTTACCTTCGCGGCGATGCCTCTGCTGGCGAACTGGTTGCTTACATCACCGCTGCCGGTTTGTTGCCCAAGCCGATTCGTCAGTTGTCGGAAGTCAGCGCCACGATCCAGAAAGGACTGGCCGGTGCGGAGAGCATTTTCGAGCAGCTCGACGAAGAACCGGAAGTCGATACGGGCACCAAGGAAATGGTGCGCGTCAGCGGTCGCCTGGAAGTGCGTAACCTGAGCTTCCAGTACCCGGGCACCGAGAAACTCGTGCTCAACGATATTTCCTTTACCGCCGAAGAGGGCCAGATGGTTGCTTTGGTGGGGCGTTCAGGCAGCGGCAAATCCACCTTGGCCAACCTGATTCCGCGTTTCTATCACCACGACAAGGGCCAGATCCTGCTCGACGGTATGGATGTCGAGGAATACAAGCTGACCAACCTGCGTCGTCACATTGCCCTGGTGACCCAGCAGGTCACCCTGTTCAACGACAGCGTCACCAACAACATTGCCTACGGCGACCTCGCCGGCGCACCGTTCGAAGATGTGCGCAAGGCAGCCGAAGATGCCTACGCCGCCGAGTTCATCGAGCAAATGCCTCAAGGCTACGACACCCTTGTGGGCGAAAACGGTGTGCTGCTTTCCGGCGGTCAGCGCCAGCGTCTGGCGATTGCCCGGGCACTGCTCAAGAATGCGCCATTGCTGATTCTCGATGAGGCTACCTCGGCCCTCGACACCGAATCCGAGCGCCACATTCAGGCGGCTCTGGAACAAGTAATGAAGGGCCGTACCACGCTGGTGATCGCTCACCGCTTGTCGACCATCGAGAAGGCTGACCTGATCCTGTTGATGGACCAGGGCCGCATCGTCGAACGCGGCACCCACGCCGAGTTGTTGGCGTTGAACGGTCACTACGCACGCCTGCACGAGAAGGACTTCGTCGAAAGCACCGACGAGGCGATGACGGAGTCCCACGTTTGATTTTGAGTTACTGGCGAGCCTGGAGAGAAAGCGGTTGGGCGCCCATCGATGCAACGGCTTATAGCCAGGCCTGGCAACAGTTCGGCGGCAGCGTGGCGACTCATCCCGAAGTGGTTGAGCGTCTGGCAGGGCTGGTAGGCATCCCGGTGCGTTATCTGGGCTGGTTCGTCGACGGTGAGTTGTGCGCCGCGATGCCGACCTGGGGCCGTCATGTGGCTTTGTCCAAGGAAGTGCTCAAGCGTGAAGGCAAACGTGGCCTGCTCGATCTTGGCAATGCCGAGATCATCCTGCCGGTTGCCGAAGACGTCCAGGTTCGTGTGCGGCATCGCGCGCGTTATGTGTCCGAGCTCAATGCCCCAAACATCACCGGTCTCGCTGAGCAACCTGAAGGCCTGGCGCTGGCTCGTGAGCCCGAGGACTACAGCAAGAAGTTTCGCTACAACCAGCGTCGTGACCAGCGTTTGCTTGAAGAGGCGGGTGGCATCATCCGACCGATGCTGGAGCTGGGCGCCAGCGAACAGGCCACCATCTATGCTGACCTGTTCCAGCGCCGCTGGAACTTTGAAGCACCGGGCAAGGCGCGTCTTTCTGAAGTGTTCAGCCTGTTGCGTGAGTTCATGACCGGGTCGTTGATTTACCTGAACGACGAACCGGTGGCGATCCAGATTCTGTACCGGGTCGAGGCGCCCAAGTGGGTCAGCCTGGAATACATTAACGGCGGTGTCGACCCGCAAAACCGCGAGTTCAGCCCTGGCAGTGTACTCAGCTTCGTCAACACTCAAGCCGCATGGGAGCAGGCCCGCGCCGTGGGCAAGCCGCTGCGTTACTCGTTCGGCCGCGCCGATCGCGAATACAAGGATCGCTGGTGTCACCGGGTTCCGGTCTATCAGGTTTGAGCGAGGACAGGCAGTCATGAGCGCACGCAAGCAACAATTGCTTAAACGCCATCGCCAACGCAAACGTGTGGTGCTGATCGGTGCGTTGTTGGCTGCATTACTATTTGGCATTTTTGTCGCATGGTGGCCGTTGCCGCTGTTCTTGCTGCTGGGCTGGATCGCCCATGAGGCCTGGTTCGCCGACCATCTGTTCTATGCCCCGAGCGACGATTATCGCTATGACTTCCCGGCGGGTACGCCGCAATTCCCCATCACCCTGGCCAATGGTGTCTTGCAGGTGGCGGGGGACTTTGGCGTGGCGCAAACCCTGGTTTTGCAGGTGCGGGTCAAGAGCCATTGGCTAGGGCGCTTTCTTGATCCCCAGGTATGGATCGGTGACGACCGTCAGGATCTGGAGCGCGGTGTCGCGGGAGAGCGTTTTCTCAATCTGTCCGGGCAAGGTTCGGCGCTGGCTGCCGGGACCCTGACCTTACGTGGACGCTTTTGCAGCCTGGCGCCACAGGCAACTTTGCACGCCCTGAATAATCCGGATTTTGCTCAGCAGCGCCTGCTCATCATCGCCCCCCATGCCGATGATGCTGAACTGGCGGCTTTCGGTCTCTATAGCCGGGCGTCGGAGGTGGCTATTGTCACACTGACCCAAGGCGAGATTGAGGCCGAAAACTATCGCGATATGGGTCTCGACACCGCTCAGGCCGCCCGTCTGAAGGGGCGCCTGCGCAGTTGGGATAGCCTGGCAGTGCCGCTGTGGGGCGGGGTGGCGCAACAGCAATGTGTGCAATTGGGCTACTACTGCTTGCAGCTGAATGCGATGGCGCAGCAGCCGGAGCAAAGCTTCGGTTCCCTGGAGTCGGGGGAGAGCGATATACGCGACGTGCGTCGGCACAATGCCTTGAGCCTGCCGGGTGACGTCGACGGTCAGCCCCATTGGCGCAACCTGGTGGCTGATCTGGCGCGTCTGCTTGAACATCACCGTCCCGACGCGGTGCTGACGCCCCATCCCGAACTGGATCCTCACAGCGATCATGTCGCCAGCACGCGCGCCTTGATGGACGCGATTGAACTCAGTACCTGGCGCCCGCGTACCCTGCTGCTCTATGCCAATCACCTGCACGACAACGATCGCTGGCCAATGGGCCCGGCGTGTTATGGCATTGCCCTGCCGCCTACCATCGAGCCGTTACCGGCCGATGGGCTATGGAGCCCGTTACTGGACGCGCCAACCCGCATGGACAAAGCCATGGCCTTGGGCATGCAGCACGACTTGCAGGGCCGTCCACCGCTCAAAAAACGTCTGCGCCGGGTGATTCAGCGGTTGTTGGCCGGGCGTCGCTGGCCCCGCACAGGTGAAGACGAGTTCTTCCGCAAAGCGGTGCGCCGACACGAACTTTTCTGGGTGCGTCCGTTGGATGCCCCTCCACAGGATGACCGCCGCTGAGCCTGTTTGCTCGCGTGCGGCCGCATTCTTTCGCTATGTTATTATCCGCGACGCTTTTATTGCCCCTGGAGTTTCCATGAAGTTATCCATGCCACGATTCGATCAGGCCCCTGTCCTGGTGGTCGGTGATGTCATGCTCGACCGTTACTGGCATGGTGGTACCTCACGGATTTCCCCTGAGGCACCGGTACCGGTAGTCAAAGTCGAGCAAATCGAGGACCGCCCGGGCGGTGCCGCCAACGTTGCCCTGAACATTGCCGCGCTCGGTGCGCCGGCCTCGCTGGTCGGCGTGACCGGCGACGACGAGGCTGCCGACAGTCTGGTCAATAGCCTCAAGGGCGCCGGTGTGCGGGCGTTGTTCCAGCGCATCGCCCACCAGCCGACCATCGTCAAGCTGCGGGTGATGAGCCGTCACCAGCAATTGCTGCGTATCGACTTCGAAGAACCTTTCTCTACCGACGCCTTGGCGCTGGGCGAGCAAGTCGACGAATTGCTCGAAGGCATCAAGGTGCTGGTGCTGTCCGACTACGGCAAAGGCGCGCTGAAAAACCATCAGGTGCTGATCCAGGCTGCCCGTGCCCGTGGGATTCCGGTGTTGGCCGATCCCAAGGGCAAGGATTTCTCGATCTACCGCGGCGCGAGCCTGATCACCCCGAACCTCAGCGAATTCGAAACCATCGTCGGTGGTTGCGCCGATGAACACGAGCTGGTGAGCAAGGGCGCGCAGCTGATGCACGACCTCGACCTCGGCGCCTTGCTGGTGACCCGTGGCGAGCACGGCATGACCTTGCTGCGCCCGGATCATCCGGCGTTGCACCTGCCGGCCCGTGCCCGCGAAGTGTTCGACGTGACCGGCGCCGGTGACACGGTGATTTCTACCCTGGCGGCAGCGATCGCCGCTGGCGAAGAACTGCCTCACGCGGTGGCCCTGGCCAACCTGGCGGCAGGCATCGTGGTCGGCAAGCTCGGTACCGCGGCCATCAGTGCCCCGGAATTGCGTCGTGCGATCCAGCGTGAAGAAGGTTCCGAGCGTGGTGTGTTGGGGCTGGAGCAGCTGTTGCTGGCAGTCGACGACGCACGTGCACACAACGAGAAGATTGTGTTCACCAATGGCTGCTTCGACATCCTGCATGCCGGCCACGTGACCTACCTCGAACAGGCGCGTGCCCAAGGCGATCGTCTGATCGTGGCGGTCAACGACGATGCGTCGGTGAGCCGGTTGAAAGGGCCGGGTCGGCCGATCAACAGCGTCGACCGTCGCATGGCTGTACTGGCCGGTCTGGGCGCAGTGGACTGGGTAATCAGCTTCGCTGAAGGCACCCCGGAAAACCTGCTGCGCGAGGTCAAGCCGGATGTGTTGGTCAAGGGCGGCGATTACGGGATCGACCAGGTGGTTGGCGCAGACATCGTCACTGCTTACGGCGGGACTGTGAAAGTGCTGGGGCTGGTAGAAAACAGCTCGACCACGGCGATTGTCGAGAAGATCCGCAAATTCGAGTAACACCAAAAAAGATCGCAGCCTCGCTTCACTCGACAGCTCCTACAGGGAATCGCATTTTAATGTAGGAGCTGTCGAGTGAAACGAGGCTGCGATCTTTTGCTTTTAAGAGCTGACCTTCTTGCGCGGCACGATTCTTTTCAGCAGCTGCTTTGCTTTTCCATGCAAGCGGGCTAAACCGGAATCCTTCCCCGGCGGGCTCAAACCCTGTTGGCGCACCCAGTCTTTCCAGCGAATCCGCTCATCCTTCACCAGCCATCCTTCCTGTCGGGCAAAACTCTCTGCCAGATATAGCCCGCGGGTACTCGCCGGGTACAGCTGATCTTTTTTCAGGGTATACAGCTCGGCCATCGGCTGGCCGTCCTGCAGTGGCATCAGATACAAATCGGGACGTTTGCGATCGAGCCGGGCCACCAGTTGATCGCCTTCCAGTCGTTCGTCGACATGAAACAGGCTTAGGGACTTGGCTTCCTTGGGCACATCCAGGCGCAAGTCGTAGATCAATTGCAGCGACGCGGTCGGCAAATGCACGTAGGCCCGAGGACGCTCGATCAGCGGCATGTTGGCGCAGCGCACCGGCCGCGCCGAACCGGACAGCGGTGTCAGGCGAAACGGCAGGGCTTCGCGGTAATGCAGGGCGGACGAGTAGGGCGCGGGCAGCCAGGTGTCGTTGAAACGCCCGCTGAGCCAGCCTTCCGGGGTTTCCAGAAGGCACTCTTCGGCAATTTCCTGGGTTGCCGTGTGCAGCGGCAGGTTCAGTTCATGGGCCGGCACATAACCCGAGATCAGCTTGAGCACCACATCGCCTCGGTCCTGCCGACGCTGACGCACCAATACCCAGTAATCGCGATTCTGCCAATGCAGGGTCAGGCGCACCGAAACCCCGAGGTTCGCCAGCTCCAGGGCAAACCGTTCGCTGTCGGGCACCGTTACCGGACGGCGGCGCTGCAAAGTCTGGGAGAAATTCAACGGCATCCCGACGCTCTGGTAACTCAGGCCTTCGGGTGTCGCTTCGACGAATAACGGCAAGGTCTTGAAGTTGCTCGGGTTCTTTCTTATCAGCGTACGCGGCATGTCGGCTCCTGCTTAAGGCCGCGTGGGCGGCATCAATGGCTACGAAGGACCTGCGCAACGGTCGCGACGTTGTGGGCGAGGTGCAGCGGATTGATGGTCCCGACAATAGCACTGGCCACACCCGGGTGTTCAAACAACAACTCGAAGCTGGCGCGCACCGGGTCCACGCCAGGGCTCAAGCAAACGTGGCCGCTGGCCAGGGCTTTTTTGACCAGGATCGCTTTGCCGTGAGCAGCAGCATAGTCAATGACTGGCTTCTCGTTCTGTTCGTTCAGATTGTAGGTGACCATCGCGCAATCACCTTGTTCCAGAGCCTTCAAGCCGCCTTCGACGGTTTTACCGGAAAAACCGAAACCGCGAATCTTGCCTTCGCGCTTGAGCTCGGAGAGGGTCGCATAGACCTCGCTGCCATTGAGGATTGCCAGGTCGTTGCCGTCGGAGTGCACCAGTACCAGATCGATAACATCCGTTTCCAGGCGTTGCAGGCTGCGTTCCACCGAGAGGCGCGTATGGGCGGCGCTGAAGTCGTGGTGCGACTGGCCGTCGGCAAATTCTTCGCCAACCTTGCTGACGATCACCCAGTCCTGACGTTGACCCCGCAGCAACGGGCCAAGACGCTCTTCGCTGCGGCCATAGGCCGGCGCGGTGTCGATCAGGTTGATGCCCAGGTCGCGCGCGAGTTTGAGCAGCATGCGCGCTTCGTCATCGCCGGGGATCTGGAAACCGTTGGGATACTTCACTCCTTGATCGCGGCCAAGTTTCACCGTGCCCAGGCCCAGGGGCGAAACCAGCAGGCCGGTGCTGCCCAAAGGGCGATGCAGATCGTGCAGGGTCGGTTGGCTCATGGCAGCAGTTGCTCCCAGGCAGGGACGCCCATCGGCGGTTTTGGCAGTTCCGGCAGCGGCGCCGGATGGCTCGGCTGGATGCCGTCGCGTTGCAGTGCGGCGAGGACGCGGTCAGCGAAGTCCGGCGCCAGGGCCAGTTTGGTCGGCCAACCCACCAGCAGACGATCCTGCTCGGCGAGGAAGGCATTGTCCGGGCGGGTCAGGCCTGATTGCAGCGGCTCGGCGCGCTCGACCCGCAAGGTCGCCCACTGCGCGGTGCTCAAGTCGATCCACGGCAGCAGGTTGCCGAGTTCTTTTTTCGCCGTGGCGATTTGCGCCGCAGGATCGCGGGCCACGCCTTCGGCTTCGGCGATATCGCCTCCCAGATACCAGACCCATTGACCATCGACGGCCGGGTGGGTAGTCACGGTAATGCGCGGCTTCGGCCCGCCGCCCAGGCAATGGGCGTACAGCGGTTTGAGGCCCGGGCCTTTGACGATGATCATGTGCAGGGGACGGCGCTGCATGGCCGGTTGGCTCAGGCCCAGCGCCGTGAGCAGGTCGGCGGTGCCGGCACCGGCGCTGAGAACGATGCGCTGGGCGCGAATCTCGCGTTCGTCGACTTTCAAGCCGACCAGTTCGCCGTTTTCCAGCAGCGGTTCGATGTGCTGACCGGCCAGTAGACCGTCACCGGCCAAATCGGCCAGGCGCTGGATCAGGCTTGGCACGTCAACCACCAATTCCGCCAGGCGATAGACCTTGCCCTTGAAACGCTTGTCTTGCAGGGCTGGCGGCAATTGTTCGCCCTTGACCTGATCGACCCGCCCGCGCACGGCTTTGCTGGCAAAGAAACTGGTGAGGTTGCCGGCGAGGGTGCCGGGGGACCAGAGGTAATGGGCGTCGGACAGCAGACGCACGCCGGACAGGTCCAGTTCACCGTCGCCGGCCAACGCTTCACGCCAGCGACGCGGCATGTCGGCAATGGCTTCCGAGGCGCCGGTCAGGGCGCCGTGCAACGCGTACTTGGCGCCGCCGTGGATGATCCCTTGGGACTTCACGCTCTGCCCGCCACCGAGGCTGGCGCTTTCCACCAGCACGGTCGAAAAGCCCTGGCGGCGCAGGCGCGCATTCAGCCAGAGGCCGGCGACACCAGCGCCGACAATCAGAACGTCGGTGGAAATAACGGATGGCATGCAGCGACCTCAGTGTTCAAGACGAGGGCGCAGTATACAGACTCGAAGAAAAGGGGATTGTTGGTGATCAATCGGATGGATGCAAAACCTGTGGGAGCGGGCTTGCTCGCGAAAGCGGTGTGTCAGGCAACATAGAAGTCGACTGACAGCCCCTCTTCGCGAGCAAGCCCGCTCCCACAATGGATCGCACTTCGGGTTTTAATGCCCGGCGGTTTTGGAGAAGAGCTGGATGACTACGACACCCAATACGATGAGCGCCATCCCCAGCATTGCCGGCACATCGAGCTTCTGCCCGTAGATAAACAGCGCCGCAACGCTGACCATCACGATGCCCATGCCGGCCCATACCGCGTAGGCCACGCCCACCGGAACACTGCGCACCACCAGGGTCAGCATCCAGAAAGCAATGCCATAACCGACGATGACCAGCAGCAGCGGCAGTGGCGTGCTGATACCTTTGACCGCTTTCATCGAAACGGTGGCGATCACTTCGGCGCAGATGGCGATGGCCAGGTAGTAGTAAGCGGTCATGGGTCAATCCTCGTATGAAGTGTTGCTCTCTGAGGTCGGCATTCTAGAGATTCGCCAGATGCGGTAAAGTCATTACCTATCTGATCTGGAGATGGGTTGAGCCATGAACATGCAATGGAATCTGGAACAGCTGCGCTTGTTTGTCAGTGTCGCGGAACAGCGTTCGTTCTCCGCGGTGGCGCGGGATCAGCGCAAGGCGCAGTCGGCGGTCAGCAGTTCGATTGCGCTGCTGGAAGAGGACCTGGGCGTCAGCCTGTTCGATCGCAGTAGTGGTCGTCAGCCGAAACTCACCGAAGCCGGCACCGCCCTGCTTGAGGAGGCGCGGGAAGTACTGCGCCAATGCGAGCGCCTCAATGGCCGGGCGCTGGCGATGATGCGCGGCCAGGAAGCGAGTCTGCGGGTGGCTCAGGATGAGGCGATGCCCTATCAAGCAGTGGTTGAAAGCTTCGAGGCCCTGGCAGAAAAGTTTCCCAGCCTCGAAGTTCAGCTGACCAGCGCCGCCCAGGGGGATGTCGCGCGCAAATTGGTGGAGCGCCGGGCCGATCTGGGCTTGCTGTTTTATCATGAGCAAATACCCGAAGCCCTCGAGCGGCGGGTGCTGGGTAGCGTCGAAATGGTTACGGTGTGCGGCGTCGGGCATCCCATGGCGCAGCAGGCGCAGGTCGATTGCCAGCAAATGGCGCAGCATCGACAGTTGCTGATGTCCACGCAATCCAGCGTCTATCCCGGTAGTGAGCCGGCCAGCCCGCAGGTCTGGCGCGCCGACAGTTTCTATGTGATGGCTGAATGGGTCATGCGCGGTCTTGGTTGGGCCTGGTTGCCGCGACATGTGGTGCAGTACCCGGCGTATCAGAATCAGATGGTCGAACTGGCCAGCGAATGGACGCCGCCGGCCTTGATTGTCGAACTGGTCTGGCGTCGCGATGAGCCCCTCGGCCCGGCGGCCCGTTGGCTGGCGGAACGTTTTGCCGTGCACTTGCAGGCGATCGGCTAAAAAACCGATAAACTCCGCCGCCATGAATAGAACTCTCTACACCGCGCTGTTTTACCTGGGGCTGCCATTGGTAGCGATTCGGCTTTGGCTGCGGGCGCGCAAGGCGCCGGCGTACGCCAAGCGCATTGGCGAACGGTTCTCCCTCGCGCTACCGGCGATGAAGCCGGGCGGTATCTGGGTGCATGCGGTGTCGGTGGGCGAAAGCATCGCCGCCGCGCCGATGATCCGCGCCTTGCTGCAACGGTATCCGACGCTGCCGATCACCGTCACCTGCATGACCCCGACCGGGTCCGAGCGGATCCAGGCATTGTTCGCCAACGAGCCGCGCATTCAGCACTGCTATTTGCCTTATGACTTGCCCTGCGCCGCCAAGCGATTCCTAGATCGGGCCCGGCCGAAACTGGCGGTGATCATGGAAACCGAACTCTGGCCCAACCATATCCACCAATGCGCCAAGCGCGGGATTCCCGTGGCGCTGGCCAATGCGCGACTGTCCGAGCGCTCAGCCAAAGGCTATGGCCGCTTCCATAAACTGACTGGGCCGATGCTCGCCGAGATGAGCCTGTTCGCGGTGCAGACCGAAGCCGAGGCGCAGCGCTTCCGGGATTTGGGCGCGCGCCCGGAAACCGTCGAAGTGACCGGTTCGATCAAGTTCGACCTGACCATCGACCCACGACTGCTGCAGCGTGCCGCTGAGTTGCGTGCGCAGTGGCAGGCGCAGGATCGCCCGGTATGGATCGCCGCGAGTACCCATGAAGGTGAAGACGACGTGGTGCTGGCAGCCCATCGTCGGCTGTTGGCCAATCATCCTGATGCGCTGCTGATTCTGGTGCCGCGCCATCCGGAGCGTTTCAACCCGGTGTTCGAATTGTGCCGGCAGCAGGGATTCGCCACGGTGCGGCGTTCGACGGGCGAGCCGGTTACCGCCAGTACTTCGGTGCTGTTGGGCGACACCATGGGCGAGTTGCTGTTTCTCTATGCGTTGGCCGACAGCGCGTTCGTCGGTGGCAGCCTGGTGCCCAACGGCGGTCATAACCTGCTGGAACCGGCGGCCCTTGCCAAACCGGTGCTCAGCGGGCCGCACCTGTTCAACTTCCTCGAAATCGCCACGCAGTTGCGTAGCGCCGGGGCGTTGGCCGAGGTCGATGATGCCGAAGGTCTGGCGCTGGCGGTGCAGCGACTGTTCGAATTGCCGAGCGATGCGCAGCGGATGGCGGAGGCGGGGCTGAAAGTGATGCGCACCAATCAGGGGGCGTTGCAGCGGTTGCTGGATGGGGTGGGCAGGTTGATCGACAAGTCCTGAATTTGTCACTGCTCCTTTGTGGCGAGGGAGCTTGCTCCCGCTCGGCTGCGAAGCAGTCGTGGAATCAGCCGATGTGGTCTACCAGACAGACCGCATGCTCAGGGTTTGGGGCCGCTTCGCAGCCCAGCGGGAGCAAGCTCCCTCGCCACAGAGTTTTCTTTTATTGGGCGGGATTAGCCCGTAATTGCTCCGCCGCAGCCTTGGCCAGATCCGGTGGCAGGAAGTCCTTGTCCGGGTTGTAGTCGGGTTTGAGGTAACGCGTCAGGTCCTGCAAATCCCCCGGGTTCAACGTGCCGGCGGCCTGCTTCAAGCGCAGGTTGTCGAGGATGTAGTCGTAGCGGGTGTTGTTGTAGTTGCGCACCGAGGTGTACAGCTGACGCTGGGCATCGAGCACGTCAACGATGTTGCGCGTTCCCACCTGATAACCGATTTCGGTCGCTTCCACCGCGCTCTGGTTGGAGATGATCGACTGCCGGCGGGCCTGCACCTGCTCGACGTCGGTGTTCACGGCGCGGTGCAGATTGCGGGTGTTTTCCACGACCTGACGACGCAGCGCTTCGCGTTGTTGTTCGGTCTGAGTCAGCAGCGAATAGGACTCACGCACCTGGGAGCTGGTCAGCCCGCCGCTGTAGAGCGGGATGCTCAATTGCAGGCCAACCGTGCGCTGCTCGACATCGCCGCCGTAACGCACGCCGTTCGGGTTCGGGTTGGTAAAGCCGAGGGCGTCGTTGTCACCTTTCTTGTATTGCGCGACCGCATCCAGGGTGGGCGCATGCCCGGCCTTGCGCTGCTTGAGGGTTTCCTCGGCGGCGCTCACCGCGTAGTTGCTGGCCAGCAAATTCAGGTTCTGCTTGGCGGCGGTGTCGACCCAGGCTTTGGCATCGTTCGGTGCCGGCGGCAGGATCGGCAAGGTGTGGACAATGCCCTGAATCGAGTTGTACTGACGGTTGGTCAGGGTGATCAGCGCTTCGAACGCGTCATCCACCTGGCGCTGAGCAAGAATCCGGTTGGCCCGCGCGGTGTCGTAACTGGCTTGGGATTGCAGCACGTCGGTCTTGTCCGACAGACCGACGTCGAAGCGCTCGTTGGACTGGTCGAGTTGACGCTTGAATGCCGCTTCTTCGGCCTTGGTCGAGGCCAAAGTGTCCTGGCTGCGCAGCACGTTGAAGTAACTTTCGGCACTTTGCAGAATCAGGTTCTGTTCAGTGGCCGAAAGTTGCAAGGCTGCCTGTTCGTTAACGTCCTTGGCGGCCTGTAACTGGAACCAGCGATCGGCGCGGAAAATCGGTTGCGCGAGAGTCGCCTGATACACCGTGCCGCTGCGGGTCGAGGTCAGCGATGGCTGGTCGAGCGAGGTGCGGGTGTTGTTCAGGTCGGCACCGGCAGACAGGTTGGGCAACAGGCCAGCGCGAGCCTGGGGCACGACTTCCTTCTGGGCGCCATATTGGGCGCGGGCGGCGGCGAGGTCGGCGTTGTTGTCCACCGCTTCCTGATAGACGCTGACCAGGTCAGTCTTGGTCGATAAGGGCGCTTCTGCTGCCCAGGCCATTCCATTGGACGCACAAGACACGGCAAGGGCCAGTGAGAGTTTGCGCAGCATGAGGCCATCCCTAAAAAATTACGCTGATAATTTGAGCGCCAAGGCTACGGCGCGGCGCCCTGCAGCGTCAAGGCGCGGCATGGCGTAGCGAGTGTAGTTGCACGCAGGCATGGCAACAATCCTGCAATTGCGCCATTCATCATGGTGTTTGCTGCGGAGTTGGCGTTCTTTGCCGGTTGTGTCTAGACTGGCCGGGTTCTTGTCGGGGTGCCTTGCTATGAGGCTGAGATCGAATAATTTCGGATCCCGTTGAACCTGATCAGGTTAACGCCTGCGTAGGGAACAAGATTTCTCGTCACCCGACGAGTCCTCTTGTGCTTCGTCCGGGATGTTGTTCGACAATCGAACACCCCTCGAGCACCGAGCACAGCACAGCTGGTTTTCCCAGCGCACGTGCGTCCATTCGTTTACAGGTTCGCTCCGACAAAAATCCACTGCCTGGATGTGTGTCTGGAGAGCCCGTGATGACTACAAAATCAAAAATCGAAACCAATCTGAGTGACTCGGCCAAGGTCGATCAGCAATCGGTTCAGCCGTTTACCCGCTCGCAAAAAATCTATGTCCAGGGCTCTCGCCCCGACATCCTCGTGCCGATGCGCGAAATCAGCCTGGACGTGACCCCGACCGACTTCGGCGGCGAAATCAACGCGCCGGTGGTGGTGTATGACACCTCGGGCCCCTATACCGATCCCAACGTCATCATCGACGTGCGCAAAGGCCTCGCTGACGTGCGTTCGCCTTGGATCGAAGCCCGTGGCGACACTGAGCGTCTGCCGGGTTTGAGCTCGAACTTCGGCAGGGAACGCCTCGCGGATCCGGAGCTGACCAAGCTGCGCTTCGCTCACGTGAACAACCCGCGCCGCGCCAAGGCCGGTGGCAACGTCACCCAGATGCACTACGCTCGCAAAGGTATCATCACGCCCGAGATGGAATACGTTGCCATCCGCGAAAACATGAAGCTGGAAGTGGCCCGCGCCGCAGGTTTGCTGGACCAGCAACACGCCGGTCACAGCTTCGGCGCCAGCGTGCCGAAAATCATCACCCCCGAATTTGTCCGTGAAGAGATTGCCCGTGGTCGCGCGATCATTCCCGCCAACATCAACCACACCGAACTGGAACCGATGATCATCGGCCGTAACTTCCTGGTGAAGATCAACGGCAACATCGGCAACAGCGCACTGGGTTCGTCCATCGAAGAAGAAGTGGCGAAACTGACCTGGGGCATTCGCTGGGGCGCGGACAACATCATGGACTTGTCCACCGGTAAGCACATTCACGAAACCCGCGAGTGGATCATCCGTAACTCGCCGGTACCGATCGGTACCGTGCCGATCTACCAGGCCCTGGAGAAAGTCGGCGGCGCCGCTGAAGACCTGACCTGGGAGCTGTTCCGCGACACGCTGATCGAACAGGCCGAACAGGGTGTCGACTACTTCACCATCCACGCTGGCGTGTTGCTGCGCTACGTGCCGCTGACCGCCAAACGCGTGACCGGTATTGTTTCCCGTGGCGGTTCGATCATGGCCAAGTGGTGCCTGGCGCACCATAAAGAGAACTTCGCTTACACGCATTTCGAAGAGATTTGCGAAATCATGAAGGCCTACGACGTCAGCTTCTCCCTGGGCGATGGCCTGCGTCCGGGCTCGATTGCCGACGCCAACGACGCCGCACAATTCGGTGAGCTGGAAACCCTCGGCGAGCTGACCAAAATCGCCTGGAAGCATGACGTACAAACCATGATCGAAGGCCCGGGCCACGTGCCGATGCAGTTGATCAAAGAGAACATGGACAAGCAGCTCGAGTGCTGCGACGAGGCGCCGTTCTACACCCTCGGCCCGCTGACCACCGATATCGCGCCGGGCTACGACCACATCACTTCGGGTATCGGTGCGGCGATGATCGGCTGGTTCGGTTGCGCGATGCTTTGCTACGTGACGCCGAAGGAGCACTTGGGCCTGCCGAACAAGGATGACGTGAAGACCGGGATCATCACCTACAAGATCGCGGCCCACGCTGCCGACTTGGCGAAAGGGCATCCGGGGGCGCAAATTCGCGACAACGCCTTGAGCAAGGCGCGTTTCGAATTCCGTTGGGAAGACCAGTTCAACCTGGGCCTGGACCCGGACACCGCGCGTTCGTATCACGACGAAACCCTGCCGAAGGATTCGGCCAAGGTCGCGCACTTCTGCTCCATGTGCGGGCCGAAATTCTGTTCGATGAAGATCACCCAGGAAGTCCGTGAATACGCGGCCAACCAGCGGATCGAAACCGTCGATGCGGAAATCGCCCAGGGCTTGGCCGAACAGGCCGAGCGGTTCAAGCAGGAAGGCAGTCAGTTGTACAAGAAGGTTTGATTTGACCTGTGATTGACGGTGCCTGTGCTGCCGTCTTCGCGAGCAAGCCCGCTCCCACATTGGATCACCTGTAAACACAAATTTTGTGTACGACCGGGATCAAATGTGGGAGCGGGCTTGCTCGCGAAAGCGTCGGATCAGGCACCAAAAATCCCACTGATACACTTATCCCTCTGAGATAACACCCTTGAGCATCCAACCCAGCACTTACTCCCCGGATACCGCGGTGCCGATCGACAAACGTGTCTTCGGCGGCCGTGATCTGTTTTCCCTGTGGTTTTCCCTTGGCATCGGCCTGATGGTGTTGCAGACCGGTGCTTTGCTCGCACCAGGCTTGGGCCTGTCAGGCTCGTTGCTGGCGATTTTTCTCGGCACGCTGGTCGGCGTTCTGTTGCTGGCCGCTGTCGGTGTGATCGGCAGCGACACCGGCCTGTCGTCGATGGCGGCACTCAAACTCAGCCTGGGCCGTCATGGCGCGAGCCTTCCGGCGGTGTTGAACCTGTTGCAACTGATCGGTTGGGGTTCGTTCGAAATCATCGTGATGCGCGACGCTGCCAGCCTGCTCGGCGCCCGCGCTTTCAGCGAAGGCAGCCTGCTGTCGAATCCGCTGCTTTGGACAGTTTTCTTCGGTGGTTTGGCGACTTTGCTGGCCGTCAGCGGGCCACTGACCTTCGTGCGCAAGATCCTGCGCAAGTGGGGTATCTGGCTGCTGCTGGCCGCGTGTATCTGGCTGACCTGGAACCTGTTCGCCAAAGCCGATCTGGCCGCATTGTGGGCGCAGGCCGGTGATGGTTCGATGCCGTTTGCCGTGGGCTTCGACATTGCGATCGCCATGCCGCTGTCCTGGCTGCCGCTGATTGCCGATTATTCGCGGTTCGGCAAGCGTGCGAAGAATGTCTTCGGCGGTACGGCGCTGGGCTTCTTTTTCGGTAACTTCTGGCTGATGAGCCTAGGCGTGGCCTACACCCTGGCGTTCGCGCCGAGCGGCGAAGTGAATGCCTTGTTGCTGGCATTGGCCGGTGCAGGACTGGGGATTCCATTGCTGCTGATTTTGCTGGATGAGTCGGAAAATGCCTTTGCCGATATTCACTCGGCGGCGGTGTCCAGCGGGATTCTGTTGCGCTTGAAAGTCGAGCATCTGGCCTTGGCCATCGGCGTCATCTGCACGCTGATCGCCTGCCTGGCGCCATTGGCCCAGTACCAGAACTTTCTGCTATTGATCGGCTCGGTGTTTGCGCCGCTGTTCGGCGTGGTGCTGGTGGATCACTTCATCTTGCGCAAGCGCAGTGGCCAGGTAGCGTCAGCTGCATTGCGCTGGCCGGCGTTGCTCGCCTGGTTAGGTGGGGTGAGCACCTATCACTTGCTGGCCAATCTCTATCCGGACATCGGCGCAACCCTGCCGTCGCTGGTACTGGCAGGGCTGCTGCAACTGCTGCTCGGTCGAGCCTTCAGCTACGGCCGGGAAACAGCTCAGGCTTGAGAATACCGTTCAGGCGCGGGTAGGGGATCTTCAGTTCGACGTGGCCCAATGCGTAAGGCGCAAGGGTGCTCACTTCGTACTTGAGGATCACCCCGCCGTAGGTCAGCGCCACATTCTGGGTTTTCACGAAGGGCCAGCTTTTCACGAACTCCGGTTCCTGATCGAGCTTGGTGCTGATCAGCCAGCTGTTGTGCGCCACTTGGGCGGCTTTCCAGAATGCCTCTTCCTGCCCCGGGATCAACATGTCCGAGAGGGTCAGCACTTTATGCTGTTGACGTGAATAGTTGATGAAACCGCGGCCCGGCGTGCCATGGGCACCGCCGGTGTCCAGGTAGCTGGACAATTCAACGATCACCAAGCCGTCATGCTGCTCACGTACCTTGGCTTGCAGGTAGCTGCTGTAGCGCGGGCCTGCGCTGCTCAAAAACTGCTCGCGATACGCCGCCAGCGTTGGCGCTACAGGGGCGTCAGGCGAGGTGCGGGTCATTTGCAGCAGGCGTTTTTCGATGATGCCGTCAAGTGCAGGCTCATCGGGGAAACGCAGCGTATCGATATTCACCAACGGGCATTCAGGGTTGGCACAGCCTGGTTTCAACTGTTCCGATGCGTCGCGGGTAGTTTCCAGCGGCGCCCGATAGTTGGGCTGGAACAAACTCTGGCACGCACCCAGGGTCAGGGCGATGGCGGCCACGGAGGCGATCTTGAAAAGCGACATGGGCGTCCTTTACGAAACAGGGGAAGGCGAAAAGTTACCCGCTTCGACTCTCAACGAAGCAGTCAGTTCGCCACTAAGCTAATTAGAGTTGGTTTCACCCTCACCGTCTATCCCGCTGACTGGAAAGGGGCTGCATCAAACATCGCGGGCGCGTTAGGATGGCGCGAAGTCGAGGTTGCAAGTAACAAAAAGGAGCCTCGTAACGGATTTGCAGTAAACGAGGATTGTCATGACTGATTTTGCCAACGCCATTCCGACCGCCGTTGATATCGTTCGGCGCGAAAAGTGCTACGAGGGCTTCTACAAGCTCGACCGCGTGCACCTGCGTCATGAGTTGTTCGCCGGTGGCATGAGTCGCGAGATCAATCGTGAACTGTTCGTGCGCCACGATGCGGTGTGCGTGCTTCCTTACGATCCGCAGCGCGATGAAGTGGTGCTGATCGAGCAGTTTCGCGTTGGCGCCATGGGCAAGATCGATAACCCGTGGCTGATCGAACTGGTCGCCGGTCTGATCGACAAGGATGAAGTACCGGAAGAAGTTGCTCACCGCGAAGCGCAGGAGGAAGCTGGGCTTGTATTCGGGGCACTCTGGCCGATAACCAAATATTTTCCATCGCCGGGTGGCAGTAACGAATTTGTGCATCTGTATCTGGGGCGTTGCGACAGTGCCGGGGTTGGCGGCCTGCATGGGCTGGAGGAAGAGGCAGAAGATATTCGTGTCACGGTCTGGGCGTTCGAAGATGCCCTGCAAGCCGTACGCGACGGACGTATTGCCAACGCGCCAAGCATCATTGCCTTGCAATGGCTGGCTTTGAACCGCGTTGAAGTGAGGGGGTTATGGTCGTAAACAAGCTGCGCGATCGCTACCGGATCGACCTCGTGGGGCTGCAAGCCTCCTGCGAGGCCAACTACGCGCGCCTGATGCGACTGCTACCGGATATGCGTAGCGAGCCGCAGGCGCGGCGCATTGCCGTGACCCACGGCGACCAGATGCTGGGCGTGCTGGCCCTCGAAGTGCTGCAGGTTTGTCCGTACACCACGACCCTGCAAGTCCGCCAGGAACACAGCCTGCCGTGGCTGCCGGTGCCGCAACTTGAAGTTCAGGTGTATCACGACGCGTGCATGGCCGAAGTGGTCAGCGCCGAACATGCACGACGCTTCCGGGGCATCTATCCTTACCCGAACGCCGCGATGCATCAGCCGGATGAAAAAGCTCAGCTCAATCTGTTCCTGGGGGAATGGCTGAGTCATTGCCTGGCTTGCGGGCACGAGTACGCCGTTGTGCGCTAAGAGCCCTGTGTAGTTGTGAACTGCGTCCGGTTCACAGATTTCCTCTTTTGATCGTCCCCCAGCATAATTGCGGCACTTATCCATCCCGTGATCACGCCCTGGGAGAACGCCTTGCCGAGCGTATCCACATTGACCACCGCCGATCCGGCGTTGCTGGTGCAACTCTCCGACAGCCATCTGTTTGCCGAGGCGGGCGGGACGTTGCTGGGCATGAATACCCGCGACAGCCTGCAACAGGTCATTGAGCTGGTATTGAAGCAGCAGCCGCAGATCGATCTGATGATTGCCAGTGGTGATCTGTCTCAGGACGGGACGCTGGAGTCGTATCAGCTGTTTCGTGACCTGAGCCGACAGATCGATGCGCCGGCACGCTGGATTCCCGGTAATCATGACGAGCCGCAGATCATGGCCGTGGCGGCGGTGCAGAGTGCGCTGCTGGAGCCGGTGGTGGATATCGGCAACTGGCGGGTCACGTTGCTCGATTCGGCGGTGCCAGGGTCGGTGCCGGGGTATTTGCAGGATGAGCAATTGCAGTTACTCGCTCGCTCGTTGAGTGAGGCACCGGAGCGGCATCATCTGGTGTGTTTCCATCATCATCCGGTATCGATCGGGTGTGCATGGATGGAGCCCATTGGCTTGCGCAATCCAGAAGCATTATTCGCGGTGCTGGATCGCTTTCCACAGGTGCGTGCGGTGTTGTGGGGGCATGTGCATCAGGAAATTGATCAGGTGCGCAACGGTGTGCGCCTGATCGCATCGCCCTCGACCTGCATTCAGTTCGAACCGGGCAGTGATGATTTCAAGGTGAGTGAGCAGGCGCCGGGGTATCGGTGGTTGCGGCTTTTGCCCGATGGTCGGTTGGAAACGGGCGTGGAGCGCGTTAGCGGGTTCGATTTCCAGATTGATTATGGTTCTAACGGTTACTGATTTCTTTGTCATTTCCAAAGACCGAGGCGCGGCCATCGCGGGCAAGCCCGCTCCCACAGGGGATTTGTGAGCACCTCAGATCCGTGTGGGAGCGGGCTTGCCCGCGATAGCGTCGATTCAGGCGACATGAATCCCACGCATATCCACGATTTCCCCGACTCCCTGTAAACTCCGCCTTCTTTACCCGACGCAAAGGGAGCTCAAATGTCTGGTTCGATCCTTTATATCCACGGTTTCAACAGCGCGCCGGCGTCGAAAAAGGCCTGTCAGTTGATTAATGTGATGGAACGGCTGGGCTTGAGCGACCAATTGCGTGTGCCGGCCCTGCATCACCATCCCCGCGAGGCCATTGCTCAGCTGGAGCAGGCGATTGCCGAGCTGGGGCGGCCACTGCTGGTCGGCAGCTCACTCGGCGGCTACTATGCGACTCACTTGGCCGAGCGCCATGGCTTGAAAGCCCTGCTGATCAATCCTGCCGTCAGCCCGCACCGGATGTTCGACGGGTTCCTGGGAACGCAGAAAAATCTGTACACCGATGAGACTTGGGAATTGACTCGCGACCACGTGACGGCCCTGGCCGAGCTGGAAGTGCCGGCGCCCAAGGATCCGCAGCGGTTTCAAGTATGGTTGCAGACCGGCGACGAAACGCTGGATTATCGCCTCGCCCAGCAGTATTACCGGGCCTGTGCCTTGCGTATCCAGGCGGGCGGCGACCATAGTTTCCAGGGTTTTGCCGAGCAATTGCCGGCAATGCTGAGTTTCGCCGGCATCGGCGCAGATTTGTATCAGGCGATTGATTTCACTGCACTGTGATTTGTCGCCTCTTTTTCACAGAACACTTTTTACAGGCGGACGACGAGACCCCATGGCCACTCCCAGCGCTAGCTCTTATAACGCAGACGCCATCGAAGTCCTCTCGGGCCTCGACCCGGTGCGCAAACGCCCCGGCATGTACACCGACACCAGTCGGCCGAACCACCTCGCCCAGGAAGTCATCGACAACAGCGTCGACGAAGCCTTGGCCGGACATGCGACATCGGTGCAGGTCATCCTGCATGCCGATCATTCCCTGGAAGTCAGCGATGACGGCCGTGGCATGCCGGTGGACATTCACCCTGAAGAGGGTGTGTCGGGTGTCGAGCTGATCCTCACCAAGCTTCATGCGGGCGGCAAGTTTTCCAACAAGAACTACCAGTTCTCCGGCGGTCTGCACGGGGTGGGTATTTCTGTGGTCAACGCCTTGTCGACCGAAGTCCGGGTGCGTGTAAAACGCGACGGCAACGAATACCAGATGACTTTCGCTGACGGTTACAAGAAAACCGAGCTGGAAGTGATCGGCACCGTCGGCAAGCGCAACACCGGCACCAGCGTGTTCTTCGCGCCGGACCCGAAGTATTTCGATTCACCGAAATTCTCCATCAGCCGCCTCAAGCACGTGCTCAAGGCCAAAGCCGTTCTGTGCCCGGGGCTGCTGGTCAGTTTTGAAGACAAGGCCACCGGCGAGAAAGTCGAATGGCATTACGAAGACGGCCTGCGCTCCTACCTGGTGGACGCGGTCAGCGAATTCGAACGCCTGCCGGACGAGCCGTTCTGCGGCAGCCTGGCCGGTAACAAAGAAGCGGTCGATTGGGCGTTGCTGTGGTTGCCCGAAGGCGGCGACAGCGTTCAGGAAAGCTACGTCAACCTGATCCCGACAGCCCAGGGCGGTACGCACGTCAACGGTCTGCGTCAGGGCTTGCTCGATGCGATGCGCGAGTTCTGCGAGTTCCGCAGCCTGTTGCCGCGCGGTGTGAAGCTGGCGCCGGAAGATGTCTGGGAGCGCATCGCGTTCGTTCTATCGATGAAAATGCAGGAACCGCAATTCTCCGGCCAGACCAAGGAACGCCTGTCTTCCCGTGAAGCGGCGGCGTTTGTTTCCGGTGTGGTCAAGGACGCCTTCAGCCTGTGGCTCAACGCCCACCCGGAAACCGGCATGTTGCTGGCGGAACTGGCGATCAACAACGCCGGCCGTCGTCTGAAGGCCAGCAAGAAGGTCGAGCGTAAGCGCATTACCCAAGGTCCGGCATTACCGGGCAAACTCGCCGACTGCGCCGGGCAGGACCCGATGCGTTCCGAGCTGTTCCTGGTGGAAGGTGATTCCGCCGGCGGTTCGGCCAAGCAGGCGCGGGACAAAGAATTTCAAGCGATCCTGCCATTGCGCGGCAAGATTCTGAACACCTGGGAAGTCGACGGCAGCGAAGTGCTGGCCAGCCAGGAAGTGCACAACATCGCCGTGGCCATCGGTGTCGATCCGGGCTCGACGGACATCGCCCAGCTGCGTTACGGCAAGATCTGCATCCTCGCCGACGCCGACTCCGACGGTCTGCACATTGCCACGTTGCTGTGCGCTTTGTTCGTCCAGCATTTCCGCCCGCTGGTGGATGCCGGTCACGTCTACGTCGCCATGCCGCCGCTGTACCGTATCGACCTGGGCAAAGAAATTTACTATGCCCTGGACGAAGCCGAGCGCGATGGCATCCTCGATCGTCTGGTAGCCGAGAAGAAACGCGGCAAACCACAGGTCACCCGATTCAAAGGTCTGGGTGAAATGAACCCGCCGCAGTTGCGCGAAACCACCATGGACCCGAACACGCGGCGTCTGGTGCAGTTGACGCTGGAAGATTTCGACGCGACCTCGGAAATGATGGACATGCTGCTGGCGAAAAAACGCGCTGGCGATCGCAAGTCCTGGCTGGAGTCCAAGGGTAACCTGGCCGAGGTTCTGGGCTGATGCGATTTGGCTGGGCCCTGGCGTGTGCGTTGCTGCTGACCTCGATAACGGTTTCGGCGGAGCCTGCACCCGAGCTGCGCCTGTTGTCCGAGCATGCCGTCGACGGCATGCGCGGCGGCAATCTGTCGGGGCTGGCCCAGTGCGGCAAGGATCTGTGGACCGTTTCGGATCGTGACGATGATCAAATCTATCGCCTCGACACCCGCAACACCACCTGGCAAGCCGAAACCGTGCGCATCGACGCACCCCTGGTGCCCGACAGCGGTTTACCCTGGGGCTTGCGTTCGCGGACTTGGGCGGCATCGTTCGTGCGGGGCGGGGACCTGGATTTCGAAGGCATCACCTGCGACAGCGCTGGCAATCGTTACATAGTCAGCGAAGCACACGCCGCGGTGTTGCAAGTTCCGCCAATCGGGCCTGCGTCCTGGCTGAAAATCTCGCCGATGCTGGTACGCGAAGCACGGGCGAGCGGTATGTTGCTGCACTTCAATGCATTGTTTGAAGGGCTGGCGATCAATCCGGCCGGTGACACGCTGTGGCTGGCCGCCGAACGTGAGCGCCGGGGTTTGCTGCTGATCAAGCGCCAGCAAACGGTCTGGGACTGCAACGGTAGATGTGTGTTGCTGAGTGAGGCTGGGGTGGAAATGCAGCCAGCGCAATTTCCCAAGGCCAAAGCGCGCTCCCGGGATTTTGCCGATCTGTCATTGTTCGACGGCAAGCTGTTTACCCTTGAGCGCAATGCCTTTCAGGTTTGCCGTCGCGATGCGGCGACGGGCGAAGTCGAGCGCTGCTGGTCGTTTGCCGCCGAGGCCTTGCAGGAAAACCGTCGTTATTCGCAGCCCTTTGGGCTGGCGGAAGCGTTGATCGTGGACGCCGATGGCGCCTGGATCGGTATCGACAACAATAATGGTGCGCGCGTCGACGGCGAGAAACGCCCGATTGTCTGGCGCTTTGCCGCGCCTGAAGGTGGCTGGAGTGCCAAGCCATGAGTCAACAGCCGCCGGGCAAACGCGCCGGTCGGGTGTTGATGGTGTTGGCCTGGTGCGCCGCGCTGTTTCTGGCAACGCGGTTTTTCGCTCAGTGGGAGGCGCGCCAGCAAAATCCCAATACTGTCGTCAGCTCCGAGCAGGGCCAAGGTTTTATCGAAGTGAAGCTGATCAGCAACAGCCAGGGGCATTTTATTGCCACTGGCCAGATCAACGGCCAGCCGGTGGAGTTCATGCTCGATACCGGTGCGACCGACGTGGCGATCCCGG
Organism: Pseudomonas sp. GM79; assembly: GCF_000282495.1. Classification (GTDB taxonomy): domain Bacteria; phylum Pseudomonadota; class Gammaproteobacteria; order Pseudomonadales; family Pseudomonadaceae; genus Aquipseudomonas. The sequence continues at coordinate 45,171 of NZ_AKJE01000088.1, forward strand.
CCGAAATGGCCGAGCGACTGAAACTGGAAAAAGGCTTCGGGGTGACCCTGAGCACGGCCAATGGCTTGAGCGAGGGCTATCGAACCCGCCTCGACCGCCTGCAATTGGGCGACATCGTGCTGCGTGACGTTCGCGCGCTGGTGGCGCCCGGTTTGCACGGCAATCAGGTGCTGCTCGGTATGAGCGCACTGAACAAACTTGAATTTACCCAGCGCGGTGGCACCATGCTGCTGCGCCAGACAACGAACTGATGAGGCCCGCATGAGCGACTCCCTTGATCTCAGCCTGGACGGTGTAGAACGCCGGTCACTGGCTGACTTCACCGAAAATGCCTACCTCAACTACTCCATGTACGTGATCATGGACCGTGCCCTGCCGCATATCGGCGACGGCCTGAAACCGGTACAGCGGCGCATCATCTATGCGATGAGCGAGTTGGGGCTGGACGCCGATTCCAAGCACAAGAAATCGGCGCGTACCGTCGGTGACGTGCTCGGTAAGTTCCACCCGCACGGCGACTCGGCGTGCTACGAAGCCATGGTCTTGATGGCCCAGCCGTTCAGCTACCGCTACACGCTGGTCGACGGCCAGGGTAACTGGGGTGCGCCGGACGATCCGAAGTCCTTCGCCGCCATGCGTTACACCGAGGCGCGGCTATCACGTTATTCCGAAGTGCTGCTCAGCGAACTGGGCCAGGGCACTGCGGATTGGGGCCCGAACTTCGACGGCACGCTGGAAGAGCCTTTGGTGTTGCCGGCCCGTTTGCCGAACATCCTGCTCAACGGCACCACCGGTATCGCCGTGGGCATGGCCACCGACGTACCGCCGCATAACCTGCGCGAAGTCGCGACCGCTTGCGTGCGCTTGCTGGACGAGCCGAAAGCCACGGTCGAGCAGCTCTGCGAACACATCCAGGGCCCGGATTACCCGACCGAAGCAGAAATCATCACGCCGCGCGCCGACCTGCTGAAAATCTACGAAACTGGCAAGGGCTCGGTGCGCATGCGCGCCGTGTACCACATTGAAGACGGCGACATCATTGTCACCGCGCTGCCGCACCAGGTCTCCGGTGCCAAGGTGCTGGAACAGATCGCGGCCATGATGCAGGCCAAGCCGTCCAAGGCCCCGCAGATCGCTGACCTGCGCGACGAGTCCGACCACGAAAACCCGTGCCGGATCGTGATCATTCCCGGTGCGCGCAAAAACTTCGATCACGACGCGCTGATGCAGCACCTGTTCGCCAGCACAGAGCTGGAGTCGAGCTACCGGGTCAACATCAACATCATCGGTCTGGATGGCAAGCCGCAGTTGAAAAACCTGCGGGCCTTGCTGGTCGAGTGGCTGGAGTTCCGGGTGCAGACCGTGCGTCGTCGTCTGCAATTCCGCCTGGACAAGGTTGAGCGTCGCCTGCACCTGTTGGACGGTTTGTTGATCGCTTACCTCAATCTGGATGAAGTGATTCACATCATCCGCACCGAGGAACACCCGAAAGCCGCACTGATCGAGCGTTTCGCCCTGAGCGAAATCCAGGCCGATTACATCCTCGACACCCGTTTGCGTCAGTTGGCGCGACTGGAAGAAATGAAGCTGCGTGCCGAGCAGGATGAACTGCTCAAGGAGCAAGCCAAGCTGCAAGCCCTGCTGGGCAGCGAAGCCAAGCTGAAAAAGCTGGTACGCACCGAGCTGATCAAGGACGCCGAAACGTATGGCGACGACCGTCGCTCGCCAATCGTCGAGCGTGCAGAAGCCAAGGCCTTGACCGAGCACGATCTGCTGCCGAACGAGAAAGTGACCGTAGTTCTGTCGGAAAAAGGCTGGGTTCGCTCTGCCAAGGGGCACGAAATCGACGCCACCGGGCTTTCCTACAAGGCCGGGGATGGTTTCAAGGCCTTAGCGCCCGGTCGCTCCAACCAGTTTGCAGTGTTTATCGACTCCACGGGTCGCAGCTATTCGGTGGCTGCACATACGCTGCCATCGGCCCGCGGCCAGGGCGAACCGCTGACCGGCCGCCTGACGCCGCCGCCAGGGGCGAGTTTCGAATGCGTGCTGATGCCTGAAGACGATTCGCTGTACGTGATCGCCTCCGACGCCGGTTACGGATTCGTGGTCAAGGGTGAAGACCTGCAAGCCAAGAACAAGGCGGGCAAGGCCCTGTTGAGTTTGCCGAACAACGCCAAAGTGATTCTGCCGCGTCCGGTAGCCGATCGTGAGCACAACTGGCTGGCCTCGGTGACCACCGAAGGTCGGCTGCTGATTTTCAAAATCAGCGATTTGCCACAATTAGGTAAAGGAAAAGGGAATAAGATCATCGGGATTTCCGGTGAACGTGTTGCCAGTCGCGAAGAATATGTCACGGACATTGCCGTTTTGCCGGAGGGTGCCACTTTGGTGCTGCAGGCCGGAAAACGTACCTTGTCACTGAAGGCGGACGACCTCGAACACTACAAAGGTGAGCGTGGACGTCGCGGTAACAAACTGCCACGTGGCTTTCAGAGGGTTGATGCGCTGTTCGTCGAAAACCTCAATTAGGCGTCCTAGAGCGCTCGATCTACGATTTAAAGCGTAGATCGACGCTTTGCCGCTGGAGTCGGAACGCATATTCACGGATGATATGGCCTTTCAAGCGCCGGCGTAGCCGAGCGTTCTTCATATTTTTTGAGTATTTTCACTGTGGTTAGCCTTGTGGCAGCCACCTGGATGGGACGATGACTGCTCTGCGCCTTCCTTTTATTTTGATGCTCGCCGGCGTACTTGGCCTGGCGGGTTGCAGCGTTCACCAACCGGTGTCGCTGTATCAGCTGGACAGCGGAAGTCCGGCTCAGCCTGCGCAAAGCGCTGGCATGGCGGTATTGCTGGGCCCGGTAACGGTTGCCGACTACCTGCAACGCGAAACCTTGTTGCAGCGTCAGCCCGATGGCAGCCTGCAAGCTTCGGCTGATGGTCGTTGGGCGGGTAGCCTGTCGTCCGATATCGATCAGCTGTTGCTGCGTCAGGTCGCCGGCCATCTGGACAGCCAGCGCGTTGTCCTGGCACCGGCGACATTAGGCTTCACGCCGGATGTTCAGGTGCTGCTGACGATCACGCGTCTGGACTCGGGTGCATCGCAACCGGCGATCCTTGATGCCCAATGGCGGCTGATTGACCGTCGTGGTCAGGTGCGTGATAACCGCATCATTCATCTGCAGGAACAGCACACCGGCGGGACTGCGGCTCAGGTTCAGGCTCAGGGTGTGTTGCTGCAGCGTCTGGCCGAGCAGCTGTCGACGGCGCTCAAGCCACTGGCGAACCAGCCGCCGATCGCCGAAGCACCTCGCAAGCCAGCTGCCAAACCTGTGACACCGGCAGCAGAACCGGAGAAGCAGCCGAAAATCCCGATGGCTTCGCCGATTCGCACGGATATGGAAGTGTTCAGGTTCTAAGCCTGGATTGATCCGAAACAAGGCCCGCGTAGATGCGGGCCTTGTCGTTTCTGCAGGTTGGAGATCTTCGGTGCTGCTGCCGGCCTCTTCGCGGGCAAGCCCGCTCCCACATTTACCGCTGCGAATACAAATTTTGTGTACGACACGCACACTGTGGGAGCGGGCTTGCCCGCGATAGCGTCCGAACAGGCAACAAAAAGCCCGCAGACGATCACTCATCTGCGGGCTTCTTTACAGCAAGGCTAAGGCTTACGCCCGGCGTTCGTGCATCCGCGCCAGTTGCCGTTCCAGCATCGACGGATAAGGCTCCATCAAGCGCTCTACGCAACATGCACCTTCAGGGCTTGCGATCGGGCGGATTCGCGCACGCTGGCGAATCAGCGCGTCGTCACTGATCTTGCGCTCAACCAGCAGCAGGTTGCGGCTGTGTTGCGACAGGGCCAGTGCATCCTGAGCGGTTTCAGTCAGCAGCAAGTCGATCTGGCTCAAGCCGAACAACTCGTCACCCAGCGTCAGACCCAGCTGCAATTGCAGGGTGATGCCGCTGTCGGCGACTTCGATCTGCAACTGATGACCCAGGGCGCGCAGCAACTCGCCGCAGCAGATGGCGTTGGTCAGGTAATCGTCGCCGCTGTCTTCGGTGTGGAACAGCATCAGCGTGCTGCCATCATTCAATGTGTGCAGTTCGCTCTGGTAAAGCGACGCAGCCTGATCGAGGCAATCGCGGTAGCGCTTCAGCAGCTCTTCCAGGCGTGCGCGGGGCAGGCGGCGCAGCTGATCTTGTGCGCCCAGTTGCACGGCCAGTACTGCGCTGTGCTGCGGCAGATTCGATACCTGCGGCTTTACGACTGGTTTCGGTGCGCTGTCTGTCGCGTCGTCACGCAGATCGGCAAACGGATCTTCGTCATCATCGTCTTCAACGGTGCTGACAATGCGCCGCGGCGCAGGCTTGAGGCCGGCTACAGGCTTGGTTTCATCGAAACTTGGATCACGCAGGTTGCGCACTTCGAAGGCCGGATCGGTTTCGTCGTCGTAATCGCTGTCGTCGAACTCAGGTTCTGGCACGGGCTCGGCAGGCTCCGGTGCGAAATTGGCGTGCAGCTGACGAGCGAGGTCGCCGACCTCATCCTGGCGCTCGGTGGCCGGGGTGTATTCGTCGATATTGCGCAGCCATACCCGCAGCTGCAGCAGCGGCGTGGAGATATTGCGCCCCAGGCGCAGGCTCAAGGCCAGGGACAGCGCCAGCAGAATCGCACTCAGGATGCCCATGCTTTGCAGGCTGATGGTCATCGGCTGCTGGAACTGATCCATGTCCAGGCTGATGCGCAGTTGCCCGGCAGTCACATCCTGGAAAGTGATTTTGCTCTGGTACATGCCTTCGGCTTCGCCCAACAGGCCGTGCTTGGGGCGCTGACCGGCTTCGGCGAGGATACGGTTATCCACGCTGTAAATGGCCGCGTGAGCCACCAGTTTGTTCTTGGTCAGGTTGTTGAGCAGCACATTCAGGCTGAGGATGTCATTGGACACCAACAGCTCCGTGGCCGAGGTCGCGGTCTGGGTGGTCAGGCTTTCGCCCAGGGCATCCGCCTGCTCGTGCATGGCCTGCTTGAACTGCAAACCCATCACGCAGGCATAGATCACCAGGGCCAGAGCGACCAGGATCACGTTATGGCTGGCAATGCGCAATGCGATCGGCACACGGCGATGACGCAGTGCCCGGAAGATCAGCAGAAAGAAGTTATCGGTTTTTACTGGCGTGGGCCGGTTCACTTGAGCTCGGCTCTTTGTCCGTGAAGTTGACGCGCAGTATAGCGACAGGCCCTAGGCCGTCAAAGCGCTCGCGGTGCCCGATGGTCACTGAAAATGGGTAGAATGCGGTTTTTTTCCACCTGCGGGGGTGCGCCTTGCGCGAAATCGTCCTGATAAACATCACGGGAGTCGACCGTCCGGGTCTGACTGCGGCCATTACCGGTGTTCTGGCCCAGGGTGGTGTGAACATTCTCGACATCGGTCAGGCGGTGATCCACGACACCCTGTCGTTTGGCATCCTGGTTGAAATTCCCGATACCGAACAAGGTAACTCGGTGCTCAAAGACATCCTGTTCAAAGGCTATGAGCTTGAGCAACAGGTGCGTTTCACGCCGGTGTCCGAAGAGGATTACCAGCAGTGGGTCGGCAATCAGGGCAAGAAACGCCACATTGTTACCCTGCTGACCCGCAAAGTGACCGCCGAGCAATTGCAGCGCGTGAGCTCGATCACCGCCAAATATGGGCTGAATATCGATCATATCGATCGCCTGTCCGGGCGCATGCCGCTGGACACTCCGGCCGACAAAGGCAAAGGCTGCATCGAGTTTTCCGTGCGCGGCGAGGCGGCGGACCCGCAAGCGCTGCGGGCCGAATTTCTCAGCGTCGCGCAAGAGCTGAACGTCGACATCGCCTTCCAGGAAGATTCGCTGTTCCGCCGTAACCGCCGTCTGGCGGTGTTCGACATGGACTCGACGCTGATCGAAGCCGAAGTCATCGACGAACTGGCCAAGGCCGCCGGTGTGGGCGACCAGGTGTCTGCGATTACCGAGCGGGCGATGGCCGGCGAGCTGGACTTCCGCGCCAGCTTCAAAGAACGCCTGGCCTTGCTGCAAGGGCTGGACGTCAGCGTGCTGGATTCCATCGGCGCCTCGCTGCGCCTGACCGAAGGCGCCGAAACCCTGTTCGCCGAACTCAAGCGTCTGGGCTACAAGACGGCGATTCTGTCGGGCGGCTTCACCTACTTCGCCAAGCAACTGCAGGCCAAGCTGGGCATCGACTATGTATTTGCCAACGAACTGGAAGTGGTCGACGGCAAGGTGACGGGTGTGGCGGTCGAGCCGATTGTCGATGCGCAACGCAAGGCGGATCTGCTGCGTGAGCTGGCGCATAAGGAAGGTTTGCGTCTGGAGCAGACGATTGCGGTCGGTGACGGTGCCAACGACCTGCCGATGCTGGCGATTGCCGGGCTGGGTGTAGCGTTCCGTGCCAAGCCGCTGGTCAAGCAATCGGCGAAACAGGCGATTTCCACCCTTGGGCTGGATGGTGTGCTGTATCTGCTGGGCTTTCGGGATCGCGACGGGCAGCTCTGAGCTTTGTATTGACTGGCAGGGCGCCTTCGCGAGCAAGCCCGCTCCCACATTGATCGTGTGATCGACATAGATCCAATGTGGGAGCGGGCTTGCTCGCGAAGGGCGCGCCGCGGTTTTACAGACTTACGCTCAAAGCGACTTCCACAACGAATCAAATTCTTCCGCTACCCCGACCACGCCGCTCCCCGCGGCGTTTTCGTTTCTGGCTGTCTCAAGCGAACGGTAGGCAAACTGATTAAAGCTGTTGGTACTCGCCACCCGACGCTCCAGCCCGGCCCGGCGTTCCTCGCCGTTGGTATTGATCAACACCTTATTGCCTTCCTGGAACGGCAGGCGCGGCGTGAGCAGGGTGGCCGGCAGGTCGATGGCGCTGATGGCGGGCAGTAACAGCCCGCGCAAGTACTGGCTGTGCTCGTCGTGGGCACGCATCAGTTGCAGGCCGCAGGGTTCGGCGCAAGGCGCGACTTGCTCGATACCCATCTGCGTGCCGCCGCGCCGCACCTGGCGGATCCAGCGCACCACTGCAATGCTCCAGCCTTGACCGGCGGCATCCTCGATACCAACCATTTCGCCAGCCTGTAGCTCGGCGGGCACCGCGCCGGGCCAGGCCAGGCAATAGCCGCCAGGACTGTGATTGATCACCGGCAGCGCATAGGTCGGGAAATGCTGCTGGCGGTCGGATGCCTCGTGGCTGTCATCGTTTTGAAGGTGCGGGTATTCGATCTCTTCGTAGGGCAGCAGCGTGTCTGCGGTGCCATGGGGGGCGGCGTCGAAGGCCTGGTTCCATTGGTCTTTGGCTCGACGTGTCGGGTTGGTCGCCGAGAACTGCGCGGGGCGGGCGCCGGGTTTCTTCAGGATGTCGTTGAACGAGCGTTGCCCGCCGAGATAAAAGTGCAATGCACTCATGCCCACGCACAGGGTCAACGTGCCGTGGCCGACAGTGCGCTGGAAACTGCGCTCGGCGGCCTGACCCCAGGCGGCATGCAGGTGTTGCAGCGTATCCAGGCTCAGCCCCGCCGGAACGGGCAGCGGCGATGCCTTGTCGGCCGACTGCTGCAGATGGTTCTCGATGGCCATGACCAAGGGTTGCGGGTCGATCCCCAGCAAACTCTCCTGTTGTTCGGCGAGGAATTTGGAGCGGTAGCGCGGCCCGGTGTCGAGATCCGGGGCGATGGCAAACAGCCCGTTGTCCGGTTTGGCCGGTTGCAGCTTGATCCACTGGCTCCAGGGTTCGAGCACCTCGGCGAGCCGGGCGATCTGGTTCTGGCGCAGCTGATTGCAGCGTGAAGCACCCAGCAGAAGGGCGACGACGTAGGTTTGCTCGATGCTCAGCTTTTGCGTCTGGCTGGCCAGTTCATCGCGCACACTCAGATTTTGCAGTTGGAACTGACAGCCAATCCGATACAGCTGATGCAGTTCCAGCCACAGATTTTCGGGTACCGGGCAATAGAGTTCAGTGGCGCGGATCAATGCGCCGTTCAGGCAATGGATTGCCCGCTGCAAAGCCTGGGTCAGCAGCGGCGCGCGATCCTTACTGAAGCGCGGCGTGACGCGAATGACGATTTGCTTGTAGCCGATCGCCAAGTGGCTCTGCAGCACCTGGCAAAGGTTGGCGATCTTGCGCGAGCGCTCGTCGAGCACAATGGCCTGATGCAGGAAATGCCGCTCCAGGTGCTTGCAGACGTAATACACCTCGGGCCGCAGCAGTTCGAGCAATTGCAGGCGATTATCGCTGGGTGTGAGCAGTTGATTAAGTTCGCTCAAGCCTTGATACAACTGGCGAGCGGTTTCGCCGATGTTGGCTTTGGGCAGGTTGGCGATCCAGCGCTTGAGGTCGCGAGGCGTGGCTTCGCAGAAAGACAAACGCGACTGCGTCGGGATTGGTGCGCGTAGCAGCAAGACAGGATTGGTCTCATTCATGCCGTAGACAAACTCCGACCGGGAAATGGGCAGTGAATGACTTGACTGTAGCAGCTATGAACGCGGAGGGGGTGTCGCGATTTTTACGTCACGCTTGCCTTGCAGGGGGATGTGCCGCCCGGAAGAAATTCGGGGCGGCGGGCCCGGGATCAGGCGCTTGGCAAGCCGATGCTCTGACCCATCTGCACTGGCGAAAGAGCGCCCAGTCCTTCAGCCCATTTCACTTGATCCGGCCCGAACAGCACGACAGCCGTAGAGCCGAGTTTGAAGCGACCCAGCTCCGCGCCTTTTTCCAGATGGATCGGCGCACGGGCAGCTTCATCGTAACGGAAGGTTTTCAGCTCGCGTTTTGGCGGCGTGATCAGCCCGGCCCAGACAGTTTCGATCGACGCCACAATCATCGCGCCCACCAGCACCACGGCCATCGGCCCGCGCTCGGTATCGAAAATGCACGCCACACGCTCGTTGCGCGCGAACAGTTCCGGTACGTTTTCAGCGGTGGTCTGGTTGACCGAGAAAATGCGGCCTGGGATGTAGACCATCTCGCGCAGAGTGCCGGCCAGCGGCATATGCACGCGGTGGTAATCCTTGGGCGACAGGTAAATGGTGGCGAAATCACCGCCCATGAATGGCGCTGCGTTGGCCGCGTCACCACCGAGCAGTTCCAGCACGCTGAAGCTGTGGCCCTTGGCCTGGAAAACGCGACCGTGTTCGATCGGGCCGAGCTGGCTGACGGCACCATCGGCCGGGCTGAGGATCGCGCCTGGGGTTTCGTCCAGCGGGCGAGCGCCGTCTTTCAAGGCACGAGTGAAGAATGCATTGAAGTGCTCGTAAGCCGTCAGGTCTTCGACCAGCGCTTGGGACATGTCCACTTGATAACGCTTGGCGAACCAGGCGGTAAGGGCGTTCTTGAACCAGCGCACGCGGCATTCGGCAATGCAGCCGGCCAGTCGCGAGAGCAAGTGATGAGGCAACAGGTATTGGCTGAGGATAAACAAACGCTTATTCATTAACTGTCCTTAAAAACCTTAAATCTCTACGGGCGTGTCGGGATGGTTGCCCCATTCGCCCCAGGAGCCGGCGTAGCCTTTGACTCGCGGATAACCGAGCGACTTGGCTACTAGATACGTGAAGCCAGAACGGTGGTGAGTCTGGCAGTGGGTAATGACTTCTTTGTCTTTGGTGATACCGAGTTGTTCCAGGATTTTTGGCATGTCGGTGCGGATGCGCAGATTGCGTGCCTGATCCATGCCGGCTGTCCATTCGAAATTGACAGCGCCCGGAATGTGCCCGCCCTTGGCCGCCAGCACTTTCTCGCCGGAGTATTCCTGCGGCCCGCGTGCGTCCCAGATCGCCAGGTCAGCGGCACCGAGACGGCTTTGCAGGTATTCGCGGGTGGCGGTGGGTTCGTCGTGCAGCGTCAGGGCGACCGGTCCACCGACCGCAGCCGGGATCTGGATCGACATGGGCATGCCTTCCGCCAGCCAGGCCTTCAGGCCACCATCGATATAGTGATACTTGCTGTGGCCGATGACATCCAGCAGCCAGATAAAGCGCCCGGCCCAACCGCCGCCTTCGTCGTCATAGACGACATAGACCGCATCGGGGTTGTGGCCCAGTTCGCCGAACAATGCTTCAAGCGCGGCTTGGGTCGGCAGCAGGCCTGGCGCAGGCGCCTGACCCAGTTGAGTGCGTTTTGGATCGACAAAGCGTGCCCCGGGGATATGCCCTGCGGCATAGCGGGCGCTGCTGGTCAGGTCCACCAGAATCAGTTCGCGGGAGTCGAGACGCGGGAGCAGGTCGCTCGGCTCGATCACCAGCGCCAAGCCAGAGAAGTCAGACATGTGAGGTCTCCAGAGCACAAAGGGGAGGATTGTAGCGCAGCGTCATGAGGGTCTGTTATCAGTTATTTCGGCGCAGGAAACAACGTGGCTTGTAGCAGCTGTCGAGCCCCGGCGAGGCTGCGTTCGGCTGCGAAGCAGTCGTAAAATCAGAGATTGCGGTATATCAGGTAGACCGAATTCGCCAGGTTCACGACTGCTACGCAGCCGAACGCAGCCTCGCCGGGGCTCGACAGCTGCTACAAGCCGAACGCAGCCTCGCCGGGGCTCGACAGCTGCTACAAG
>NZ_AKJE01000089.1 GCF_000282495.1 Pseudomonas sp. GM79
CGCGGTCGGCGGCTTCGTTGAGTTTTTTGGAATCGAGGGATTCGTAGGGGGATGTTGGGGCGGTTTCAGGTGGGTTGGGTGTGGCTTTGAACATGGTAATGCTCCTTGATTAGTGGAGCCGCCACGGTTCGCTGCGAAACGAAGATAGGTGGCAGCTGTACGCAGGTTCGCAGACCGGGAATCAAGGAACCCGGCAGACCCGAAGATCTCCCGCGCACAGCCGCCATAACGCAATTCAGCGAACGAAAAACGTCATCTGAAAAGGAACGGTGGCGCTGTGCGCCTTGATTGACCCGGGCTGCGAAACCCGATCGCTGATTCGTCAGCGACCCGGAAACGATAGAGCCCGGCCTCAAGGCGTACAAGCCGGCGGATTCTGGCGTAGTCGTAGGCAACGGCGCAAGGATGTGTAGCCTGGGTGAGTGTCTGGAAGTGTCGTTTAAACAGTGCTTGTTTAGCGGTCTGACACCTAGCCTTGTGGTGGCTGTACCGGCCTCTTCGCGAGCAAGCCCGCTCCCACAGTTGATTTGTGTCGGTCACAAATAATGTGTTCACAGAAGATCCAGTGTGGGAGCGGGCTTGCTCGCGAAGAGGCCGGTACAGCCACCATCTCTCGGCCAAACCACCGGAAAATGAATCCGGAACAAAAAAATTGCGCACCTCCACCTAGCGTGGATTATCCCGAAACTGGCTCGGCGACAAACTGGTCAACGCGCGAAACTGTCGGCTGAAGGCACTGTGGTCGGTGTAACCGCAGCGCAGGGCGATTTCGGTGATGGGCAGGTCGGTGTGCAGTAACAGCCGCGAACCTTCTTCCAGGCGCGCCTTGTGAATCATCTGACGTGGGGTGAGCTGGAACACCCGTTTGCAGTGACGCTCCAGTTGCGCCACGGAATAGCCGGCGATGGCGGTCAGTTCGGCGAGGCTGATGGCGCGGGAGAAGTGGCTGCGGATGTGCGCATCCACGGCGGCGAGTTTCTGGAACGCGGGATGGTTGGACTGGGGGGATTGCAGGTCGCGGGAGATCCCGGCCAGGCCAACGATGTGACCCTGTTCATCGTGCAAGGCGAGCTTGTGGGTCAGGCACCAGATCGGTTGATTGCCGTAATACAGGTGCAGCTCCAGTTGGTCGGCCAGTTCGCGGCCGCTGGACAGTACCCGTCGATCCTGTTCGGTGTACAGCGGGCCGAAGCGTTCCGGGAAGACCATTTCGGCGGTGCGCCCCAGCAGCTCCTCGCGATATTTGAAACCGCAACGCCGGGCCAGGGTCTGGTTGACGAAGGCGTAGCGGGCTTCGCAATCCTTGATGAAAAACACCACGTCCGACAGGGTATCGAGCAGCGGCGCGATCGGCTGCAGACTGTTCAGCAGCGTTGGCAGATCGCAGGGTTTGAAAGTGCTGAGCGAGGGATACATGGCGCAGGGGTCTGATGGCGACCCCGGGATCATAGAGGCTCGACAGCGTGGCCGAAACCCCCGAGGGGGAATCAGGCCGGCGGGGTGTCGTCCAGGCACATCAAGGTCTCGATTCGCGCCGGGCTGAAAGGTGGGCGGGGCGCCGAAGGTTGCCAGCCAAACAGATGCTGCACCGCACCGCCACACACCCGACCCTGACAGGCACCCATGCCGCAGCGACTGGCCAGCTTGGCTTCGCGCCAGTCAATGTGCCCGGCCAATGCAGCGTAAGGCACGTCTTCGCAGCGGCAGACCAGGGTGTCGGGTTGGGCCAGGGACTTGAGTGACGGGGCGAGGGCGAATGCCTGATTCAGCGCTCTGGCGAAACCCTGCCAGTGTGCCCGGCGTGGCCATAATTGGCGGGCCGCTTCAAGGTCTCCGACCGCCGCGTGACCAGCAATTGCACCTTCGACCAACGCCAGTTCACTGCCACCAAACCCGGTGCATTCACCTGCCGCATAATGATCGGAACGGCTGTTGGCCTGCCAGGCATCCACCGCCAACGCCTGACCTTCGATGGCATAACCCAGTGCCTGGCCCAACTGAATGTTCGGGATCAAGCCAAAACCACAGGCCAGCCGATCACATTCCAGTTCGACGATTTTGCCTTGCTGTTGCAGGCGCACGCCTTCCAGTCGGTCAGTGCCGAGGGCGGCCAGCACATGAGTCGCGGTGCGGTAATGGCGGTCGAACAAGCTGAACGATTGCATCAGCTTGTTGGGCCAGCGGGGCAGTTGCGCGGCGAAACCGGCGACGGCTGTGCGCGAGGCTTGCTCGGCGATGCGTTGTACCTGTGCGCCATGCTTTTTAGCGGTGGCGGCACTCGCCAGTAATAGCGGGCCGCTGCCGGCGATCACCACACGCTCACCCTGCACCGATAAACCGGCCTTGATCAGCGCCTGCAAACCACCGGCCCCGGTCACGCCCGGCAACGTCCATCCGGGGAAGGGCAGCAGCAACTCGCGGGCGCCGGTGCACAGAATCAGTTTGTCGTAGCTGATCAACCAGCCGTCGTCATCATCTTCGACCAGCAGTTGTTTCGGACCGGGATTGGCGATCACTCGGGTGCCGGTGTGACGGCAGATGTTGCTGCAAGACTGCAAATGCTCACGCAGGCGCAGGGCCTGATCGGGCACGTTGGCTTGAGGCCCGTCACGCCAGATTTGCCCGCCCGGCAGCGGGTTGTCGTCGAGCAGGACGATGCGTGCGCCGCTCGGCGCGGCGGCAAGGGCGGCGGCCATGCCCGCCGGGCCGGCACCGATGATCAGCAGATCGGCGTATTCGTTCATGGGCATGTCTGCACCTGCATGCCGTCTCGGCACAAAGTCTGGCAGGCCAAGCGTCGCCGGCCGTCGATGGTCACCCGGCATTCCTGGCAGATGCCCATGCCGCACAGTGGAGCGCGGCGCTGACCACTGACCGACGTGCGCGTGCAGCCGTCGCTACCCAACGCCAGGGCAGCGGCGACGCTGGTGCCCTCGGCCACCTTCAAGGCGCGGCCGTCCAGCAGCAATTCAGGCATAGGCAGGTTCTCCGAGGAAGCGCTGGGGCAAATAGGGGTGAGCGGGCAGTGGCGGGGTTTCATCGAACAGTTGCGCCACCAGCAAGTCGGCCGTGGCGGGGGCCGTGGTGACCCCCAACCCTTCATGACCGACCGCCAGCCACAAGCCCTGGCGCTGTGGATGCTGGCCCACCAGCGGCAGGCCGTCGGGGCTGGCGGCGCGAAAGCCGGTCCAGGCGCGGATGCCGTTGAGCCGGGCCAGCCCCGGCATGTACTCGGCGGCGCGCTTGAGCATTTTCGCCAGCATCCAGCCTTCGACCTGCGGGTCGGTGGTGCCGAATTGGCGCGAGGCACCGATGAACAATTGCCCGGTGGGGCGTGGCTGAATATTGCAGGCCGTCGACGGCCCCGTGGCGTTGTGGGCGCTGGTGACGTAACCCAGTTCGACCAAGGTATGGGTGACGGTGCGGGGGTAGCGGTCGGTAATCAGCAGGTGACCTTTTTTCGGCTCGATGGGCAACTCCGGGCACAGTTCGTTGGCCTGAATACCGTTGGCCAACACCACCGCTTCGGCACTCAACCAGCGACCGTCATCGAGGCAGACGCGGTTGCCATCGACTGCGCTGACCCGCGCCCGGCGCTGACGGATGTTCGGCGTGTCGAGCATCCAGTTGGCTGTCGCCGGCGCATAAAGAATGCCGTCGCCATTGATCAGCAAACCGCCTTCCAGACCTTCGCGCAGTTCCGGTTCACGCTGGCGCAAGGCACTGGCGCTGATCAATTCGCACGCCACGCCCTGGGTTTGCAGGTTCAGGTATTTGCCATGGGCGACCGCCATTTCCTCGGCGTTGGCCGCCAGCCACAGCGTGCCGTTGTTGCGGTAGGCGCAGCCGTCGGGCAAGTCCGGCGCCAGTTCGCGCCAGCGTTGCAGGGAATATTGACTCAGGGCCAGTTCGGCCGGGTTGTCGTCGAGCACCAGCAGGTGGCCCATGCCCGCCGCCGTCGCACCGTGCAGGCCGGCGTCCAGCACCAGCACCTGCAAGCCACGACGGGCCAGCGCCTGGGCACAGGCGGCGCCGATGATGCCGGCGCCGATCACGATCACATCGGCCACAAGGCCCTCGTTCATGGACGAATGCCCCAGGCGAACGGGTCATCCTGTTCGATGATCAAACTGGCTTCGGCGCTGATAAAAGCGCGGCCGCGAATGGTCGGCACAACGCGCTCGCCCTGCCATTCGTAAGAGCCTTCGAACTCGCTGCCGATGACACTGGCCTGGCGCCAGATCTGTCCCGGTTGCAGTTTGTCGTCCGCTGCCAGGCACGCCAGTTTGGCGCTGGTGCCAGTGCCGCACGGTGAGCGGTCATAAGCCTTGCCGGGGCAGAGGACAAAGTTGCGGCTGTCGGCGTGATCGTCATCGCTGAACAGCTCGACATGGTCGATCAGCCCGCCGTCTTCGCCACGTATACCCTGGGCCTCCAGCGCCTGTTGCACGGCGTAGGTATAAGCGGTCAGCGCGTCGAGGTTGTCGCCGGCCACCCGCAGGCCATGCTCGGCGATCAGGAAAAACCAGTTACCGCCCCAGGCGATATCGCCGACCACCTGACCGATATCTGGCACCTGCAACACCAACGCCTTGCGGTAACGGTAGGCCGGCACATTGCGCACGCTCACCGAATGATCGTCGTGCAGGGTCGCCTGCACCGTACCCACCGGCGTCTCGATGCGGTGCACGCCGGGGCTGATTTTGCCCAGATGCGCCAACGACGCCACCAGGCCAATCGTGCCGTGGCCGCACATGCCCAGGTAACCGGTGTTGTTGAAGAAAATCACCCCGGCACAAGCGCTCGGGTCAACCGGCTCGCAGAGCAGGGCACCCACCAGCACGTCGCTGCCACGGGGTTCGAGCACACAGGCGGCGCGCCATTGATCGTGGTGTTCGGCGAGCAGCTTGCGGCGTTCCGCCATGCTGCCGGTGCCCAGGTCAGGAAAGCCGGCGGTCACCAGACGGGTCGGTTCGCCGCCGGTGTGGGAGTCGATCACGGTGATGCGTTTCATGGGAGGGCCACGTCCGTTCAGATGAGTGAACGAAAGAGTGGCCCGTGCGGCGGGGTGTCGGCTTGATGGATTTATCCTGTGCCGATGACGAAATCAGCACAGCATCCTAGTGCGCGTGAGGCAGGTGCTCGAACAGGGTCTTGCAGACCCCGGCAATGTGCTCGTCCAGCAGCTTTACCGCCAGATCCACATCCCCGGCACGACAGGCTTTGATGATCTCACGGTGCTCGTGATCAGCCCGTTCCTTGCCGGCCGACAGGCTCATCTGCATGCGCAGGTAGCGCTCCAGCTTGTCGTTGACCGAACGAATCAAGCTGACCAGAAACGGCCGTTGCGCCGGCTCGTAAAGGCAAGCGTGCAGCTCCCAATTGAGCTCGGCCCAGCGACCCACGTCGTCCTCGCCGATGAATTCCTGACAGATACGTTCGGCACGGGCGAAGGTTTCTTCGGTCATGTTGGGAATGGCCAGGCGCAGTATCTTGTCCTCCAGCAACATCCGCACTTCGAACATCTGCGCCAGCTCCGCATCGGAAACCCGCGTGACCATCGCCCCGCGATTGCGCTGGAACATCACCAGCCCTTCGGCCTCCAGCCGCTTGAGGGCCTCGCGCACCGGGATCTTGCTGACGTTGAACTGGCGGGCGATGTCATCCTGGCGAATCGGCTCATCTTCGGCGAAATGCCCGGCGACGATCGCGTCCCGCAGATGACGGGTGATGATTTCCGAGGTCGATGGTGTATTGCCAAGATCGGGAGCGTTAAGTTTGGGTAGGTTCACGGCAGCGGTCGTTTGGAGTGAGATGGCGATAGGGTATACGAAATTCTTTCGCTGCGAAGTTCCAGGCGATGGCCGCCCCGAAGAATAGGCATCAGCGAGCGCCACCCAGACGCTTCGCGTGGGATTTCACCGGTCTGAATAGTCATTTGGCAGCGCGTCGGCCCGGGTCTGGGCGGGATGGCCGAGTGGATATCTGCGCGAAGCCGATTATGCTTCAAGAAACCTTGCAGCGATGCGAGGCCGTCAGCCTGTTTGCATGCTTTGCGCAATCCGTAATCCGATGACATAGCCCTAGGGCCTGGGTGCGGTAAAAAGAGAGTGAGGTACTCCGGCCTATAACAAGAGCAAGACGGAGAACAATCATGGCCGCAATCGACAATACGACCACAGGCAGCGCGCCCCACCACGGGATCACCAGGGAGGAGCGCAAGGTCATTTTCGCCTCGTCCCTGGGCACCGTGTTCGAATGGTACGACTTCTACCTTTACGGCTCCCTCGCCGCGATCATCGCCAAGCACTTTTTCGCCGGCGTCAATGAGACAACGTCCTTTATCTTCGCGCTGCTCGCGTTCGCCGCTGGCTTCGCTGTACGGCCCTTCGGCGCCATCGTCTTCGGCCGACTGGGCGACATGATCGGGCGCAAGCATACGTTCCTCATCACCATTGTCATCATGGGTATCTCCACTGCCGTAGTGGGCTTTCTGCCCGGCTATGCGACCATCGGCGTGGCGGCACCGATCATCCTGATCACCCTGCGCCTGTTGCAAGGCCTGGCCCTGGGCGGTGAGTACGGCGGGGCGGCGACCTATGTGGCCGAACATGCACCCAAAGGCAAGCGCGGCTACTTCACCTCGTGGATCCAGACCACCGCGACCCTGGGCCTGTTCCTTTCGCTGCTGGTGATCCTCGCCTGCCGAACCATTCTCGGCACCGAAGCCTTCGAAGCCTGGGGCTGGCGGATTCCCTTCCTGCTGTCGATCCTGCTGCTGATCGTCTCGGTGTACATCCGCTTGCAACTCAGCGAGTCACCGGTGTTCTTGAGGATGAAGGAAGAAGGCAAGTCGTCCAAGGCGCCGCTGACCGAATCCTTCGCCCGCTGGGAAAACCTCAAGATAGTGATCATGGCCCTGCTCGGCGGCACTGCCGGCCAAGCCGTGGTCTGGTACACCGGGCAGTTCTATGCGCTGTTCTTCCTGCTGCAGACGCTGAAGATCGACCCGCAGACCGCCAACTTTCTGATTGCCGGCTCGCTGCTGATCGGCACGCCGTTCTTCATCGTATTCGGCAGCCTGTCCGACCGCATCGGCCGCAAAGGGATCATCATGGCCGGCTGCATAATCGCGGCGCTGACCTATTTCCCGATCTTCCACGCGTTGACTGAATACGGTAACCCCGACGTGTTCGCTGCGCAGGAGAAGAACCCGGTTACTGTGATCGCCGCCCCCGGCCAGTGCTCGTTCCAGTTCGACCCGGTGGGCAAGGCCAAATTCACCAGCTCCTGCGACCTCGCCAAGACTGTGCTGGCGAAGAAGGCCATACCCTACAAGAACGAGAAGGCTGAGCCTGGCGCCATCGCGCAGGTTCGTATCGGCGACAAGGTGATCCAGAGCTTCGAGGGTACCGGCATGCCGGCCGCCGACTTCAAGGCCCGCAACGATGCTTTCGTCGCTACCCTCGGCACCGCCCTCAAGGACGCCGGTTACCCCGAGAAGGCCGACCCGGCCAAGACCAACTATCCGATGGTGCTGCTGCTCCTGACCATCCTGGTGATCTACGTCACCATGGTCTACGGCCCGATCGCCGCCTGGCTGGTGGAACTCTTTCCGGCGCGCATTCGCTACACCTCGATGTCGCTGCCGTACCACATCGGCAACGGCTGGTTCGGCGGCTTTCTGCCCACAGTGGCGTTCGCCATGGTCGCGGCCACGGGGGATATCTACTACGGGCTGTGGTACCCGATCGTCATCGCCGTGATGACGGCCATTCTTGGCACGTTCTTCCTGCCGGAAACCAAGGATAGGGAAATACATCACACATAAGATTGGCACCCGCCCTCTCCCGCAAGGGGGAGGGCAATGTGCGGTATCAGGTAGCTTTGAGCGTTAGCGCTTACGACGATGGCCAGTGATCATCGACAGAGGCAGGTTTTCACGCAAACGCAGGCTTTCCACCAACGCTGCGACGATATGCACACAAACCAATGCGAGCAGTGCATTGGCCATAAACTCGTGAACATCACGTAGCCAGTCTTCGCCCCAGAAGTAGTCCACTTCTTCCATCAAGAAACCGCTGATACCCAGACCGGTCATCAACAGCAGCATGAGGACCATCACCAGTGCACCGATGGGCGAATGCCCCATGCGGTGATAGCCCTTGCCGGAAAACAGCGCCCGGCCATGCTGAACGACCCGCGTCGGCGTCGGCCAGAAGTCTGACCAACGCGCCGATGGCGGGCCGATGAACCCCCACACCACGCGCACCAGCACGACAGCTACGGCGTAATAGCCGAGCCAGCGATGCCAGCCGTCTCCTTCCTCATTGAGGAAGTAGTCGCTGATGAAGACAACCGCCAGGGACCAGTGGCAAATACGCACGAGCGGGTCCCAGAGGCGCAGGGTTTCAGCTTTCACAGGGGGCCTATTCGATTTCTTCTTTCACGACTTTGCCGGTGACCGGGTCAAAGTAGATCTCGACTTTGCGCTTGTCTTTGTCCCAGCCGTAGATCTCGTAGCAATTGCCGCTCGTGACTTTGAACTTCTTGATGTTGTAGCCCTTGGCCTTGAGATCTTCCTGAAACTTGGCCTGGTCCTGCCATTGGGCCTTGTCGGCTGTGGTGCATTGAGTCCCGGCGAAAGCCAAGGGGGAGGCGGCAAGAAGCGAGAGCAACAGAAGTTTACGCATGGGTTTTCCTCGACATATTGTTGTTGTCTGACAACGCGAGAGATTCTCATCACTCTCCGCGGGCTGAAGGTTAGTTGAGCTTTGAATCGTTGTCACTGGATTGCGGGCTGCGAACAAATGCCCGGGCGTTTGACCAGTGCCAATCAGTTAAGGTGCGAAACCTGTGGGAGCGGGCTTGCTCGCGAAAGCGGTGTGTCAGGCGACATCAATATTGACTGTGCTGCCGTCTTCGCGAGCAAGCCCGCTCCCACAGGAATTTGCGTTTAACTGACCGGCATTGCGGTGTTGGATTTCAGGTTTCCACTCAGAACCGGTAGTTGGTGCTCAGCTCCAGAGTCCGTGGTGCTCCGGGGGTGATCAAGTCCACCGAGCCATGGGCCGAGGCGTAATAGTCCTTGTCGAAGACGTTGCGCAAGCGCAGCGCCATGTCCCATTTCGGCAAGTTGTAGAGCAACGCCGCGTCGACGGTGGTGTAGGCGGGCATGACCACCTGGTTGTCCAGGGCGGTGTAACGGTCATCGACATAGTTCGCCCCCATGCCCACGCGCCAGGTGTTGGTCAGCGAGCGCACCAGCCAGAGGTTGGCACTGTGACGCGGGGTCAACGTTGGTGTCTGGCCTTCGTTGGCGACGCCATTGGTTCGGCTGTTGGACTTGGTGATCTCGGCGTCCAGATAGGCATAGCCGGCATAGACCTGCCACTTGTCACTCAACTGCCCGCTGGCGGTCAGTTCAAGACCGTCGGTGCGCTGCTCGCCCGACAGGACCAGCTTGGTCGGGTTCGCCGGATCGGTCGTTTTCATGTTGGTGCGTTCCAGCCGGAACAGCGCCGCCGTCAACGCCAGGCGATTGTCGAGCAGGTCCCACTTGCCGCCGATCTCGAAGTTGGTGGTTTGCTCCGGTTCAAGGCCCTGGTTGGTAGTGCTCAGGGCGAAGACTTCGGAGGAGGGTTGATAAGAGCGACTTACCGAAATGTAGTAGGACTGAACCTGATCAGGCTGATAGACCAGGCCTGCGCGCGGGCTCCAGGTGTTGTCGGTTCGGGACATTGAGGCACCCGTCAGGTCATCCGAATACTCCTGATCGAATACGTCATAGCGCACGCCCAAGAGTGCTTTCCATTGCGGGGTCAGTTCAATCAGATCCTGGACGTAGAAACCGGCCGTGTCCTGGGTAGTGGTGCCCTTGGCGGTTTGTCGGTTGGCCTGGAACGGCACGTCGACCAAGCCATCGCGGTACACCGGAACCCGCGCTACGTTGCTCTGGCTGAAGACGGATTGGTCCTTGACCTGACGCCCCAGTTCCACGCCATAGAGCAGGTTGTGGTTCATCCCGGCCAGCGTGGCCCGTTGCTTCAATTCGGTCTGGTTGAACCAGCCGTCTTCCTTGCGCTGCACGTTGCCGCGATTGAGTTTTACCAACAGCTCGCCGTTGGGCGCGGTGACGAAACGGGTCGGGCTGGAGTCGGCGAGTGTGTTGTTGCGATCCAGATCGTAGTGGTAGTAGCGGCTGGTGTTGCTCAGGGTGAAGTCGTCGTTGATGCGGTAGTCGACGCCGGCCGTGAACGAAAACACTTCGCTGCGGGTGTAATCGTCATCCGGGTCGGCGGAACCGAAGCGCTTGTCCCGATCGACATCGACCGGGCGATCGCCCCGTGCGGGAATGCCGAAGTCGATCAAGCGTTTGTCGTAGAGGTACGTCGCCCCCAGGTTCAGCTCAAGATCGTCGGAGAGTTTGAAGTAGGCCGAAGGCGCAATGGCCTTGCGATCGATATAACCGTCATCGCGGAAGGTGTCGCTGTTCTCCAGCGCACCGGTCACCCGGAATGCCTTGTCGTTTTGCTGCTGATCGGCCCAGCCAGCGTCGAACTGCGTGCGCTTTTTACCCTCGCTGTCGAAGCTGACACCCACTTCCTGTTTGGGGGTGAAGTTGGGTTTCTTGCTGATGCTATTGATCAGGCCACCGGATGAGCCACGGCCATAGAGCACCGCTGCCGGTCCCTTGATCACTTCCACGCGCTCGACGTTGGATAGATCGCGGAAGTACAGCGCGTCGTCACGAACGCCGTCGACGTACATGTCGCCGATGGCACTGAAGCCGCGAATGGTGACTTGGTCGCGCTGGCCATCGCCATTGGAAAGACCGATGCCGGGGACATTCTTCAACACGTCTTCCATCGACTGTGCGCCCTGATCCTTGATCACGCTCTGGGGGATCACGTTCACCGTTTGCGGGATATCCCGCAGCGGCGCGTCGATCTTCAGCGCACTGCGGCTGTCGGTCGGCTTGTAGCTCTGCTCGCTGTAATCACTGGTCACAGCGGTTGCAGGAAGGGCCAATGCCGATTGGGTTTCTGCTTGCAAATCAGGTACTGCAAAAAGCCCCAGCAGTGAGAGAGAGGCCGGGTAAATGCGCGGTAAAGCCACCATGAGCTCCTTTTTTAATTATTGCGCTAATGATAACGATTACCTTTTGTAAGTAAATAAATATCATTCACACACGGAGTCGATACATTTGCCGTTGACCCTTACATGCGGGAAAACATATATTCGGTAAAACGCATATGCCTGTATTCATTCGCACCGCGTGTACACCAAACGCTGAGAAACCCAATGGCTGACCACCTGACGCCGACCACTGTTTTCAAATGCCTGGCTGACGACAACCGGGTTCGCATGATGCTGCTCATCGCCCGAGAGGGTGAGCTGTGCGTCTGCGAGCTGACCTGTGCGTTGAATGAGAGCCAGCCCAAAGTCTCCAGGCACCTGGCGCAGTTGCGTACAGGCGGATTGCTCTCGGACCGTCGGCAAGGCCAATGGGTTTTTTACCGACTGCATCCGAACCTTCCAGACTGGGTGCATCAGGTGCTGACCTTGGTGCTCGAAGCCAACAAGCACTGGTTGAGCCCGGATGCCAAACGCCTTGAAGAAATGGGTGACCGTCCCGAACGGGCAGCGGCTTGCTGCCCGGCTTGATGATTCCCAAAGCGCCACCCCTGACAACAGAAACAGAGCACACCAACATGACTATCAAAGTGGGCATCAATGGTTTTGGCCGCATCGGTCGCCTCGCTCTGCGAGCAGCCTGGCGCTGGCCAGAGTTTGAATTCGTGCAGATCAACGATCCGGCAGGTGACGCGGCAACCCATGCGCATCTGCTGAACTTCGACTCAGTGCATGGCCGTTGGAATGATCAGGCCGACTCCGAGGGCGACAACATCGTCATCGACGGCAAACGCATCAAGGTAACGGCCAACAAGGCGATTGCCGACACCGATTGGTCGGGCTGCGATCTGGTGATCGAAGCCAGCGGCAAAATGAAGACCGTCGCGGTGCTTCAGGCTTACCTCGACCAAGGCGTGAAGCGTGTGGTGGTCAGCGCCCCGGTGAAGGAGCAGGGCGCGCTGAACATCGTCATGGGCGTCAACCATCAGCTGTTCAACCCGGCGGAACATCGCATCGTCACCGCCGCGTCGTGTACCACCAACTGCCTGGCGCCGGTGGTGAAGGTGATCCACGAGAAACTGGGTATTCGCCACGGCTCGATCACCACCATCCACGACCTGACCAACACTCAAAGCATCCTCGACCAACCCCACAAGGATTTGCGCCGTGCCCGGGCGTCAGGCATGAGTTTGATCCCGACCAGCACCGGCTCGGCCACCGCGATTGCCGAAATCTTCCCGGAACTGCGCGGGCGTCTGAATGGCCACGCCGTGCGCGTACCGTTGGCCAACGCTTCGCTGACCGATTGTGTCTTTGAAGTCGAGCGCGTCACCACCATCGAAGAAGTGAATCAGTTCCTCAAGGACGCGTCCGAGAACGAACTGAAAGACATTCTCGGTTTCGAGGAGCGTCCGCTGGTGTCCATCGACTACCGCACCGACCCGCGCTCATCGATCATCGATGCGCTGTCGACCATGGTCATCAATGGCACCCAGGTCAAACTCTATGCCTGGTATGACAATGAATGGGGTTACGCGAATCGCACCGTCGAACTGGCCAGAATGGTCGGCCTGGCCGTCTGAGGAGCGGTGATGAAAGCGTTGTCAGCCCTCACGCCTCAAGTGCGGCAGTACCTGCTCGTGACGGGCAATTACTGGGCCTTCACCCTCACCGACGGTGCCTTGCGCATGTTGGTGGTGCTGCACTTTCACGCGTTGGGCTACAGCCCGCTGCAAATCGCGGCGTTGTTTCTGTTCTACGAACTCTTTGGTGTGATCACCAATCTGCTGGGCGGTTATCTCGGCGCTCGATTGGGCTTGAACCGGACCATGAACATCGGGTTGGGGATGCAGGTTGTGGCGTTGTTGATACTGACGGTGCCAGTGGCCTGGCTGACGATTCCTTGGGTGATGGGCGCTCAGGCACTGTCGGGGATCGCCAAAGACTTGAACAAGATGAGCGCCAAAAGCTCGATCAAGCTGTTAGTGCCCGAGGGGCAGCAGGGCACGCTTTACCAATGGATAGCCATCCTCACCGGCTCGAAGAATGCACTCAAGGGTGTTGGTTTCTTTCTTGGCGGGGCATTGCTCGCCCTGATCGGGTTCAAAGGGGCATTACTGTCCATGGCGGGTGTCTTGGCGCTGATCTGGGTCAGCAGCTTGATTCTGTTAAAAAAGGATCTGGGCAAGGCCAAAGCCAAGCCCAGGTTTCGCGACATCCTGTCCAAAAGCCGGGCGATCAACATTCTGTCAGCGGCCCGGATGTTTCTGTTCGGTGCTCGCGATGTCTGGTTTGTCGTGGCTTTGCCGGTGTACTTGAGCAGCGTCTTTGGCTGGGACTTCTGGAAGGTCGGTGGATTCCTCGCGGCCTGGGTGATCGGCTACGGCATCGTGCAATCGTTCGCGCCGCGAATCACTGGCAAGAAACGGGGGCATGTTCCTGATGGTCGCGCTGCCTTTCTGTGGGCATTTGCTCTGGCAGGCCTGCCCGCGGCAATCGCTCTGGGCCTGAACACCGGGTTGTCGCAACAGGCGGTGCTGTTAGGCGGGTTGATGGTCTTTGGTGCGCTGTTCGCGGTGAATTCCTCTCTGCACAGCTACCTGATCGTGTCCTATGCCAAAGAAGACGGCGTGTCGCTGGACGTGGGGTTTTACTACATGTCCAACGCCATGGGACGGTTGATCGGCACCGTGCTCTCTGGCTGGGTTTATCAGGCTTTCGGGCTGGGGGCGTGTTTATGGATATCCAGCGCATTTGTTATTTTCGCGGCATTGATCTCTGTGGCGTTACCCCGGCATGCCAAGGCTATTCAACTGCCCTGAAAGCCGCTGTTTCATGGGCTTTACACCAAGTAAGAAAGTTCAATTTCTAGTGTGCTTATTATGTGGGTGCCATTTTTCAGGCGTCAAATAGTTGAAGTTTCTTATATGGATCGAAAAGTAATTAGTCTTAGCACAATTTATTCATACGCATTTATTAAAACTTAAGCCATAAATAACCAACCAGGCCGGGCTGCGAGGAAAACTACAAGAACCTGACAACCAAAAGTTTCGCCACAATAAAAATCCAATCCTCCTTATAAGTCGGTGATCATCATGATTAAATTCATGACCTACTTTTTAATAGGAGCTGTTCTTGCAGGATGCAACGGTATGGTAAAGCCCGACTTGTCGGGGCCTGCCAATGATTCATACTTTTCAGTCTTCTCGGGCTTTCCTTTGCCTTATCTGTACATGGCCTCGGCCGTGCAATGGAACGAAGACTATGCCGTCACCACTCGCCACACCCCCCTCATCCGCAACGTGAAATACAGCTGCAGCACCGGTTGCGACCTTGTCTTCATCCGGCACAAGGCCGACGGCCGCTACCCGTCATGGCGCACACCGCGTGTGGGTGAACACATCACCGCCGTGGGGGCGAGCCCCTACATGACCACCGTCAGCGGGCAAGGCAAGGTGTATTCGGCGCCTTTCATCAATAGCAATGAAGGCAGCGGCGAACGCTATGCCATTCATGATGCCCCGATAATAAAGGGGATGTCGGGTGGTCCCGTCATCGCCAATGACGGTAGCATTGTCGGTATCAATGTCGGTTTTTTCTCCACCTCTTTAAATGATGTGAGTTTTCACCCTGGGTTAAAGGGGGCTGAGAGAATCAGCGTCTTTATCCCTTACTCGATCATTCAGCGTGAATGGGAGTTGATGCAGGTGAAACTTAACGATCCGCACGGCGCGAAGTACGCGAAGAAGTAACGTTGAATTGTCGTCAATCAATTGACCGTCGGGATGGGGTTCATCGTAGTGGGTATGATGAACCCCATCATGGCTGGTTAGTTGAATCCAGGCGTATATTGATTGTGTCGATCCAGATCATCGAGGCGATAGCAGATCGCTGGCGGTGCGACAGACGAGAGGCTGGGGGGCTAGCAGATATCCCAGAACGTTTGGAGGTGTGACATGAGCCAATATCAACGACTCTTTCTAATAGCCGGCCCCACCATGCGTCACACGCCGGCACTGCAGCGGGCCGTCGCCATTGCCGAGGCCACGGGCGCAGCGCTGCATATCACGGTGATTATCGAAGATTTCAACATCCTGGGTTTGATCCACGCCAGTGCGCGGTTTCGTGAGGCTTGCCAGCAAGAGAACGAAAAATGGCTCAACGATGAAGCCGATCTGATCCGTGGACGCGGGATCAACCTGAGTACCGAGGTGCTTTTCACTCGCGACGCGTTGCAAGAGATCCTTCAGCACGTGACAACAACGCAGGCGGATCTGGTGATCAAGGACGTGCAGCATGAGTCGGCGCTCAAACGCGTTTTCATCACGCCTCTGGATTGGCATCTGCTGCGTGAATGTCCGGTTCCCGTCCATCTGGTCAGTGAAGTCAGTTGCCCACTTCCACGCGTGATTGTGGCGGCCGTCGATCCGTCGCATCCAGAGACTCAGATCACTGGAATCAACGACCTGATCATCCAGGCTGCGAACGAATTGGCAACGCAATGCCATGCAGAAATGCATCTGCTGTATGCCTACGATCTATCGCAGACACATATCTCCGATGCGGGCGCGGGTGCAGTGACGATGCCCGGCTTCAACAGCGACGTGCGCAAGTCTTTGCACAAGTCATTCATCACGTTGGCCGATCACTACGGCGTGCCCACCGAACGGCAACACTTCGTTGCAGGGCCGCCAGGCAAAGCATTGGCCGACTTTGCAGCGCATCACCGGGCCGACGTGATCGTCATGGGCAATGCCCATCGCAAGGGGCTGGAAAAATGGGTGGGCAGTACCACGGAGCATGTTCTGTATCGGGTGCCCTGCAACATTCTCGCAGTCGCCGGGCAAGCGGATCAATGAATGGATCCGTTGTTAAGTGAGCTGGAAAGGGGGGCTCGGCGACCGGCTCGGGATTTTTTCAGGGCGCGTGCCGAGATATCCCGGAAGGTGTCACTGTCGGTCGCCGCGAGCAGCTTTGCACCGTCCTTCATTGTGGCCATAAAGGTCACCTCGGTGTTTTTTCCGGCGAGCAGATAGCCGGCGATGGCGCCGACGGGACCGAGCAACATGGCACCCGCGAGGCCCAGGCCTATGGCGGTCTTTATATTCTTGTTGGATTCAGTGTTCTGAACGGTTAGATCTTTAAACTCCGAGACCGGGAAGCTTGCTCCAAGCCGGGGTTTGAGGGACGTCTTGAGGGTGAGGGTTCCAAGGTGATATTCCCCGTCGCCCTGCGGGAAGTCACCGGCGAGTACTATGATCTTTGCCATATGGAGTTTTCTCTTGGGCGATCATTTTTGGGTAGAACATTGCGCGCGCCCAAAGCCGAAACGTCAACGATCCGACGATGAGTGGCATCCATAAATTCGCGATACCCAAGTGCAGGTTCTGCAAAAGAATTACATTCTCAGGCGTCCTCGGAGCGAAGGCACTTCAGGAGTGCGGACCCGGCGCTGCGACATGGACGTTTTATAACGTTTAGCTCAAGCAGGCAGAGAGTGCGCTTTAATCCTCCGCTGGTCCGACAGGCTTAATCGCGACCAGAATCAAATGTTCGGCATCATCAACAGACCTTTCAGCCGAGAGGGTTTAACGGGGGATTAATGGACTTCTGGACCACCACGCAAGTATCGATTCTAGGGCTGGTTGAAGGACTCACAGAGTTTTTGCCCATCTCCAGCACGGGACACCAGATTATTGCCGCAGACTTGCTCGACTTCGGCGGTGAGCGAGCCATGGCGTTCAATATCATCATCCAGTTGGGGGCTATTCTGGCGGTCGTCTGGGAGTTTCGTCGCAAGATTCTGGAGATCACTACCGGTTTGCCAACCCAGCGTAATGCGCAACGTTTCACGCTGAATTTGTTGATCGGTTTCTTGCCGGCGGTTGTTCTGGGTGTGATGTTCGCCGACAAAATCCATGAGTATCTTTTCAACCCGATCACCGTTGCCGTGGCGCTGGTGATAGGTGGAATCATCATGTTGTGGGCGGAGCAACGTGAGCATGTGGTGGTTATCGAGCACGTTGACGAGATGCGCTGGACCGATGCCTTGAAAGTCGGTTGCGCACAGTGCCTGGCGATGATCCCCGGCACTTCGCGCTCGGGTTCGACGATTATCGGCGGGTTGCTGTTTGGCCTGTCACGCAAGACGGCTACCGAGTTTTCATTCTTCCTGGCGATGCCGACAATGGTGGGGGCCGCGGTGTACTCGGGCTATAAGTACCGCGACCTGTTCCAGTCCGCAGACTTGCCGGTGTTTGCCTTGGGATTTGTCGCCGCATTCCTCTTTGCGATGATTGCCGTGCGCGGTTTGCTCAAGTTCATCGCCAATCATAGTTATGCGGTGTTTGCCTGGTACCGGATTGCGTTCGGTTTGCTGATTCTGGCGACATGGTTTTTGGGGTGGATCGACTGGAACCATCTCTCGGAAGGCGCGTAGGTTTTCCTGGGCTTTGTGGCGAGCGAACTTGCTCGCGCTGGGCTGCGTAGCGGCCCCAAAAATCTGACAACCGATTTTTGTGAGTGCTACGCACTCAAGCGGGAGCAAGCTCCCTCGCCACAGGTTTCTTTGACTCAAGACTCCGGGCGGATCTAAATCTTGTTAACCCCTGCCAGTGGCAAGCTGATGCGCTGTTCACGCTGCAGGAAATTCATCATCAACAGCACCCGTTCCTCGCCGTCCATGGCCAGGAACACCGCCTCAAGATCGGAGAGCGGGCCTTCAGTGATGCGCACCGTATCTCCGTGCCTCAACAACGTTGTCACGATCGCCTGACTGTCTCGCTCCTGGAGCTCGTCGATCAGCGCATCACGGATCGGCAGTGGCTGACCGCCGAACCCGACGACTCGCGAAACACCGCGGGTCGAGCGCAGAGGGCCCCAACTGTCCTGAAGGCTCAGTTGAATAAACAGATAGCCCGGAAACAACGACTCGCTGATCACTCGACGCTGCCCGCGCAAAACGCGTTCGCGCCGGTAGGTCGAGCGAAAACAGGCATAGCCCTGACGCTGTAAATGTTCTTCGGCGCGCTCATCCTGTTTGGGTTTGCACTGAAGCAGATACCAGGCTTTGTCGGCGTGTTCTGCAATCGCGTTCATTCGAATTCCCTCCCAGCATCGATTTGCCTCAGCAGTTCGGCGGTCTTGTGCTGCATGAGCGAGCTGTCACCGCGGCTTTCCACGGTCAGGCACGTCTCGCCATCATCGTCCAGAAGACGCAAGCTGAGACGCCAGTCGGCAAAGACCAGGTTCAGCCCATCGCTCTCGTCGATGTCGAGGGCGTCGGCGGCGTAACGCTGCCTGATGCTCGCCAGCAACGCCGGACCATCCTTGACGTGACGGCGGATTTCCCCGGAAGAGGGGAAGGCACCGATGCGTTCCACCAGCAGCGCCGGCTGTTTCTGCACGCGAGGAAAGATCAGCTCCGACGCGTAGGCGCGCACGATGAGGTACGCGAGGTTGTTCTTAAGGTCAGCGCCATACGGGCGGCGACTGTCATCTGCCTTGAAACCGCTCAATGTCTTCATAGAGGCTTCGTCCATAGGGTAATAAAGACCAAAAAATCAATTCGATAACGCACACGTTTGTCAGGGTTCAGCGCCGTCACCAGGTGTTCTGATGCAGGTGCTCGAAACAGAAGTTGGTGGCTTCGATGTAACCTTCAGCGCCGCCGCAATCGAAGCGTTGGCCCTTGAACTTGTAAGCCAGCACGCAGCCATTTTGGGCCTGCTTCATCAAGGCGTCGGTGATCTGGATTTCACCGCCCTTGCCAGGTTCGGTGTCAGCGATCAGGTCGAAGATATCGGGCGTCAGAATGTACCGGCCGATAATGGCCAGGTTGGACGGGGCGTCTTCCGGGCGGGGCTTTTCGACCATGCTGTTGACCCGGTAAATCCCCTCGCGAATCAGCTCGCCGGCAATCACGCCGTACTTCTGAGTCTGCTCACGCGGCACTTCCTGAATCGCCACGATCGAGCAGCGGAACTGCTGATAGAGCTTGATCATTTGCGCCAGTACGCCATCGCCCTCAAGGTTCAGGCACAGGTCATCGGCCAGCACCACGGCGAATGGCTCATCACCGATCAACGACCGACCGCTGAGAATCGCGTGACCCAGGCCCTTCATCTCTACCTGGCGGGTATAGGAAAAAGTACAGGTATCGATCAGCTCTCGAGTGCCTTCCAGGTACCGCTCCTTATCGGTGCCACGAATCTGGTGTTCCAGTTCGAAGCTGACATCGAAATGATCTTCCAGCGCTCGCTTGCCCCGGCCAGTGACGATGGCCATATGTTGCAGGCCGGCGTCACGCGCTTCCTCGACGGCGTACTGGATCAGCGGCTTATTGACGATCGGCAGCATCTCCTTCGGCATGGCCTTGGTGGCGGGCAAAAAGCGGGTCCCATAGCCGGCAGCGGGGAATAGGCATTTACGAATCATGGAAGCGTCCTTGAAAGTAGACAGATGGAATGGCTAATGGCAGTAGGAAAGGTTCGACGGGTTGTCGGAACCGGTAACGCTGGAGAGTGCGGGCTCTAAATGGCTCGTTCACTCGAGAAAAATGTTGGCAACGCTGCATGGGCAGCGAAAGGCCTGTACGCCATGTTTCTCGCAAGGCGCAGGCAGAGAGAAAGATCGCGCGGTCGCTTGGTAGGCGAGCATGCCTGGTTGTTCCACTGCATGCTTCTGACGCAACCCGCTGTAAATAAAGTTATTGCCCAAGGCATCTCTTACCCAACTTCTAACCGAATGTCCGACGCCCTGGCAATTCACTAATGGAGCGGCTATATATTAGCCACTCGCTATTTCGGTGTAATTTAGATTGAACGGTCACGGGAAAACGGCAATTGTTAGAAATTGTCTGGATAAATTTTCGAACTGTTATATTCAGCGTTCAAAGAGCGAAATGTTATTTTTTGTCTGAAGAAAAAGTTGGGGGCTGTTCAAACGTCATGGTAATAAATACGCACTGATGGTTTGAAAGTTTCAGCTGCAGTTACTGGGGTTATACATACCCGGATTCATTCGTAGTTTAAAGCTCTTATGTTCGGCAAGTGCTATGTCACCGCCAATGTTGACAAGACGGGGAATGTTATCTTGCTTAAAAGGGTTTTGATTGTCTGCGTCGGCAATATTTGCCGCAGTCCCACCGCGGAGCATCTGCTGCGCGGGGCACTCGTTCATTCCGATATCGAGGTCAGTTCGGCTGGTCTCGCTGCCTTGGTGGGCAAACCCATCGAGCCGACAGCACACGCCCTACTCAAAGAGCATGGTCATCTGCCCGATGGGCATGAGGCCGCTCAACTCACGCCTCAAGCCGTCAGCGAGGCGGACTTGATTCTGGTGATGGAGCGACGGCATGTCAGCGGGGTACTCAACATTGCCCCTGAAGCGCGAGGCAAAGTGTTGCTATTGGGCAAATGGCAAGACGATCGCGAAATCAGCGACCCCTACCGTCAAGGCAAACCTGCATTTGTGCACGCTTATGCGTTGATCGAAGAAGCCGTACTCGCATGGGCACAGCGCCTGGCGCGCTGATGGCCACTCCTTTTTGAATCGTAATACAGGCAAAGAATCCGACTTATGCAGCAAGCACCGGTAGTTAACGTGCGGGACGACGACAATGACGAGATTGATCTTCTCGGCTTGTTTGGAACACTCATCGACCATAAATGGCTGATTGCCGCGGTTACCGGTGCCTTCATGGTCGCTGGGGCCGCGTACGCGGTGATTGCGACCCCGGTATACCAGGCGAATGCGCTGTTGCAGGTTGAAGCGAAAAAGAACGATTTGTTGGGTTTCTCCGATGTCAGCAGTATGTTGGGAAAAGAATCGCCTTCGGCGACCGAGATCGAACTGATCAAGTCTCGTGCGGTGATTGGCAAAGCGGTTGACAACCTGAAACTTGATATCGTCATACAACCGATGTACTTCCCGGTGGTCGGTGAGTTCCTGGCTCGTCGATTCCAGAGTAAAAATCCCGGTGAAATAGCCGACCCCTTGTTGGGGTTGAACAGTTTCGCCTGGGGAGGGGAGTCGCTGAAGATATTCAAACTGGATCTTCCCGACTCGCAACTGGGCAAGAAGTTGACCCTGACCGCGGGTGAAAATGGTCATTACACCTTGGTGGACGAAGACGACAACCTATTGGCAGCCACCCAGACTGGGCAACTTTTCGAACAAAATGGCGTTGCGTTCCAGATAGAGGAAATGCACGCCAATCCTGGAACCCGCTTCAGAATCATCCGCAATTCTCGCCTGACCAGCATCCTCGACTACCAAGAGGATTTGGATGTAGCCGAGCGCGGAAAAGAGTCGGGCATGATCGGGCTGGCGCTGGAAAGCACCGATCCGAATCAGGCCATCAAAACACTCAATGAAATTGCCGCTATTTATGTGCGGCAAAACGTAGAGCGCACTTCAGCTGAGGCAGCGCAGAGCCTGGCGTTTCTCAAAGAGCAACTTCCGGTGGTCAAGCAGGACCTGGAAAAAGCCGGGAATGCCTTGAATGAATACCAGACGCGCAGCAAGTCCGTGGACATCACGCTCGAAACCAAAGCCATTCTTGATCAGATTGTCGGGCTTGATACCAGCATCTCCGAGTTGAAATTGCAGCAAGCCGAGATGGACCGCAAATTCACCCGCCAACATCCCGCCTATCGCGCCTTATTGACTCAGATCGGTGAGTTGACCAGCAAGCAGAAAAGTTTGGCGTCCAAGGTGGAGGGCCTTCCCTCCACCCAGCAAGAACTGCTGAGCCTTACCCGGGATGTAGAGGTCGGTACTGCCATTTATACCCAGTTGCTGAACAAGTCTCAGGAACTGGATGTGATGCGCGCGGGCACCGTCGGTAACGTGCGTCTGATCGACACCGCGGACGTCAATTTCCTCAAGCCGGTCAAACCGAAAAAAGCCTTGATTGTATTGATCGCCACCATTCTTGGCGGTTTCCTGGCGGTGGCCCTGGTGCTGGTACGCAAGGCACTGAACCGAGGGCTGGAAAGTCCCGAAGCCATTGAGCAACTTGGGTTGCCGGTCTACGCGTCGATTCCTTACAGCATTTTGCAGAAAACCGAAGAAGACAAAGTCTCCCGCGGACGAGGGCGCTCCGGGGCAGGTACTACGTTGCTGGCCGTCAGCCATCCTACCGATCTGGCAATTGAGGCACTGCGCAGTTTGCGTACCAGTCTGCACTTCGCCATGCATGAGTCCGACAATAACCGCCTGATGATTTCCGGGCCCAGCCCTCAGGTGGGTAAAACCTTCGTGTCGGTTAACCTCGCGGTGGTGATAGCACAAACCGGGTTGCGGGTATTGCTGATCGACGTCGACATGCGCAAGGGCTATCTGCACAAAGTGTTAGGTGTTTCTTCAGACAATGGGCTCTCCGATATCCTGGCCCGGCGCTGCGATGTGGCCACCGCTATCCATAAGACCGAAATCGACAACTTCGATTTTGTCAGTCGAGGCCAGATCCCGCCCAATCCTTCCGAGTTACTGATGCACGCCAATTTCAGCGCGCTATTGGAACAGGCGAGTGAACTCTACGATCTGGTGATTCTCGATACGCCGCCACTACTGGCGGTGACAGATGCGGCGATCGTCGGACGCCAGTCCGGGACCAATCTGATTGTTACGCGCTATGGCCTGAACCCGGCGAAAGAAATCGAGTTGACGGTCCGCCGGTTCTCCCAGAATGGCGTCGCCATTAAAGGTGCGATTTTTAACGGCGTGGAGAGAAAGGCCTCCAATAAATATGGTTACAGTGATTATGGTTATTACCACTATGACTACGCCTCTGACAAAAGTTGATGAGTATTAATAGGGTCGCGTCATAAGTTTAGATTTTTGACGGCGTTACTGTTCTTGAATATTTATCGTTATTGCTGCGCCGGGTCATTAGCCAATAGGCATGATCAAACCGATATTTCATGGAAACCACCACGTCCTGAGGAAAATGACGAAAAATCCTGGGGCGGTAGCGTGTCTTATGCCGCCTCCTTCCTCATCGGTCATTCTCACCGCCGAACTTTAAGGCTATCAAAGAGCCTAGGGTTACTTCGGTTTTCAGTGGGCGGCGTGAGCCAAAAAACAACGTTTGTATCACAGGTAATCATCATGAAAGTTACTGTATTCGGAATTGGCTACGTAGGTCTTGTTCAAGGGGCGGTGCTCGCTGAGATTGGCCACGATGTAATTTGTGTGGACATAGATGAGCAAAAAGTAAGAAATCTGGAACAGGGGATCATTCCAATCTATGAGCCTGGACTGGAAGCCTTAGTTAAAGAGAATTACAGTGCTGGAAGATTGAAATTCACTACAGATGCTATGACTGCAGTGAAACATGGAGAGGTTCAATTCATTGCGGTAGGCACTCCTCCTGATGAGGATGGATCTGCGGACCTAAAATATGTGCTGGCCGTTGCAGAAACGATAGCAAGTAACATTGAGAGCAATTGTATTATCATTAACAAATCTACCGTTCCTGTTGGGACGGCCGATAAAGTGAGAGACCGAGTTACGAGCGTACTTTCTGAACGCGGTCGCACTGATCTCTCATTTGACGTTGCATCGAATCCAGAATTTTTAAAAGAAGGTTCTGCAGTATCTGACTGCATGCGTCCAGATCGGATAATTGTCGGAACAGAGCAATCTAGCACAGAAGAAGTCATACGTGACCTCTATGCTCCATTCAATCGAAATCACGAAAAAATAATTGTCATGGATATTCGCAGCGCTGAGCTGACGAAATATGCAGCTAACTGCATGCTTGCTACAAAAATCAGCTTTATGAATGAGATTTCTAACTTGTCAGAAATGCTCGGGGCTGATATCGAAATGGTACGAAAAGGCATAGGTTCAGATCCAAGAATTGGTTATCACTTCATCTATGCTGGATCCGGCTATGGTGGATCTTGCTTTCCCAAAGATGTAAAAGCTCTCATTCAAGCTTCCGAACAGCTAGACTTTGATGCAACACTTCTGAAGTCGGTAGAAGCAAGAAACAACGATCAAAAGAGCGTGATTTTCAGAAAAATAATTAACCACTACGATGGAAATATTGCAGGAAAAACATTCGCTCTTTGGGGTTTAAGTTTTAAACCGAATACGGATGATATGCGTGAAGCACCTAGTCGCGTACTGATTGAAGCTCTATGGAAAAGTGGCGCCAAGGTTAGAGCGTATGATCCGGAGGCGATGGAAGAAACTCAACGTATTTACAGCAATCGTGATGACTTGAGTCTATGCGGAACCAAAGAAGAGACTTTAAAAGAAAGCGATGCATTAATCATCATTACCGAATGGCAGGCCTTCAAAGCGCCCGATCTGGATCAAATTAAAAGCCAGCTTCGCGAGCCTGTAATATTTGACGGAAGAAATCTTTTCAACCCTCAAAAGCTTAAAGACAAAGGCATTAAGTATTACTCCATAGGCCGCCAGTAGCTTTGCAAGTGAAGTGGGGGGCTTTAGTCCTGGACAGTTTGGCAACTGGCAGCCATGCATTTAAGCTGTCAGAAGATGAAATAATCATGTATTCGTTTTCGGCATACTAGCGCCATTGCAATGATATCACTGTTCCAGCATCCATCCGGGTCCATATATTACTGTATGACCTGGATCTTGCTGGTCATCTCAGCCAACTTGGTCAGACACAAAAGCGATCAGGTATTGAAGTCAACTACTTAAACAATTGGCTACCAAGACCACAATGAACATACTGAAATCGAAATCACTTCACTTGCTATGCGTTCGAATTATCGGCGCCATAGCAGTACTGCTTGCAAATATTGTTATTCTGAAAATAGAAAGCAGTGATTTGGCAGGCCTGTTTCTTGTTGTTTACACTATATTTCAGATCTCCGCAGTCATAGCGCGCTTCGGATCGGACATCCACTTAGTAAGAAATTACTACAAACAATCCAGCGAGGAAGTGCAGGACTGCTTCAATCAATCTGTAGTGGTTAGCCTTTTGATGGGCTCAATACTGATCCCAATGACATACTTTCTTGGAAGTTTCTACGTCCAACACTGGAGTGACATATCAAGCACTAGCAATAATCACTCGTCAATACTTCTAATATTTTTATTGATTCCTCTGTTTTCTGCCGCCAATACGGTTTTTTTTATATATCAAGCCAGGCATAAGACCATCATTCAAATCCTGGGTATCAATGTCATTCAGCCCTGGATTTTTTTGGCCTTTTATCTAGCGATTAAGCTAGCCATCCACTTTGATTTTCTGTCCTTAGCTCCCGACACAACGATTGTAGCTTCCTTCTATGCCTCCATTTTAATTTACATGATTATCTCTGCTGTGCTTGCAAAAAACGCAAGCATGACGTGGGCGCCAATATCTGCACTATCAAAAAAATCACTCAATAAGATTCTAGCCTCACAACTGAAGTTTGCTTCCGCAACAATAGGAACCCAGCTAGTTGGTTGGTTGCCCTTTCTGTTAGCCTCGTTGCTTTTAGGCGCTTCATTTGCTTCGGTCTTTAACATACTCCAAAGACTGGCAATGCTTTCAATCTTTATATCGGTATCAATAAATTCTATATCCGCGCCTCAGTTTTCAGAGCTTTCCAGTCGATCCAACTATCAAGCCATAAAAAAAATATTCTGGTCCAATACAAAGAAGTTAACTTCCTTCTCCTGCATTTATCTGTTTTTTCTGCTGTTCTTAGTAAGGTTTAGCGGGCAAATACCGGAAAACTTCCATGTTGCATGTTATATCGTATTGTTTGGCTATTTTGTAAATTGCTCTACGTCGGTATGCGGGTATTATTACCAGAACGCTTCAAGTATTTACCATCTTAACGTAGCACTATATTTGACTGTTGCACTGTCTCCCTTCGTGACTTATTGGCTTTTAGGTGCCTGGGGTGTGTTGGGGGCTGCAGTTGCCATCGGGAGTACCATTGCATGCATTAATGCAATTCTATTCCCTCTAGCCGCAATAGAACTTAATCGGCGCACATCGACAATGGCCATTAGTTCAATTCAATCGTAGCTAAACTATCAGGTTCGTTATGACGTACACACAGAGCCAAGTACAGGTTAACTTCCTTGTTGTGGTTTACTCTACCAGTCCTGGTTTAACCACTACGCTCAAGTCCCTAGCCACCCTGGATTTTCAATCGGCAAGAATTCTTCCAAGGTTTTCAATTTGGGATAACTCTGAACAGGGGTTTGGAGAGGCATCAATCCCCACGCTGCCTGGTGAAGTAACGTATCACCACAGCGGAAAAAACGAGCCCCTTTCAAAAGTATACAACGCACTAATCTCCCGCAGTGCGGATTCGGACTACTTTATAGTTTTGGACGACGACTCCAGCATAACGAATGATTATATATCCAGTTTGGATGTGTTTTTCAGAAGCAGTGTGCCAGTCGCTGTACCTCAAATTTTGTTCAATAATAGCCTTATATCGCCTGGAACCATAAAGGGGGTTCGCGGCAGAGCGTTGAACTTGCAAGATCTGGTGACTGGTCCCGTCCCGTCCAAAAGTATCGTGGCAATGATGAGTGGGACTGTCATATCTAAAGAAGCGCTGTCGCGGGGGCTGAAGTTTGATGAACGCTTGAGTTTTTATGGGGTTGATACACGGTTTTTTATCGACTATGCAAACATATACAGCGAAATATTCATTCTCAAAGCATCAATTCCTCATAGCTCGGCACTCCGAGAGAACGGGCAAGCTTATACCAAAAAGGTTCAGCGATTCCGGAACCTCATACTGTCGCGGCCGCTAGTTTTCGATTACGTCAAGCATCACAAATTTAAAATATCATTATATGTTCTGTTGTTTAGCCTAAACACATGCCTTAAAGAAAAAAATATCAGGTATTTATCCCTGATGTTACTTTCGCTGCACATACTGAACCCAAGGAAATCCTATGCGAGATGAAATACTTTGCCTTCATCAAAGCTCCGAACTGTACGGTTCAGATCGAAGTTTTCTTGCGGCGATTGAATCGATTTCCGCAAAAAAGAAAATCTATTGCATTCTACCTTTTCTTGGGGAGCTCTCTGCTCTAGTTAAATGCATCGGGGCCGAAATAGAGTATTATCCCTACGGAATACTGAGAAAACAAAAGCTGAAAACCCCAATCAGCTATGGCATAGAGCTAATTAAGGCAACCTTGTATTACGCAAAGAAATATAAGGAGTTTAATGCAATATACATAAACACGACCGTTATGGTGTCCGCGCTGCTTGCTGCTGGGTTTTATAGATTTTCGAAGAAGAGTTTCTTTTGCCACATCCGAGAAATTCCAGACAAAAAACTCATAGTGATCTTCCGTTTACTTCTGCGGTTCTCAGGTGCAAAATTAATATTCAATTCCGAGGCTACGAAGGCCGCTTTTAACCTTCCGGGAACAGTGATTTACAATGGTGTAGCCCCCCTTTACAGCGTCCCGTCGATGCCTACTGAAAGAGATCGTAAGAATCTACTTTTGATCGGCAGGATAAACACATGGAAAGGGCAAGACTTTTTTATTGATGTAATTGGAAAGATAGCCAATAACGCCGGAGATGACCTTCACATAAGGATAGTGGGTAGCCCTTTTGAGGGGTACGAATACCTGGAAAAGGATTTAATCGAAAAAGTAAACTCATATGGGATCTCCGACAATGTCGAGTTTTTCCCTTTTTGCTCGGATCCAACCGAGCACTTTCAATGGGCAAGTTATGTTGTTGTCCCCTCCACGAAACCGGAGCCGTTCGGTCGAGTAGCGATCGAAGCGTTCTCCGTCGGAAAACCAGTGATAGCTGCGGGCCATGGTGGCCTGGTAGAGATCGTTAACCACGAACAAGATGGTTTTCTCTTCATCCCTGCCAATCAGAGCAGCCTTGAGGATGTCCTGCTAAAACTTCCTCCGCCTAGTAGCCCGCTGTACGAAAAGCTGAGCAAGTCTGCACTGGATACGTATTACAAGAAATTTTCATTAAAAAGCTATAAAGAACACATAAACTCAACGCTAAAAAGTTCATATTAAAAACTAGGTCAAGTCACGCCATAGGAATGTCATGAGACTTATCATGTTTCATGTGTTCTTTGTTTTTTCAATATTTAGAATCGATTAAAAGCACGTTAAAAATTTCAGGTAACTCTGAGAGCCCATTACATTGAAAGAACCAAAAAGCGCCTCTATGAAAAACCTCTATATCCTCGGCATCCGCGGCGTCCCCGCTAAACATGGCGGTTTCGAAACCTTCGCCGAAAAGCTCTCTCTCTACCTGGTCAAGCAGGGCTGGAAAGTCACTGTCTACTGCCAGGAAGAGGGTTCCGGCGGTATATCGACCAGTGAATGGAAGGGTGTTCATCGGATTCATATCCCGATCACCAATACCGGCGTGGCGGGCACGGTGTTTTTCGACTGGAAGGCCACCGTCCATGCGCTGGGCCAGAAGGGATTGTTTCTAACCCTTGGCTACAACACGGCGGCGTTCAATATTCTGCAGAGGATCAAGGGCCAGACCAATGTCATCAATATGGATGGCATTGAATGGCGGCGGGAGAAGTGGGGGCTCGTGGCGAAAACCTGGTTCTGGCTGAACGAGCGGGCGGGTTGCTGGATCGGCAACCACCTGGTGGCCGACCACCCGAAAATCAAGGATCACCTGGTCACCCGGGTCAAGGATTCGAAGGTCACCATGATCCCCTATGGCGGGGACCGGGTGAACGAGGCGGACTCGGCCGCCCTGGCCGGTTACGGGCTGGAGCCCCATGGTTTCTCGGTGGTTATCGCCCGGCCGGAGCCGGAGAACTCCTTTCTGCAGGTCGTCAAGGCTTTCAGCAGCAAGCGCCGTAACCACAAGTTGGTGGTGCTGGGCAACTTCACGCCAGAGAAGAACGAGTACCACAAGCGGGTGATGGACGCGGCCGGCGAGGAAGTGATCTTCCCCGGCGCCATCTATGAGGCGGCGGTGGTCCGGGCCCTGCGGTTTTTCAGCCGCTTTTACATCCATGGCCATCAGGTAGGGGGCACCAACCCTTCGCTGGTGGAGGCATTGGGCGCTGGCTGCTCGGTGATTGCCCATAACAACCATTTCAACCGTTGGGTTGCCGGTGATGCGGCGGTGTATTTCGACGACGAGCACGACTGTGCGAAGTTGTTCGAGAAGTACCTGCGCGACGACCACAACCATTTGATCGCGGCGATGAAGGCTGAAAGCACCCGCCGCTTCAACGAAAAGTTCACTTGGGAAAACATCCTTTCCCAATATGAAAAATTACTGATCCAGTGGTACCCCAGGGAGTACAGCAAGTGACCCAACGTATTATCGTCACCGGCGGTGCCGGTTTTATCGGCTCCGCCGTCGTTCGCCATCTGATCGACAACACGGATGTGAGCGTGCTCAATATCGACAAACTCACCTACGCCGGCAATACCGAATCCCTGGCGTCGGTGGCGGGCAGCCCCCGGTATGAATTCCAGCAGGTGGATATCTGCGACACGGCGGCGTTGCACGAACTGTTCGCGCGTTTCCAGCCTGATGCGGTGATGCACCTGGCGGCCGAGTCCCATGTGGATCGTTCCATCGACAGCCCATCGGATTTCATCCAGACCAACATCGTTGGCACCTATAGCATGCTGGAGGCCAGCCGCCGCTACTGGTCTGGGCTGGCGGTGGAGCAGAAGCAGGGCTTTCGCTTCCACCATATCTCCACCGATGAAGTCTATGGCGACCTGGAAGGCACCGACGACCTGTTCACCGAGACCACGCCCTACGAGCCGAGCTCGCCGTACTCGGCATCCAAGGCCGGCTCCGACCACTTGGTGCGCGCCTGGCACCGCACGTATGGCCTGCCGGTGCTGGTCACCAACTGTTCGAACAACTACGGGCCTTTCCACTTCCCCGAGAAGTTGATCCCCCATGTGATTCTCAATGCCATCCATGGCGAACCGCTGCCGGTGTATGGCGATGGGTCGCAGATCCGCGATTGGCTGTTTGTCGAAGACCATGCCCGAGCGCTGTTCGAAGTAGTGTCGCGCGGCACCGTGGGCGAAACCTACAACATCGGCGGGCACAACGAGAAGCGCAACCTGCAAGTGGTGGAAACCATCTGCGAACTGCTCGATGAGCTGCGCCCCCGCGATGAAGAGCTGGGTTCATACAAGGAACTGATCACCTTCGTCACCGACCGCCCCGGGCATGACCGTCGTTACGCCATTGATGCGAGCAAGATCGAGCGTGAGCTCGGTTGGCGACCACAGGAAACCTTTGAAAGCGGCCTACTCAAAACGGTTCAGTGGTATCTGGATAATCAAGAGTGGTGGCAACGAGTCCTTAACGGTGAGTACCGCCCGGAGCGTCTTGGCCATATCGGTTAAACCATTCAACCCCTGCCTCTATTCAACTCTGAAGGGAATCCTCATATGAAAGGCATCATTTTGGCGGGCGGCTCCGGCACTCGCTTGCATCCTATTACCCGTGGTGTATCCAAACAGCTGCTGCCGGTCTACGACAAGCCGATGATTTATTATCCGCTGTCGGTATTAATGCTGGCGGGCATTCGCGAGATATTGATTATTTCCACGCCGCAGGACTTGCCCAACTTCCAGAACCTGTTGGGTGATGGCTCTTCTTTCGGCATTGAACTCAGTTATGCCGAACAACCTTCTCCCGATGGTCTGGCCCAGGCCTTCCTGATAGGCGAGGATTTTATCGGCGACAGTAATGTGGCGCTGATTCTTGGCGACAACATCTTCTACGGTTACGGCTTCAGCGCCTTGTTGCGCGAAGCGTCACAACGACAGACCGGTGCCACCGTCTTCGGTTATCGAGTCAGCGATCCGGACCGTTTTGGTGTTGTCGAGTTCGACAGCGACGGCAAGGCGATCTCGATCGAAGAGAAGCCTAAACATCCGAAGTCCGACCATGCCGTCACTGGCTTGTATTTCTACGACAACGATGTGGTGAGCATTGCCAAGCAAGTCAAACCTTCGATCCGCGGCGAGCTTGAAATCACTGACGTGAACAACGCGTATCTGCAGCGCGGGGATTTGCACGTCAGTGTGTTGGGACGTGGTTTTGCCTGGCTGGACACCGGGACCCATGATTCGTTGATGGAGGCCGGGCATTTCGTCCAGACCATCGAAGCGCGTCAGGGTTTGA
Organism: Pseudomonas sp. GM79; assembly: GCF_000282495.1. Lineage (GTDB taxonomy): Bacteria > Pseudomonadota > Gammaproteobacteria > Pseudomonadales > Pseudomonadaceae > Aquipseudomonas. The sequence goes on from NZ_AKJE01000089.1 coordinate 31,259, forward strand.
AAGTGGCTTGTCTGGAGGAGGTGGCCTACCACCAGGGTTGGTTGTCGGCCGCGGAACTGGATAAACAAGCCACCGCGTTACACAAAACCGGTTACGGCCAATATCTGGCACGGGTGCTGAATACGGAGCCTGCGAAATGAATGTCATCAACACCCGGTTGCCTGGTGTACTGATCATCGAGCCTAAAATCTTCGGCGATGCCCGCGGGTTCTTTCTCGAGAGCTATCACCAGCAGCGTTATCGCGACGCCGGCATCGAATTGCCTTTCGTCCAGGACAATCACTCGCGCTCGCAATATGGCGTGTTGCGTGGTTTGCACTTCCAAAAGACCCGGCCCCAAGGCAAGTTGGTGCGGGTCACCCAAGGTGCGGTGTATGACGTAGTTGTGGACATCAATCCCCAATCCCCCACCTGTGGTGAACATGTGGGCGTCAAGTTGACCGCCGACAACCATCTTCAGCTTTGGGTGCCGCCGGGTTATGCCCACGGTTTCTGTGTGCTGAGTGATACCGCTGATTTTCAATACAAATGCACCGATCTGTATTACCCCGAGGACGAGGGTGGTCTGCTCTGGAATGACCCGGAGTTGGACATTGCCTGGCCGTTGGAGTCGCCTGTACTCTCGGAAAAAGACTTGCGCAACCCGCGCTTGCGTGCGGTGTTGAATGGCGAATGACGGATGAATAAGGGTCTATAGTTATATTAACTATTTATGACCTGATGTTATTTAGCCTTGAATGTCCAACAACAATAGGGTTTTGCGGAATAAGAAGTCGGGAAAATCCTGACGAATAATAACAACAGACCCTGAGGGCAAGTGACTCATGCCCATAAAAATGTATTAAAAATACCTTTTTATGCGCTGAATTTCTTTGAAAATCGCCATTTTCCGTCAATAGGTCCAGTCTGATTCTGGCCCTCTGTCAATGATGTGATGAGGTTTGGTATATGGCGTGCAGCACCTATAAATGACATGCTCCAAAGGAGGCAATGCGCATGAGTTGGCTGGTTCAATCGGTCGGTTTCATTCGTTCTGCTGTTCCATTCCTGGTCCCTTAGTATCAAATCTTATAGAGAGTTGATGTCGAGAAGGAGTCTGATATGAAGAAACTAATTACGGCCAGCTTGCTGGTTGTCATGAGCACGGCGGCGTGGGCGGCGGAAGAACCATTGACCGAACCACTAAGCTTGAACACCCCGTTAGTCGGGGGAGTAACAGTTGCCGAAACCGTGGTGATCGGCGCGGCTATCGCTGGCGCTGCAGTAGCCGCTTCAAACTCCGGTGGCAGTTCCAATGGTGGTACCTCCGGAACAGGCGGCACCACCGGAACCGGTGGTACTACCGGTACCAACTAATACCCCGCGAAGTGTGTTGTTCAAGATCACTCAGAGCTTTCTGGGTGATCTTGTTTTAGATTTGCCCTCGACTAGCGTAGTGCCATTATGATCCGTAGATTATCTGTTGTTATGCTGGCAAGTATCAGCTTGTCCGGCTGTATGTTTTCGCCTGGTCAACACATGGACACCAGTCAAATGGTCAGTGACGGCTCTCCGGAGAGTAGCCGGGTGGAACTTATTCCCATCACTCCTAAATTGATTGCCATGGATGCGGCCACGAAAGTTCGCGAATCGGTCCCCGCTGCGTTGTTGTCCTATGTTCCGGGCGGTTATCGCGTGGGCGCCAATGATCTGTTGTTTATCACGGTCTGGGATCATCCCGAGTTGACGGCGCCTTCAGGGCCGCAACAGCAAATCGATGCCAACGGTCGTCTGGTGCGCCCGGACGGCACGCTGTTTTATCCCTACATCGGTAATATTCCGGCCGCCGGTAAAACCATCGAAGAGTTGAGAGCCTTTATCGCCGAGCGCTTGTCGCAATTTGTCGAAAGCCCTCAGGTCGACGTCAGCGTACTGCGCTTCGCCAGCCAGACCGTGGTGATTTCCGGTGCGGTGATCAAAGCCGGCCAGCAACCGATCACCACTACCCCGTTGAGTGTGGTGGAGGCCGTTGGCGCGGCCGGGGTGGACCCTTTGAACGCAGACTTGTCGGGCCTGACGCTGACCCGGGACGGGCGCGAATACAAACTGGATCTGGACACGCTCAATCGTCAGGACTCACAGCTGCAGGGCGTCTACCTCAAGGGTGGCGACCGGTTGTACTTGCCTTATAACGACCAAAAGCGAATCTATGTCATGGGTGAGGTCAACCAGCCTCGCGCGCTGAGCTTCAAGAGCAAATCGATCAACCTGACCGATGCCTTGGGCACTGTGGGTGGCTTGAACCAGACCACCTCCAATGGCAACGCGGTGTACGTGATTCGCGGTGCGGACAACCTGGAAACCGAACCGGCCAAGGTATTCCAGCTTGATGCAGAATCGCCTTCCGCTTTGGTGCTGGCCACCCGTTTCGACTTGCAACCGCAAGACATCGTCTATGTCGGCCCGGCCGGCGTGACGCGCTGGAACCGTCTGATCACCCAGCTCCTGCCTACCGCTAGTGTCCTCGGGACCGGTGCCAGCTCAGTTAACGACCTCAGCGAAGCCAACAGCAGATAAGGCTCTATCCCGCCGTGAAAATTTTGCCTACCTGTGCCTGTCTGTCGATGGCGCTCTTGCTGTGCGGGTGTAACCCGTTGATGAAGGCCTCCTGGCACACCCTGGAATCCTCCATCACAGGACCTGCCTCCATCAACCTGACCCGCGCTCAGGTCGACGCCGTGCCGTATCCGCAGATCCTGGTCACCACCATCTCCAGCGAGGGGGTGATGGCCTTGGCTCGCCGGCGGGGCGACCTGCAGTTCTGGGTCGCTTCTGGCAAGCAAGTATTGATGATGCGCGACGGTCTGGTGGTACGCACCGTCGGGCTGGGCGTTTCTCTTGACGGCACTCGCTTTAATGAAGAGTCGCCGTTCAAGCGCGGCCTTCAGCATTTGCCTGATGGCTATACCAGCACGCGCTGGATTGACATCTATGACGGCAACCGTATCGGCATTGCGGTCGACAGCCGTTTCAGCACCCATGGCATCGAGACCATCAGCATTCTGGACAAGGATTACGCCTTGCTGCGCATCGACGAGCAGGTGGATGCACCCACCCTGAATTTCCACGCCACCAACCGCTACTGGGTCGACCCCCAGGACGGTTTCATCTTGCGCAGCGAGCAGCACCTGACGCCGCAATTGTTCCTGAAAATCGTGCAGTTACGCCCTGATCGGGGGGCTGCCCGTTGAAGTGTCCGAACCTTTTGTTGCTGGGTTTGTTCTTGATTGGTCCGGGCATGAGCCAGGCAGCCGTCACGGTGAGTGGTGATGTGCGCAGCCCCGGGCCCATCGACGTCAAACCCGGTGCACGTTTGATGGACGTCATTCGAGAGGCCCAACCCAACGCCGAAAGTTACTGGCTGGGTGCTGCGTGGCTGCACCGCTCATTGGAGGATCAGCAAACGCGTTTGAAGGCCGGTGTCTTGTTCGATCTGAAGTTGCTACAACGGGGTGCCTTGCTGGATGGCAAGGGCACGCGAGCAGACTTGAGCAAGCGCCTGTATGAGCAGATCGAGCGGCTGCCGGTCACCGGGCGTCAGGTCGCGGTGCTCGACCCGATTGCCGTGGAAGTGGGCTTCGCCCGCAACGCTTTGCTGGATGATGGTGACCGACTTATTTATCCCGCGCGGCCGTCCACTGTTGAAGTCCTTGGGGCAGTCGCGCAGCCCTGTCATGTGCCTTACCGCGGCCTGCAGGAAGTCCGTGCTTATGCTCTGGACTGCAACATTCTCGACGATGCCGAACGCGATTATTTATGGCTGATTCAGCCCGACGGCCAGGTGCGGCGTGTGGGCGTGGCGGCATGGAACCGTGAGGAGGGCGTCGTGGCTGCTCCTGGCAGCAAGATCCTGGTGCCGATCAGGAACGACGACCTTGAGGTGCCGACTCCCGAGCTCAATCAACAACTGGCCGAGTTTCTCGCCACTCAACCCTTGGCTGAGGTGGCCCCTTGAAGTGCCCCTTTAAGTTACGTTTTGCTGCTGTATTGCTCCTGCCCTGCGGATTTGCTCACGGTGAACCACGCTACACCCAGAGTGATTTTGGTGGCGTCGGTCTGTTACAGACCCCCACCGCGCGCATGGCCCCCGTGGGGGAGTTGAGCGCCACGGCCAGTCGTACCGATCCTTACACCCGCTATGGTTTTTCCTTGCAGCCGCTCGATTGGCTGGAGGGCTCGTTTCGTTACACCGCGATCACCAACCGTAAGTACGGCCCTGAAGACTTTAGCGGCGATCAGAGCTTCAAAGACAAGGCCATCGACATCAAGGCGCGGCTTTGGGAAGAAAGTCACTGGGCCCCACAGGTCGCCGTTGGTGCCCGGGACATCGGCGGTACCGGGTTGTTTTCCAGCGAGTATTTCGTCGCCAACAAGCGTTATGGCGACCTGGATTTCAGCCTTGGCATTGCCTGGGGCTATCTGGGTAATCGGGGGGATTTCAGCAATCCGCTGGCGGTCTTCGGCAGCAAGTTCAACGACCGGCCAGAAAGCACGGCGGCTATCGCCAGGGCAGGGGACGTGAACACCAACGCGTACTTCAGGGGTCACCCTTCGTTGTTTGGCGGGATCGCCTATCAAACACCGTGGGCACCGCTGAGCCTGAAGCTCGAGTACGAGGGCAACGATTACAAGAATGAACCGCTGGACAACTCGATCAAGCAAGACCTGCCGATCAACATCGGCGTGGTCTACAAACTCGCGGACAGTATCGATCTGAGTGCTGGCTGGGAGCGTGGCAATACGGCGATGTTCGGCATCACCCTGCACACCAACTTTGTCAGCCGTAAGGCGCCGGTAAAGACCTATGACCCTCCCGCCGAGCCATTGCCGGTGCAGGCACCGTCGACTCCGGCTGATCAGGTCAATTGGGCCGATGTCTCCGACCGGCTACAGCAAAATGCCGGCTACAAGGTGAAGCGCATCACTCAGCGTGGCTCCGAGTTGATGGTCTATGGCGAGCAGTCTCGCTATTTTTATCCGTCCAAAGCCGTCGGGCGAGCCAGCCGGATTCTTGATAACAGCGTCAATCAGGACATCGATTGGTTCACCCTGGTGAACCAGCGCTATGACATGTCCATCGAAGAAACCAGCGTGCCGCGCGAAACGTTCCGCGCGGTCGTGAACAACGACCAGCCGCTGAAGGATCTGCACCGTACGACCGAGGTCAACCCGGCGATGGCGCACCGGGAAACCACGCTCTACACCCAGGCGCTGGAACCGTTCACCTATGGCCTCGGCCTGGGCTACAAACAGAACATCGGTGGCCCCGACGGACTGATCTATCAGTTCACCGCCGATGCCGATGCGGAGTACCGTTTCACCCGCAATACCTGGTGGAGCGGCTTGCTCAGTGTCAACCTGCTGAACAACTACGACAAGTTCACCTACGATGCGCCGAGCGGGCTGCCGCGAGTGCGCACCGATTTGCGTCAATACATGACCACCTCCGATGTGATGATGCCGACGTTCCAGTTTAACCATGCAAAACAGCTGGATCAGGACTTGTATGGCATGGTCTACGGCGGCTATCTGGAATCCATGTACGCTGGCGTTGGCAGCGAAGTGCTGTATCGACCCACAGGGAAACGCTGGTCGGTGGGCGCTGACCTGAACTTCGTACGCCAGCGCGATTATGATCAGGGCTTCGGTCTGCGTGGTTACAACACCGTGACGGGCCATGTCACCAGCTATACTGAGCTGCCCAATGACATGCTTGCAGCGGTCAGTGTCGGGCGTTATCTGGCGCGGGACTGGGGCACCACCGTCGACTTGTCGCGGGTGTTCAAGAACGGTGTGAAGTTTGGCGCCTGGGTCACGCTGACCAGCGCGTCGAAGGAGGAGTATGGCGAGGGCAGCTTCGACAAAGGGATCTATGTTTCCATCCCGTTCGACGAACTGATGAGTACCTCCACCATGCGTCGGGCCAACATCGTCTGGGCGCCACTGACCCGCGATGGCGGTGCACGCCTGAATCGTGCCTACTCGCTGCAGACCATGACCGACGGACGTGATAGCGACCTGTTCTACAACAACTTCGAGAAAATTACCGAATGATCACGTGGCTCAAGGGCTTGGTCGAATTACCATTCTGGCTGCGGGGCCTGGTCTTTGCCTCGGTGACCGTGATTCTGCTCTTCGCGGGTTTGCGCTCCCAGCCGATCCCGGAGCTGTTCGTCGAAGAGGACAAGCTCCATCACTGGATCGGCTTTCTGATATTTGCGTGCAGCTGCCGCTTGGCCTTTCCCAATGTGAAGTTTCGCTGGATAGCCGTGGGGTGTTTGCTCACCGGCGTACTCATCGAGGCCGCGCAAGGTTTGATGCCGCTGCGCACGGCGTCGCCCTACGACATGCTGGCAAATACTGTCGGCGTGTTGATGGGGTTATTGATTTCAAGGTACTGGGTGCGCTGAAAAGGCACGAAATACCAACCAGCCTACCGGCATGTTGCAACCGCTGATCCTCTCTCCATCCCCCTCCAGTAACACCTCTCTTACCGATGGCACGAACACCCTCGACCCGCTTGATGTAATCGGCGTCGAGGATCCCATCCGGCCGTTCAATTTCATACCCAGGGTTTATCTTGCCGTTAGCGGGCCCAGCGCTGGCGGCAGCGTATGACCGAAGCAGAGTGGATGGCCTGGCCTCTGAAAGTCTATATAAATAACTGCGAAAAAAGCTTGCTTTAGAAACTATTGGGTTTTGAGAACTTTATGTATTTGCTCAAGATAGTCGAATCCAAATTTTTTAGTGGGTTCAATATAAGAGCCTTCCCCGAACTCGTTCCAGCAGCAAACAATGATTGTGTTTAGCGTTTTTTTGGGGTGGCCAAGAAGTTCTGCTTTTGCCCTGGATAAATGCTCCGAAAACTCCTCTGGGGTGCTGTAGGAGTTGTCGTGCGCTGGATCGCTGCTTCCACCCCAAGGAGTTCTATCCCACCCCGAGGTCACTGGGATGACGTAAGGCAAGGGGCTTGTTCTCAACGTAAAGCTCCAGGATTGGGAGTAGCCATCCATCAGCTCCGAATAGCTTTTGGATAGAGTACGAATCTCTGGAGTTTTTGACGGTCCGTACTGATAATTATAGGCGCTCACTGCATCATACGTTTGATTTGGTAATTCAAGTGTTAGTGAGTCTTTTTTTGAACCTGGCGTCCCAATGAAAAAAATTCCGTTGAGCCCAGATTTTTTTGCTAGCTTACGCGCTCTCGTTAGTAGTTCCTTGGGCGATGAACCAAATTTCGCTGAGTCTCTACTTAGCATGTCTGAAGAAAATAAATACACTACAGGCTTGCCGTCGATCTTTTTGTATTTTGGATTTTTGAAGTAATTCAATATCCAGTAATTAATTATTTCGTCGAACTGTGACATGCTTTCCGGAGTGTTCGTATGGTTCGCCCATAGTAGAGCAAACTCTACGTTGTAGTCCTTAGAGTTCTTTATGTATGAGTCTATAGCGTAGGTGCGGTTTTTTACACCTGTTCCTTGATCCCAATACCAATCATAGGCAATGAAGTTTATACCGTATTTTTCCATCCATTGCAGGTGCCTTCTCGTCACCTCATCCGACCCCTCTGTGTACCATCCTAGAAGCGGCTCTCGTTCGGGATGCGCTTTGATTTTCGCCCAGCCATCTACATCAGGCCTTTTCCAGCCGGGATAATAGTAGACTCCGACGTCAATAGCATATGTGGTGGAAGTTATCAGGGATAGAAATGAAAGAGAAGTAACTAGTAGCTTTTTCAAAATGGCACCGTGAGTCCTAGATATTAGTGGGTTTGGCAGTGCTCAGTGATTGGGAGATGGGCTTTGTCTTGTTTTTATTGGATGACATAAATGGTTTTTCGATGAATAGATAAGTGATGACGGAAGTGCCAGACACTACGAGTAGTACGACAGGGAGAAGTGCGATAAATGTGAAAACCCCTGCTTTGGAAAAGTCAAAAATATTGAATGTCGAGAATGCCCAGTAAAGTATAAGTCCATGAGTAAGGTAGATGCTATAACTTACTTCTCCGAGCGATTTAAGTCCACGGTTTTTCAGTAAACCAAATATGTCGTTTCCAAGGCTAATGATAGCGAATGGAACCGCGAGAAACAGCATTTGGAGTGTTGAATATTCTTCATGTTGAAAGAGTGCAGTTGCAATTAATATTGTGGCAATAAATGCAGCGCCTTTTCCTTGCAATAGGGGGACTGCGTAGGAAAGGTGTTTTTTGATTAGGATCGGGATAAATCCGAGAAAAAATAGCTGGAAAAGACTGGGTTTAATGAGGTTGTTATAAAATCCTAACGTCACTAGTGCAAGGGTGAGTAATGAAAGTAATAGGTAGGCTCTTGGGCCATTTTTTCGGAACAAGATAGCTATGAGTGGAAGTGTTAAATAGAAAATCCACTCGTAGCCTAAGGTCCAATGAGCTCCAGCAGTCATTCGGATACTGTCCTGGAATCCATTAAATGATGCCCCGAAGAAAATTAGCCATTTTAGTGTTTCTTTTGCTAATACGCCGAGGTGAACAAATTTGAATTCTGTTTTGATAAGGGTGGTAAGAATAAGTGCCGCGAACACAAATAGATATAGCGGCATGATGCGGCGTACACGTGAGCTGAGCAGTTTGGCCCAGTTGGGGTGTGACTCATAAATTTTTCCTAGAAAAAGAAATCCGGTGATCATGAAAAATAATGAAACCGGGACGGCACCTAGGTTGTTTAATAGATCGCTATCAGGGCGCGACCAAACTCCAGTTGTTTTCCAATAGTATGTGGTGATGAAGTGGTGGCACACTACTGAAGTTGCAAGGATTCCTCGAAGCGCATCTAATGGTGAGGAGCGATCTAGGATTTGTTGAGTTAGCAATGTGGAGTAGCTGAATAGTTTGTTTAGTAATGCTATTGATAATGTATATAGCAGTAGTAACGCTGCGATAACTGTCATTTTGGAAAGCCTATTAAGAAACTATAGCGTGGTTTGATGGCGGCATCGTTTCGGGATAGTTGTCCTGAAACAGGATAGGTCTCCGTGTGATAGAGCGATTTTCATTGGCTTCAGATTTAAATATATAATACAGGGCGCAAATCATGAACAAGGTATTCTGTAATGTGTCGATGAGGCCGGTGGATATTGTAAACGTAATATAGCCAACCACCATCCCCAGATACATACGCCGAGCAGACCGTTGTCGGATGGTTCGAGCGACCTTGATATAAAGTAAAAAGAAAAATGCAGTATAACTAATGAGGCCAAGAGAGCCTTGGTCGATCATCAAGCGAAATACGATACTTTCAGTATTGAAAAGGTCCGGGTCGAGGCCTGAGGATACAATGTTGCGAGTCGCATCAAGGCCGCCTCCGACAAGAGGAGAACTAAAGAAATGACGGGCGGAAGCAGCAAATTGTGCGCCACGCATAGCTAAATCGGAGCCATTCATGTCTTCGCCGAAGTTGGAGTCAAATATGTTGGCAACGGACAGTACTTTTTCTCTAAATAGTTCGGAGGTGGAAAAAAGCGTAACAAAGATCAGGGAGAAGGTTAGCGTGTATTTTAAGGATTTGGCTGCGCTTTGGCTAAGTGCAAATATTATAAGTGGGATCGCGAATAAAATAAGTGGGGTTCTAGAGTTTGTGAATAGCGCTCCTCCAATAATTATCGTCGTAGCCAAGCCGATTTTTAGATAGTCTTTGAGGTTGAGCTTCGGTCTTTTGAGCTTCACTGTATAGTAAGTGAGTAGCATCATTACAATAAGTGCACCATAAGTGATAGGGTGCGAAATTGTTCCTTGCGCCCGGATTCCGCGTAATGTTTCCGCGTAGGTTTGAGCAATGATGCGACCTGTATGAGTGGTTGAGTTAATGAATTCAATATAAGGATTGTAGTTTATTAAGTAGCAGATTGTTCCGTATGCTGCCAGGGCGCAGTAGCATGTTATATATTTGCTCATAAGTGTGCTGAGCTTTTCGGGGGTTTGTCTGCTTAGGTATTCGCAGTAGATAGTCGCGGGCATGAACACTTCAATGACCAAGCTTGTTAGCGTCAGCAATCCAGAGTTACTAGAGCTTATATTTAATATGGCTGAAACTGCCGAGGAGATTAGGATTATATAGAATGCACGGCTGAAAGGCTTTTTGGGGGAGTGTGGTCTTTTTTCGAGTAAAGTCTTTGTCAGGTACATGCCTATCATTACAAGGCAAAGATATTTGTAAAGACTGAAGGCAGGCAGGGAAGGTATATCAAGTAGGAGCAGAGCTTTGGGCGTCAGCACCGTCCAGACAGGGATAAGCAGTACGCTCCTGCGAAATGACAAAATCATTGCCAATGTGCCGAGGGCGGCCAGGATAAAAATCATATGTTGGGGCCTTAGGTCAAGTGCTTACGGTGTATTGGTCTCCCGGGAAGGAGTAATACTTAGGCTCTAGCGGGGGGAGGAATTGTAAAAAATATCTGATTTTCTAACATGTTTTTGTCCTTTTCTACATTGTTTTATGTGGACGAAAAATAACGAAATCATTTGCTCATTCCTTATGTTAAAAATCGTCGGATATCGGGTGGCGACAAGAAGAGTGCCCGAGTTCATCCTGTCCGTTTCGGCCAAGCTTATCTTGGACCTACAGCATTTTGGCCATTAATTACTTGGGGGTGGATATGTTGGCAGCAAAAAAGCATGCCGGAGGCACGACGGCGGGTAAGTTCGAATTGATCCAGGTATTGCGATTCATTGCTGCGTTGGCCGTAGTTGTCTGCCACTCTGCGTTTTACTCAAAGGAAAGGCTGGATTCAGGGACTATTAGTTATAATCTTGGCGCTAATGGAGTACCTCTGTTTTTTGTTATTAGCGGCTTTGTGATGATGATAGCTGCTGAGAAAATGCACAATGCGGACGGTGCTTGGAAGCTTTTTGCCATACGCAGAATTGTTAGGATTGTTCCGCTTTACTGGTTTGCCACTTCGGTAAAACTATTCACTCTACTGGCTGCTGCGGGTCTGGTATTGCATGCGCAAGTTGATTGGTTATACATAGTGAAGTCCTATTTTTTTGTGCCCGATATCAATGTTGATAACGAAATAAAACCACTGTTGGCGGTCGGTTGGACTTTGCTATTCGAAATGTTTTTTTATGCTATTTTTACACTGGCATTGTTGGTTCGGGTAGATGCCGTGAAATTTACAGCGCCAATATTAGGTGCTCTCGCAGTTGCGTCAATTTTTAAATCTGATACATGGAATGTGGTTTTGGCCTTTTATGCTGATCCAATAGTTCTTAATTTTTTGTGGGGGATGTTGGCGGCCAGGCTAATGCAGCGAGGCGTACTCATTGAGCGAAGTGTTGCCGTTTTGATTCTGCTGTTTTCACTTTGCTACTTGTTTTTTCCACGCTTCCCTGAATATGGAAATGTCATAACTTATGGTTTGGCTTCTTTTTTGTCGGTTTATTGCTGTGCTAGCCTTGAAAAGGCAATAAAATTTACAATGCCTCGGGTTTTGGTGTTTTTGGGGGCGGCGTCTTACTCCATTTATTTGTTTCATCCCCTAACGGCGCCGGCGGTGCCTGAGGTGTTCAAGAGACTTGGCATTATCTATTCTGTTCCGTCGGTGGTTGGCAGTATCTTTGTCGCCCTTTGCGCTGGGGCTTTCATGTATCGCTTTGTTGAGTCTCCACTTACGGATAGGCTCAATCGCTATGTAAAACAATATTTTAATAGTTCAACTGATTTTAAAAAGCAGATGAAAAGTTTTGAATGAAAGGTCTGATGAGGGTGTTGGTAGGGAGTGTCCTTGCTCTTGGTTGCTCCTTATTGGCTGCTGCACCGTCGTCACAGCTAGATACTGTGATGTCGTGTGATACTGATAATCTCAAGGCTTACCGGATATTGTTTGTCGGTGACAGTATTACTTTGCATGGCTTCGACGAGACGACCAGGAAGAATCTAGGATGGAGTCATACAAGTGGTATGGCCGCATCCTCCAGGCAGTCTGATTATGTAAGTATTTTAAGTCGAGACATTAGTGATGCCCGCGAGCAGCCGACGGTGGTTTGTTATCACACTGCAGGAGGAAGTGGAACAGTTGACCAGCGACTCCGAGCATTGGACTCTGTAATTAATACGCGCCCAAATCTTGTGGTTATTCAGCTAGGTGAGCACGAAGATATTAGAAGCGGAATTGGTAATTTAGAAGAAAATTACAGAAAGTTAATTACTGCTCTCCGTCGACTCGATAGTCGTCCGAGTATCATTGCCGTGGGCCCATGGTCCTTGTCTCGTCAGAATGGCCTTGGGCGTTACAGTGGCTGGTCCGGGGAGGTCGATAGAGTTATGGCGTCGGTCTCCTCTGAAGAGCATGTGCCTTACTCTTCAGTAGCCGATATCGCGGCTCTTCCACTAGCCCATGGTGCCGGTTCATCTGATGGGGTGCGCTGGCATCCGAATGATTACGGGCATGGCTTATATGCTAAACGTTTATTTTTGTTGTATCAGCAGGCAGCCTCCTCAGTGCGTGATTAATTTGGCGTTTGAGGATGTTGATAGTCGCGTCATTGTCAATCTGGTTTGTGTGACGAAGGGGGGGCGATATGCTTCTCGCGAAAAGTCGTGACATGTGCGCCACGTAATCACGCTTGATCGTCTTCTTGCCCAGCATCCGTTGCAGTTCACGGATCTGCTTGAGCGCATCGTACCGCCCGGAAGCCACCACCGTTCACTGACGCGACAAGCTGCCGTCCTGATACAACTGCACCCCAGGAACAGCTGGTTGGCATTGGTGTCATTGCGCCGAGCCACCACCGAAACACTTTGCTCTGGTTCAAGACTCTCGCGAACCAGGGCAATTTTTTTGCTTCGAGTTCCAGCGGCGTTGCCGCTCCCGGCCTAAAAGCTCCCCACTAGTCATAAGCATAACCGTTTGCCTATCCCTTATCGTAAGGGAAGCGGTGTTCTGTCTTTCATGGAGCTCGTTCAGATACTTTCAGATGGTCATACAGTCGAACCTGTAGTTCAGAATTGGATGTTGATACTGGAGCTCTAAAAGTTATGGCGTTTTAATAGAAGATCCTACAGACACCGTGAACGACACGAACCCCGTAGGAGCCGGCTTGCCGGCGAAGGCGTTTTCACGGTAGGCGCGCCATAACCCGGAGCAACAATCATGGAATACGACGATAAACTGATTGAAGAAGCCGTGCTTGCCCTGTTGGCAGCCTTCAGTTTCGATAACGGCAATACTTGGAAAGGGTTCGACTTCGAGACGATGAACCGATTGCATGAACAGGGTTTCATCAGCGATCCGGTGAACAAGAACAAATCGATTTGGTTGACAGCTGAGGGGCTGGAGCGAGGTCGGCAGATCGCCGACCGGTTGTTTGGGATAAGAACTCAAGTGGAGCATATATCCGACTCGGATGCCTGACTTCATACCCCGGCCATACGGTAGGTGGGGTTTATGGATCGCTTAAACACTGGGTAGCGCTGAAAAATCTCCTGTATCACTGGCCTCAAAATTCACGACTGCTTCGTCCGACGCAGCCTTTGGCAGCGGCAAAAAAAAGAAATGAAATGAGATGGAGGGGCTCCGGGCAGTCAGAGGTCTGACTGCCCAGGCTGCAGCGTTGTTAGCCGCAAGGTGAAGAAAATAGGCGGGGGGTGAGTCGCGGGGATTAATAGATGTCCTTGGAAAACAGCGTAAAAGGAGTCTTGATCAGGATCTTGATATCAAGCCACAACGACCAGTTGTTGATGTAGTTGAGGTCGATCTCCACACGCTTTTGCATCTTGTCGAGGGTCTCGGTTTCGCCACGGCAGCCGCTGATCTGGGCGAGCCCGGTGATGCCCGGTTTGATTCGATGGCGGGCCATGTAAGCCTGGATCTTGCCGGTGTAGTAGTCGTTATGGGCGACCGCATGTGGCCGTGGCCCGACCAGCGCCATATGGCCTTGCAGCACGTTGAAGAACTGCGGCAGTTCATCGATGGAGGTGCGTCGTATGAAACGGCCGACCGCAGTAATGCGTGGGTCTTCACGGCCGGCCTGGCGGACCTGGTGGTCGTCGTGCAAGCGCATAGAGCGGAACTTCCAGACTTTGATGATCTTGCCGTTCCAGCCGTGCCGCTCCTGTTTGAAGATGATCGGGCCCGGGGAAGAAATCTTCACGGCGGCGGCGATCACCAGAAGCAGAGGGCTGAAGCCGATCAGCGCTAGGGCGGCGAGGCTTCTGTCCAGCAAGGTCTTGCTCAGCGCTGCTGTTGGGTAACTGGTCAGCGGGCTTTCATTGAGGTGGATGGCAGGCAGGCCGTCCAGTTCACTGATGGAGTGATTGAGCAACGTCATGCTGCCCAGGTCGGGAACCCAGACCACATCGACATTGGCGTCGAGCAGGTCGATGTACAGCGCCTCGACCTGTTTGGCTTCGCTCAAGGGCAGCGCGATGTACAGCCGTCGGACGTCGTGCACCTGGATCAGCTCACGCAGTTCCTGCAATGGGCCCAGAACCCGGTGGGCATTGACCTGGGTCGATAGCTCGTTGGGATTTGAGCTGATCAGGCCCACCAGCGGCGGAAACTCGGTTTTGGTCAGTTTGTCTGCCAGATTAACCGCCAGTTGATCGGTGCCGATAATCAGGGTGTTGTACTGGCTGTGCAATTGCCGCTGGTAGTGCTTGGAAAAACTGTGCAATGGCAGGTACAGCAAGGCCTGAATGCAATAACCTGCCGTGGCCCAGACCACGATGATTTCCCGGGAGAACAATTCGCTGGTCTTGCTGAAAAAACCAATACTGGTCAGTCCGGCCAGCAGCAGCAGCCATCCCAGTAGCAGACGCGCCAAGCCGCTGAGGTAGCTATGCTGCTTGTGATAGACCAGCAGCAGGGAGTAGGAAGGGACCGAACCGAGGAAAGTAAGTACTGCAAGCACACGATAATGGGCGTCGATTTCTCCTGTCTGGTACAACGCCAGACCAAATAACAATGTATTGACCGAAGTGATGGCAATTATCCATTGCCCCCAGAAGGTCAGTCCTTTGGTTATGTTATTTCGATTAATACGATTATGTACCATCGCGGTGTCCCTCGGGCCTGCGCCACGTTGTGTATCAGTCGACGGTTAATAAATGGCAGCCACGCACAAAGGCTGAGCGAGCGCGTCAGTCAGGAAATGTTTTTATTATTAGAAGGGAATAACGGGGCTTATGGCTGGCCATCCAAGCTTTGTTTTAAAGTCAGCTGATACGGTTGTCTCAGTGTCTGGTTTTATACTAGTACCTAAATCTTCGTGGGTGTCTGACGAATTATAACGGCCACTCTTTTAGAGGCCTTGTTATAAAAGGTCGTGCTGTTTTGTTAGGAGGATATCGCTCAATCATCTATATAATTGCGGCATTCGAAAAACGTTTACTGGCTAGGCGAGGGGAAAGCGGAGCGTGCGCCATAGGAGAGTTTATGGCGATAGTCAGGATATACGGTGGGAAGAGGCAGGTGGTGGGTGTGGGGGGTGTATCAAGTGGGGCGGAGAATCGCGTTTATTGTTATTGTTTTTTGCGATCCTTCGCTCAGTAAGCGACTCTTATCCTTTGTGCCAGGCAGTAACCACGGTTTCTAACCGAGCGGATCAGCCGTTCTCCATTGGCTGCCGTCTTGAACTTTTTCTGCAATCGGCTCAGGCACATTTCAAGGCCGCTATATTGTTCCGGGTCTTTGTCGATGCGTAGAATAAGATCGTTTTTGCTGAGTACACGTCGATCGCTGAGTACCAGTTGGGTGAGCATTAACGATTCGGTACCGGTCAATGGAATAGTGATGTCTTCTTTGGCCAGTGTTCGATCGTCAGCGTTAAACCACCAGATATCAGGATTGCCCTGGGGCTCTTTAACCCGACTGACTGCCGAGATGAACTCTTCATCAGCCACCGGCTTCTTGAGAAAGCCATCAACACCGAAGTGCGAGAAGTGATTGAGTTCTGAAGATTCAGAGTTGGGTGTTATGAGGATGATTTCCGCATCTTTTTGATTTTTACGGATGAAACTGACATCGCTTAGCGATATGTCCGCCTGGTCGAGCAGGATGTGCGTGAATCGACTCTTTCGGATGCGTTCGCTGCTGAGTTTACCTGACTCGATTTCAAAAGATAAATACAGGCGTTGCGCGAGAAGCGATTCGATTGCTTGTCGTGCCAGTTGGTCCCGGGTGAAAATCAGAAAGCTGTTATTCGGCGTGTTCACAATAAGGTTCCTTCCTAGTCTGGTGAAGTTTTCAAAACTTAAATGAGCTCAGTCGGCGAGTAGTACCTCCCCTGAAAAAAGTCGAAGGGCATGCTGCGAGCCAGTGTGTGTAGCGCTTTGTGCTCCACCCTGTCCGCCACGAATTTGATCTTGCTGTCATGGATCATGCCGCTCAGACAGTCATAAGACCGGTTGAAAAAGTCCTGGCTGTTTTCGACCATGATGTCGAAATTGGATTTGGTCAGGTCCACTTTTATGTAATCGAAGAGGGCCAGGCTGATCAGTTTTTCGGTGCTGTCGTCGCTTAAATCATAGCCATCGAAAGCGATCTCGATACCATTGTCTTTCAATAAGTGAATATGATTGATAATAGTTCTTTTTTCTTTCAGGTTGAACGACAGGAACGAACTGCTGTTAATGCTGGGGATTAGCTGTTGCTCATGCTTTTTGAGTATCGCTTGAGCATCGTTCATTTCCTTGATCAGCGCTTTATCCAATAAAGCAGATTGATTCATGGTCACGAACAGTTTGTTTGGTGCCGGTGCGGAATGGGAAGGTGCCGCCTCAATCTGTGAGAGGGCATTCAATTGGATCCGTGTCAGGACTTCGTAATAAGTCGCCAGTGGATGATCGGAATGCAGTTGTTGATACCCCTTGTTCAGAGGTGTCTCCTGTTTGGTCGCCTTGGCATAGATTTCGCTGCCGAACAGTTCATCGTTTCGTTTCAGAATCGATTGCCTGAAGAATACCAATGCGAAGTTTTCGTGCGCTATAGCTTGCCTGCCGGGCTCCATTTCCTAGTCCTTTAAGAGTGAAAATTTGTTTGATTGACGGAGACGACCCCTCGAAGCAGTCGATAACCATAACCACGTACACTGTGAATGATGTTAATGCCAAAGTGCTTTTTGATTTTATTTCGAAGCCGGCTTATGGATTTCTCCAGGACGCGTGAGTCGTAGAGTTTTATATTCAATCCCATGGATTCGGCCATGCAATCATGGTGCAGGATATTGCCTTCTGCGTTGATAAGCGCATCCAGGGCTTTCATTTCCTGATAGGCCAGATCCAGTTTGTATTCTTCGTTGTATAAGTGCAGGCATGTTTGGTCCAGCGTCAACTTTATACTCGGCTGCCATTCAGGGGTTTCGAGCAGTTCTGACAGTAACCTGGCTTTTTCATCCTGATCGTTAGGTACATTGATGCAGTGATTGGCTCCGGCCAGGTAACATTCAATTTTAGCGTGCGGAGAGCGATAGTTGATTGCAACGATAATGGCCAGTTCTGTCGGATTCGTACGTAACTTCTTGATCAGTGCCAGGCAGTCATTAAATATGGAGGGGCTTTCAATATCGATCAGTACGGTACCGAGTGTTTGCGTTTCGATATCCATGCTTGGCGGGTTTGGATAATCTAATGTATAAACATGTGTGAGATTAGATACAAATAGCTGGCGAAGTTTCTCTGTCGAGCGCCAAGTGCGCCCAATAGCGAGAATACCCCTCTGGCTATTTTCGATTTTGCTCTCAGTACTCATCATGCAAATTACTCATATGTGCTGGCGTTGCAATCTTAATACACAAAATACTGACGTTATCTGACTTTTTATAACATTTCCCGTCTGGAACACACGTCACTCCATGCCCTGTAGTTTTAGCTGATTCAATGACATAGGCAAATGCCGAGGCTTAAACCCATGGGTGTTTGTGATCGGGCTTAGTTGGTGGCCCCCTCTCAGTCGGACTAGGCTTTTTAGGTTGACTTTTCTATGAGCAATACAGATGCGATGGCTAATTGCCCACCTGGCTGCAGAACGAAGCACAACTGCGGAGTCTTGCGTATGAATGGTGCGAATGTCCGCATTTTTGAAAACTGGAGTTGATTTATATGGATATTCCACGGTGTTCTAGGGTGATGTAGGTGTACGTTGGGATGGCGATTAGTACAGCGACCGCCTCTTTTTAGGGCGAATGACCATATTAATTGAGGCTTTTGGCATTATATTAGTAATATTTATGTCCGAAAGGGTAATTGTCAGCGGGTAGTTATTCTGTTTGGCTATTGAAAAAATCCCCAAAGCTGATATTAAAGCGCCATTAAATTTTATGTACTAACCGTCCTTTTTGCAATTAACCATCCACGCAACGCCAAACCGATCGACCAGCATTGCGAAACGGATCGCCCAGAACGTCGCCTCCAGCGGCAGCAAAAAACCGTTCTGCCTCCGCCACACTGTCGACATTTCGTAAAAGCGGCCTCGCAGTCGCCGTTGAAGATCAGGCGGTTATTGAGGGGGAGGACGTTCAGGTTCGTTCTCGAATGCCGATGGGCATTGACTCCAGATAGCAAAGCGCTAAAACCTGGCGAGCGGTGGTATTTTTTAGGTGTTTTTCTATGGGCCAAGCGAGGCTTATCGCCTTGTGATGGCTTGTTTCACGTACTGTAGAACCGCCGCGCTTCTCTGACATCCGCCAGCGAGTCCCTCGTCCTATGCCCGTCCTGACCCGCTTCGCCTCTTTGCTCGACCAGGCGAGACGTGCCTTGTTGCTGGTCTGGGGAACGTCCCGCGGGCTGTTTCTGGGATTGGTGCTGGCAACTCTGGTTGCCGGTGTGCTGCCGGCGCTGGCGGCCTGGTTGGGGCAGCGGATTGTCGATGCCGTAGTCACCGCCATGCAATTGCACGCCCAACAGGGCAGTGCGCCATTATGGCCGGTTGTGCAGTATGTGCTGTTTGAAGCAGGCGTTCTTGCGTTGCTGTCCGGGACACAGCGCGCACTGTCGGTTCAGCAATCGCTATTGCGGGTGCAGTTGGGGCAGAAGGTAAACACGATGATTCTGGAAAAAGCCCAGACGTTATCGTTGGTGCAGTTCGAGAATTCCGAGTTCTACGACAAGCTGGTACGGGTGCGGCGCGAG
Source organism: Pseudomonas sp. GM79 (assembly GCF_000282495.1). Lineage (GTDB taxonomy): Bacteria > Pseudomonadota > Gammaproteobacteria > Pseudomonadales > Pseudomonadaceae > Aquipseudomonas. The sequence continues at coordinate 50,407 of NZ_AKJE01000089.1, forward strand.
GCATCGACCCGGCCGCTGGCGCTGGTGATGAAGTCGCTGGGGCTGATCCAGAACCTGATCGTGTTGATCAGTTTCGGTGTGTTACTGGTGCATTTTTCGCCGTGGGCGCTGGTGCTGCTGGTGGTCGGAGCGTTGCCGGTGTTCTTTGCCGAAGCGCACTTTTCCGGGGATGCCTTTCGCCTGTTCACGCGCCGGGCGCCGGAGAGTCGGCAGCAGAATTACATCGAGACGCTGCTCTCCCATGAGGGTTACATCAAAGAGGTGAAACTGTTCGGTTTCGCGCCGCTGCTGTTGCAGCGTTATCGGGACACGTTTGCGCGTCTCTACGCCGAAGACCGGCGCCTGACATTGCGTCGTGATGGCTGGGGATTTGTACTGGGACTGCTGGGCACCGCGGCGTTTTATCTGGCCTACGCCTGGGTGGTGGTCGATACCGTTCACGGCAATATCACCCTTGGGCAAATGACCATGTACCTGGTGCTGTTCAAGCAGGGGCAGGCCGCCGTGAGCAGCAGTTTGAGCGCGATCAGTGGTCTCTACGAGGATGGCCTTTACCTGTCGAGCCTCTACGAGTATTTGGCCGAACCGGTTATTGCCGATAGCGGAAACCTAACCGTGGGCGAGGTGCCCGGCGACGGTTTGCGTTTCGAGAACGTCGGTTTCCGTTATCCGGGAGCGAGCCGCACCGCTTTGCAGGGCATCGATCTGCACCTGATGCCTGGACACAGCGTCGCCCTGGTGGGGGAGAACGGCTCGGGCAAAACCACGCTGATCAAGTTGCTGACTCGGCTGTATCGCCCCGATCAGGGTCGTATTTTGCTGGATGGCAGCGATTTGCAGTCCTGGGACGAAGAAGCGCTGAGACGACGCATCGGCGTGATCTTCCAGGACTACATTCGCTACCAGTTCTCCGTGGGCGAGAACATCGGCGTGGGCGATACGTTGGCGTTCAACGATGAAGCGCGCTGGCAGCAAGCAGCCGCCGAGGGCATGGCCGCGCCCTTTATCGAGCGCCTGGATCGCGGTTACGCCACGCAATTAGGGCGATGGTTTGCCGGTGGGCAGGAGTTGTCTGGTGGGCAATGGCAAAAAATCGCTTTGTCTCGCGCCTACATGCGCCGCGACGCCGATATTTTGATTCTGGATGAGCCAACCTCGGCCCTGGACCCTGCGGCGGAAGCGGCGGTGTTCGAGCATTTCAGTCAACACACCGAAGGCCGCATGACGTTGCTGATTTCTCATCGGTTCTCCAGCGTGCGCAATGCCGATCACATCATCGTGCTGGACCAGGGTTCGATCCTTGAGCGAGGCGATCACGACAGCCTGGTCGAGGCGGGCGGGCGGTATGCGCAGTTGTTCAACGTGCAGGCTCGTGGTTACCGGTAGCGCGTCAATCCCCTGTGGGAGCGGGCTTGCTCGCGAAAGCGGTGTGTCATTCAACATTGATGCTGGCTGACCCGACGCCTTCGCGAGCAAGCCCGCTCCCACAGGGATTGCGTTTAACTGACCAGCATTAGCCCGCAGGCTTTTTTGCGCATTGAAACACCGGCTTCATGGCATTTGCGGCAACTCTTGCGGCCGCAAATCAAACACCAACACCTCGGCATCCACGCCGTTGCTCAAGGTCAGCACCTGTTCTTCCCGAACCCGCACACCATCGCCTTCCTGCAACTGCACGCCGTTCAACTCGACACTGCCGCGCGCCACATGCACATAGGCGTAACGATTGGCGGCCAGTTCCAGGGTGGCGCTTTCCTTGCCGTCGATCAGGCCGGCATATACCCGCGCATCCTGCCTTACTTTCAGCGAACCGTTGGTGCCGTCCGGGGAGATGATCAGCTGCAAGCGCCCGCGTTTTTTCTGCGTGCTGAAGTGTTCTTGCTGATAACGCGGTTTGGCGCCGCTAACCTCGGGCACGATCCAGATTTGCAGAAAGTGCACCGGTTTGTTCGTCGAGTGGTTGAACTCGCTATGAGCCACGCCACTGCCAGCGCTCATCAATTGCACGTCACCGGGGCGGATCACCGAACCGGTGCCCAAAGTGTCCTTGTGTTCCAGGGCACCTTCAAGCACATAGGAAAAAATCTCCATGTCGCGGTGAGGGTGCTGGCCAAAACCTTTGCCAGCCGCCACGCGGTCGTCGTTGATCACCAGCAGGTCGGAAAAACCCTGCTCCCGTGGGTTGCGGTAGTTGGCGAAAGAAAAGGTATGGAACGACTTCAACCAACCGTGATTGGCCGCGCCGCGATCCGAAGCTTTACGAAGGGTCAGCATGATGAAATCTCCTGTCAGGACGTGAATTCGTCCGAGTGAGGAGAAGGTTAATGTTTACCGTTTGGTGCAATAAGTAGATGAAAATTGAAATACTGTCTCTTATGAGTTGACAGTTTTGGGCGCGAGTTCACGTATCATTGTTGTTACATTTGGCCATAATGCTCGGTGCTGAGCCTATGTTCCCTCTTCCTCTGATATCAGTGATGTCCAATCCATGAAAACCGTGGCAATGGTGCTGTTCCCCGACTTTCTTCTGCTCGACATGGCCGGGCCCATGGAGGTGTTTTCCATCGCCAATCGCTATCTGGAGCCGGCGGACCGTTATGAGCTGTCGACCATTGGCACCGAACACGGCGCGTTGCGGGCCTCCAATGGCGTCAGCCTGCAAGCCGATCTGCACATCGATCAAGCGAACGAGCGCTATGACTTGTTGCTGGTGCCGGGCGGGCCGGGGGCCTACAACGAAAAACATACGTCATTGCTCGCCTGGCTTCAGGGCGCTGTACGCCGGGCGAACCGTTATGGGTCGATCTGCACCGGCGCATTCGTGCTCGGGCATGCCGGGCTGCTGGACGGTTATCGCGTGACCACTCACTGGCACTACACCGAGCGCCTGATCAAAGGCTTCCCCAAGGCCACTGTCGAAACCGATCAGATTTACGTGCAAGACCGCAATCTCATCACCTCTGGCGGTGTCACCGCTGGCATCGACCTGGCGCTCGCGGTGGTTGCCGAAGACCATGGCAAGAAGGTCGCCCAGGACGTTGCCAAGGTGTTGTTGGTGGTAATGAAACGCCAGGGTGGGCAGGCGCAGTTCAGCCCGTTGATGGCGGCAGTGGCACCCCATGAAACGCCGATCACCCGGGTGCAGAACCATGTGCTCGAACACCTCGATGAAGCGTTCAGCATCGAACGCATGGCCAGCCTGGTGAACATGAGTACGCGGCACTTCGCCCGGGTTTTCGCCCGGGAAGTGAACATGACGCCCATGGAGTTTCTGCAAAATGCGCGCATCGATTGCGCCAGGAACCTGCTGGAAACCAGTGACGTGCCACTCAAGACCGTGGCCTTCAAAAGTGGTTTCGGCAGCGTGCGGCACATGCGTTTTTTGTTCAGTGAAAAGCTCGGCCTGACACCCACCCAGTACCGCGAACAGTTCAGTTAGGGGGGCGTTGTCCGTCACGCGCACCGTGATGGCCGTGATACTCCTCCCGTGGCCGTTGTGCCGTCACCCATGCCTGCCAAGATACCCATGAACTCTTTGCCATGGAGGTGCGGGAGCCTGGATGGACCGGTGCGATGGATTTTGCAGTACCTTGAGCCGGGCCAGGTTTTCAGCGCGTGAACGTGCATGAACAGCCTCAGAAATATAAACAGCGATGCGGTGCTGCGGTTCGGGCCCTACGCCTTTCACCTGCGTCAGCGATTGATCCTGGAGGGGGATCGCCCGCTGCGCATGGGCGGGCGGGCCCTGGATATTTTGCAGGTGCTGGTCGAGCGCGCCGGTTCAGTGGTGAGTAAGGATGCCCTGATTGCCCATGTATGGCCGACCTCGGTGGTTGAGGAAATCAACCTGCGCGTGCACATCGCCGCCCTGCGTCGGGCACTCGGCGACGGCCAGAACGAGCAGCGCTACATCGTCAATATTCCCCAGCGCGGCTACAGCTTCATCGCCCCGGTGCAGTGTGACCGGGCAGGCACGCCGGTGCCCGTCGAGACGCAGCACAAGCCTCAACACAATCTGCCTGCCCGGCTCACGCCGGTGACCGGTCGCGACTCGATCATCGGCAGTGTGGTCCGGCAGTTGCCGGTTCGACGCCTCATGACTTTGATTGGTCCCGCCGGCATTGGCAAAACTACCGTGGCGTTGCGCGTGGCAGAGTTGCTGTTGCAGCACTATCGCGACGGCGTCTGGAGGATTGATCTGGCGGCCATCGATGACCCGGCGCAACTCGTCGAGCATCTGTCGCGCACGCTGGAACTGGACGTTGGCGGGGCGGCGCTGGAGCAGCGGCATGCCTTGGTGGTGCTCGACAATTGTGATCACCTGCTCGAATGCTGTCGGGCAGTGGTGGACAATCTGCTGGCCTCGGCGCCACGGCTGTCGATCCTGGCCACCAGCCGCGAACCCCTGCGAGCGGCGGGAGAAACGCTGCTGCATGTACCGGCCCTGGCGGTGCCGCCGGCCTCAGCGATATACAGCGTGGCCGAGGCCATGGATTATTCGGCGGTGCAGCTGTTGGTCAGCCGCGCCCGAGCACGTCAGCAAGGGTTTGCCCTGCGCCAACAGGACCTCAAGGCTGTGCGCGAAATCTGTCGGCGCCTGGATGGCCTGCCCTTGGCCATTGAACTGGCGGTGGCGCAGATCGATGCGTTGGCGCTGGTGGGGTTGCAAGCGCAACTCGGCAACTGCTTGCAGTTGTTGACTCAAGGCCGGCGCACCGCTCTGCCACGGCATCAGAGCCTGAAAGCCGCACTGGACTGGAGCTATGAACAGCTGAGCCCGTTGGAGCAAACCGTGTTGCAGCGGCTGGCGGTGTTCAAGATGGCGTTCACGCTGGACTCGGCGATTGGCGTGATCAGTTGCGCGGTGCTGTTGCCTGCCAGTGTGGTTAAAGGGGTGGAGAGCCTGGCGAGCAAATCACTGCTGTCGGTGGAGCAGGGCAGCGGTGTGACCCGTTACCGTTTCCTCAACACCACCCGTATCTACGCCTTGGAGAAACTCGAACACAGCGGTCATTTGCGTGCCTTTGAACGGCGTCATGCCCGCTACATCAGCCGGGCACGCTGGACATCAGCCGGGCAGGTGTCGTTGCAGCTCGTCGAGTAGCCGACGGACTTTCGTCAAGTCCGGTGTAGCAAAGCCTTCGGTGAAGCGCTGGTAAATCGGCGCCAACAGCTCATGGGCTTGCTGAAAGTGACCCTGACGCTGCCACAGGTGGGCCAGTGACGTGGCGCTACGCAGTTCCCAGGCCAGCGCTCCCTGGACTTTTGCCACGGCTAACGCCTTGAGCAGCACGGCCTCGGCCGCACTGACCCGGGTCGGACAATCCTCTGCCAGCAACGCGTCGGCCCGGGCTCGCAGAATTTCCGCGGTGCTCCAACCCGCCGCGCCGCTTTCGGCTCGTTCCAGCAATGCGTCATCGATGAAACGGCTGTCCAGCGTGACCATGATTTCCTTGATCAACCCGGTGTTAGCTCGCGATGACGAGGGCGCATCGGCCCCCTCGATCACCTGCGCGTAATGTTTGGCCCACGTGTAGAACAGCAGCACCGAGTGTTTCTTCGCCTGTTCAAGCAGCAGGTTCAGGAGTTCGCGGGCGACCGGGGTGTCGCCGTTGTAATGAGCGATCAGGCAACCGGCCAGCGCCAGGGTGTAGCAGATGGACGTGCCATGATTGATCTGCATCGCGATGTCGAGTGCCTGTCGTGCGGTGTGCCAGGCTTTTTCCGGGTGCCCTTGTAACCAGAGAATGCGCGCCAGAATCGTCAGGGCTGCGACGCTTTGATCGTAATGCACACCAAAACAGTAGGTGAAGCGGTTGAGGTAACCGCTCTGGGCCAGGCATTGAATAACCTGTTCGACATTCTCCCGCGCCAGAGCCTGATCCCCGGCAAAGTGCAGGGCCAGAACCCGCAAGCGTTGGGTGCTCAGGGACAACGCCGCGTCACCGTGCAGCCCCAACCGCTCAAATTGTCGGCTCTGCTCCAGGGCCTGTTGGTAGTGGCCGCAACTAAGATCAACCGCCAAGTGCCCGGAAATCGCTTTGAGCTGACCGGCCACATCGTTGCAGTGTTCGGCCAGGTGTTTGGCGCGGACGAACGCTTCGACGGCTTCGTCGCTGCTGCCCAGGGTGTGGTAGCAGGAACTGCCGAGGGCAAGCTTGAGGGTCATGGTCACACGCGGGCAGGGCTGATGCGTCGCTTCGAGCAACGCCAAAGCTTTGCGCACATACACGCCATGCTCCTTGAGCAGCGACAGTTCCTGCCACAGCGGCGTCGAGGTTGCAGCGAGGCGGATCGCCAAGGCCTGCGGCCCTTGAGCATTCAAGCCCCAGTCAAGTGCAGCACGGATGTCTTCCAGGTTGCGGGCGTAACGCTCGGTCCAGCGCTCGCTCGAGATCTGCTCCCAGTCGTTCTGGGCTTGCTGCATCAAGGTCAGGCAGCGTTCGGCGTGGCGCTCGCGGGTGTCTGGCAACTCCTGGGCCTGGGCGAGTTTTTCCAGTGCATAACCACGTGTGGTGTCGAGCAGCCGGTAGAACACTTCTTCGTCGCCGACTTCCACGTTCAGCAACGACTTGGCGACCAATTGGGTGATTGAGCCGAATACCACATCGGGCTCGAGGTGTTCACCGACGATCACCGCGGCCGCCGACTCCAGGGTGAAACCACCCCGGAACACGCCCAATCGGCGCAGGCAGGTTTGCTCGCAGGCATTGAGCAGTTCGAAGCTCCAGTCCAGTGTGGCGCGCAGGGTCTGATGGCGGCCCAAGGTTGTCTGGCAGCCCTGGGTGAGCAGACGAAAACTGCCTTGCAGTTGCGACAGCAACCCACTCAATCCCAGGCTGCCCACTTGCGCCGCCGCCAGTTCGATGGCCAGCGGTATGCCGTCCAGGCGCCGGCAGATTTCAATGGCCAGCGGCAGTTCGGCTTCGCTCAGTTCGAAACTGTCGTGGCTGGCCATCGCCCGTTCGACAAACAATTGCAGCGCCGAAAACGTCAGGGCCTGAGCGCGGTCGAGCACGGCGATGGGCGGTGGGCAGTCCAGCGATTCCAGGCGCTGCACGAACTCGCCTTCGGCCCGCAGGCTCTCGCGGCTGGTGGCCAGAATGTGCACTTGGGGCGCCGCGCGCAGGATGCTTTCACTGAGCAACGCAATGGCATCGATCAAGTGTTCGCAATTGTCGATGACCAGCAGCATGTGCCGTTCGCGCAGGAACGTGGCGAGACCGCTCATGGGTTCGGCGTCGTGCAAGGATAAATCCAGCAGCGTTGCCAAGTGCGTGGTGATCATCAAAGGGTCGTTGATCGGTGCCAGGTCCAGCAGGCGAATGCCGTCTCGGTAGCGGCCGATCAATTGCTCGGCGACGCGCAGCGCCACCGTGGTCTTGCCGATTCCGCCGGGGCCGACGAGGGTGATGAAACGCTGCCGCGTCAATTGCGTTATCACGCTGTCGACCAGAGCCTGGCGACCGATCATGCGGGTCCGACGGATTGGCAGGTTATGCCGGCTCGATCCATTTTCGGCGCTTTTCGGGCTTTGCTCGATGTGCTCCACAGAGAACGGCGCGACAAAACTGTAGCCGCGCTGAGCAACGGTGATGATGTAGCGCTGGCCGGCCTGACCATCACCGAGGGCCTTGCGCAGCGCCGCCATGTGCACCCGCAGGTTGATGTCTTCCACCACGCTTTTGGGCCAGACCCGGGCGATCAGTTGCTGCTTGCTCACCACCTGCCCGGCGTGTTCCAGCAGGATCAACAGAATGTCCATGGCCCGCCGACCCAGGCGCAAGGGCTGGTCGGCCTCCATCACCAGGCGTTGTCCGGGGTAAATCCGGTAAGGGCCGAAATGGATGGCCTGTTCGGGGGAAAGGGTCAACGGGTCACTCCTGCTTGCATCCGTCTATCGCACGGTATCGGGGCATATTCCTCAGGTTTTTTCGCCAGTGCAATGCTCTGTCGTGCACCTCGTCGGTGTGTGCATCGGCTGCTGGATTCCCGTCAGCGCTTGTCGATCCCGTATTTATTGGGTGCGGTGTTGGCCGGGTGCGTGGGCGCCCCGTTGAAAATTAACAACGTTTAACTCGTCGTGTGTCCGGTCTACGCTCAAAAATCCATCCCTTCAAGTTCAACCGAAGGCACCGGCCTTCTTGCAACAAAAAGCGTGCCGCAAAAAGGATGAACCCCTTCTGGAGGAACCGGAATGAGCAACGTGGTGGTGGTCTATCACAGTGGCTACGGGCACACCCGGGTCATGGCCGAGGCCGTGGGCCAGGGTGTGGAACGGCACTTGGGTAGCATCTGTAGGCTGATTCCGGTCGAAGAAGTGGACGATCACTGGGAACGCTTGCACCGCGCCGATGCAATCATCTTTGGCGCCCCGACCTACATGGGCAGTGCTTCGGCAGCCTTCAAGGGCTTCATGGACGCTACCGCCTCGTTCTACCTGGCCCAGCCCTGGCGCGACAAACTTGCCGCCGGCTTCACCAACTCAGGCTGCCTGTGCGGCGACAAGCTCAACACCTTGCAGCAGATGGCAGTGTTCGCCGCCCAGCACTCGATGATCTGGGTCGGCCTCGACCTGCTGCCGGCGCGCAGCAGCACGGGCCTGTTCGATGGGCAGTTGAACCGTCTCGGCAGTTCGCTGGGGGCCATGGCGCAGTCGAATGTCGAACAGTCCCCCAACCTTGCACCACCCCTGGAAGACCGCCGCACCGCCGCGCATTTGGGCGAGCGAGTGGCGCGCCTGGCCGAACGAATGGCCCACACCTCTTATTAACCGCCACAAAAACCATGCATGAGGAGACATCACCATGAGCACCTTTACCACCCGAGACGGCACCGAGATTTACTACAAGGACTGGGGCACCGGTCAGCCGATCGTCTTCAGCCACGGCTGGCCGTTGAACGCCGACAGCTGGGAATCGCAGATGATCTTCCTGGCCTCCCAAGGCTATCGGGTCATCGCCCATGATCGCCGTGGTCACGGGCGTTCGAGCCAGCCGTGGTTTGGCAATGACATGGACACCTACGCCGATGACCTGGCGCAACTGATCGAACATCTGGATTTGCAGAACGCCGTGTTGTTCGGCTTCTCCACCGGCGGCGGCGAAGTGGCGCGCTACATCGGTCGCCATGGCACCGCTCGCGTGGCCAAGGCCGGGCTGATTTCCTCGGTGCCGCCGCAGATGCTCAAGACCGACACCAACCCTGGCGGCCTGCCAATGGAGGTGTTCGACGGTATTCGTCAGGCGTCCCTGGCCGACCGTTCGCAGCTGTACAAGGATCTGGCCAGCGGTCCGTTCTTTGGCTTCAATCGCCCGGGTGCCAAGCCGTCCCAAGGCATGATCGACTGGTTCTGGCTGCAGGGCATGATGTCCGGCCACAAGAACGCGTATGACTGCATCAAGGCGTTCTCCGAAACCGACTTCACCGAAGACTTGAAGAAGTTCGACGTGCCGACCCTGGTGGTGCATGGCGACGACGACCAGGTCGTGCCGATCGAAGCCGCTGGTATCGCTGCGGCAAAACTGGTCAAGGGCTCCACCTTGAAGGTCTACCCGGGAGCACCCCATGGCCTGACCGACACCCACAAGGATCAACTCAACGAAGATCTGCTGGCGTTCATCAAGGGCTGACCAAGATCAAAAGATCGCAGCCTCCGGCAGCTCCTACACGGTGATGTGAACATCTGTAGGCGCTGGCGAAGGTTGCGATCTTTTGATTGTGAGAGGGGGAAGAGAACGCACCGTTCGGCAACGCCAGGCGAACGGTGTGATGCCTTCGCTGCGGGTGAAGATATGGGAGAAATGTGCCTGATCGCAGAAGCCACATTCCAGGCTGATTTGCGTCAGGGTCATGTCGGTGTTCTGGATCAAATGCTTGGCCCGGGCGATGCGTTGCAGACGAATCCAGTCCTGCGGTGAAACACCGATGCTGCACTTGAATGCACGGGAAAAATGACTGCGCGACAGGGCACAGGCCCGTGCCAGTTCGGTCACTTCCAGGGGATCGTCGAGGTGGTCGAGGATCAGTTGCTTGACCAGAGTTTCACGCCAGGGGCTAAGGCCGCCCGTGGTTTTTTTTTGCGTTTCAATGGCACACGCCTTGATCGCGTTTTGCTGAATGAGAGCCATGGCCAATGTCCGTGTCGATGGGCGCGCGCGGATGCACTGCACGGTGGGTCAGCACGTTCCCTTGTCTGAAAAACAAGTCTGCGCAGAAGGCTTCATTCTTGGTCGCGAGCGCTTTGGCTTGCGAGTTAAACGTTGTTAATTCCTCGATCCGGGCGGGCCGTCTCGAGTAAAGTCAGATGCTCGTCAACCTTCATGCCTGGCCGAAAACACCATGGGATTGTGCTTATGAACCGTAATGATCTGCGCCGCGTCGACATGAACCTGCTGGTGATTTTCGAGGCGTTGATGTTCGAAAAAAACCTGACTCGCGTCGCCGAGAAGCTGTTCATGGGCCAACCGGCGGTGAGTGCTGCGCTGGGACGGCTGCGTGATTTGTTCGACGATCCGTTGTTGCTGCGCAATGGTCGCGGCATGGAACCGACGGCGCGGGCGCTGGCGATTCTCAAGGAGTTGCAACCGGCGATGGACACCATTTCCGGAGCGGTCAGCCGGGCCAAGGAGTTTGACCCGGCGAGCAGTTGCGATGTGTTTCGCATCGGGCTGTCGGACGATGCCGAGTTCGGACTGTTTCCGCCGTTGTTGCGCAAACTGCAAGAAGAAGCGCCGGGGATCGTGGTCGTGGTGCGTCGCGCCAACTATCTGCTGATGCCGGCGTTGCTCGCATCTGGCGAGATTTCGGTGGGGGTGAGTTACACCACCGACCTGCCGGCCAATGCCAAACGCAAACGCCTGCGCGACATTCCCTGCAAAGTGCTGCGCGGTGACAATCGTCCAGGGCCGCTGACCCTCGACGAATATTGCGCGCGGCCGCACGCGATGGTGTCGTTCTCCGGTGACCTGAGCGGCAACATCGATATGGATCTGGCCAAGGTCGGCCGCTCTCGCCGCGTGGTGCTGGGCGTGCCGCAATTCAGTGGCTTGCGGGCGTTGTTGGCCGGCACCGAGATGATTGCCACGGTGCCGGATTACGCTGCGTGTGCGCTGGTCGAGGGATGTACCTTGCGCGCCGAAGATCCGCCGTTTCCTATCGACGCCGCGCAGTTGTCGATGGCGTGGAGCGGGGTGCATGACAACGATCCAGCCGAAAAATGGCTGCGCTCGCGGATCAGTCAGTTCATGTCCGAGCCCCTGAAAATACCAACCCCGAAGGCTGCGATCTTTTGAGACGACCCATCTTGCATACCCACACCGTCCAACTGTGGGAGCGGGCTTGCTCGCGAAGGCGTCGGGTCAGTCGACATCACCGCTGAATGACACACCGCCTTCGCGAGCAAGC
>NZ_AKJE01000090.1 GCF_000282495.1 Pseudomonas sp. GM79
CCGGCGGTTCCCTGCCGTTGGCGGCGGTGCTGACCACCGATGAGGTCTACAGCGCTTTCTACGACGACTACCCGACCCTGCGCGCCTTCCTGCACTCCCACAGCTACACCGGCAATCCGCTGGCGTGCGCGGCGGCATTGGCGACGCTGGATATCTTCGAAGAAGACAACGTCATCGAGAACAACAAGGCCCTGGCCCAACGCATGGCCTCCTCCACCGCGCACCTGGTCGATCACCCGAACGTTGCCGAAGTGCGCCAGACCGGCATGGTGCTGGCCATCGAAATGGTCAAGGACAAGGCCAGCAAGACCGCTTACCCGTGGCAGGAACGTCGCGGTTTGAGGGTGTTCCAGCATGCGCTGGAGCGTGGTGCCTTGCTGCGGCCGCTGGGCAGCGTGGTGTATTTCCTGCCGCCGTACGTGATTACCCCGGAGCAGATCGATTTTCTGGCCGAGGTGGCCAGTGAAGGCATCGACATTGCTACCCGCGACAGCATCAGCGTGGCGGTGCCGAAGGACTTTCATCCGGGTTACCGTGATCCGGGCTAAGTGATCCCCTTGAGCTTTTGTGGTATCTGGGCCGCCGCCTTCGCGAGCAAGCCCGCTCCCACAATTGACCGCGTTTACCCTGTGGGAGCGGGCTTGCTCGCGAATGAAGTCGACACCGATTCAGATAATTAACACCTTTCCAGAGACCCAAGATGAGACTGTCCCGCTTCTTTATCGACGCCCCCTTGAGCACCGGCGAGCACGAGCTTCCCGAGGCCCAGGCCCATTACATCAGCCGCGTGCTGCGCATGGCCGAGGGTGATGCGGTGCAATTGTTCGACGGCTCGGGCCATGAGTTTCGCGGCACGCTGGCGGAAGTCGGCAAGAAGCGCGTCGTGGTGCAAATCGATGAAAGCTTCGCCGGGCAAGTCGAGTCGTCGCTTGCGGTCCATCTCGGCCAGGGCTTGTCCCGTGGCGAGCGGATGGACTGGGCGATTCAGAAAGCCACCGAATTGGGCGTCAGCGAAATCACCCCGATCTTCACCGACCGCTGCGAAGTCCGCCTCAAGGACGAGCGCGCCGACAAACGCCTGATGCACTGGCGTCAGGTGGCGATCAGCGCTTGCGAGCAGTGCGGGCGCTCCTCGGTGCCGGTGATTCATCCACCGCTGCTGTTGGCCGACTGGTTGAAGCAGACGCAGGCCGAATTGAAGCTGGTGCTGCACCCGATGGCCGAGCCGCTGGTGAGCCATGCGAAACCGGCGACGCTGGCGTTTCTGATCGGCCCGGAAGGCGGGTTGTCCGACGCTGAAGTCGAACAGGCCAAGGCTGGTGGCTTTCACGCCGCCCGCCTCGGCCCTCGAGTATTGCGTACCGAAACCGCGCCGGTGGTGGCGTTGGCGGTGGCGCAACAACTTTGGGGCGACTTCTAGGGCCTCTTCGCGAGCAAGCCCGCTCCCACATTTGATCTCTGAACGACACAGATCAAGTGTGGGAGCGGGCTTGCTCGCGAAGGCCGGCGACGCGATCTACAAGACACAAAACAGAATCTGATCGTTCAGGAACTATTGCACCGGATCACTCACCGGTTTCGCAATGATCGCTTTCAACTCGCTGGTCATCGGAAACTCAAGGTTCAAACCTTTAGGCGGAATCGGCTGCTGGAACCAGCGATTGTAGATGCCATTGATTTCCCCTGAGCTATACAAATCGGCAAGCGTCGTGTTCACCAACTCGAGAAATTGCGGATCGCCCTTGCGCACCATGCAGCTGTAGATTTCCCGCGATTGCTCCTCGCCCACCACGACCCACTTATGCGGATCGCGAGCCTTGGCCCGTTCACCGTAGAGCAGCGCATCGTCCATGTAGAACGCCGCTGCCCGCCCCGACTGCAGCATCTGGAATGCTTCGCCATGGTCCTTGGCGCTGATCACGAACATGTCGATCTTGTGATCGACGTTGTAGCTCTTCAGAAACCGCTCGTTGGTGGTGCCGGCGGTGGTCACGACGTTCTTGCCGCGCAGGTCGGCGAAGCTTTTGATGCCGCTGTCCTTCGCCGTGAGCAACTGCCCCTTCACGTAGATGAATCCATAGGAAAACGCCACTTGCTGCATACGCTCGGCGGTCACGCCGGTGGAGCCGCATTCAAGGTCGACCGTGCCGTTTTGCACCAGTGGAATACGCGTTTGCGAGGTCACCAGGTTGTACTTCACCTGCAAATCCGGCAGCTCGAGTTTTTGCTTGATGCGCTCGACAATCTTGCTCGCCAGGTCCACCGAATAGCCCATCGGCTGCCCCGTGTGATCACCCACGTAAGAAAACGGCACCGACGCATCGCGATAGCCCAGCGTGATGCTCTTGGCATTGGCGACCTTGTTCAGCGTGCCGGTCAGTGGCGCTTCATTGGCCTGGACCTGGCTGCCGAGCAGCAGGCCGAGGGTGCAGCCGATCAACGTGATTTTTTGCATTGTTATTCTCCGTTGTGGGTAAGGCGATTAGCGGCGGGCGGCGATCACGGTGATTTCCACCAGGACCTCTGGACGGGCCAGTTGCGCCTGCAACGTGGTGCGGGTCGGTGCCTTGTCCGGCGACAGCCATTGTGACCAGACCTCGTTCATGGCGGCGAAGTCGCGGCCAATGTCGCTCAGGTAAATGGTCGCGTTGAGCAAGTGATCCTTGTCGCTGCCAGCCTCGGCCAGCAATTCATCGATCTTCGCCAGCACTTCGGCGGTTTGGCCGGTGACGTCGGTGCTGTCACCCGGAACCTGTCCCGAGAGAAACACCAGATCGCCAAAGGTCACCGCGCCAGAGAGTCGGCTGTTGCTGTTGATACGCTTGATGCTCATCGGTTTTTCCTTTTCAAGTCAGGCGACGCGGGGGGCGAGGCCCTGCATTTCGATCGAGGGTGTGCGCCGGGCAATCAACTCACTCAGCAGCCGAGCGCTACCGCAGGCCAAAGTAAAACCCAAGGCACCATGGCCGAGGTTGAGCCAGAGGTTGCGGTATGCCGTGGCGCCAATCAACGGCACGCCGCTGGGAGTGGCCGGGCGCATGCCGGCCCATTCGATGGCGGCGTCGTAATCGCCAGCATTGGGCAATGTTTCCTGCGCCTGGCGTTTGATCAGCGCCAGACGCTTGGGGTCGAGTGCCGGGTCGAAACCGACAATGTCGACCATCGCCGCCACCCGCAGTTGTGCGCCGATGCGGGCGTAAACGATCTTGCGGTTGTAATCGGTGATGCTCAGCTCCGGCGCGCGGTGTTCGGCGCGGATCGGCATGGTCAGGCTGTAACCCTTGAGCGGGTACAGCGGCAGGTTCATGCCCGGCAACGCCAGCGCCGGGCTGCGATGACCGGCAGCGATCACCAATTGCTCAACCGGCAATACCTGCGCGCCCATTTCGACGGCTTGCACCGCGCCGTCCCCGTGGCGAATGCCGGTGACCGTGCGCCCCGGCAAAAACTCGCAACGCCCCGACGCCTTGAGCCGGGCCACCAGTTGCAGGCAGAAAGCATGGCAATCAGCGACTTCTTCATCGGGCGTGTAGATCGCGCCCACGAATGGCGCCTCGGCGAGTGCCGGCTCCAGCTGTGCGCACTCGGTCCGGGACAATACCTGTTGCTGTCGCGGATCAGCCAGCCCTTGGCGCGCACGCTCGAAACTCGCGGCTTCACGAAACGTCACCAGTTTGCCGTTGCGCCGCCAGTCGAAACCGTCGAGGCGGTCTTCGTCGCGCCAGCCTTGCAGCGTGGCCTGGCTCAGCAGCGCCAGGCGCAGCAGGTGTGCGCCGTTGCGCTGATTCACCGAACGCCGGCAGGCCGCCAGAAAGGACGCCATCCAGCGCCATTGCGCCGGGTCCAGGCGCGGGCGCAGCTTCAACGGCGAGTCACCGCGCAACATCCATCCCAGCGCCTGCAACGGTACGCCGGCATCGGCCAGTGGCGCGACATAACGGTAGGACAACTGGCCGCCGTTGGCGAAACTGGTCTCGCTGGCAAACGAATCCCGCGCCTCGATCAGCGTCACGTCGATGCCGTCGCGAACCAGTGCGTAAGCCGTTGTCAGCCCGATGACGCCGCCACCGATGATGCAAACCCGCTGAGCCATGTCAGTCCTTAAGCGTTGTTGAAACGTGCCCTCAGCTTAGGACCAGGTGACAGACGTTGAACAATGCATAAAGATGCCTGAGCCATAAACAAAGGTTATGGACTTGCCATGCGACTGCGACACATCGAAATTTTCCAGGCCATTCGCCAAACCGGTTCGGTCAGTGGCGCCGCCCAGTTGCTGCACGTGTCGCAGCCAGCGGTGAGCAAAGTGCTGCAACACGCCGAACAGCAACTGGGCTTTGCGTTGTTCCTGCGGGTGCGCGGTAAATTGCAGCCGACGCCCGAAGCCCTGGAGCTTGAGCGCGAGGTCGACAAGGTCACCGAAAGCCTGCAAGGCGTGCGACGCCTGGCCCAGAGCCTGCGCCGCGAGCCGGGCCACAGTGTACGGATCGGCGCGATCCCGGCGCTGGCCTTGTCGCTGCTGCCGCCGGCGATCAACGAATGGACGCAACGCTACCCGCAAATCGCCTGCGAACTGTCCAGCGCCCACAGCCGCGAGCTGATGCAAAACTTGTTGATGCGCGAAGTGGATGTCGCCCTGACGTTGCAACTGCCCGATCATCCAGGCCTGAAGGCGCAGGCTCTAGCCTGCGGGATGCTGGTGGCGCTGGCGCCGAAGGGCTTTTGGCCCGACGACACTCACGGTAAACCGCTGCCGTTGATCGAACTGGCCGGTGCGCCGCTGATCGGCTTGTCCAGCGCCGACCCGCTGGCCGCCAGACTCGACAGCTACCTTGAAGCGGTCAATCCGCCGCCAAAGGTACGCATCGCGGTGCAGACCTATTCGCTGGCGCGGGCGATGGTTGAATCCGGCGCCGGGTTGGCGGTAATCGACCCGTTCACCGCGCTCGGCGCGTCCCCCGCCACCACGGCGATTCGCCCCCTGGCGCCGGCGCTACCGATCACCTTGTACGCAGTGACCCGCGCCGACGAGCCACCGCCGCACACCTTGAGCGACTTGTTGCAGGTGTTCAGCCGACGGGCGCAGGCGCAATTGGATCACCTGTGTCCCTGTGGGAGCGGGCTTGCTCGCGAAAGCGGTGGATCAGTCAGCGATGATGTCGACTGACCTGACGCTTTCGCGAGCAAGCCCGCTCCCACAGGTTTTGCAGATAGCTGCAATGCGATCTACAAGACATAAAACAGAATCGCCACAAAGTGCAGGACGCTTCCGGCAATCACAAACAAATGCCAGACCCCATGGGCATGGCGCAGGCGATGGTCGAGGGCAAAAAAGATAATCCCCACGGTGTACAACACCCCGCCCGACGCCAGCCAGGTAAAGCCGACCGGCCCCAGCGCCGCCAGTAATGGCTTGACCGCCACCAACACGATCCAGCCCATCACCGCGTAAATCACGATCGACAGAATCCGCGCTTCCGAGCGCGGTTTTATTTCTTGCAGGATGCCGATCAGCGCCAGCCCCCAGACAATCCCGAACAGCGTCCAGCCCCACGGCCCGCGCAGGGTCACCAGGCAGAACGGTGTGTAACTGCCGGCAATCAGCAGGTAGATCGAAAAGTGATCGACCTTCTGCATGATCGCTTTCTTGCGCCCGCGCACGCTGTGATACACGGTCGAGGCGCTGTAGAGCACCAGCAAGGTGAACGCGTAAATCGCCACGCTGACGATCTTCCACGGACTGCCATCCATACTGGCGATCACCAACAGCCACACGCCGCCGACAAACGCCGCCACCGCCCCGACCAGATGCGTCCAGGCGTTCAATCTTTCCCCGTGATACATGCGTTGCTCACCTCAAAATTCATTAACACAAAGCCCCTGCAGGACCGGTGTAGGAGCTGTGTAGGAGCTGTCGAGTGAAACGAGGCTGCGATCTTTTGATCTTGATTCTAGGCGCCCCCAAAGGTGCCAAAGATCAAAAGATCGCA
>NZ_AKJE01000091.1 GCF_000282495.1 Pseudomonas sp. GM79
GTCCGAACTGATCACCCGTCGCCTGGGTAACGAGGGGTACACCTTCGCCAACGTCAACGGAGTGCCGACCCCGCACAATGACGATCACACCCTCGACATCACGTTCGCTGTCGATCCGGGCAAGCGTGCCTACGTGAACCGCATCAACTACCGGGGCAACACCAAGACCGACGACAAAGTACTGCGCCGTGAGATGCGTCAGATGGAAGGTGGCTGGGCTTCGACCTACCTGATCGACCAGTCCAAGACCCGTCTGGAGCGCCTGGGCTTTTTCAAGGAAGTCAACGTCGAAACCCCAGCGGTAGCGGGTGTGGATGACCAGGTAGACGTTAACTACAGCGTTGAAGAGCAGGCGTCCGGTTCGATCACCGCCAGCGTCGGTTTCGCCCAGAGCTCCGGTCTGATCCTCGGTGGTTCGATCACCCAGAACAACTTTCTCGGCACCGGCAACTATGCCAGCCTGGGCCTGACTCGCTCGTCTTACCAAAGCAAGTACAACATCGGCTTCACCGACCCCTACTTCACGCCGGACGGCGTGAGCCTAGGCTACAACCTGTTCTACAACGCCACTGACTACAACGAATATTACGATGACGATTATTCGTACTATTCCATCAATAGCTATGGCGCCGGAACAACCGTCGGCTACCCGATCAATGAAACCTCACGGCTGAGCTTCGGCGCGACAGTGCAACATGACAGCATCGAACCAGGCACCTACAGCGCCGATGAGATCTATGACTTCATCGAACGTGAGGGCAAAGAATTCAACAACCTCAAGGCTAACCTCGGTTGGTCGGAGTCGACCCTGAACCGCAGCGTACTGGCCACCCGCGGCCATTCGCAAAACCTGAACCTGATGATGACAGTGCCCGGCAGCGACCTGAATTTCTACAAGCTTGACTACACCGGGCAAGCCTTCCTCTCGGTTACCGACGCCACCTCGCTGCGGTTCCATACCAAGCTCGGTTACGGCAACAGCTACGGCTCGACAGATGGCCTGCCGTTCTATGAAAACTACACCGCCGGAGGCGAAGGTTCGGTGCGCGGCTTCGAAAGCGGCACCCTCGGCCCGCGCAACACTCCGGCCACTGGCACCTATGCCAGCGCCGGGCAGGCGTATTATTCGGACCGGGACACCGAATCGCTGGGCGGCAACATCCTCATCACCGGCGGCATTGAATACCTGTTTCCGATGCCCTTCATCAAAGACAACAAATCCGTGCGCACTTCGGTGTTCTGGGACGTTGGCAGCGTCTACTCCAACAAATGCCACCTTAGCACCACCCAGGGTTGCGACGGGGTCGACCTCGACCAGATGGCCAGTTCGGTAGGGGTTGGGGTTACTTGGTATAGCCCGTTGGGGCCATTGAGCGCTAACGTGGCATTCCCGGTGCGCACACCAGAAAATGCTGATACACAGGTGTTTCAGTTTTCCTTGGGACAGACGTTTTGAGCTGAGCAATGCAGGCCTGGGTGGATGCATCTCAACGCATGCAGTTGAGGTATGGCCGTCGGGGTTCCATTTTGCGTAGGTGCGACGCTGGCCCTCCACTTCAAATGTAAAGTCACCATTTCCTTGAACGAAAAATTGGAGCGTGGGGTGTGCCTCCACCAGCACCTCCAACAAGGCCGTTTACGCCTCGAAGCGCAGCTTAAGCTCTCGCGCTGCGTGCACTTGATCCAGTAACACATGGGTCACTTGATAAGGCGTGCTGATTTTCAGCTGTAGCCCGACGGAAAGTTTCTTTGCAACTTTACGCCGTCTGACATCCGCGACTGCCGTCGCCTTATCCGAAATAAATACTTTTTGAACCGTCACTATTCCTTCAAACACTTCAGTCAACTTACTTAATACATAAGCCAATATAAATCATCAAAGGCGATGAACACTCACACCCATCGCCTCGGAAATTATTTATTCCGATAAATACACCCATTACCCATCACCACATCACACAGCCACCGAACCGTCATTATTAGACGCACTCTAACACTCCACACTTTCCACGAATAACATAACATCTTAATAACACTCAAATTAACACTAACAGGTCTCGCTGACTTTTTATAACAATCATTGACACCCAGACGCCGGCACCCTAGATTAATGGCACTCTGCCAACGCCAAGACGACACATCAACTTTGTTAAGTTAATGGAATGCTGAGTTTCTGAGTTATTTCATTCCTGGTACAACGCATGAAATATGTTGACGACATTACAAAACTCTTTACACGTTTTGGCGCCAATGCGCAGAGTTACCAGGAAATACAACCAAACTATAAAGATTTCAAAGACGACCCGGTTACACCTGTACTGGCTGAGCCAGAATCGTCGGAGGCCTTGTCTCCCCCAACATCAACACTCCCTGTGTTTTTACTGGACGAGGCACAGCCTTCTTTATTGCTTGGCGCGCCCAAATCCCCTCCCCTGACCGAGCCACCTGCGAGTTCTGCTACGGGTGACCGTCAGCGATTGAGCGACCTGTTGCGTGAACTCAATCAGGTTCGTCGAGACGGTCTGCCAGAAACGACTCGCAAGCGGACCAAGGCGAAGGTCATTGCTATCGTTTCGGCGAACGGTGGGGTGGGTAAAAGCACCGTCGCCGCTGGCCTGGCAAAAACACTTCGGCGCCCTGGCGGGCGCACCATCGCGATTGATCTGGACCCTCAGAACGCGCTGTCCAGCCACTTGGGTATCACCCGGCAGGTTCCCGGGCTGATCCAGCTCAAAGAGCAAGGCGCAGACTGGGACGCTCATCGCCTGCCGGGCTTTCGCGACAGTGAGTGCCTGCCCTTCGGCACTGGCGAGATGAACGATCGCCGCTTGCTCAGGCAGTTGATGCTTGAAGATTCTGACTGGTTGAATCAGCACCTTGCGTCAATGAATCTCAGCGAAAACGATACCGTGATCCTGGACACGCCTTCGGGTGCGACCGTCTATTCGCAACAGGCACTCGACGCCGCCGATCTGGTGCTGGTGATGACGGTCGCCGACGCGGCTTCCTACCTGGCACTGGACACCATGACCCAGTGGCTGGAAACCACCCGACGACGCGCGCAGCGGCACCGGTATGTGCTCAACCAACGGGATGACTCGCGCTCGTTCAGCAGGGACATGGGCGTGCTGTTTGTGCGACGGCTCGGCGCTGACCTGATCGGGACGATTCGTCTCGATCACCAGTTCAACGAGTCGCTGGCTTATGGTCGGGACCTCTTCCAGTACGCACCTGAGAGCATTGGCTGTCAGGACATTCTGTCGCTGTCCGGCGCGGTCCGTGCCCTGCTTTTCGCGGATGCTACCAGCCAGCAGGGCACGCCATGACCGCCCAGCTGAATCAGCTACCTGCAAAGACGTGGTGGTTGCAGGGGCTACTGGATACTTTCCAGGATCGCGTCAGTCGATGGCCCGTGCGTTGGCGCCAAGGCCTGAAGATCTCAGCCGGGCTGATCGCGGCATTGTTGGTGCTGGGTATCCTCACTGCACCGCTGAATCTGTATTCCCAGGCCACGTTTGCCGCCGTCTGTTTTGCCGCCAGCCTGGTCATCCGCAAACAAGCCGGGCGCCTGGCGATCCTGACACTGATCACCCTCTCGCTGATCGCTTCGTTGCGTTACATGTACTGGCGCCTGACCGACACCCTGAACTTCGACAACTGGCAGGATGCCGTATTTGGCTACGGGCTGGTGCTGGCCGAACTGTATGCCTTGCTCGTCCTGGTCTTCGGCTATGTACAGACCGCCTGGCCGTTGCACCGAAAACCGCAGTTTCTGCAACAACCGCCCGCAGAATGGCCGACGGTAGACGTCTTCATTCCCACCTATAACGAAGCATTGGGCATCGTCAAACTGGTGGTGCTCGCCGCTCAAGCCATTGACTGGCCCGAGGGCAAACTGCGGGTGCACATGCTCGATGACGGACGCCGGGAGGAATTCAAGGTTTTCTGTGAGCAGATTGGTGTCAACTACATCACCCGCGACAACAATCAACATGCCAAGGCCGGCAACCTCAATGAGGCACTCAAAGTCACCGATGGCGAGTTCATTGCCATATTCGACGCCGACCACGTGCCCACCCGCTCCTTCCTGCAGATCACCATGGGCTGGTTTTTAAAGGACCCGAACCTGGCGTTGCTGCAAACGCCGCACTTTTTCTATTCACCCGATCCGTTCGAAAAAAACCTCGATACCTTTCGCTCGGTGCCCAATGAAGGCGAGCTGTTCTACGGCCTGGTGCAGGACGGCAACGACCTGTGGAACGCGGCCTTCTTCTGTGGCTCGTGCGCGGTCATCCGCCGGACTCATTTGCTGGAAGTCGGCGGCATCGCCACCGAAACCGTGACCGAGGATGCGCACACGGCACTCAAGCTCAATCGCCGTGGTTTCAATACCGCTTACCTCGCCGTTCCACAAGCGGCGGGACTGGCCACCGAAAGCCTTTCCCGACACATCAGCCAACGCATACGCTGGGCGCGGGGCATGGCGCAGATTTTTCGGACCGACAATCCGTTGTTTGGCAAAGGACTGAACCTGGGGCAGCGCATCTGCTACCTCAACGCCATGATGCACTTTTTCTACAGCCTGCCCCGCCTGGTGTTCTTGACCGCCCCCTTGGCCTACCTGCTTTTCGACGCGCAGATTTTCCATGCCTCGGCATTGATGGTCACGGTCTATGTACTGCCGCATATTTTCCATTCCAGCCTGACCAACTCCAGCATCCAGGGGCGCTTCCGCCATTCCTTCTGGAACGAAGTGTATGAGTCGGTATTGGCCTGGTACATCATGCGACCGGTGCTGTTGGCCCTGATCAGCCCTTCGCTGGGCAAATTCAACGTAACCGACAAGGGCGGCACCCTCGAAAAGGACTATTTCAACTGGAAGCTCGCGCGGCCTTATATCGTCTTGCTGACCTTGAACATGATCGGTCTGGCGATCGGCGTGGTGAAACTGATCGGGAGTGATTCGGCCGAGGCCACTACCCTGCTGATCAACCTGGCCTGGACCGTGTACAACATCGTCATCGTCAGCACCGCTGTGGCGGTGGCCACTGAGTCCTCTCAGGTGCGCAACGAACCCAGAGTGCCCGCGGATCTGCCCGTGCGCGTCTATCGCGAAGACGGCACCTGGTTCGATTGCGTAACCCGGGACTTCTCACAAAACGGCGTGGGTCTGGTACTGCCACCGCAGGTTCTGCTCAGCGTCAACGAGAAGCTATGGCTCTGCATTCTGCGCACACCGCCCTCAAGCCTCTTTCCCGCAAAAACGGTCTTCAGCAACGACAACGTGGCGGGCGTGCAATTCGAGGCTTTGACCCTGCGCCAGCAAAGCGAGCTGGTGCGACTGACCTTTTCACGGGCCGATACCTGGGCCAACACGTGGGGTAACGGCCGCCTCGACGCGCCAATGTCGGCGTTGCGCGAGGTCAGCAGCATTGGCTTTCGCGCCATCCTGCGCTTGTTCGTTGCAACCCTAAAGGACAGCCAGGCGCTGCTGCGCAAACGCCCGGACACTCCATCACCTATCGACTCCACCGCGGACACGCAACGATCTTGAAGCCTTCCACTCGCCGGACCTTTCTTCCTCGTCGCTCACTCATCCTGATCACCTGCTCGCTAGTGGGCTGGAGCGGCTGGGCATTGAGTGCTGCCGCCCAAATCAACGCCACAGAGCCGGCGATGGTGCCGGTCACAGCGTTGCCCGGGACCGATGCCCCGGGCAACAGCTATACCCGCACCCTCAAGGAGCTGGGCAAAAGCTATTCGATGACCCTTAAAGGCGTGGAGGCCACCGACAGTGTGAACTTCGATGTGCGCGCCGATGAAGTCGTCACGGCGGCGCAGGTCACGCTGCAGTACAGCTACTCACCGGCGCTGCTGGCTGACCTTTCGCAGATCAATGTGCTGGTCAACGATCAAGTGGCCGCCAGCCTGCCCCTGCCGAAGGAAGAAGCCGGTAAATTGCAGACCCGGACCGTGCAGATTCCGCCGCAGACCATCACCGAATTCAACCGGCTCAGCCTGCAGTTCATCGGTCACTACACGATGCAATGTGAAGACCCTTTGCACTCCAGCTTGTGGGCCCGGATCGGCAACGAGAGCCAGCTGAGCCTCCAGGTGTCCTCGATTAAACAGCCCAACGACCTGTCCGCCCTGCCGCTGCCCTTGTTCGATCGTCGAGACGCCTCGCCCCTGAAGCTGCCCTTCGTGTTCGCCACGCGCCCCGGCGGCCCTGAGCTTGAGGCCGCCGGTATCCTGTCGTCCTGGTTCGGCGCCCTGGCCAGCTACCGCGGCGCAACCTTCCCCGCCAGCCTCACCAGCCTGCCGGCCAAAGGCAACGCCGTGGTGTTTGTCAGCGGCAGCGAATCAACGACCATGAGTGGCTTACCGATCAAAGAGGCCACGGGGCCGACATTGACACTCGTGAGCAACCCGAATGATGCTCAGGGCAAACTGTTGATCGTCTCCGGGCGCGATGGCGCCGATCTCAAGGTCGCCGCGACTGCGCTTGCCCTCGGTGGCTCGGCCTTTTCCGGGCAGAGCGTAGTGATCGACCGGATCGACTCGCTCAAGCCACGCCGACCGTATGACGCGCCTAACTGGCTGCCCTCCGATCGCCCGGTTCGCCTGGGTGAACTGGCGAAGCCCGCAGAACTCAATGTGTCGGGTTATAACCCGGGGCAAATGACGGTTGCGCTGCGCTTGCCACCCGACCTGTTCAACTGGCGTGAGCCCGGTGCGCAACTTGACTTGAAATACCGCTATACGCCGCAACCGGTCTCCACCAATTCCTCGTTGCTGGTCAACTTCAACGACACCTTCATCAAGTCGATCGATCTGCCTTCTATCGAGAAACTCGGCAACAGCGACAGCCTGCTGGCGATGCTCAAAACCGATGACAGCCTGGCCCGTACGTCGCGCATGCTGTTGCCGCTCAATTCCGTAGCGCTGCAATCACGCCTGCAATTTCGCTTCATGTATGACTACATCAAACAGGGCGAATGCCGCGACATCATCATCGACAACATGCGCGGTGTGATCGACCCGGACTCGACCCTGGACCTCAGCCAATACGAACATTTCATGGCCATGCCCAACCTCGGGGTGTTCAAGGACAGTGGCTTCCCGTTCACTCGCATGGCCGACCTCTCTGAAACCTCGGTAATCCTGCCCAACGAGCCAGGTCCGGCCGATCTGAGCGCCTATCTGACCCTGCTGGGCCGCTTCGGCGACTCCACCGGTTATCCGGCCACCGGCGTGAAGGTGGTCCACGCCGACCAGGTGGCCGAGCAAAGCGACCGGGATTTGCTGGTACTCGCCTCGGGCAACAATCAGCCGCTGCTTGCGCAATGGCAAAGCCTGCTGCCGGCCAAGGGCGAAGAGGCTGCGCAGTACTTTGAACTGTCTGACCTGCCCTTGCGTGTACGCAACTGGATCAGCCCGGATACGAAAACCAATCTGCGTGAAGCGCGCAGCAGCTTCAGGTTTACCGCTGACGACGGCAGTGCTTATTTGACCGGATTCGAATCGCCGCTCAAGAGTGGCCGCAGTGTGGTGTTTATCGCCAGCGCAAGGCCCAACGGCTTGGCCGACGTAACCAACGCCCTGCTCAGCAGCGAAGAAAACGCCCGCGAGTTGCAAGGCAGTCTGGTGGTGGTCAGGGGCAAGCATGTCGAGTCGCTGGTCGCCGAGCAGGATTACTACGTCGGGAGCCTGGGCCCATTGCGCTATCTGCAGTGGTACCTCTCGCAAAACGTAATGGCGCTCATGCTGTTCACGCTCCTCGGGATTCTGCTGCTTGCTTCAATGGCCTACCTGGCCCTGCGCTTACGGGCCAAACGTCGTCTTGGTCAATGAGCCGCGCATGCCTGTGTCGTCCATGAGCCGCCGAGGTGTTTCACTTCGCCAGTGCCTGCGCGGTAACACGCGCAGGTTGGGCGCCGTGCTTGCGCTTGCCCTGCTGACGCCTGCGATAGCGGCCGGGAAATCCTGTGAGTCGCCAGCCTGGCCACTGTGGCAAACCTATGCAACGCGCTTCGTCCAGGCCGACGGCCGGGTTCTGGAGTCGAGCCAGGAAAACAATCACAGCACCTCTGAAGGGCAGTCCTACGGCATGCTCTTCGCACTGATCGGCAACGATCAGCCACGCTTTGACAAACTCTGGCGCTGGACCTCAGCCAACCTCGCAGGCTCCGCCACCGCCACACGCCTGCCGGGCTGGTTATGGGGGCAAGGCACGGACGGTCAGTGGCGCCTGCAAGACGCCAATTCGGCCGCCGACGCCGACCTGTGGATCGCCTACGCCTTGCTCGAAGCCGCACGCCTGTGGCATCGGCCGGACTATCACCAGGACGCCCTGCACCTGATGGCGACAATTGAAGCGCAATTGGTCGTCAAGCTGCCCGGGCTGGGCCCGATGGTGATGCCTGGACCACAGGGCTTCGTCCAGCCGGACGCTCTCTGGCGCCTGAATCCCAGCTACCTGCCACTGCCACTGTTACGGCGGTTGGCCAAGGAAGTCCCATCGGGACCCTGGCAAGCGATTGCCCACAACACCGCGACGATGATTGCCCAATCCAGCCGCCACGGTTTCGTCGCTGACTGGGTCGGTTATCAAGGCACGTCAGCGCAATCGGGTGCCTTCACAAGCGACCCGATCCACGGCGACACGGGCAGCTACGATGCCATTCGCGTGTACCTCTGGCTGGGCATGAGTGATACCTCTGGACCGCCGGCAGCGCTCCTGCTCAAACGGCTGGACGGCATGGCCCGCAGCACTGTCGCAACGGGTTCCCCCCCGGAAACAGTCCAGGTTCTCCATGGCACTGTTCAGGGTCAGAGCCCGTTCGGATTCTGGGCTGCACTGATTCCCTACCTTGAGACCAAGGGCCAACCCGGGTTGGCCGATCAGCAACGACGCCGCGTGGAGCTCGCCTTGCACGAGGCACTGGCCAGGCCTGATGCCGACGCCGGTCCGCCGCGTTACTACAACTTCATGCTCAGCCTGTTCGCCCTCGGATGGGCAGATAAACATTACCGATTCCGGGAAGACGGAACGCTGAAACTCTCCTGGGAGACCGCATGCACGCGCACCACCGCACGCTAGCCATCGCCGTCATGAGCGCATGGACGGCCGCTGCACACGCTCAAAGTCCGACACCACAGGCATTACTCGTCGAGCAAGGGCAGTACTGGCAGTTGCACAACAACCCTCAACGCGCTGCGGAAGTCTGGCTCAAAGTCCTGCTGTTGGACCCGGCCCAGGTTGACGCACTGTATGGCCTGGGCTTGATTGGCGTGCAACAGGGCAAGCCACAACAGGCGCAGCAATACCTCGCCCGCTTGCAGGCCATCCAGCCAGCGCCTCGGCAGGCACTGCAATTGACGCAGGACATCAGCGTGGCCCAACCGCAGAACCAGCAGCGTCTGGAAGAGGCTCGGCGCCTCGTCGATGCCGGTGAGCGTGACAAGGCAACTGCAGTGTTTCGCTCGCTGTTCGATGGCCGTCCACCTCAAGGTACGATCGGCCGCGAGTATTACAACAACCTTGCCTTCAATCAGGCTGACTGGGCTGAAGCACGCAGCGGATTTCAGCGCCTGCAACGCGAGATGCCCAACGACTCGATCGTCGCGCTGTTTTACGCCAAGCATCTGGTGCGCCGTGAAGACAGCCGTGCCGAGGGCATCCGCGCCCTGGCCGCGCTGACCCAGCGTGCCGACATTGCCGGTGATGCCGACGAAAGCTGGCGCCTGGCGCTGACCTGGATCGGTCCGCCCAATCCGGCACAAGTGCCGTTGTTCGAGGCGTACCTCAAGACGCATCCGGATGACGTGGAAATCCGGGCGCAGATGAACAAGGGCAAGCAACAGGTGGCAACGACGGCCAGCAAGGAATGGCAACCGCCCGCCGAAGTCGCGCGCGGCCTGAAGGCGCTCAAAGAAGGCGATCAGGCCACCGCCGAACAGGCTTTTCAAGCGCGCTTGAAGACCCGGCCCGATGATGCTGACGCACTGGGTGGCCTTGGGGTTATTCGCCAGCAGCAACACCGACTGGCCGAAGCGGAAAAGCTCTTGAGTCAGGCCACACGACAAAACGACGGCAGCCGCTGGCAAGTCGCGCTGAACGAAGTGCGCTACTGGTCAGCATTGCAGCAGGCCCGAGACGCCCAAGCCAAAGGCCAGACAGCTCAGGCGCAGGTCTTGGTCAACCAGGCGCTGCGGCTCAATCCAAACGGGGTAGATGCTCGCCTCGCCCTGGCGGATATTCAGGCCAGCGCGGGCCAGTTCGATGACGCTCTGCGCAACTATCGGCAGATTTTGAACCAGCGCCGCGACGACCCTCAAGCACAGGAAGGGCTGGTCAATGTGCTGCTCAAGAGCGGCAAGAACGATGAAGCCCTGCAACTGATCAACAGCCTGCCCGCCACCGGACAGGCAAAGATCGGCCAGTCCGCACGCCTGCAAGCCTTGCGCGCGACGCAACTGGCCGCCCTCGCCGAACAACGCAACGACCTGCCCGCTGCACGCAACGCCCTGCAAGACGCGCTGCGCGTTGAGCCGGACAACATCTGGACACGTTTCGCCCTGGCCCGCCTGAACCTGGCGATGGGCGAACCGCAAAAGGCTCAGGACCTGATCAACGCCATGCTCCAGGCCCGCCCCGACAATGCCGATGCGCTATACGTCAGCGCCTTGCTGTCGGTGCAGATGGGTGAGTGGAAAGCTGCCCAGACAACGTTGGGACGCTTGCGCCCCGACCAGCGCACCCCGGACATGGACGCGCTGGCCGCTGATGTCAGCCTCAACCTGCAACTGCACCAGGCGATCGAGTTGGGCAAACGCGGACAGCGCCAGGAAGCCCTGACCTTGCTCGATCGTATTCAGCCGACGGCCAACAACAGTCCAGATCGCACGGCGAGCCTGGCCTCGGCGTATGTCGACATTGGCGAGCCAACCCGTGCGCTGGCCCTCATGCGCGGCCAGTTGCAAAACACCACGGCGCCCTCGGCGGACTTCATCCTGCAATACGCCGCGGTCCTGCTTAAAACCGGAGAAGACGCACAGGTCAACGAGATTCTGCGCGACCTTCAGAACAGGCCCTTGAACGCGCCGGCTCGCAAGCGTTTCGACGACCTGCTCTATCGCTATCGCATCCGCCAGGCTGACCAGTTGCGTGAACGAGGCAATCTGGCCAGCGCTTATGACACGCTAGCGCCCGCACTGGCACAACGTCCCGGTGACAGCGCGGCCGTCGCGGCATTGGCGCGGATGTACTCGGCCAACGGCGACACGGCAAAAGCCCTCGAACTCTACAAACCACTGTTACAACGTCAGCCAAACGACCCACAACTGCTGTTGGGTGCCGCCGACGCGGCGGTGTTGGCACAGGACACGGCCTTTGCCGAACAGGCACTGCAACAGCTGCTCAAGACTGAATCCGGCAACCCTCAAACACTGACAGAGGCCGCCCGCCGCTACCAGAACATGGGCCAGACCGGCACGGCGACCGATCTGCTGCGCAAAGCGGTGGCCATTGAACAGAGCGAGAAACGCAGGAGCCAGGGAGGCCAACTGGCCGGCTCGTCGGTGGCGCCCAACCCTTTTGCCGGGATTTCGGGTCCACGTAGCGAGGTCAGTCGCGACACCTTGCTGGCAGCGATCCCGCCACCGGTTCAGGAGATGCCGGGCAGCGTGAGGTCTCACACCCCTTTTGGCATCGACGCCCCGCCAAGGCCACAGCAGGCAAGCAATCGATTCGAGTCGCAGCTGCCGCGCGCAGCACTGGTGAGCGAGGACATCAGCCCCGCGCAACTGGCGCTGAATAAAATCCTTCAGGAGCGCAGTGCCTACGTCACTCAGGGCGTGAGCATTCGCAGCAACAACAGTGAGTCGGGGTTGAGCAAACTGACCGATGTTGAAACACCGCTGGAAATCAATATCCCGCTGGATGAAAGCCGCGTCGCCCTGCGCGTGACGCCCGTCTCGCTGAACGCCGGCAGTGTCAGCGGCGATGCACTGTCGCGCTTTGGTAGCGGTGCGCAGAGCGACGGCGTCGGCTCGCAAAAAGCCGAGGGTGTCGGCCTTTCCGTCGCTATTCAACGGCCTGCGGATGGGTTCAAAGCTGATCTGGGTACCACCCCGCTCGGCTTCAAATACACCACCGCCACTGGCGGCATCAGCATTGATCGCCCGGTGAGCGACTCTTCTAATGTCCGTTACGGCGTGAGCGTTTCCCGGCGTCCAGTGACTGACAGCGTCACCTCGTTTGCCGGCACCACGGACAAACGCAGCGGGCAGTCCTGGGGCGGCGTGACCGCCAACGGCGGGCGTGGCCAGTTGAGCTTTGACGACAATGAAGTCGGCGTCTATGGCTACGCCTCCTGGCACCAGCTGTTGGGCAACCATGTCGAGTCCAACAACCGCAGTGAGCTGGGCAGCGGTGTCTACTGGTACCTGCAAAATGCGACGGACAGCAAGCTGACCGTCGGCCTGAGCATGACCGGCATCAGCTACGCCAACAATCAGGACTATTTCACCTACGGCCACGGCGGCTATTTCAGCCCGCAGACGTTCTTCGCCCTGGGCGTGCCAGTGACTTGGGCACAACGCACCGGACGCTTGACGTATCAAGTCAAGGGCTCGGTCGGCGTGCAGCATTTCGAGCAGGACAGCGCTGACTATTTCCCCAACGACAAAGCCCTGCAAGCGGCCTCGGGCCTGCGCTACGAAGGGCAAAACAAAACCGGGATCGGCTACAGCGTCGCCGCGGCGGCTGAATACAAGGTCGCTTCGAACTTCCTGCTGGGCGCCAATCTGGGCCTGGACAACGCTCATGACTACCAACAGGTCAGCGGTGCCCTGTCTTTGCGCTACCAGTTCGAAGACATCAGCGGCCCCATGAGCCTGCCGGTCAGCCCGTATACCTCGCCTTATTCCAACTGATCATTCTGGAGCTTTCGATGCCCACTTCTGCCCTTGCCGGCCTGTCCCTCCTTGTTCTTGGGGAGAGCCACATGAGCCTCGCGGACCATTTGCTGGAGCCGCTGCACGACAACCTGACTCGCCAAGGCGCCCTGGTTCATTCCATCGGTGCCTGCGGTGCCAGCGCCAGCGACTGGCTGATCAGCAAAAAGGTCGACTGCGGCGCCGAGCGCAAAGGCAACGACAAAATCGTGATCAAAGGGCGCGAGGCAACCACCACACCGATCCAGGACCTGATCGCCGCCGACAAACCCGACCTGGTGGTACTGGTCATCGGCGACACCATGGCGTCCTATGACAAGCCAGTGTTTCCGAAGGCCTGGGCATGGCAAAGCGTCACCGGACTGGCCAAGGCCATCGCGGCCACCGGGACCCGTTGCGCCTGGGTGGGCCCGGCCTGGGGCAAGGCCGGTGGCATGTACCAGAAGAATGATGCCCGCACCCAGTTGATGTCGCAGTTTTTGGCCGCGAACGTGGCGCCTTGCACCTACATCGATTCGCTGACGCTTTCCAAACCCGGGCAGTGGATCACCACCGATGGGCAGCACTTCACCGTCGCCGGTTATCAAGCATGGGGCGCTGCGATTGGCGGTGCGTTGGCCAAACTGCCCGCCAACACCGTCAGCAGCACAGGAGCCGGCAAATGACCCGATTCGCATGTGGCTGGGCGCTGTTCGCGCCCTTGATGCTGAGCTTGCACGCCCAGGCCGCCGACATTGCCCTGTACCCGACGGGCCCGGATCAGGACTCGGCCTTCCTGCGCTTTATCAACGCCGCCGACCGCCCCTTGCAGCTGCTGGCCGAAGGCTCGCGGGCCAGCCTCAAACTGGAAGGCTCGAATGCCGTGTCCGACTACCTGCCCGTCCCCGCCAACCAACCGATCAAGGGCACCCTGGAACGCAACGGCAAAAGCCAGCCGCTGGACATCCAGGTGGCAGCAGGCGAATTCGCCAGCGTGATCGCTTTGCCAGACAGCGCTCAAGGTATTCGCCAGGTCGTCATCCGTGAGCAACCCGACGACTTCAATAGCCTGAGAGCCTCGCTGGCGTTTATCAGCGCCGACCCGGCGTGCGCCCAGGCCGGTTTGCGCGTTGCGGGGAAGAACGCCGACCTGTTCAAGGAGGTGGCCGACGGCAGCGTGCAACGCCGAGCGATCAACCCGGTCAGCCTGTCGGTTCAATTGGTCTGCGCCCAAACCAACGTCGGTGCCCCGCTTGACTTGGGCCAGCTCAAGGCCGGCGAGCGCTACAGCGTTGTGCTGCTACCTGGCGCAAAGGGTCCGCACCTGTTGCTCGCGACTGACGTCCTGGCCCACTGATCGGATCGCGCCACCACCATGGTTTTTGCCTCTCTCGAGTTTCTGACGTTGTTCCTGCCGCTGTTCTTGTGCACTTATGCAGTGTGCCCAGCCGCCTGGCGCAACGTCACGCTACTGATCGGCAGCTGGCTGTTCTATGGCTGGTTGAGCCCCCGGTTCCTCGCAGTGCATATGATGCTGACGATCACGGCGTGGGCCGGCGGCTTGCTGATTGACGCCTTGCGGGAAAAAGGCAAGGGCCGCGTGCGGCTACTGGTGATGCTGATCGTGCTCAACACGGCGGTGCTGTGCTGGTACAAGTACGCCAACATCGTCGCCGGCACGTTGATCGATGCCGTCACCTGGTATGGCGCCATGCCGCTGGACTGGCAGCGGGTCATCATGCCGGCGGGGCTATCGTTTATCGTATTGCAGGCGATTTCCTATCTGGTGGATGTACACCGCCGCACCGTGCCGGTTGAACGCAGCTTCATCAATTACGCCACCTATATCTCGATGTTCGGCCATTCGGTCGCCGGCCCTATCATTCGCTATGACTGGGTTCGGCGTGAGCTGAATCAGCGTCACTTCAACCTGCAGAATTTCTCGCTGGGCGCACGCCGGTTCATGGTCGGGATGAGCATGAAGGTGCTGGTGGCCGACACCCTGTCGCCGGTGGTCGATGTGGCGTTCAGTTTGCCAAACCCCAGCTTCTCCGACGCCTGGGTTGGCTGCCTTGCCTATTCCCTGCAACTGTTCTTCGACTTCGCCGGCTACAGTGCCATGGCGATTGGGCTGGGGCTGATGCTGGGTTTTCACTTTCCCGAGAACTTCGACCGTCCGTATCTGGCCAACAGCATCCAGGACTTCTGGCGTCGTTGGCACCTGTCGCTGTCCAGCTGGTTACGTGACTATCTGTATATTTCGCTGGGTGGCAATCGCAACGGCACCTGGAAAACCTATCGCAACCTGTTCCTGATCATGGCCATCGCCGGCCTCTGGCACGGTGGCGATAGCTGGAATTATCTGCTGTGGGGCAGCGCCCATGGCATTGCGTTGTGTGTGAATCGCGCCTGGACCCGCTCTACACTGCCCCCGATATCGCCGGTGCTTTCCCATGGGCTGACACTGCTATTCGTCTGCCTGGCCTGGACACTGTTCCGCGCCCCCGACTTTCACAGCGCGCTACGCCTGTATGCCGGGCAGTTCGGCCTGCAGGGCATCGCCCTCGGTGACGAACTGTCCGCGACCCTGCGCCCGGTACACGGCCTTGCGGGCTTGCTGGGTGTGTTCGGAATCGTCGCACCGCTGCTGCGCCCTTACTGTGAGAAACAACTGGGCGGCATTGCGTTTTACACCGCCGCCCTTTGGCCCATCGCCGGTTTAATGCTGTCGTTCGCACTGATCGCCAGTCGCGAAACCGTACCCTTCCTGTACTTCCAATTCTGATGACGAACCTAAAGCACACCCCGCCCCCCACTCCGCCAGATGATCTGGCGACACGCAGCAGTCGGTTGGCAGGCGTGGCGCTGCTGATATTCCTGTTCGTCGGACTGCTGTCCTCTGGCCGTCTGATTGTCTCAGGGCAAATCTCGCTACCCGATAAAGTGCTGCCCCCGCAGATTCTTGACGGCGATATCACGCATCGGATCGCCAAGGAACTGTCGAACGCTCAACTCCCCACGACCTTCGCCGAGCTGGAGCGCGGTGCCAGTTGGCTGCTCCTCGGTGACACCGGGCCGAGGGTTCGCTCGGGTTGTCCTGACTGGTTGTTTTTGGCCGATGAGCTCAAGGTCAATGATCAAGCGCAGCGCAATGCCGATGCCAAAGTCCAGGCAGTGATTGATCTGAAGCAGCAGCTCTCCCAACGTGACATCAGCCTGCTGGTGGTCATCGTTCCAGACAAGAGCCGCATCGCTTCCGGGCAGCGTTGCGCACTGCACCGTCCAGCCGTTCTCGAAGGGCGCATCCAGACCTGGGCCTCGAAATTAGACGGGGCTGGCGTATCGAATCTGGACCTCACCGGTGCGCTGACACCACTGGGGGCCAGTGCCTGGTTGCGCACCGATACGCACTGGAGCGAATCCGGTGCGAAGGCGGCGGCCGATGCCATCACCCAGCGCCTGAAGACCCTGGGCATCAGCGCAACGCCACGCAGGTCGTTCAACGAAAGTCATGCCCCGCTCGCGGTACGACCTGGCGATCTGGTCCATCTGGCGGGCATCGACTGGCTGCCGCTCAACTGGCAACCCGCACCCGAAATGGTCGCCCAAACCAACACCCACGAACGTCCCGTTACGTCAGCCGACAGCCCTGATTCTGAAGCAGACCTCTTTGGCGATGCCGACCTCCCCAACACCGCGCTCATCGGCACTTCGTTCTCGCGCAACTCCAACTTCGCAGGGTTTCTGCAGCAGGCACTGGGCGCCCCCGTGGGTAACTTCGCCAAAGACGGCGGAGCGTTCTCTGGCGCGGCAAACAGCTACCTCAACAACCCGGCCTTCAAAGAAACGCCGCCCAAGCAAATCATTTGGGAGATCCCGGAGCGGGACCTGCAGACGGCTTACATCGACCCCATTGCCTCTGATTTTAAAGTCACCAGCGAGTAGTTGACGCCTTCTGGTACGTGACGAGCAATGGTCAAAGCCATCAGCTTGCATGAGCGTTTGGGCCAAAAAATCGTCTCGCTGGCGAGATAACTGCGCAAGCAATACAGTGAGTAACGGTCACACATCCACGGAGAACTTATGGCGAACATCCTGGACAAAGGAACAACGTCAATCTCACTGGTGCATGAAGCTCTTCATAGCGCTAAGCAACGAGGCATGGATCTGGCCCTTGCACTAGCAAATGCGGACATTGACCCTCAATTGCTTGATGCCCCAAGAGCTAGAGTTTCAGCTGTTTCTTTTGCTCGTCTGTGGGTGGAGCTGGCAGACCTGCTGGATGACGAGTTTTTTGGCATTGATAGTCATCCAATGCGTCGAGGCAGCTTCAAACTGATGTGTCACGCGCTACTCGATTGCTCAACCTTGGGACAGGCTTTACCTCGGATGCTCTCGTTCTTGCGGTTGGTACTCGATGACATTCATGGCGAGCTACACGTCAAGAAAGACCAAGCGTTTATCGTCCTGCAGGATCAGGGGATATTGCGACGACTGTTTGCTTACGGCACCTGGTTTATCTTGGTACATGGCCTGTCATGCTGGCTTGTAAACCAGCGAATTCCATTGCAGACGCTCAGTTTCAGTGCTCCAAAGCCCGACGACGAAAGCGACTACCGAATGCGTTTTTGTGAGGATATTCAATACGATGCGTCAACGACCGCTGTGAGCTTTGACAAAAAATTCCTGGACATGAAAATTGCGCAGTCGACCACAACCCTTAGCGCGTTTCTAAAAGAATCCCCTGCCAGTCTTTTGGTGAAGTATCGCAACGACGACAGTATCAGCGCACAGATAAGACGACACTTGCGAGGGCTGAGCCCAGACAAATGGCCCGAACGGGATGACCTGGCACTTGTGCTGCGCATGTCCAACTCGACACTTCAGCGCCGGCTGCAGTCAGAGGGCACCCATTATCAGAATCTCAAGGACGATCTGCGTCGCGACATAGCCATTGATCTGCTCTCGCGTGGAGATATGACGGTTACGGAAGTCGCGGCAGAAACCGGCTTCCAGGAAACCAGCGCCTTTCATCGAGCGTTCAAGAAATGGACAGGCGTCAATCCAGGTGCCTATCGACGCCATCATTTAGATGAGTGAAGTCCACCAAGTGGCAAACTCGCTCTACTCCCACGCGTATTAGCCGCTAGCCAGGAGCTCGTCCCTGGCATTCGCTATCCCCCCTGTCCTCACACCGCAGCTGGTTCACTCGGCGCTCTTGCGACATGCCCAAACAGCTCACATAAGTTGGTGCGGCCAGGCATGGGCGGCGCCAAATCGCCTACCTAGAATGACCGCAAATGGCTTCCCTACGAACGCCAGTCGCTAGAGGTCAACAATTCCAGAATCGAGGTTGCGGTGGTCAGTGAGTACCCCAATGGCTAACCGCTTGGGGGAAGCAACCCTGATGTACCTAAACAAGTGCACTTCACCAACAAAAATAAAATTGAAGGAGACACGATATGCAATCAGTGAACGTCTACACGCTCGCGGGCGAATCAAAATTCAACGGATTTCATCGACTGATTCTTTTCTGGTGCGTGCTGATTCTGATCATCGATGGTTATGACCTCGCCGTAGTCGGCGCTGCACTGCCCGCCATCATGCAGGACATGGGAATTGACGCTACAAGCGCTGGTGTCATGGCCGGGTCGGCCCTGCTCGGGACAATGCTGGGCGCTATCTTTCTGGGCACCTTAGCCGACCGTATCGGCCGTCCTAAAATGATCGCCATCTGCGTAGCGTTGTTCAGCCTGTTCACAGCGGCTGCGGGGCTTACCAGCGACCCGATCAGCTTCAGCATCGCCCGCTTCATCGCCGGGCTGGGGATCGGTGGCGTCCTTCCGATCGTCACTGCACAGATGGGCGAGTTCTCACCAGCGAAACTTCGTACCCGGCTGGTGACCTTAGTGTTTGCGGGTTACTCCGTGGGCGGCATTCTGGTCGCGCTCACGGGCAAACAACTGATCGAAAGTCATGGTTGGCAGTCCGTCTTTTACGTCGCAGGCCTACCCGTCCTGTTAATCCCGCTGATTCTGAAGACCCTGCCAGAGTCCATGGCGTACTTGCTCAAACAAGGCCGCCAAACGGAACTGCGCTCCATCGTCAAAAGAATCAATCCCGCTTATCCGCTGAGTAGTGACGCTGTACTCGCGGGCAATCCTGCCGAGACAAAAGCTTCGCTCGACAGTCCGATCAAAGGGCTATTCAGCGAGGGTCGCGGGTTCAGCACGGTCATGATCTGGGCTGCATTCATGACGGGTCTGTTCATGGTCTACGCGCTCAATTCCTGGTTGACCAAATTGATGGCAATGTCAGGTCATAGTCTTGGCTCGGCTCTGAACTTCGTCATCGTGTTCAACGTGGGAGCGATTGTCGGTGCGATTGGAGGCGGATGGCTAAGCGATAAATTCAACATCAAGTATGTGCTGATTACATTCTACCTCGTGGGAGCAGTGGCGCTCACCGTAATGGGTTTTACACGTTCAACCGAACTGTTGTTCGTGGTCGTATTCATTGTTGGCGCCTCAACACTCGGTACTCAACTGATTGCCTACGCCTACGCAGGGGATTTCTATCCCACTCCAATCCGTTCGACAGGCGTGGGCTTCGCGTCTGGAGTTGGCCGAATTGGCGCAATTATCGCGCCGGTACTAATCGGCTGGCTCGTTTCATTGGCCTTGCCACTTGAACAAAACTTCATGGTGATCGCCCTCGCAGGCCTCATAGGCGCCTTGGCGGTCACGTTCGTAAACCAGGCACATGCGGACTCCACCCAGGTCAGCAAAGCGCCAGCCTTATCACGCTGACAGACTGCTAGCCGTCTTCATGTTCCTGACCACCTGGCTTGAACACGTTAAAGGATATGTACCTTGAATCGCTTGTCACTAACGCCACTGTCAGCGCAAGAGCTTAAGCGCACGGTCGACTGGGCAATCGCCTCACGCCGCAGCGTCAGAGCCTTTCTCCCGACAGCCGTGCCCCATGAGGAAATTGAAGCGATTCTAGACATCGCTCGCTTCAGTGCCTCGGGTGTGAACATGCAGCCATGGCGCGTTCACGTCGTAACCGGTGACGCCAAAGATCGGCTGTCGATGGCAATCGCCGCTATCGACAACGATCCGCAGCTCAGTAGCGACCTGCAAGATCCTTACGAATACTACCCACGCGAGTGGGTCACGCCCTATGTTGATCGCAGGCGTAAGGTGGGTTGGGATCTCTATGGACTGCTGGGGATTGCCAAAGGTGAAAAGCAACGCATGCACCAACAGCACGGGCGTAACTACCGATTCTTCGATGCCCCGGTTGGCCTGCTGTTTACGTTGGACAAAGTGCTTGAGCAAGGCAGCCTCCTGGATTACGGCATGTTCCTGCAAAGCGTCATGCTGGCTGCACGTGGCCGAGGCTTGCACACGTGTCCGCAGGCCGCATTTCTCAAATACCACAATGTCATCTCAGACGTTCTGAACATCCCGGCCGAGCAGATGCTGGTGTGTGGCATGAGCCTTGGTTACGCCGATCCCGTGGCTATTGAGAACACGCTGGTAACGGCGCGGGAGCCAGTCAGTGCTTTCGCAGTTTTTCATCATAATAATAAGGAGACCTGCCCATGATTAGTGGCGCATACGCAAGTGGACTCGATCAAAGCCCGGCCAACCATGTCCCGCTCACCCCACTTGGATTCCTGGACCGAGCCGCACTGGTACATCCTGACCGGGTGGCCATTATCCACGGAGAATTGCAACGCACCTGGGCACAAACACGCGCGCGTTGTTACCGACTTGCATCATCGCTGATAGGCCGAGGCATCCAGCTTGGCGATACCGTGTCCATCCTCTCACCCAACACGCCAGCGATGGTCGAAGCGCATTTCGGGATTCCGTTATCCGGTGCCACCCTCAATACAATTAACCATCGCCTGGATGCCGATGGCATTGCATTTATTTTGCGTCACAGTGAATGCAAATTGCTGCTGGTCGATTGCGAATACATGGCCGTTGCGTCTGCTGCACTGGAGCAGCTCGAACTCCGTCCGGCACTCATCATAATTCGCGATCACCTGGCCACGGTATGTGTCGATGCAGATGCCCCAGACTATGAAGCACTACTCGCCGAAGGTGACCCGCAGTTCAAGGGGGTATGGCCCACCACTGAGTGGCTGCCTATTGCCCTCAACTACACCTCGGGCACTACGGGAGACCCAAAAGGTGTGGTGGTCAGTCACCGAGGCACTTACCTGATGACCCTGCTGCAAATGACCAATTGGTCGCTTCCACAGGCACCTCGGTACCTATGGACGCTGCCAATGTTTCACGCTAACGGATGGTGCTTCACCTGGGCAATTGCGGCGGCAGCAGGGACACATATTTGCTTGCGTAAGGTATCTGCAGAAAACGTCTTCGATGCCATCTCCAGGCACAAGGCTGACCATTTTTGTGCAGCCCCAACCGTGATGGCCATGATTGCCAATGCGCCGAAACCACCAGTGCTCTCGCACTCGGTTCGCGTACTGACAGCTGGCTCTCCACCACCTGCGACAGTGCTGGACGCAGTGGTGTCGATGGGTTTCCAGGTTGATCACGTGTACGGCATCACTGAAGTGGCAGGTACGCCTATCAGCTGCGTTTGGCAGGACGGCTGGGATGAACTCAGCGCACCAGAAAAAGCCGGAATGCGTGTTCGACAAGGTTCGCGTGCTGCGGCGTTCGAAGGTTTGATGGTTGCCGACTCGGAAACATTAGCGCCCGTACCCCATGATGGCCAGACCACAGGTGAACTGCTGCTGCGTGGCAATACCGTGATGATGGGCTACCTGAAAAACGAGGCAGCGACGCAGAAGGCATTCGAAGGCGGTTGGTTCCATACCGGCGATGTAGCAGTGGTTCATCCCAACGGCTACATGCAGATCACCGACCGCTGCAAGGACGTGATCATCTCCGGTGGCGAAAACATATCCTCCGTAGAAATTGAGGACATCCTCCATGGTCATACGTCAGTACTTCATGCAGCCGTGGTGGCACAGCCGGATGACAAATGGGGCGAAGTGCCCTGCGCATTCATCGAGCTGAAAAGCGAATCTCAGCAGCCTACGGAGGCTGAACTTATCGCGTTCTGCAAAGCACGTTTAGCCCGCTATAAGTGCCCAAGCCGCGTGATATTCATGGAGCTTCCAAAAACGGCGACTGGAAAAATCCAGAAATTCATTCTTCGCCAACAAGCGGGTAGCCGGGAAGCCATCGTGCGATTGGCATCAAGCGGCTAATCCCCCTGCAGCCAAACGTCACTTAATACAAAGACTATCAACATGCGGAGCGCGGGCGCGTCGCTCCTCAGGGAGTTACGCGCATTGCAAACACCAAAAACAACAACAAATGGTGCATTAGAGATGGCAAAAAAACGTATGACGTCGGTCTCGACAATCCTGTTCACTTGCGCGGCTCCAAACGCCTTCGCGGACTTTATCAAGGACACACAGACAAGCCTTGAATTGCGTAACTTCTACTACAACCGTGACTTTCGCAACGATGGGGCCAAACAATCCAAACGCGATGAATGGGCTCAAGGCTTTATCTTGAATGTGCAGTCCGGCTTCACTGAGGGCACGCTTGGGTTTGGCGTCGATGCGCTCGGTCTGCTGGGGGTCAAATTTGACTCCAGCCCGGACCGAACCGGCTCGGGCTTATTGGCCTATGATTCACAGCGCAATGTAGATGACGAGTACAGCAAATTCATTCCAACCGCCAAGGCTCGGCTTGGCCGAAGCGAGATACGCATTGGTGGTCTCAACCCGGTACTCCCACTGCTGTCCAGCAATAACAGCCGCCTGCTCCCACAAGTGTTTCGCGGTGGAATGCTGGTGTCCAAAGACCTGGAGCCTGTAACCTTCAGCGCGTTACGAATTAACGCAGTGAAACAGCGAAACTCAACGGACTTTGAGTCACTGACGGCTTTTGGGTACAAACCGGTAAAGGCCGATCACTACACCTATCTCGCACTTGATTACAAACCCTTGCCACAACTCTCACTCAGCTATCACCTGGCTGAGTTGGAAGATCTCTACCGCTCGAATTTTTTCGGTCTGAAGTTTGAAAGAGCACTTGGCTCCGGAACAGTAATCTCCGACGTCCGATATTTTTCTGCCAGCGAAACAGGGGATGAAGGTATAGGTGATGTGAACAACCGCACCCTCAGCACGATGCTTTCTTATCGCCAGAGCGGCCACACCTTCGGCGCAGGTTTTCAGAAAGCCTGGGGGGATACATCGTTCGCCATGATCAATGGCGCCGACACGTATCTGTTCGCTGAGTCGTTGGTCAGCACATTCACAGCCCCCCAAGAACGCGTCTGGATCGCACGCTACGATTTCGACTTCGCAGCGGCAGGGCTACCTGGACTTACCCTGGGTTTGAAATACGCAAAAGGTGGAGATGTAGATCCCACCCTTTTGGGCTCAGCCCAAGCAGCGTCTCTACGATCGGAGGGAAAAGATGGCAAGGAATGGGAACGCGTTACCGATATTACTTACACAATACAAAGCGGCCCGTTCAAGAATGTGTCGGCACAATGGCGAAACTCGACAAATCGTTCCACCTACGCCGATAGCGCCAATGAAAATCGACTGATATTTCGGTACACGTTCAAATTTTGAATGATGAAATCGGTCGATGACCGTGGCGCCAGCATTTAACTGGTCAATCCGAAAACCAAGTGAGTGCAGGATGAATTCACCATCCACATCGCGTCTGCTTAAGCACCGTTGCGAGTAATAGGTTTACGGATAAACGGGTTGCAGTTAAGGCTTCTCAAAGAAATGCCCTAACTACAACCCGAACGTCTGGACGACGAGACTATCTCACTAGCTGCCGAAGGGCGGCATCGGTATATCGCCGGGCTGCAGGCCCAACAGTGTCATGTACTCATAGACGTGCTGATAGCCGGATTGAGACTCGTAGCTTGTGCAGTCGGATTGAAGTTTCCCACAGAGCCGCAGCTCCATGTTCGCGCTGCCCATTCCCCATTGCGTATAGTTCAGGTTGTTATTCACAACCTTGTCTATGCAGGAACAAACCATGTTCCTCGTGTTTTCCTTGGGGTCGTCCTCATAAAGGGTCAGGGAGTCATCGAGAGAAGTTGCACACCACGCCATCGGAACAACATCCAGCGTGTTGTAGATGCGTAGCGCATTGCCGGCCATTTGCTTATTGAAATAGCTCGCGAACAAACCATCGCCAGCCGTGGGTGCAGCAAACGTTTCACAAAATAAGTTAAAGCCCGGAAATTTGTCTTTCAGATAAAGCGCGACCACCGACATGAGCGCACCGCCGAGGCTATGACCGACCAATCGGATCGTCGCCCCACTTTGCTGCTTCCCTAGAAAATCGCACAGCGTGCCCTGAGAACCGACAGTCGATGCTGTAGTCAGTATCGCGTTCACACCCTTTGAAGTTCCCTGCGCGATGTTCGCTGGTACCTGGCAGCCCGGGATAACGCTTTTCAATGGCACCATTGGAAAAATATCAAGATCGTCCACCTGATCCTTTAAGGAGTCCTTGAGTGTCCCACTCGTCACCACGACGATGTCGTTCTCGCCGGCCAGCACCACGGTGATGTGCGCCGCGTGTTCGCCATCCATCACCAGCGCAGGGCCCCAGACCACGTCATAACCGCCGCCTACCTTGGAGGCATTCAGACGCGAACGGATATTGTCCGTAACCTGACTCGGCGTAGGATTCTTCATGTTTTTCCAGGACTGAGAATGCAACGCCGCATTGTTGACCACGAAAGCGTGTGTAAGACTGATTTGCCTTTGCTGAAGTGAGTCTAGCGAAGTCATGACTGCTCCTTGTCTCGAAGATAAATAATTCAACGGGACCAACGAAAACTCACGGCTGCCGTCGATCCTTCTGGGTCAGCAAGACCGAGTGTAGTCTTAGTTTTGGAAGCATCAACTTGATGTGCAGCCATTTGAGCAACAGGTCGAACGGTCCTTGATTCCGTCAATCCCGAAACTGCTGGTAGACCGCTGACCAGGACCCGAAGCGTTTGGGCCCGAGCTTCGTGCAAGCCTCGACGAGCAATATGAATGCTGAGGAAAGCCACGAGTTTTATACAGTCCAACTCGGCTTGCCTGCTCCGCTAACCTAGTCGCCGATGCATTTTTCGCCGCAGCCTTGCAGCTCCAATTGGTGGATGCCCCGCGACGCACAAATATGGACGCCATGACACGGTGCCCACTCGCACCATGAAGAATCTAGCGCTACATTAATTAGCGACGCTGTGTAGCCTGCGCATAAACTCCCAGGCCACACTGCAACCCAATCCTGTTTGCGCGGGTGTTGAGTGGCCTTAACATGTTCGGTCATTGAAACAGTCAGGGCGCACTCAACAATAACAACAACAGATTACGACTCGACCCCGCAAAATCCGAGGCGAGACCTCTGATTTCTTCAGGCTAAAACCTTTGTAACATTACACTTTCCATACTCCGTAATAAGGCTCAAACCAATTCGGCTAATGATGCCGGATTGAAGCCCTTCAGATCTGCGTAATCGCCATTTTCCACCTTGGCTGCCCAATCCTTGTCACTTAACAGAACACGCCCTACAGCGATCAGATCAAACTCTTCGCGCTCCATGCGCTCGACAAGCCGATCCAAACTCGCAGGGGTTGATCCCTTGCCGGCGAAGGCATTAGTAACATCATTATCTAGCCCAACCGAACCGACGCTAATGGTTGTGGCTCCAGTGACTTTCTTCGCCCAGCCCGCGCAGTTCAGCCCGTTCTCACCGTCAATTTCGGGAAACTCAGGTTCCCAGAAACGTCGCTGCGAGCAGTGCAGGACGTCGACACCGGCCTCGACCAATGGCAGCAGCCAGTCTTCCATCACAGCTGGTGTTTCAGCGACGCGTACGCCGTAGTCCTGTTGCTTCCACTGGCTGACGCGCATGATGATCGGGAATTCAGGGCCAACAGCATGACGAACAGCAGATACGATCTCGCTGGCAAAGCGCGAGCGTTCCTTGATTGTCGGGCCGCCGTAGCGGTCGGTGCGCAGATTGGTACCAGACCAGAAAAACTGATCGATCAGATAACCATGGGCTCCGTGGATCTCAACGGTATCGAAGCCCAGTCGTTTGGCATCCGCTGCGGCCTTGGCGAACGCTGCTACCGTGTCGGCAATGTCCTCTTCACTCATCGCCACACCACGCAGGTCACCTGGCGAATCAAGGCCCGACGGGCTTTCCACTGGCGCATCTGGCTCCCAGTCGTTGATGTAACGCGTGGCACCGGTGTGCCAGATCTGCGGTGCCATGCGCCCGCCAGCGTTGTGGACCGCATCGATCACGTTTTTCCACCCAGCAAGCGCCGCTTCGCCGTGAAAAAAAGGTATGCCGGAGTCATTACGCGATGCTGGGCGATCAATCACGGTGCCTTCCGACAAAATCAGCCCGACACCTCCCTCTGCCCGCCGCCGGTAATAGGCAGCGCTCGCTTCACCCGGGACGCCTTCGGGTGAGAGCAGACGCGTCATCGGCGCCATGACAATCCGGTTTTTCAGTTCAAGCGAGCGGATGGAAAGAGGACGAAATAAAACGCTGGTATCAAGCTTTGACATTGGATGGACTCCATTTGCTTTTGGAAGTCACATAAGTATATTTTGTAGACCTAATGTCAATTAGGCACCTAGAGTCGCCTAGGTATACATGAGGAAACTTCGATGCTGGAATTAAAGCCGCAATGTTTTTCGTCAGACTGCCCAAGCCGGGCGCTGTTCGACCAAATCGCAGACAAGTGGTCGATGATGGTTCTGGCGGTGCTTGATGATGGGCCGCATCGCTTCAATGCCATCAGGCGTCGCCTGGAGGGCGTCACTCAGAAGGCACTTACACAGTCCCTGCGGCGGTTGGAACGAAATGGTCTCGTCTCGCGTCAGATCATTTCGTTCTCGCCCGTGGCAGTGCAGTATGAGATCACCCCACTTGGTCTAACACTGCAGCAGCCATTTCGCGAATTGCATAAATGGACGCTCGACAAATTGCCTGAGGTTGAAGCTGCCCGGTTGAAGTTTGATGAGGCCGCGGAGGGAAGCTGACGATGCGAGTCTTTTTATTGACTCGCCGCCACTGCCACCCTGCAACGCAGAATA
Organism: Pseudomonas sp. GM79; assembly: GCF_000282495.1. Taxonomy (GTDB): domain Bacteria; phylum Pseudomonadota; class Gammaproteobacteria; order Pseudomonadales; family Pseudomonadaceae; genus Aquipseudomonas. Next base: position 27,086 of record NZ_AKJE01000091.1, read on the forward strand.
TTCGTCACAATAACGATATAGGATAATTAATAAAAATCCGGTTTTCATCAAACTCATTGGTACTGAAATCCCTGCGAACACTCGAATTTCGCCATTTAAAGCTGAGATTTTTCAGCGCGCCGGACTGCACGACGTAGGCCAATTCCGATTCTCGGCCCCATTCTTTGCCATCTGTGATCGAACCTGTGTGGACATTATCACCACTGATATATCGGTTCATTAATGTCAGTCCCGGGATACCGAGCACCACGAAGTTGAAGTCATGGCGCACTTGCCAGGACTTTTCCTTGGCGTTGTCATAGCTGGCGTTGTAGCTGTCGTTGGCCAGGGTGCCGCCACTGCTGCCGTTAACGCGCATCCACGCGCTGTCGCCGGTGAGTTTTTGCAGGCCGACATAGAAGGTGTTGCCGCCGTATTTGGCCGATAGCAAGGCGAAGGAGGTTTTGTTGTCCAAGTCGCCGGCCAGGGCACTGCCGTCTTCCTTGCCGTTGAAGAAACCGAGGTTGGCCCCCAGGGTCCAGTCGCCCACGGGCTGGCTGTGGGTGAGGTTGACGTATTGTTGCTGGTAGATGTCGGTGAGCTCGGCGTACCACAGGCCGACCTGGGTGCGCTTGTCGTTGAAGCTGTATTCGCCGCCGCCGAAGTTGAAGCGGTCGGAGGTGAACGCGGCTTTGCCGTTCATGAACATGTCTTCCATGCTCGCGTCGTTGCGTGGGCTGTTACTACGGAACTGGCCGCCATAGAGGGTCAGGCCGGCGATCTCGTTGGAGGTCACCTGGCCGCCGCGAAAAGTCTGCGGCAGCGAGCGGCCATCGTCGGAGCGCAGAATCGGCAGCACGGGCATCCATTCACCCACTTTCAACTCGGTTTTTGAAAGTTTGGTTTTCAGCGCTACCCCGAGGCGGCCGAAATTATCGGCTGGTCGGCCGTCGTCGTGGATCGGCAACAGTTGGGTACCGCCGGTGCCTTTGCCACCATCAAGCTTTTGAGAATAAAGACCCAATACATCAACACCGAATCCTATCGGCCCGCCGGTATAACCAGAGCGAGCGTCAAGGATGAAGCTCTGTGTCCACTCCTCGGCTTTGTTCTGTGGTGTGGCGCTGTTGGGATAGGCCGGATTGATGAAGTTACGATTGATGTAAGCGTTGCGCAAATTGAGGGTGGCCTTAGCGCCATCGACAAAGCCACTACTCTGATCGGCTTGAACAGCCACTGACGACCCTGCGCCGACCACAAGAGTCAGACTGATCAGAGATTGATGTGCAGGCACGCTGC